>NZ_KB898184.1:0-8606 GCF_000377465.1 Thioalkalivibrio sp. ALE30 | reverse complement strand
CATGAAGAGCACCAACATGCTCGAGCGGCTGAACGAGGAGATCCGCCGCCGGACCCGGGTGGTCCGGATCTTCCCCAACACCCACAGCTGTCTACGCCTGGTACGGGCCCTGGCCGTCGAAATCCACGAAGGCTGGCTGGAGGACAACCGCTACCTGAACATGGATCTGCTCAAAGAGCACAAGAAAATCCTGCTGAGGCAGGCCGAGGCCGCCTGAGCCATACCGACCAACCGAACATGGCTGACTCACTTCTGCACAACTTGACGCACACAACCCAGCGCCGGGCAGTATGTGGACCGAAGGCACCATAAACACCGAAGAATGAACCAGGACCAGCCTCAGCCCGGCAGGCGACCGGCCGGAGGCACCGTAAACACCAGAGGCCGAACCGGGACCAGCCACCAACAGGTCGGCGGCAGGCCGGAGTCACGCGAAAACGGAATCGCCCAGCATGCCTCGTGGGGGGCGAGGGCGAGAGAGGGGCGCGTGTCAGGCCTCGCCCATGAGCCAGGCGCTGGCGGCGCCGGCCAGACTCATCAGCGCGAGGACGAAGATCGCCACCTCGGTGCCCGCCAGCTGCGCCAGCAGCCCGAACAGCCCGCCGACCAGCAGCAGGGCACCAATGACCGTGTTGCTGACCGCGGTGAACGCGGCCCGGGTCTCCTGCGTGGCCATATCCACCAGATACGTCTTGCGCCCCAGGCGCACACCGGCATGACTGACCCCGAGCAGGAAGAACAACGCCGCATAGAGCCAGCCGCCGGGGACCAGTGCGTGGTCGGTATCCACCGGCACGAACCAGACGCCCACCGCGACCGCAATGCCAAGCCCGGCGGCCAGAAGGCCAGACAGGATCAGCACCCAGCGCGCCGAGCGGTCGGACAGGCGCCCCCAGACCGGGGCGCTGACCGCCGAGGCCAGGCCGCTGGCCAGGATCAGCAGCCCCAGGGTTCCGAGATCGCCGGCGGTGGCGTCCTCCGCGAGAAGGACGTAGAAGGGCAGGGCCAGCGCGGTGCTCATCAGCAGGGCGCGGGTCAGCACGAAGTGGCCAAAGGCGCGGTCGGTCCACAGCAGGCGCATGGAGCGGATGGCCTCGGTCACCGCGTTGCCGCCGCCCTTGGTGGAGCCCGGGTCCTCGCGCAGCCGGGTAAAGGTCGCGGCGGCCACCCACCAGGCCCCGGCCGAGGCGGCCAGCAGGGCGACGAAGACCCCGATGCCGGCCTCTTCGAGGTTCGCCAGCGTCAGGTAGATACCCAGGCCCAGGGTGAAGAAGCCGGCGAGGGAGGCGGCATAGCCCATCACGGTTCCGCGCTGGTGCTTGGCGATGGTCTTGCCGAGCACATCCTTGGAAGCCACCGAGTTGATCCCCCGCGACAGGGCAAAGACGATCAGGAGCCCGAGGATGGCCCAGCCGGCGGCGGCGCCCTCCAGGGTCAGGGCGACGACAGCCATGCCGGCGACGGCCAGGCCGGACAGGACACTGCCCAGCACCCAGAAGCCCTTGCGGATCGCCCGGCGGCGAATGGAGGCGGCAACGAATAGTTGCGGCAGCAGCGAGCCGGATTCGCGGATCGGCACCAGGAAGCCGGCGAAGGCGGCCGGGGCGCCCAGGGCGCCGAGCAGCCAGGCCAGCACCAGTCGGGCCGAGGCGAGCTCGTCGCCAATCTTGCTCAGGGTGTTGGCGACCAGGTGGACGAAGAAATTGACCGGCTGGGCGCGGCAGGCGTTTTCGGGGATGTCCTTGCAGACGCGCGCGTCCTCGTCGCCGGCAATGGTTTCGTACAGTCCGATAATCGGGCGCGGCAGATTTTCCTGGTCCGTTTCGGCCATCTGGCTTCCTGTCGTGTGCCTGTCACTCATCATGCCACGGCTGTGGGAGGCCAGCCCTCTGGCCGATGGGGCGATAGGTAGGGTGGAGTGGCGCCGGATCTGGCGGTGCGGTCTTGGTCGCCTCCCCAGGGTGTTCCCTGTCTGCCGAGTATCAATGTGGCAGCGGTTTCTCCGGGGTAATAGGGGCTTCCTTCGGCTGACTGGATATCGGCCGACGCTGAATCGCTCAGGGGGCTGAGCTCCTACAGGTCCTGGTCCGGGTCTTGGGAGGCTAGCCCTCTGACCGATCGGGCTTCTCCGAGGTCCAAGGCGGAGGGGAGCCGGCCGCCGATCCTAGGGAAACACGGATCAATGCACACGCTCGCGCTCGAGTCGCTTTTGCGTGCGAACAAGGCGCGGTGACTGCCGTGCAGTCATTCTGCACAAGGGAGCCGCAACGCCGTGCGCACGCCAGTTTTCGACAACAACGGGCGGCCGAGCCCCTGCTTTCAATGGCTTGTGGGGTTGGCACCCCAGGTTCCCCGATCCTGCGTTGCGCCACTTGCGGGTAGAACCACTACCCGCTGCGCATCGCGCCTTGTCTCGGAAAACCTGGGGTGCCAACGCGAGCGTGTGCATTGATCCGTGTTTCCCTAGCGGCGCCCGGCCAGCGGGTCGCTCGGGTCGACGCTGTCGCGGAACGGCTTGCGCCGGTCGAGGTTGGTCAGCTGGTAGACGTTGCCCAGCCAGTTATTGATCACCGCCAGCGCGGTGTCGTGCCAGGTGTTGTCGAGGCGGTCCAGCAGCAGCGCCTCGGGCAGGGCCGGGATCTCGGTGCAGTGTTCCAGGGCGGCCTCCACGTGCTCGCGGTGCTCGTCGAGGATAGCGGCGGCCTGCGGCATCAGGTAGTTCTCCGGCAGCGGCGGGTAGGCGTCGCGTTCGCCCTGGATGTAGCGCACCACCTCGCGTTTGTATTCCTTGAGCAGGCTGATCGAGTCGTATTCCGGGTGGCCCTGGAAGAAGACCATGCGAAAGCCGTCGGGCGAGGCCCCCAGGTGGATCCCGGACTGGTCACTCTCCACCAGCACGCGCAGGCCGTGGCGCTCGAACTGGTCGCGCGAGACATCGTTGTAGCGCGAGTGCGGCACGTCGAAACGGGTGTTCACGCCGGTGACCAGCGGATGCCCGCGGTCGACCACGCGATGCGGGAACACGCCCCACAGCTTCTCGCCCATATGCCGGCGGTGCTCGCCGTAGCGCGCCTGCAGCACGGCGTGGGTCGCCAGGCAGGAGCACAGCGTGGAGGTCACGTTCTCCCAGGCCCAGTCGACCACCTCGGCCAGTGGTTCCCAGAAGGGTTCCAGGGCCAGGTCCGGCTGGGTCACGTTGGCGCCGGTGATGATCAGCGCGTCGAGGCCCTCCTTCTTCAGGTCCTCGAAGGATTCGTAGTACTGCTTGACGTGGTCGCGCCCCTTCGGCCCGCGCTTGAGTTGCGGCAGGGTGAACGGGTGGATATAGAACTGCGCGATCTGGTTGCTCTCGCCGATCAGGCGAAAGAACTGGCGCTCGGTGGCCGCGAGGGCGGCGTCCGGCATCATGTTCAGCAGCCCGATATGCAGGGCGCGGATCTCCTGCTGCTGGGCGAAGTCGCTGGGCAGGACGGTCTCGCCCTCGCTTTTCAGGCGGGCAAAGGTGGGCAGGTCGGAGTAGGCGACAAGTGGCATTACAGACGCGCCTCCCGTTCCAGGGCCATGCAGACCAGGTCGTCGAAGTCGGCCGCGTTGCGCACCCGCGCCAGTTCCGTGGTGCTGATGGTGTAGCCGTGACTCTCGGCGATCGCTTCGTAGCGCGGCAGGCGCGCGCGGAACAGCCGCGAGAAGACCCAGCGCACGAAGGCGTCCGGGTCGATCTGGGCGACGTAGTCCAGCCCCTCGTCGCGCATGTATTCGGCCAGCTGCTGGTCGAGGAAGGCCTCGCGGTAGTACAGCGGCTTGGGATCGCTCTCGGCGCGCTCGATCAGCTGGCGCTCGTCCTCGTCGGTCGCCTTGATGTAGAGGATCAGCGTGTGCTCCGCGAGGGTCTCCAGCACGCCGGGGCTGTCCAGTTCGCAGACCGAGCCGCCGGCATCGTTGACGAAGTGCGGATAGCCGAACAGCGTCTGGGACTTGTTGATGAAGTCGGGCACGTCGAGCATGGCCTGCACCTCGGCTTCGTGGTGCAGGGTCTGGCGGCGCTTGAACTCGGTCAGCGGCAGCCCGCCCAGCTCCGGGTTGCCGAGCTTGCCGAGGAAGCTCGCCACCGGGTGCAGGTTGTCCACCGTGATGTTGTTGATGATCTGGATCGAGTCCGAGCGCAGCAGATCGCGCAGGAATGGCACCGCCATCGCCTGGGCCTTGATGTTGTCCAGGATCGGTTCGCTCAGGTAGCGCGTGCCGATGCGGTAGTCGCCGGAGTAGTGGAACCAGTCCTCGCGCCGCAGCATGTTGGACAGGCGCGTCTTGCCGACACCGGACATCCCCAGCAGGGTGATGCGGCGGTGGTCCTGATTGCGGTACTCGTCGGGGGTCAGGCGCATGATGTTGGTTTTATCGACGAAGGATGAACAGGATACCGGCGATCACCGCCAGGCCGCTGATGACGTAGTGGTCGTACTGGAACTGCAGCCCCAGCAGGCCGCGCAGGCCGAACAGAATCAGCCAGGCGCCGAGCAGAATATTTCCAAGCATGCGCATCCCTGCGTGTCTCCCGGTTCGTGATTAGCGGATCAACTGGCTCAGCTCGCGGAACTGAGGATCGGCCGCATCGCGCAGCCACTCGAACAGTACCGACTCGTGGTTGGTGATGATGGCGCCGGCGGCGCGCAGGCGCTCCAGTCCGTTGCGCTTGCGCCCGGCATCGCGCGAGCAGACCCCGTCCTCGACCACGAACACGGTCACGCCCGCCTCCAGCAGTTCCAGTGCCGTCTGGGTCACGCAGATGTGGGTCTCCGCGCCGGTCAGGATGATCTGGTCGCCGCGGGTCAGGCGGGTGTGCAGGTCGGCTTCGGCGCAGCAGGAGAAGGCCGTCTTGTCGGTGACCGCGCCCTCGCCGTCCAGCGCCTGCTGCAGGGGGGCGGTGACCTCGCCGAGGCCTTTGGGATACTGGCGCGATACCTCGATCGGGATGCCGAGCTTGCGCGCCGCCTCGATCAGGCGCGCGGCATTGCGCTCGACCTCGGCACGGGCCGCCTCGGGCATCGCGGCCAGCAGGCGTTCCTGCAGGTCGATCAGGACCAGGCGCGAGCGCGCCCGCTCGCAGCGGGCCCGTGGGTTATGCGTGGCGGAGGCGGACATTACTCCAGCAGGTCGTCGATGGCCTCGAGGTCGGCCACGCTCAGGCGACCGGCGGCGCGCTGCAGGCGCAGCGATTCGCCGAGGAAGCCGTAGCGGGCCTCGGCGTAGTCGCGCTCGGCGCGGAAGACCTCGCGCAGGGCGAGCAGGACATCCACCTGGGTGCGGGTACCGACCTCGAAGCCGGCCTCGGCCGCCTCGAACGCGGACTGGGTCGAAACCAGCGCCTGCTCCAGCGCGCGCACCCGCGAGTTGTTGGAGATCACCGACAGGTAGGCGCTGCGGGTGTCCTGAGTGGTGCGGCGCTCCACCAGCGACTGGCCTTCCTGCGCGGCCTGGAAGTCCTCGCGGGCCTGGCGGGTCAGGGCGCTGACGCGCCCGCCGGTGTAGAGCGGGATCTCCAGTTGCACGCCGACCTGGGCGTCGGTGCCCTCGAAGAAGGCGCCTCTGGCATCAGCTGGTACATCCAGGCCGTGGTAGCGGTTCTCGCGCACCGAGGCGTTCAGGTTGAGCCGCGGCAGGCCCTCGGCGCGCTGGCGCTGGATCTGTTCGCGGGCGGTCTCGGTGCTCAGGCGCTGGGCGGCCAGTTCCAGGTTGTTGGCGAGCGCGATATCGACCCAGGCCTGCGGATCGGCCGGTTCCGGCGGGGTCAGCTCGGCCTCGTCGCGCAGCATGTCCAGCTCGTCCCAGTAGGTGTTGGTGATCACCGCGAGCTGCTCGCGGGTCAGGTCCAGCTGGTTCGCGGCGGCGATGCGCTCGGCCTCGGCGATGTCGCGCTGGGCCTGGGCTTCGGTGACGTCGGTACGGGCGACCAGGCCGACATCGAAGCGGCGCTGGGTCTGTTCCAGCTGGCGCTCGATCGCCTCGACCTCGGCCTCGCGGAAGGCCAGGGTTTCCTGTGCGATGAGCACGTCGAAGTAGGCCTGGGCCACGCGCAGGATCAGGTCCTGGCGGGCGGCATCCAGTTCGGCCTCGGCGCGGGCGATCTCGAGATCCACCTGCGCCAGCTCGATGTAGTTGCGGCGGTCGTAGAGGCTTTGGGCCAGATTGACGCCGAAGCTGGTCTCGCGCCCATCAATGCTCGGTTCATTGCGGCCGTCGCGGTAGAACGCGCCGGCCTCGGCCTGCCCGGAGATCTGCGGCAGCAGGGCAGAGCGCGCGAGCGGCCGGTTCTCCAGCACGCTGCGGTACTCCGCCTCGGCGGTGCGCAGTTCGGCGTCTTCCGCGGCCGCGCGCTCGTAGACCTCCATCAGGCTGGAGGCGGTGGCGGGGGCCGAGATCACCAGGGCCAGCCCGGCGGCGGCGAGAAGCGACGGCAGACGGTTCATGGACGCGACTCCGGAGGATATTAGGAAACGCCTATCCTATCAGAGCATGTTCCGGCATGGGGCCTCCGGCGCGCGCCCCGTGCCGGGGCGCAGGCGACCGGCTCAGAATTCGAACGCGGGCTTCGGCTCGAAGCCAACCAGCGGCTTCACGCGGGTCTCGAACAGGCCCTCGTGGCGGCAGTCGTCTTCGGTGGTCCGGGTGATCAGCTGGGCCTCCATGATCGGGCCATCGCCAGTGACCACGAATAGCCGGCCGCCGAGCGTCAGGTAGGGCTCGAGGAAGTCGTCGTATTCGGTCATGCCGCCAGTGAGGATGATCGCGTCGTAACGCGGGCGCGGCGGGGTCCAGTCACGGGTCACCGTGGCGGTGCGCAGGTGGGCGTTATCGAGACCCAGATCCGTCAGGCGGTTACGCGCCGCGAGACGCAGATCGTCGATCCGCTCGATGCTGTCGACCCGGGCCGCGAGGTGGGCCAGGCAGGCGGTCACGTAACCGGAACCGGTGCCGATCTCCAGTACCGTCTCGGTGGGCTGCGGCGACACGGCCTGCAGCAGCCGGCCGACCACCACCGGCGGCAGGGTGTTTTCGCCGTGCCCCAGCGGGATCTCGGAATCCGCATATGCCAGGGCCTGGTAGGGCTCGGGCATGAAGCGTTCACGCGGCAGGGTTTCCATCACGTCCAGCACGCGCGTATCGAGCACGTCCCAGGGGCGAACCTGCTGCTCGACCATGTTGATCCGGGCCTTGGCGAAATCCATCGCGGTTTCCTCTGTACGCTAAACAGCCGCGAAAGAGTACGTTCACGCGCCGAAACAGGCAAGTAGGAGGCCAGCCCTCTGGCCGATGGGGTGTTGACCAGACCCCATCGGCCAGAGGGCTGGCCTCCTGCGGGGGGGTGCCGCTATTGCCCGTAGGAGCGCAGCCCCCTGCGCGATGGGGTTCTGGTGATGCCCTATCGGCCAGAGGGCTGGCCTTGTATGTTTACCCGTGGCAGGCCTAGAAAGGGTCTGTCGGGGTGGAGGGACGAAGCTGGCATCTGGCCTGTGGCACAGACGGTAGGAGAGTTCGTCCCACCCCTCACCTTAAACGCCGATAAGGAATCGATCGGCTCGGGACCGACGATAGATGGCAAGCCAGCGTTCGGTGAGGCCCCGACAGACCACTCCAAGCTAGCTCGGGAGGTGTGATGATGGCAACGCATCGGATCGGGGTCGATGTCGGCAAGGCCGAGTTGTGGATCAGCATCGACGGTGAAACCGCACAGCTGTGTCCCAACGAGCTCCCGGCGATCCGCCGGTGGGTCCGTGGTTTGCAGGGTCCGGCCGACTTCGCCCTGGAAGCCACCAACGACTATCACCTGGCCCTGGCGCTGGAGGCCCATCATCAGGGCCACCGGGTGTATCTGATCAATGGCTATCGCCTCAATCGCTACCGCGAGAGCATCGGTGGCCGGGCCAAGACCGATGCCGGGGATGCCCGGCTGCTGGTGCGTTATCTGCAACGCGAGCAGGACGAACTGCGCCCCTGGACACCGCCGCCCGAGGGCTACCGGACCCTGCAAAAGCTGCTGCGCCGGCGTGCCACGCTGGTACGGGCACGGGTCATGCTGGAGCAGAGTCTGCGAGGCGTACCCGAACTGCAGGCCCACCTGAAGCACCTGCTTCGGGAGATCGTTCGGCTGGATACCGTCCTCCAGCGTGTGCTGCGCGAGACGGTCAGTCGCGCCGGCTGGTCGGATCACACTCGGCGCTGCCAGCAGATCGAGGGTGTGGGCCCGCTCACCGCCACCGGCT
This sequence comes from Thioalkalivibrio sp. ALE30, assembly GCF_000377465.1. Classification (NCBI taxonomy): domain Bacteria; kingdom Pseudomonadati; phylum Pseudomonadota; class Gammaproteobacteria; order Chromatiales; family Ectothiorhodospiraceae; genus Thioalkalivibrio; species Thioalkalivibrio sp. ALE30. Next base: position 345 of record NZ_KB898184.1, on the reverse strand, counting down.
TGGCGATGGCGTTCCATCGCGGCGCGTTCCGCAGCAGTGATGCGTTCGTCGCCTTCCTGGGGCTGGATGTCCGCATCCGCGACTCCGGCACAAAACGGGGGCAGCGCAAACTCACCAAGCAGGGCGATCCAGAGTTGCGACGGCTGCTCTACCTGGCCGCGATGCAGGCCAAGTCCAAACCCGCCTGGAGCGACTACTACCAGCGCTGCCTGGACCGTGGCCTGGCGACGACTCAGGCGCTGAATGCCTTGGCTCGCAAACTGGCCCGCGTCGCCTTCGCCCTGATGAACCATCAGACCGACTATCAACCTAAGACCCCTTGTGGAGAGACATAGAATCTCCTAC
>NZ_KB898183.1:0-9299 GCF_000377465.1 Thioalkalivibrio sp. ALE30 | reverse complement strand
ATTCATCTGGGACGTCCGTCACCGGACGCCTCGTGCAGCCTACCCGGGTGCGATGCGGGCCACACCATGCACCCCTATTTGGCCTTGCTCCGGACTTTCCTCCAGATGCCACCAAGGATGAATCCCTCGACAGATATCTCCACGTACTCCTCTGGATCAGAGCTACGGACGTGGCTGAGAGGCCCTGTGTGTACCAAAGTTTGTACCACTCTATGTACCAGCACAAGGCACACAGCGAGGGGCAGCAAGAGGCCGACGCGAAGACGAATAGGTTGGGAGTCCAGAAGTTCATCCCCTGGCCAGACCCACGGGCCCAGGAGAGATTTCCGACAGAATTTCGTGAGGGTACCCACGCTATTCCCGCTGCAGGTTCCCCCCTAGGGGGAGGCGGTACCTCGTGGAAATGATCGGGGGACCAGGTAGGGGTTACCTATAGAAAGGTCAGACGCTCGCCCCCTCGTTCTTGATCCGGTAGACGGACATCCGCCCAATGCCAAGCTCTCTGGCTACCGCCGCCGGACCCCACCCCTGGTCGAGCAGGGACAACACCTTCTCCCTGTCGATGGTCTTGCTGCCACCCGTGTAGACGCCTTTCCGCTTGGCCTTCTCGATGCCCTCCCGCTGACGCTCCCGTATGATCGCCCTCTCAAACTGAGCGAAGGCACCCAGCATCTGGAACATCAACTCCTTGAAGGGATCGCTTTGATCCGCGTTGAAGGACAGCCCCTCCTTATGGAACCGGACACCGACACCCCGCGACCGCAACTGCTCGACTAGACCCAGGAGGTCCTGAGAGTTACGCGCCAAACGATCGATGCTGTGGACATGGACCGTGTCTCCCTCACGGACATAGTCCAACAGAGCAGTCAGCGCGGGGCGCTTCGTATCTCCGCCTCCACACTTGTCCTCGAACACCTTATCGACGGCCACCCCATCCAGTTGTCTCTCCGTGCTCTGGTCCAGAGTACTCACCCGCTTGTATCCCACCTCTGCCATCCCTTTCTCCTCGTCCGTATCAACAGGATCTAGACCCCCACTAGATACCCGTATCACGACCAAAAGACAACCCTGATGAGACACCCAGGGCCGACACTCGAGACGTACCGGCAGGGTGTACCCACCTGATACGCAGCGGACAGCCCCTACCGGGACCGGCTCGCCATTACCACGACTTTATGAAGGGGTAGGTCGCCTGGCGCTTGCTCGTACCGCCTGGCCCACCCAGCTCAATTGCTGGCCCCTTATGGATGAACGCTCACCCATCCTCGGCTACGGCCCCCTGTGGTGATGCGCTCCTCCAGTCCCAACCCATCGACGCTCTCCCTTCGACCCCTGCCGCCGCGCAGCCCCAAACGCCAGCGGGATGAAGGCCATGAAGCCGTTGATGACCTCCCACACCCCCTTGAGGAATCCAAGATGATTCGTGAAGACCACTATGTAGAACGCATGACCGCCCACTGGCGCACCCTGGGAAACACCCCGAGTCCAGAGCTTCAAACCATCTGGGGACAGTTGTGTGCTGTCCTCAACGAGCAAGCAACATCGAAGGACGGCGCGTGGCGTGTACTACAACCTGCTACCGGAACGGGAAAGTCCCAAGGACTCGCCCTGTACGCAGCGATGCATTCGGACCAAAGCCAGTTCGCAATGCTCGTCGTCGTACGACTGATCGACCAAGCGGAGGAGATGAGCGCACAGATCAACAAGCTCGCAGGGTGTGCTATCGCTCGGTGCCGCCATACCGATAACGTCCTTACGGCCGAAGAGATGGCTGACACCCAGATCTTGGTGGTGACCCACAAGGCCTACGAGATGTCGCTCGAGAAATTCAAATTGGGAGATGAAGAACGTTTCTCCACCTTCATCGCTTACAACCACAATTTCTCAGGCCAGAGGGACCTTGTCGCAATCGATGAATCTCTCAACATTGTCAGAATGTACCAGTGCACCCTCGAAGACCTCTCCTTCTCCTTGGGTGTAATCCCGCAGCATATTCGTTACGACGCACAGTACGCTGCGGAGCTAGACGCGCTTGAAGGGCTCGAGCGGGACCTGAAAGCCATCCAGAAGGACCAAGCCTACGCCACCCGACTCCTTTCTTCCGAGGCGAAGGAACTCGCGAAGACCTGGGATTTCAGCAATCTCCGACAAGCACTACGGAAAACTCCTTGGGACGATCTGGTCATAAGGTCCGAAGATGGACGCCACCGGAAATCCATCGGGGAACGGGTTGATAAAACCCTTGAGGCAGCACAAGCGACGCTCGAGCAGTGGCACTACTACAGCAGAAAGGGCAAGGATCACACCCTCAACACTGCCTCCCTTGTTATTCCCGACAATGATATTGGCGCGGTAATCCTCGACGCCACCGCTTCCCAGAATCTGCTTTACCGTCTTTTCCAGGAAAAAGCGATCCTCAAACCGGTGATCCGTGCCCGGAGCTACGCAGGTGTACGTCTACATGTCGCACGGTGCCGAGGGGTGGGCAAGACGGGCATGACCAAAGAGGCTTCCCCTCGAACCAAGGCGCTCATGTCGAACCTCGCGAACAGGATCCCTGACAGCGCGAATGTCTTCGTTTGTTCACACAAGGCCCTCGAACCGCTAATCAATGCTTACGAAACGGCCTTTCAGCTCCAAACGGGTCATTGGGGAGCCGTCGACGGACGCAACGACTACCAGCACTGCGACACCTTCGTTGGGTTTGGATTGCCTTACAGAGATCGGACTCATGCCGCCAACACCTTCTTCGCGATGAAAGGACCTCAGCACGACCCGTGGCTACAGGAAGCTAGCGAAAGGACTCACCTTGGACACGAAGACATTCTTCGGTCTATCGGTGAGTCTCAGGTAGTGGCCGACATCATCCAAGCGATGAACCGGATACAAATCCGGAGAGTAGTCGATGAAAAAGGTCATTGTGAGCCATCGGATTGCTTTCTGGTTCTTCCTACGGGGGAACAGGGAGACCGGATGTTGGAAAGCATCAGACAGGCGATGCCCGGAATCCGGATTACGGACTGGGATCTGGACCTCTCCGATGTCCAAAGGAAGGCGCGAGCACGATCAATCCCGCCTCGATCTAGGTACGCAGACTCACTGTGCGTATTCATGAAAGGCCAAGGATTCGGACGCTGGTCCGCAAGCTATGTTCGAGCTGTTCTAAAGATCCCGGCCGAACGGTGGAAAGCGCTAGTCAAGCAGATAAAGAGCCCCGACAGCAATCTTGGGAAGCGGATGCGCGCTATGGGCTGCAGACTCGAGACACTCGGAATAGGAAGAGGAGGACGGACATACATCATCAAGGAATAGAGACTAGAGCCACATCAGGAAGACTCTAGAAGCAACGAGACTACTTATCTCGAGATGTAACTACCTAACAGACCGATAGCGGACTAAAGAATGGGTCCTTAGATCTCTATATATTCTTTTAGAGAAACAATGACCCATTTCTCTGAGCTTCTTCAGGCTGTTCTCTAGATCCGTGATCCCTACCATGATTATTTTTTCTGGAAAGAGAAGACCAATAGAAGAACTCTAGAGACTTCAGATCTTCCTATTGGTCTGAAATCTGGACTGGATTAAGGATGATGATCATGATCGTGTAACTACACCCTTAAGAAGCAACCTGGCGATACAGGCTTTGTCCGCCACCATAGTAGCTACTATAGATATGCCGGTAGGCCACCTCACACTTCTCCTCGTAGATGTCCTCTCCGTAGCTCTCTGGCAGGTGTCGGTCGAAGATCCTCTCTAGGGTCCGTCGGACATCACTCCTGGCCCTCTCCTTCTTCCTCCAGTCCAACACCAGCTTCTCTTTCTTCAGAGTCTCGAGAAGCTCGCGACATGCCTGTTTAACCTGGCTAACCTCCTTGTCCGAAAGCTCTGGTGCTGGCTTGGTCAGGATGTCGTACAGGGCTAGCTCCTCCTCGGACAACCCCTCTCAGATCGCTCTCCGGTGCTCCTCCTGGAGGTTGTCCGCGAGATCCAGAAATTGCAGGAAGCGTCTCCACATTGAGGCTTCCTTCGTTGTTCCGGCCAATAAGGCTCTGATATTTATTGAGAACATCGGTCCGGTTCGGATTGCCAGCAACACACGCTCTCCCCTGCTGATCAATGATTCCTTCAACCATTTCCCGATATCCTCCTGATTAATGGCCCATCGGTACCGGTCAGCTCCCACCGAGGGTCGACGGCTCGAGCATTGTCCTGCCTGTTGAGTACAAGCATCTCACCACCACCTGAAAAACCCCGGACCATACCCCCCCCAAACGACTGGCGCTTTTCCGGGCTAAAACCAACAACGAAAGACAAGTTGACTGCCATTAGCCCATGGCCTAGATTAGGGATAGGAGCCCGAAGTACGGGTCTGACCAGTCGCATTCCGAACCGGAGTCCTTTGGACCTAGGGGCAAATTCATGGCTAACCGAAAGTTCTTAAAACCCGCCACCGTCTTGGCGGCCGCACTCACTGCTGTTACGACGGGCGCCGCTAGCGGAAGCATTGGAAACGACTACACCAATGAGCGAATCGATCGTCTGTTGTTCCTGTCCCAAAGCGACCAACCGTTTTCGGAAAGTCAGTTTATAATCGAAAACCCCAATGCGACAGCCGAAGGTGAACTGTATGCGCAGCATCGCTCACATCAGTCACATCGGTCCCATAGTTCTCACAGATCACACAGCTCACACACTTCGCATGTCTCGTCGCGGTGGTAGGTGCCCGCCCGATGGCCTCTGAATCAAAAGTAGCCCTTTCTTCGGTCCACCGCGTCACGCACGGCAATACCGTCTCCGTTGAAGTATGCTTGAACGCGTTCCATATCGACACTATTAAAGAGACCTGTTATCGCTTTTCTGGCAAGTATTATAATTCAATAAGCGTCACAGCCGACAACCAAAAGGCAATTGTCAAATTCCAGTTCCCAACCACCATACTGGACGACGAGCAGGAAAAGATTCTGCAGTCTTTCAACGACGATCTACTAGACCAGGATTTGCGAAACACAGTCTCTAAGAAAACCGAAGCCGTAAGGAATCTGATACTCGCGAACGCGTTCGCAAATTCTGAATTTATCGAGTGATTTAATGGGTAACTCAGCACTCGGCAAGCGATTTCAACCCGTAGACTTCTTTAGACCCCCTGATACTACACGGCATTACACCATATTGCCGTTCAATTTCACGCGCCTGGGCGATAAGTACCTTATAACGAATGAAGCGGGTGAATATGCGCTTCTAGACCGAGAACAACTTGTCGACTTCGCCCATGAGCAACTTTCTTATCGATCAGACCAATACCAAGAACTGCGGGCGAAACATTTCCTTTTGGACTCCAACTCAGACTCCGCGCTAGATCTACTAAGCCTCAAAATAAGAACCAAGCACTCAGCAGTACGAAACTTTACGGCTCTGCACATCTTCGTTGTTACACTGCGCTGCGATTACTCTTGTCCGTATTGCCAAGTGTCTCGAAAAACTCAAGACGTTGAGGCTTTTGACATGAGTAGAGAGACCGCGCTTCGCTCATTGGATCTCGTTTTCCGCTCACCGTCCAAGTCAATCAAGATAGAGTTCCAAGGCGGTGAGCCTCTACTTAACTTCGAGATGGTCAAGTTTGTTATAGAGACCGCCGAAGAAAGGAACACTCGTGAAGGGCGTAACCTACAGTTCGTCATCGCGACCAATTTGTCGTTTGTAGATGAAGATGTTTTGACTTACTGCGACGAGCACGACGTCTACATATCAACCTCTCTGGATGGGCCCGCCGAGCTGCATAATAAAAACCGGCCTCGAAGTGGTCCCAATGGTCATGAGCTTGTTCGAGAAAAGATTGAATTAATTCGGGATCGCCTTGGCCCCGATCGAATCGCAGCGCTGATGACGACAAGCGAGCGAAGCTTAAGCTATCCCTGCGAAATTATAGATGAGTATATCGATGCGGGATTTAATGAAATTTTCTTGAGACCGATTTCGCCTTACGGTTTCGCCGTGCGAACCAAACAAGCTGAGCGATATGATTTTGAGAGATTCCATCACTTCTATCAATCTGCAATGGACTATATTCTTTTCCTGAATCGGTCCGGCTTAGAATTTTCGGAGAACTACTCTCGAATCTTGCTCCAAAAATTGTTGACACCGGATCCGAACGGTTATGTAGATCTTCAATCGCCAGCAGGTTTGGGCATAAGTGTCCTTCTGTATAACTACGACGGCGGCGTCTACGCTTCAGATGAAGCACGGATGCTGGCGGAGATGGGCGACGAGACTTTCCGGCTTGGCGATGTCCACTCGAACTCCTACGAACAACTTATGCTAAACCCAACGCTTTTGGATGTTTTAGAGGCGACCGTTTCTGAAAGCATACCGGAGTGCTACGAATGTGCCTTCCGACCTTATTGCGGCACTGATCCGGTCTACCACCATACGACACAGGGTGATTGGGTTGGGCATAAAGCCTCTAGCTCCTTCTGCGCAAGGACGAAGAGTATTGTAGGGTACCTAATACAGAAACTTGAAGCCGGGGGCGATGACGCAAGCATCTTAAAGAGCTGGGTTTCATGATTGACCTCCGATCACGCAAGTCACAATTCTGCGGATGGGCGGACTTTTCGGAACCGTTTATTGCGTCCTTGACCGAGAATCGCTCGCTGCCAATGGTCGCTGCGAAAACGCGGTGTCTTATAGTAGATAGATTGTCTAATGTTCCGAGCGACGCATGGGACCGGTTTTACGCGGTACTCGTGAGAGAGTCGCTGGGCCATGATTGCAACCATCAGAGAATAATTGGTCTTGATGATCCGCTGTACTACCTACAAGACAAAGACATCGTCCGAATTAATCCTGTGGCGCAGGAGATAAGCGTTTTATTCAGGGCGAGTTCTGATCATAACAGCATATTAGTTACGGAGCGCTGTAACAGTTTTTGCTTAATGTGCTCGCAGCCTCCTAAAGACATAAATGATAGCTATTTGGTGTCAGAAGCTTGCGAGACGATTTCGCTTATCCCGCGCGGTACGCGTAGTCTCGGTATTACCGGGGGAGAACCGACGTTACTCGGTGATGGCTTTTTCCGCATCGTGCGTCAGGCTAGGAATAGGCTGCCGGAGACAGCTCTTCACGTCTTAACGAATGGTCGTCGATTCTGCGAGAGAAAACTTGCTCGCAGACTTTCTGATATTGGGCACCAAGATCTAATGTTGGGGGTCCCTTTATATTCTGAACAGCCAGATATTCACGATTTTGTCGTACAGGCGAAAGGAGCATTCGACGAGACAGTCAAGGGAATTCTTAATCTTAAAGCAGAGGGAATACGCGTGGAGCTTAGAGTGGTGCTCCACGATAAAACCTGCTGGGGGTTGCCTAGATTGGCTCAATTTATTGCGCGAAACCTGAAGTTTGTGGATCAAGTGGCGCTCATGGGTTTGGAGCTCACAGGTTTCACTAAGTCGAATTTGAGCGCATTATGGGTTGATCCATATGACTATCGCGCGGAGTTAGAGAAGTCTGTTTGGATATTGAAGAACGCGGGCATTAGGGTACTTATATTTAATCATCAGCTTTGTGTACTAGAAGACTCTGTTAGGCAGTTTTCCGTGAAGAGCATTTCTGATTGGAAGAACGATTATTTGCCCGCCTGTGAAAGTTGTGTGAGCAAGGAAGACTGTGGCGGTTTCTTTAGTTCGGGTATGGGCTTGATGAAGCATAGCGCTTACATTCAACCCCTTAAGACGCCTGGCAGTATGCGCCAGGCCTGACTCCCTGACGCTAGTACTTGTCGGACAGGGTGGACGCTATCCTCGTGGGTGGCCCTGCGAGCTGGCATTTCACTGACACTCCGCGTAGGAGATCGAGTCCACCACCTCGAGCACATGCCGAAGGTGGAACACGTGCGTGTAGCGGTCAGTGACCCCTCCCCCCTTGGTCTCATGGCCGACTACTTGTTGAACCCTTGCCGTGGAGACACCTGCCGCGCGTGCCTTCGTGATGAAGGTATGTCTCAATGAGTGGAACACGACTCTTTCTCCGAGGTCGTTGACCCGAGCAGGACACAGGGAGGAGAAGTGGTCTGTCACTCGGTTCGGGTTGGCATTCGCGGTCGGGAAGAGAAGCCCATCATGTCGAGCCACCCAGTCGAGCAACCCGGATCCCAGTAGCTGAAGGTGAAGCGGGATCATCCGTCGCGCTGCTCTCGTCTTGCCCCCTCGGATGACGACATAGTGTCGCCCCGTGTCGGAACAGCGCTTGAAATCACTGGGTATCAACCCTGCCAGTTCAGAACGTCTTGCACCCGTGTACGCCGCCAACAGCATGAACCAGCGGACCCACTCGGGTTTGCCTTTGGCTTTCTCGAGAAGGGACCGGACGTCCGCGTCACCAAGGGCCGCGAAGCGAGCATCGGGATGAGTCAGCTTCAGCCCTTCCGTGGGCGACCGCTTGAGGACTCCAAGCTCTCGGGTCAGATAGGTCCCGAAGAAGCTTTGACAAAGCTTCAGATGCTCTTTGACGGTCTTCCCGGAGATCCGATGCTCTGGCGGGATCTGCGCTTCCACAAGCTCTTTGAGTGAGCGTCCCCGGTAGGCTTTCCGGTTCCTCTGGGGAAGTCGCGCGATGCGCTCCAGGACAACCTGCAGATCCTTCTTACCGATTTCAGACACTCGGACATCTCCCAGGAAGAACTTGAGATTCGCCATTAGCGACTCGTTGTTCTTGCGGAGCTTGTCTGTCCATTGCTTGCCGCTCACGAACTGCTTCCAAGCCTCAGAGAGGGTCAGTTCGATTGTCTTCTCAGTCTCGGGCTGAACGCCTCCCCCCGAAGCCTTGAGGGCAACGGTGACGCCCTCTGCAGCCCGACCAGAGGACTGCCCAACGAGATCCTCTTGGGCCTCGGAAAAATCGGCCAGACGCGTGCACAGGCGCTCCAGCGTTTGCTTGCAACGGGAACGTTTGACCTGACGAATGACGTCGCCTCGCTGACTCACGAGGTAGAGCGCCTCGGGGTAGGAATCTGTTCGCAGTGTGCGCTTGATCTCGCGGGGCAGGTGGGGACAGAGCCGCCTGACATGACGGGGCATCGCGAAGCGAAACCAGAAGACACGTCCCCTGGGGGTAACGTAGGGGTGACCGCTTTGTACCAAACTGTGTACCAACACCTTTCGACTCCTTCAAAGAGTCCGTAAGATGCTGATCCAGAGGCTAAAAACTAAAGTGGGAGCCGGCCATAAGCCGGGTTCTGTCGTGGACAGTCATTCATCTGGGACGTCCGTCACCGGACGCCTCGTGCAGCCTACCCGGGTGCG
>NZ_KB898182.1:0-11486 GCF_000377465.1 Thioalkalivibrio sp. ALE30 | reverse complement strand
GTAGACCCTGAAGTTGTCTTCCCAGACGTCGCGGATCTTCACGTCCAGCGCCGCGTCCTGCCGGACGCGGGCGGGAAGCCGCCCGGGATCCCGTTCCCGGGCCTTGTGCTCGTAGTAGGTCGACGGGGCGATCGGCAACTCGCGGCAGATCGGCTCGACCCCGTAGGCCTCGCGATGGGCGTCGATGAACGCCCGCATCACTTCTCGTGGCGGTCGAGCTCCGCCTGGGCGAAAAACGCCGAGGCCTTGCGCAGGATCTCGTTGCTGCGCTTGAGCTCGCGGTTCTCCCGCTCCAGCGCCTTCAGGCGTGCCCGTTCGTTATCCGACAACGCCGAGGCATCGTCCCGCTCGCGCTCCGCGCGGCGGACCCACAGCCGCAGCGTCTCGCCCGTGCAGCCAATCTTCGGTGCAATCGACTGGATCGCCGCATGCTGGGATGGGTACTCCTCCTGGTGTTCCCACACCAGTCTCACCGCCCGTTCCCGGACCTCCGGGCTATACCGTGTCGTCTCACTCATCGCTCTATCCTCCCAAGGATCAGAGCCTCCGGAAAAGTCGGTACGGTTCAAGACTTTGTTCAGCCGCATGCCTTTCTGTGGCTGGTCCTGGTTCGTCCTCCGGTGTTTACGGTGCCTCCGGTCCGCCGCCTGCCCGGCGCTGACTCGCCAGCGCGCCCCGAGGCACTTTCTTGCTTGCCCAAGAAAGTGCCCAAAAAGGGCACCCGGATTCCGCCCGGGAACCTTGCTCCAGGGCTCTCGGGCCGGCGGCGCTGAACTCGCTGCGCTGCGCTGCGCTTCGCTCAGACATCCAGCGCCCCGAATTTATAGAAAACGGGCCGGCCCGAGAACCCTTCCGCAAGGGGCTCTATACGGGAAGCGAAGGTCAAATCCGAACAAATCCCCACCTTTATGCCTAACCATAGGCAACGCCGTCCGAAAGCCCCTGGCGCCCGCTGCGCGGGCGCGGCAAGCAACGGCCGAAGGCCGAGCGTGCCCAAGATGTGCGAAGACCTTGCCATCCTTCACTGGCACGACCGTCGGGACGGCTGTTGTCTTGACCTTGAACCCCCGTTGTCGTCGCGCCGAGCGGAGAGGGTTTTCGCGGGATTAGAGGCGCTGGATGTCTGAGCGGAGCCGCAGGCGCAGCGAGTTCAGCGCCGCCCGCGAAAACCCTCGGAGCGAGGGAAACCCCGGCCCGCGCAGCGGGCCGGGGTCGCGGCAGTCGGGCGTGTTTCTTGGGTACTTCTTTGCACGAGCAAAGAAGTACCTCGGGGCGCGCTGGCGAGTCAGCGCCTGGCAGGTGGCCGGACGAAGGCACCATAAACACCGGATGCCGAACCAGGCCTAGCCAACAATCGGCGGTACGCGGACCGAAGGCTCGTAAACACCGGATGCCACTCCAGGACCAGCCACCACGAGGCAGGCGGCGGGTAGAAGGCAGGGAAACGTGAGAGGGCGAAGAACACCGGCTCCCGCGCTTGTGATGGTGGGAGCCGGTGGGGCTAGAAGTTTTCGGTGGAGGTGAACAGGCCGACGCGGAGGTCGTGGGCCTCGTAGATCGGGCGGCCGTCGACCTTGACGATGCCGTCGCCGATGCCGAGGACCAGCTTGCGCGAGATCACGCGCTTCATGTCGATATGGTAGGTGACCTTCTTGGCCGTCGGCAGGACCTGCCCGGTGAACTTGACCTCGCCCACCCCCAGGGCGCGCCCGCGTCCCGGATTGCCGAGCCATGCGAGGTAGAAGCCGACCAGCTGCCACATGGCGTCGAGGCCAAGGCAGCCGGGCATCACCGGGTCGCCGGGGAAGTGGCAGGCGAAGAACCAGAGGTCGGGATTGATATCCAGCTCGGCGATCATCTCGCCCTTGCCGTACTGGCCGCCGTCGCTGTTGATCTCCAGGACCCGGTCCATCATCAGCATGTTGGGGACCGGCAACTGGGCGTTGCCCGGACCGAACATGTTGCCGTAGCCACAGGCCAGGAGTTCGTCGCGATCGTACTGATTCTTCTGCATGGGAGCGCCGCTCGGGGAAAAGGCCGGTATTGGACCGAAACCCGCGCGCAAAAGCAATTGCGACGGGATTCGGCGGTGCGCCGACAGCCCCGGGGGTGGGGCTGATTAGGTTGTCCTCGGAACGTCCTGGGACAACCTGTCGAGAGCTCTGCGTGCCCCGGATCAGGCGTCGGAGGGATACCGTAGCAGTTCCGCGAGGGTGAAGAAGCGGTCGCCGCGCAGGTAGCCGGCCTGGATGTCGGCGATCAGGGCGCCGGGGCGGCCCTGATCGTCGTGCTCGGCCACCCACGCGGTCGGGACCGTATCCAGGATGTGGGTACAGGCCAGGCGCCCGTCTTCCAGGTGGCTGGCGCGAACCTCGCCGGTGCGGCGGTTGCGGAAGGCCGGGAGCCAGCCGGCGGTGAAGCCGGCGTCGAGCCAGGCGGGGTTCTCGGTGCGGGCCGGTTCGGGTGCCGGCATGAGGTCGAGGCTGAGCATCGCGAGGTCTCCGGGGATTTAATTCGGGTATCGGCGCGGGCGCGGCAAACTTGAGCGTGATTGGCCCGGCGTGGAGACGGGAACCGGAACGATTCGACATAATCAGGCAACCGGTTGGTGGGGCCGGAGTTGCGCCCGAGGTGGCGGGCGCGGACCATGCCTGAAAGAACAACAAGCGAGGGGGAGTCGTGGCCGTCACTGTAATGCTGTGGGTGCTGGGGATCGTGGTCGCAATCGTGGTGCTGGACCTGGCACGGCGGCCCTTGCGCCGCTTGCTGGTGGGGCTGACCGGCGGCGTGACACGCCTGACGTGTGCCCTCCGGCGGCAGGTGCTGCATCTGCGCGACGCGACCCAGCGCTGGCACCACGCCCACCTGGCCCGGCTGGAGGCCGAACGCGTTCATGTGGCGGTCCATGCCCTGGAGCGGCGTTACGCTCGCCTGGTGGGCCACGATCTGGCCGAGATCCCCGATCTGCGCCAGCAGGTTCACGAGACCCTGCGCCAGCTGGAGGATGCCTATGCCCGCGACGAGGGGCGTCTTTCCGCCGAGCCCGGCTGGGTCAGCCGCCTGGAGGCTCTGGCGAGCACGCCGGTGGGCGACAGCCCGCAGGGGCAGCGCCTGGCGCAGGACATGCAGGAAACGGTGTTGCGGATTGCACGGCTCGGCATGGAGGAGCACCGACAGATGGCGCGTGGCCTGCTGTCGGCGCGGCGACGCCTGGAAGCCCCGTTGCACGAATTGACCGGGCGCCTGGAACAGGTACACCGGCGCCTGGCCGACCTGCAACGCCAGGGCGAGCGCCTGGATAACGGTCTGGCGAACTGCGAGAACCGGGACCATCCGGCGCAGCGGCACCTGCCCGCGTATGCCCAGGCCGGCAGTCAGTGGCTGCTGGGCGCGGCCGGGCTGGTGCTGACCGCGGTGGCCGTGGTGGTGTACCAGCGGCTGTTCGATCCGGCCCTGGGGACGCAGTTTCCGGCCTCGCTGGAGGCCGGCGGGGTGGCCTTCCCGGATCTGGTGGTGGCGACCCTGCTGGGGGCCGCGGCGGTCTCCGGCTGGCTGCTGGCCGAGGCCCGCGGCGTGTCCCGTCTGCTGCCGCAGGCGATGATGGATGGTAGTGAGGGCGTGCGCCGGGCGCTGGTGGTGGTGGCAGGCGTTGCGCTGGCCGTGCTCGCGCTGATCTCCGCGCTGGGCGGCTTTCATCTGGAGTGGGTGGCGTATCGTCAGGAGTTGATGGATACCCTGCTGGCCGGGGGCGACGCGTTGCCGCCGACCCTGAACCTGTTCGAGCAGTCGGTGGGCGCGGTTCTGGGCCTTCTGGTACCCCTGATCGTTGCGCTGGCGCCGATCTGGCTGGTGGGGGTGCTACAGGCGACCCGGGTTATTCTGGGCGGCCTGCTGACGCTCGTGCTGGCGGTGCTAGCGGGTATCCTGTACCTGCTGGCGGTCGCGGCGGCGCAAGTGCGGCGTCTGCTTCCGGTGGCATTTGATCTGATCACGTTCCCCTCGCGGGCCGTGCGCGAGCGGTTCGTGTAAGTGTCAGGAAGCCGGAATGTGAACTCGATCAACCCCCGGTACGGCTTTGCGTGCGCTGCTTTCTGCCCCCTGTAGAATGCGGCGCCGGAGATCCCGGCGAATCAAGAGATGGCAGCGGAAATGACGATGAAACGGTGGTCGATGCGCGTGATGGCGCTGGTTCTGGGGAGCGTGATGCTGGTGGCCTGGAGCGGGGCGGCCGCGCAGCAGACGCGCTATGTCAGTGAGGAACTCGAGGTCGGCGTGCGCGGCGGCCCCTCGAACCAGAACCGCATTGTCAGTGCGGTGCGCGCCGGGCAGCCGGTCACGGTGATGGAACAGTCCGGTGACGGCTGGAGCCGGGTGCGGCTGCCCAGTGGCAACGAGGCGTGGATCCTGACCCGCTATTTGCAGGACGAGCCGCACTCCCGCGAGCGCCTGGCCGAGGTCGAGGCCGAGCTGGCCGAGATCCGTTCCGGTGCGGATGATCAGGAGGGCCGGATCGCGGAGTTGCTGGACCGGCGCAACGAACTGACGACCGAGCGAGATGAACTCCAGGCCCGGATCGCGGATATGGAGTCGGAACTGGAAGAGCTGCGGGATATCGCGGAGCGGCCGCAGGAGATTCAACGCGAGAACCGCCGGCTGGAGCAGGAACTGATCGAGTCCCGCGATTCGGCCGACGAGTATCGGCGTCAGGTCGAGGTGATGCAGGCCGACAGCCAGCGCAAGTGGTTCATGACCGGGGCCCTGGTCACCGTGGGTTCGGTGATCCTGGGCATTATCCTGACGCGCATCCCCACGCGCAGGCGGCGCAGCGACTGGGTCTGACCGGCAGCGCGTTTCCCGGAACGGTCCGCGCGAGGAACATCACGTTTCTTGCGCGGTCCCACCCAAGTCAGTAGGCTTCCGCGACCGTTCGAGACGGGCATGCGCCGGTCGGTGCCGGCCTGTCTCGGTTGCGACGGAACGATTTGTACGCGTGGCCGCGGGCCGCGTCCTTGGCCCGGAACCAAAAGGACTGAGCTGGCCGGATGCTCTACGCAATTATCTCAACGTTCCTGCTGGCGGCAGCCGCCCCCGCGGTGCACCGCCTGACCGGCCGTGCCAGCGGCTGGGTGCTGGGTCTGTTGCCGGCCGCGTTGTTCGTCTATTTCCTGAGCTTTCTGCCGGCGGTCTCCAGTGGCGAGTCCATCGTGCTGGCCTGGCCCTGGCTGCCGGGGCTGGATATCCAGCTCTCGTTCCTGGTGGACGGGCTGTCGCTGCTGTTCGCGCTGCTGATCTCGGGCATCGGCTTCTTCATCGTCACCTACGCCGGGCGCTACCTCGAGGGGGACCGTGACCTCGGGCGCTTCTACGTGATCATCCTGGCCTTCATGGGCTCCATGCTGGGGCTGGTGCTGGCGGACAACCTGGTCGCGATGTTCGTGTTCTGGGAGCTGACCAGCATCACGTCCTATCTGCTGATCGGTTACAACCACGAGAACGCGGACGCCCGGAAGTACGCCCTGCAGGGCCTGTTCGTCACCGTGGGCGGCGGCCTGGCGCTGCTGGCCGGGATCATCATGCTGGCGATGGCCGGCGGTTCCTGGGAGCTGTCCGAGATCCTCAACAACGGCGACGTGGTGCGCGAGCATGCGCTGTACCTGCCGTTGTTGCTGCTGATCCTGATCGGGGCCTTCACCAAATCGGCGCAGGTCCCGTTCCATTTCTGGCTGCCGCGCGCGATGGCTGCGCCGACCCCGGTCTCCGCCTACCTGCACTCCGCGACCATGGTGAAGGCCGGCGTATACCTGCTGGCGCGCCTGAACCCGTCGCTGGGTGGCACCGACATCTGGTTCACCACGCTGGCGTTGTTCGGTGCGGTGACCATGTTCACCGGTGTGTTCCTGGCCTTCCGCTCGACCGGGGTGAAGAAGGTGCTGGCGTACTCCACGGTGATGGCCCTGGGTACGCTGACCATGCTGATCGGGATCGGCACCGAAACCGCATTGATGGCGGCGATGGCCTTCCTGCTGGCGCACTCGCTGTACAAGGGCGCGCTGTTCATGGTCGCCGGTATCCTGGATCACGAGGCCGGTGCCAAGGATTTCCTGCAGACCGGGGGGCTGCGCAGCGCGCTGCCGGTCACGGCCGCGTTCGCGATTCTCGCGGCGCTGTCGTTGGGGGGTGTGATCCCGCTGTTCGGGTTCGTCGCCAAGGAGTTGATGCTGGAGGCCGTGCTCGATGCCCCGAGCCTGGGCGGCATCCTCGCGCTGCTGGCGGTGCTGACCGCGATCCTGGGGGTCGCGGTGGCCGCGATCGTCGGTATTCGCCCGTGGTTCGGGCCCAAGGTGGATACGCCGAAGACGCCGCACCATGACGCTCCAGTGGCCATGCTCGCCGGCCCGGCGGTGCTTGCGAGTCTGGGGCTGATCTTCGGTCTCGGCCCGGGACTGGCGGACGAAGGCCTGATCAATGCCGCGGCGGCCAGCGTGCAGGGCGCGCCGGTGGATGGCTACCTGGCGCTGTGGCACGGGATCAACTGGCCGCTGGCGATCTCCGCGTTCAGCCTGGTGGCCGGTGGGGTGCTGTACTGGCGCTGGGAGCAGGCGCGCCGCGCGCTGGCGTGGGTGGATCGCGCGGCCGAATACGGCCCGGAGAAGGGCTACTTCAAGATGATGGACGGCCTGGTGGCACTGTCGGAGTGGCAGACCCGCGTGCTGCAGAACGGCTATCTGCGCTATTACGTGATCGTGATCGTCGCGATGACCGCGGGCCTGGTCGGGGTGACGGCGCAGCTGTTCGACGTCGGCGTGGGCGGCCTCGACTGGGCCGCGCTGAAGATCCACGAGGTCGCGATCCTGGCGATCCTGGTGGCCTCGATGCTGTTCGCGGTGCTGACGCGCTCGCGTCTGGGGGCGGTGGCGGCGCTGGGGTCGCTGGGCTTTACCGTGGCCCTGGTCTACGTGCTTTACAGCGCGGCGGATGTCGGTATTACCCAGGTGCTGGTCGAGACCCTGACCGTGATCCTGCTGGTGCTGGTGCTGTTCCGCCTGCCGGGTTTCTTGAACCTGTCGTCCACCGCGCTGCGGGTGCGCGATGCCGGGATCGCGCTGGTGATGGGCGGCATGATCACGCTGTTGATCCTGAGCACCCTGGATGCGCGCCTGTTCCCGTCGATCTCGCAGTACTTCATTGACGAGTCGGTGCCCTCCGGCTATGGCCGCAATATCGTCAACGTGGTCCTGGTGGACTTCCGTGCGCTGGATACGCTGGGCGAGATCTTCGTGCTGGCGCTGGCGGCGATCGGGGTGTACGCGATGCTGCGTTTCCGCGCGGAGGACCGCCGATGAACATGCATTCCCTGATCCTGCGCACCGCGGGGCATTTCCTGCTGCCGCTGCTGCTGCTGTTCTCCGTGTTCCTGCTGCTGCGCGGTCATGACGAACCGGGAGGCGGCTTCATCGGCGGCCTGGTCGCGGCCGCGGCGATCGTGCTGTATCTGTTCTCGATGGATATCCAGTCGGCGCGCAAGGTGCTGCGCGTGGACCCGCGCGACGTGCTGGGCGTTGGCATGGTGCTGGCCGTGATCAGCGCGATCCCCGGGGTGTTCCGCGGGGAGGCCTTCTTCACCGCCCAGTGGTGGGAGTTCACCGCGCCGCTGTTCGGCGAGATGAAGCTCTCCACCGTGCTGATCTTCGATATCGGGGTGTACCTGGTGGTAATCGGGTCCGTGCTGACCATCATGCTGAACCTCGCGGAGGCGGAAGACTGATGGAAGTCGTCATGGCCTTTGTGGTGGGCGGCCTGTATGCCGCGGCCATCTACATGATGCTGCGCCGCTCGATCGTGAAGCTGGTGATCGGGCTGGTACTGCTGTCGAATGCCGCCAACCTGCTGATCTTCACCGTGGCCGGCATGACCTCCGGTGCGCCGCCGCTGATCGCGCCGGGCGACACGGTGCCCGAGGGCGTATCCGCCGATCCGCTGGCCCAGGCCGTGGTGCTGACCGCGATCGTGATCGGGTTCGGGGTGCTGGCGTTCGCCGTGGTGCTGATCCACCGCGCCTACGAGGTGGTGCAGGCCGATGACATGGATCAGATGAAGGACACCGATCGATGATGATGTCGGTAGCCCTTCCGGTCGTGCTGCCGCTGCTGTTCGGCGCACTGTCCGTAATGTTCTGGCGCTCGCACTTCGCGCAGCGCTCGCTTGGCGTGCTCGGCACCGGCGCAATGCTGGCGGTCTCCGTCTGGCTGCTGGCGGATACCTGGGAGCACGGCCATGTGGTGATGGAGATGGGCTCCTGGCCCGCTCCGTTCGGGATCGTGCTGGTGTCCGACATGCTGGCCGCGATCATGGTGGTGCTGACCGGGATCATCGGCTTTGCCACCGCGCTGTATTCGCTCTCCGGCATCGGCAAGATGTCGGAGAAGTTCGGCTACTACCCGCTGCTGCACCTGCTGCTGGCGGGGGTAAACGGCGCCTTCCTGACCGGCGACATCTTCAACCTCTACGTGTGGTTCGAGGTGATGCTGGTCGCGTCCTTCGCCCTGCTGATCCTGGGCGGGGAACGCGCGCAGATGGAGGGGGCGATCAAGTACGTCACCCTGAACCTGCTGTCGTCGATGATCTTCCTGACCGCGATCGGCCTGACCTATGGTCTGACCGGCACGCTGAACATGGCCGACATCGCGGACAAGCTGGCCACGGTGGAGGACACCGGGCTGATCACCGTGATCGCGATGCTGTACCTGGTCGCCTTCGGGGTGAAGGCGGCGGCGTTCCCGTTCTTCTTCTGGCTGCCGGCCTCCTATCACACGCCCAAGGTCGCGGTATCCGCGCTTTTCGCGGGTCTGCTGACCAAGGTCGGGGTATATGCGCTGTTCCGCGTGTTCACGCTGATCTTCAATCAGGACGTGGACTACACCCACGAGATCCTGCTGTGGGTCGCGGCCGCGACCATGCTGACCGGCGTGCTCGGGGCGGCGGCGCATTACGAGTTCCGGCGCATCCTGTCGTTCCACATCATCAGCCAGATCGGCTACATGATCATGGGGCTGGCGCTGTTTACGCCGCTGGCGCTGGTCGGCGGGGTGTTCTACATCATGCACCACATCATCGTGAAGGCGAATCTGTTCCTGATCAGCGGGATCACCTTCGTGATGAAGGGCACCCACGAGCTGAAGCAGATGGGCGGGATCTACCGCACGAATCCGATGCTGGGTGTGCTGTTCCTGATCCCGGCGTTGTCGCTGGCAGGGCTGCCGCCGCTGTCCGGGTTCTTCGCGAAGTTCATCATCATCCGCGCGGGCATCGAGGCCGAGGCCTACTGGGTGGTGGCGGTCGCGCTGGTGGTGGGGCTGCTGACGCTCTACTCGATGATCAAGATCTGGGCCGAGGTATTCTGGAAGGCGCAGCCGGAAGGCGTGGAGACCGATGACGTGACCTCCGGTCCGATGATCTGGATGTGGCTCCCGGTGATCATGCTGGCGCTGATGACCGTGGCCATTGGCCTGTACGGCGAGCCGATCTACCAGATGGCCCTGATGTCGGCCGAACAGCTGCTGGATCCGTCGCAGTACATCGAGGCGGTACTGGGGGCACAGCCATGATCGCGCTGACCTGGAATATCGCGCTGGCCCTGATCTGGGTCTTCCTGACCGGCACGTTCAGCACCGGCAACCTGCTCGTGGGGTTCTTCCTCGGCTATGTGCTGCTGGCCTTCGCGCTGCGCGACAAGCCGGGTTTCTCGAGCTACGCGCGGCGGGTGCCCAAGTTCATCGCGTTCATTGGCTACTTCCTCTGGGAGCTGTTCCTGTCCAATCTGAAGGTGGCGTATGACGTGATGACGCCGACCCACCACATGGTGCCGGGCGTGATCGCCTTCCCCCTGGATGCCAGGACCGATGGCGAGATCACCATCGTCGCCAACCTGATCTCGCTGACCCCGGGAACGCTGAGCCTCGACGTGTCCACCGACAAGAAGGTGCTGTACATCCACGTGATGTACATCGAGGATCGGGACGAGGTGATCCGCTCCATCAAGTACCTGGAACACCGCGCGCTGGAGGTCCTGCGCTAGGCGCAGGGGATGCAGATGTTCGATATCGCCATCATCGCTTCCAATGTGCTGCTGAGTATCGCCCTGCTGCTGGGGTTCTGGCGGCTGTATCTGGGGCCGACCCTGCCCGATCGCGTGGTCGCGCTGGAACTGATCGCATCGCTGACGATCGGCTTTATCGCGGTGTATGTAATCTCCAGCGGCCGCACCCCGTTCATCGACGTGGCTATGGTGCTGGCGCTGACCGCGTTCCTCGCGGCGGTCGGCTTTGCCCGTTACCTGGAGAAAGGGGGGCATCGCGACGATGACTGAGTTCTTCACGGGGCTGTTTCTGGTGGTGGGTGCGGCGTTCATGGTCGTGGCGGCGCTGGGCCTGGTGCGCATGCCCGACCTGCCGATGCGCCTGCACGCGACCACCAAGGCGGGCGTGCTGGGGGCTGGCCTGATGATGGTCGGGGTCGCGGTGTACTTCGGTGACGGCGGCGTGACCACGCGCGCGGTGGCGGTGATCGGCTTCCTGCTGCTGACCGCGCCGGTGGCCGCCCATGCGATCGGGCGCGCGGGTTATTTCGTCGGTGTCCCGCTGTGGGAACACAGCAAGACCGACGAGCTGAAGGGACGCTACGACGAGAAGACTCACACCCTGTCTTCGCCGCCGGAGATGCACGAGCCCGAGGATCGGGACGACGCATCGCGCTGAGACCGATGCTTTTCGGCATACCCAGCGAGCCCCGTGGCCATGCCGCGGGGTTCGTTCGTTTGGGGCCGGCGCGGCCGGGGCGAGAGGACACCCGTCTGCGTTCGGAGGCCATGCGGTCACCCGGCCGGGGTGAAGCGCAGAGCCGGGATCTCCGGCGTCAGCAAGAGCGGTTGTGTGCGTCAAGTTGTGCAGAAATGAGTCGGCCATGTTCGGTTGGTCCGTATGGCTCAGGCGGCCTCGGCCTGCCGGAGCAAGATCTTCTTGTGTTCTTTGAGCAGATCCATGTTCAGGTAGCGGTTGTCCTCCAGCCAGCCTTCGTGGATTTCGACGGCCAGGGCCCGCACCAGACGTAGACAGCTGTGGGTGTTGGGGAAGATCCGGACCACCCGGGTCCGGCGCCGGATCTCCTCGTTCAGCCGCTCGAGCATGTTGGTGCTCTTCATGTGCTTGTGGTGGGCCCGCGGCAGGCGGTAGAACGTCAACGTCTCCTGGATGTTGTCCTCCACCCAGTCGCACAGGCGGGGATACTTCGCCTGCCAGCGCTCCAGCCAGGCCGCCAGATCGCGCTGGGCCTCGGTCAGATCCCGGCGGTCGTAGAGCCAGCGCAGCTCCTGCAGGCAGTCGTCGTCGGCCTTGCGCGGCAGGTGGTCCAGGGCGTTGCGCAGGAAGTGCACATAGCAGCGCTGCCATACCGCTTCCGGGAGGATCTCCAGGATGGCCCGGCGCAGCCCT
>NZ_KB898181.1:0-16299 GCF_000377465.1 Thioalkalivibrio sp. ALE30 | reverse complement strand
TCCGCGCTGAAGGCGCTGGAAGGTGACGAGAGCGAAGTGGGCGCCCCGGCGATCTACAAGCTGGTGGAGGCGATGGACAGCTGGATTCCGGAGCCCGAGCGTGCCGTGGACGGCGCGTTCCTGATGCCGGTGGAAGATGTCTTCTCGATCTCCGGTCGTGGCACCGTGGTGACCGGTCGCGTCGAGCGCGGCGTGGTGAAGGTCGGCGAAGAAATCGAGATCGTCGGTATTCGCGACACCCAGAAGACCACCGTCACCGGTGTCGAGATGTTCCGCAAGCTGCTGGACCAGGGCGAGGCGGGCGACAACGTCGGTATCCTGCTGCGTGGCACCAAGCGTGACGACGTGCAGCGTGGTCAGGTGCTGTGCAAGCCGGGTTCGATCACCCCGCACACGCATTTCGAGGCCGAGGTGTACATCCTGGGCAAGGACGAGGGCGGTCGTCATACGCCGTTCTTCAACGGGTATCGTCCGCAGTTCTACTTCCGCACGACCGACGTGACGGGTTCGGTGGAGCTGCCGGAGGGCACCGAGATGGTGATGCCGGGCGACAACGTCAAGATGACGGTGTCCCTGATCAACCCGATCGCGATGGAAGACGGGCTGCGCTTTGCGATCCGCGAAGGTGGCCGCACCGTCGGCGCCGGCGTCGTCTCCAAGATCATCGAGTGATACAGTAGACAAGTTGACAGATCGACCGCGAGAGGCGGCGCCGGGTGCGTCGTCTCTCGCGTTTGTTTCTTGTCGATTCGATTTATAGGCCAGTAGCTCAATTGGCAGAGCAGCGGTCTCCAAAACCGCAGGTTGGGGGTTCGAGTCCCTCCTGGCCTGCCATCTTCCGGATGGCGGCAGCACCGGGTGATACGTATTCATGAGTGAACAATCGGAACAGACCGGCGTGCTTGATACCGTCAAGCTCGCGGTGGCCGTGGCGCTGCTGATTGCCGGCGTCATGGGCTTCTATTGGTTCCAGGACGAATCCACTCTGATTCGCGTCCTCGGGCTGCTCGCCGTTGTGGGGGTCGCCATCGGCATCGGGATGACGACCGCCAAGGGCAGCCAGCTCGCCGGCTTCATGGGCAACGCGCGCACCGAGGTGCGCAAGATGGTGTGGCCCACCCGCGTCGAGACGACCCAGACCACGCTGATCGTCATTGCTGTCGTGATCCTGGTGGGGATCTTCCTCTGGCTCCTGGACATGTTCCTGGGCTGGGGCATCAGTCGGTTCATCGGATAAGCATCAGGATTCTCGACCATGGCACTACGCTGGTACGTCGTACAGGCATTCTCGGGTTTCGAGGCGCAGGTGAAGCGGTCCCTGGAGGAGCGCATCGAGCGCTTCGGCATGCAGGATCACTTTGGCGAGATCCTCGTCCCCACCGAGGAGGTCGTCGAGATGAAGGACGGCCAGAAGCGCAAGAGCGAACGCAAGTTCTTCCCCGGCTACGTGCTGGTGCAGATGGACCTGAACGACGAGGCCTGGCACCTGGTGAAGGCCGTGCCGCGCGTGCTCGGCTTTATCGGCGGGACGGCCGATCGCCCGGCCCCGATTAGCGACAAGGAAGCGGACGCCATCCTGCAGCGCATGCAGGAAGGCGCCGAGAAGCCGCGCCCGAAGGTCCTGTTCGAGGTGGGCGAGATGGTTCGCGTGATCGATGGGCCGTTCAACGACTTCAACGGCGTGGTCGAAGAGGTCAACTACGACAAGAGCCGCCTGCTGGTGGCCGTCCAGATTTTCGGCCGCTCGACGCCCGTGGAACTGGAGTTCCACCAAGTCGAGAAAACCTGACCGACGCGCAAGCGTCGTTACCTGCTGATCGGGGAGCCGCGAGGCGTTCGCACCCGAGGGAGTTCTCATGGCAAAGAAAATCGAAGCGTATATCAAGCTTCAGGTCCCGGCCGGCAAGGCCAACCCGAGCCCGCCCGTGGGCCCCGCGCTGGGTCAGCGCGGTGTGAACATCATGGAGTTCTGCAAGGCGTTCAACGCGCAGACCCAGGAAATGGAGCCCGGTCTGCCGATCCCGGTGGTTATCACCGTGTACGCCGATCGCAGCTTCACGTTCATCACCAAGACGCCGCCGGCGGCGATCCTGCTGAAGAAGGCCGCGGGCATCCAGTCCGGGTCCGGTCAGCCGAATACCAACAAGGTGGGTACGGTCACCCGTGCCCAGCTGGAAGAGATCGCGAAGACCAAGGAACCCGACCTGACGGCGGCGGATCTGGATGCCGCGGTCCGTACCATTGCCGGTAGTGCCCGCAGTATGGGCCTCGAAGTGGAGGGTCTCTGACATGGCAAAGCTTTCCAAGCGTATGCAGGCCATCCGCGAGAAGGTCGAACCGACTCGTCTGTATCCGGTGACCGAGGCCTTTGATCTCCTGCGGGACCTGCCCAAGGCCAAGTTCCGCGAGTCGGTCGATGTCGCCGTGAACCTGGGCGTTGATCCGCGCAAGTCCGATCAGGTGGTGCGTGGTTCCACCGTGCTGCCGCACGGCAACGGCAAGACCGTTCGCGTGGCCGTGTTCACCCAGGGTGCCAACGCCGATGCGGCGAAGGAAGCTGGCGCCGACGTGGTCGGCATGGACGACCTCGCCGAACAGGTGAAGGCCGGTCAGATGGACTTCGACGTGGTGATCGCCTCCCCGGACGCGATGCGCGTGGTGGGTCAGTTGGGCCAGATCCTCGGGCCGCGCGGCCTGATGCCGAACCCGAAGGTCGGCACCGTGACCCCCGATGTGGCCACCGCGGTGACCAACGCCAAGGGCGGTCAGGTGCGCTATCGCACCGACAAGGGCGGCATCGTGCACTGCACGATCGGCGCGGCGGATTTCGAATCCAGCGCGCTTGCCGAGAACCTGAACGCCCTGCTGGCCGATCTGGTCAAGATGAAGCCGGCGACCTCCAAGGGTCAGTACGTCAAGGGCGTGGTGGTCTCGACCACCATGGGTCCGGGCGTCAAGGTCGATCAGGGCTCGCTGAGCCTCTGAGCAACAACATTCGGTTTTTGGTCGGCTGTCGCGCAAGCGGCACGCCATCCAAGACCGCAGGCGCGGGGCCTTCGGGCCCGGCTTAATACCCCAGCCTGCGCAGATGGTGTCACCCGATTCAGGAAGTACCTGCGACGGGAGCACCGCAGTACCGGGTTCGCCCGGTTTCACGACCGCCTTCGGGTGGTCTTACTAGAGGAGAGTCAACGTGGCTTTGAATCTCGATGACAAGAAGGTGATTGTCTCGGAACTGGCTACGGTTGCTGCCTCGGCACATTCCGCGGTCGCCGCGGAATATCGGGGTCTCTCGGTAGCGCAGATGACCGACCTGCGTCGGCAGGCACGGTCCTCCGGTGTCTATCTGCGAGTGGTGAAGAACAACCTCGCCAAGCGTGCCATTGAGGGGACGGATTTCGAGTGCATGCAGCCCGAGCTGCATGGCCCGCTGATCCTGGCCTTCAGTGAAGAGGAGCCCAGCTCCGCCGCGCGCCTGGTGAAGGACTTCGCCAAGGAAAACGATCAGCTGAAGGTCCGGCTGGTGTCCTTTGGTGGGCAGCTCATGGGGGCGAATGATCTCGATCGCCTCGCGAGCCTGCCGACGCGTGAAGAGGCCCTTGCGCAGCTTCTCGCCACCATGAAGGCGCCGCTCGACAAGTTCGCCCGTACGGTGAACGAAGTCCCCGGCAAGCTGGTGCGTACCGTTGCAGCAATCCGTGACCAGAAACAGGCAGCCTGAACCCTTACCGCCTTTTTCTGCAGCAAGTACTGAATGAATTCGGGTACGACCCGTTAGGAGAGTTAGAAATGGCCGTTTCGAAAGAAGATATCCTGGAAGCCATCGGCAACATGACGGTCCTCGAGATCGTGGACCTGATCAGCGAGATGGAAGAGAAGTTCGGCGTGTCCGCCGCTGCCGCCGTCGCGGCTGCCCCGGCCGCTGCCGGTGGCGGTGAAGCCGCCGCCGCCGAAGCCAAGGACGAGTTCGACGTCGTGATGTCCAGCTTCGGCGACAACAAGGTCGGCGTGATCAAGGTCGTGCGCGGCCTGACCGGTCTGGGTCTGAAGGAAGCCAAGGAAATGGTCGAAGGCGTTCCGGCGACCGTGAAGGAAGGCGCGCCGAAGGAAGAGGCCGAGAAGATGAAGACGGAACTGGAAGAAGCGGGCGCCACCGTCGAACTGAAGTAAGAAGGCGCTTGCGCCTGTTGTTTTCGTGTACATCACGAAGCCCTGAGGCTGGCGGCCGTTTGGTCGTCAGCCTCAGCCCGTGGTGGCGCGGGTTTTGTTCCGCGTTGTTCAGCTAGCCTCCGAGGTAAGCCATGGCCCTCAGTTATACCGAAAAGAAACGTATCCGCAAGGACTTCGGGAAGCGTCCCCAGATCCTCGACGTCCCGTACCTGCTCGAGACCCAGTTGACGTCCTATCGGGATTTCCTGCAGGCGGACCAAGCGCCGGACGGGCGTGACTCCCTGGGCCTGCACGCGGCGTTTCAGTCGGTATTCCCCATCGTCAGCTATTCCGGTCATGTCCAGCTCGAGTACGTGAGCTACCGCCTGGGCGAGCCGATGTTCGACGTGAAGGAATGCCAGATCCGTGGTGTGACCTATGCGGCCCCGCTGCGCGTGCTGCTGCGCCTCGTGATCCACGACAAGGAAGCCCCGGCGGGCTCCACCGTGGTCAAGGAGGTCAAGGAGCAGGAGGTCTACATGGGCGAGATGCCACTCATGACCGAGAACGGCACCTTCGTCATCAATGGCACCGAACGCGTGATCGTGTCGCAGCTGCACCGCTCCCCCGGTGTGTTCTTCGACAGCGACAAGGGCAAGACGCAGGGCAGCGCGCAGAAGCTGCTCTATAACGCCCGCATCATTCCGTACCGCGGTTCCTGGCTGGACTTCGAGTTCGACGCCAAGGACGGGGTATACGTGCGCATCGACCGTCGCCGCAAGCTGCCGGCGTCGATCCTGCTGCGCGCACTGGGCATGGATACCGAAGAGATCCTGGCCACCTTTTTCGAATTCAACCAGCTCACCCTCGACGAGGATGGTGGCGAGCTGGACCTGATCCCCGAGCGCATGCGCGGCGAGACCGCCGTGGTGGATATCACCGACGGTGACAAGGTCATCGTCGAGGCGGGTCGCCGCATCACCCCCCGTCACATCCGGGAGATCGAGAAGGCCGGCATCAGCACCCTGCGGGTGCCGGACGAATACCTGCTGGGTCGTGTGCTGGCCAAGGGCGTGGTGGACGAGTCCACCGGCGAACTGATCGCCGGCGCCAACGACGCCCTGACCCAGGAACTGCTGGACAAGCTGCGCGCCGAGGGTGTGAAGACCCTGCAGACGATCTACACCAACGACTACGACCATGGTCCGTACATGTCGGACACCCTGCGTCTGGACCCGACCAAGACGCAGCTGGAGGCGCAGGTCGAGATCTACCGCGTGATGCGCCCGGGCGAGCCGCCGACCAAGGACGCCGCGGAGAACCTGTTCTCCAACCTGTTCTTCTCCGAGGATCGCTACGACCTCTCCGCCGTGGGCCGCATGAAGTTCAACCGTCGCGTGGGTCGCGAGACCGACGAGGGCGAGGGCGTGCTGTCGCCGGAGGACATCCTGGATGTGCTGAAGGTCCTGATCGACCTGCGCAACGGCAACGGTCGCACCGACGACATCGACCACCTGGGCAACCGCCGCATCCGCAGCGTGGGCGAGATGGCCGAGAACCAGTTCCGTCTGGGCCTGGTGCGGGTCGAGCGCGCGGTCAAGGAACGTCTGACCGTCGCCGAGAGCGAGGGCCTGATGCCGCAGGAGCTGATCAACGCCAAGCCGGTGGCGGCCGCGGTCAAGGAGTTCTTCGGGTCCAGCCAGCTGTCGCAGTTCATGGACCAGAACAACCCGCTGTCCGAGGTCACCCACAAGCGCCGCATCTCCGCGCTGGGCCCGGGCGGCCTGACCCGCGAACGTGCCGGCTTCGAGGTGCGCGACGTGCATCCGACGCACTACGGTCGCGTCTGCCCGATCGAGACCCCGGAAGGTCCGAACATCGGCCTGATCAATTCTCTGGCGGTGTACGCCCGCACCAACCGCTACGGCTTCCTGGAGACGCCGTACCGCAAGGTCGAGGACGGCAAGGTCACCGAGGAGATCGTCTACCTCTCCGCGATCGAGGAGAGCCAGTACGTGATCGCCCAGGCGAACGCGGCCATGGACGACGAAGGCCGTCTGAGCGACGACCTCGTCTCCTGCCGTCACCAGGAAGAGTTCACGATCTCGACCCCGGACAAGATCCAGTACATGGATATCTCGCCGAAGCAGATCGTGTCGGTGGCGGCCGCGCTGCTGCCGTTCCTGGAGCACGATGACGCGAACCGCGCCCTGATGGGTGCGAACATGCAGCGTCAGGCCGTGCCGTGCCTGCGTGCCGACAAGCCGCTGGTGGGCACCGGCATCGAGCGCGCCGTCGCCATCGACTCCGGCTCCGCGATCGTCGCCAAGCGCGGCGGGACTGTGGACTCGGTCGATGCCGGTCGCGTGGTGGTCCGGGTCAACGACGACGAGACCGTGGCCGGCGAGCCGGGCGTGGACATCTACAACCTGACCAAGTACTCGCGTTCCAACCAGAACACCTCCATCAACCAGCGGCCGCTGGTCGCGGTGGGCGACGAGATCGCCCGGGGCGACGCGATCGCGGACGGCTCCTCCACCGACATGGGCGAGCTGGCGCTGGGCCAGAACATGATGGTCGCGTTCATGCCGTGGAACGGCTACAACTTCGAGGACTCGATCCTGATCTCGGAGCGCGTGGTGCAGGAGGACCGCTACACCACCATCCATATCGAGGAGCTCAACTGTGTCGCCCGCGACACCAAGCTGGGCCAGGAAGAGATCACCGCGGATATCCCGAACGTCTCCGAGTCCCTGCTGAACAAGCTGGACGAGTCCGGCGTCGTGTATGTCGGCGCCGAGGTGAATCCGGGTGACATCCTGGTGGGCAAGGTCACGCCGAAGGGCGAGACCCAGCTGACGCCGGAAGAGAAGCTCCTGAGGGCGATCTTCGGCGAGAAGGCCTCCGACGTGAAGGACACCTCCCTGCGTGTGCCGTCCGGCATCGAGGGTACGGTGATCGACGTGCGCGTGTTCACCCGCGACGGTGTGGAGAAGGACGCCCGCGCCAAGTCGATCGAGGCCGACGATCTCGCCGCCGTGCAGAAGGACCTGAAGGACCAGCTGCGCATCTACGAGGACGATATCTACGCCCGCGTGGAGAAGCTGCTGGTCAACAAGACCGCCGCCGGCGGGCCGGACGGCCTGGGTGACGGCTCCAAGGTCACCAAGAAGTACCTGCAGGGCCTGTCCCGCGACAAGTGGTTCGAGGTGCGGCTGAAGGACGACGCGGTCAACTCCCAGCTGGAGGACCTTGGTCGTCAGATCCAGGACCAGCACGAGGCGTTCGAGAAGAAGTTCGAGCACCAGAAGGCCAAGCTGGCCGCGGGCGACGACCTGCCGCCGGGCGTGCAGAAGATGGTCAAGGTGTACGTGGCCGTGAAGCGTCGCCTGCAGCCGGGCGACAAGATGGCCGGTCGCCACGGCAACAAGGGCGTGATCTCGATGATCGTGCCGGAAGAGGACATGCCGTTCCTCGAGGACGGGACCCCGGTCGACGTGGTGCTGAACCCGCTGGGCGTGCCCTCGCGCATGAACGTCGGGCAGGTGCTGGAGGTTCACCTCGGGTGGGCCGCCAAGGGCCTGGGCGACAAGATCAACCGCATGCTCGAGGCGCAGGCCGAGATCGCGAAGCTGCGCGAGTTCCTCGACAAGATCTACAACCACCGCGAGCGCAAGGTGGACCTCGACTCCATGTCGGATGCCGAGATCATCACCCTGTGCAAGAACCTGCGCGGTGGCGTGCCGATGGCGACGCCGGTATTCGACGGTGCCGAAGAGGCCGAGATCAAGGAGATGCTGCGGCTGGCGGACCTGCCCGAGACCGGGCAGGCCCAGCTCTACGATGGCCGCACCGGCGACGAATTCGATCGCCCGGTTACCGTGGGCTACATGCACATGCTGAAGCTGAACCACCTGGTGGACGACAAGATGCATGCGCGTTCCACCGGCCCGTACTCGCTGGTCACCCAGCAGCCGCTGGGCGGCAAGGCGCAGTTCGGCGGTCAGCGCTTCGGCGAAATGGAGGTCTGGGCACTGGAGGCCTACGGCGCCGCCTACACCCTGCAGGAGATGCTGACGGTGAAGGCGGACGACGTGCAGGGCCGTAACAAGATGTACAAGAACATCGTTGACGGTGAGCACCACATGGAGGCCAACGTCCCCGAGTCGTTCAACGTGCTCATGAAGGAGATCAAGGCGCTCGGCATCAATATCGAGCTCGAGCAGGACTGATCTTCTCCGATCCGATTGTGATCCGACGGGGCGTGCGCGCCCCTCGAAACCAAGTTTGTGAGGCAAGCGAATGAAAGACCTCCTGAATCTGTTCAAGCAGCAGACCCAGCCGGAAGAGTTCGATGCGATCCGCATCGGACTGGCGTCCTCGGACCAGATCCGTTCCTGGTCCTTTGGCGAGGTGAAGAAGCCGGAGACCATCAACTACCGGACCTTCAAGCCGGAGCGTGACGGCCTGTTCTGCGCGAAGATCTTCGGGCCGGTGAAGGACTACGAGTGCCTGTGCGGCAAGTACAAGCGCCTGAAGCATCGCGGCGTGGTCTGCGAGAAGTGCGGCGTCGAGGTCACCCAGACCAAGGTGCGCCGCGAGCGCATGGGGCATATCGACCTGGCCTCGCCGGTCGCCCATATCTGGTACCTGAAGAGCCTGCCGTCCCGCATCGGCCTGCTGCTGGACATGACCCTGAAGGACATCGAGAAGGTGCTCTACTTCGAGTCCTTCATCGTGACCGATCCGGGCTTCACCACGCTCGAGAAGCGCCAGCTCCTGACCGACGAGGAATACCTCGAAGCCATGGAAGAGCACGGCGACGACTTCACCGCGCTGATGGGCGCCGAGGCCGTGCTGAGCCTGCTGAAGGAGATGGATCTGCCGGCCGAGGCTGCCAAGCTGCGCCAGGAGCTGGCCGAGACCGGCTCCGAGACCAAGATCAAGCGTCTGGGCAAGCGGCTCAAGCTGGTCGAGTCCTTCCTCGAGTCCGGCAACAAGCCGGAGTGGATGATCATGAAGGTCCTGCCGGTGCTGCCGCCGGACCTGCGTCCGCTGGTGCCGCTGGACGGTGGCCGCTTCGCGACCTCCGACCTGAACGACCTGTATCGCCGGGTGATCAACCGTAACAACCGGCTGCGCCGCCTGCTGGAGCTGAACGCCCCGGACATCATCGTGCGCAACGAAAAGCGCATGCTGCAGGAGTCCGTGGATGCGCTGCTGGACAACGGGCGTCGCGGTCGTGCGATCACCGGCACCAACAAGCGCCCGCTGAAATCCCTGGCCGACATGATCAAGGGCAAGCAGGGCCGCTTCCGCCAGAACCTGCTGGGCAAGCGCGTCGACTACTCCGGTCGTTCCGTGATCGTGGTCGGTCCGACTCTGCGCCTGCACCAGTGCGGCCTGCCCAAGCGCATGGCGCTGGAACTGTTCAAGCCGTTCATCTTCGGCAAGCTGCAGCGCCGTGGCCTGGCCACGACCATCAAGGCCGCCAAGAAGGCCGTGGAGAAGGAAGGCCCCGAGGTCTGGGACATCCTCGAAGAGGTGATCCGCGAGCACCCGGTGATGCTGAACCGTGCCCCGACCCTGCACCGCCTGGGCATCCAGGCCTTCGAACCGGTGCTGATCGAGGGCAAGGCGATCCAGCTGCATCCGCTGGTCTGTGCCGCGTTCAACGCCGACTTCGACGGTGACCAGATGGCCGTGCACGTGCCGCTGTCGCTGGAGGCCCAGCTGGAGGCGCGCACGCTGATGCTGTCCTCCAACAACGTGCTGTCGCCGGCCAACGGCGAGCCGATCATCGTGCCGTCGCAGGATATCGTGCTGGGTCTGTACTACCTGTCGCGCGAGAAGGTCAACGCCAAGGGCGAAGGGATGACCTTCTCCGACGTGGACGAGGTGCACCGCGCCTACGAGCACAAGCAGGTGGACCTGCATGCGCGCATCACCGTGCGCATCGCGGACACCATGGCCGACGTCGCCGAGGGCGAAGCGCTCCCGTCCATGCGCGTGGAGACCACGGTCGGTCGCGCGATCCTGTCGCGCATCATGCCCAAGGGTCTGCCGTTCGAGCTGATTGATCGCGAGCTGAACAAGAAGGCGATCTCCGGGCTGATCAACTCCTGCTACCGCCGCCTGGGCCTGAAGGACACGGTCGTGTTCGCGGACCAGCTGATGTACGCGGGCTTCTACTACTCCACCCGTGCCGGCGTGTCCTTCTGCGCCGACGACATGGTGATCCCGGACGAGAAGCACCCGATCCTGCAGGGCGCCGAGGACCAGGTGAAGGAGATCGAGGATCAGTACGCCTCGGGTCTCGTCACCAAGGGCGAGCGCTACAACAAGGTCGTGGACATCTGGTCGCACTGCAATGACCAGGTCGCCAAGGCCATGATGGAGCGCCTCGGCAAGGAGCAGGTCACCAACAAGGACGGCGAAACGGTCGAGCAGAACTCGTTCAACTCGATCTTCATGATGGCCGATTCCGGCGCGCGTGGTTCCGCCGCGCAGATCCGGCAGCTGGCCGGCATGCGCGGCCTGATGGCCAAGCCGGACGGCTCCATCATCGAGACGCCGATCACCGCGAACTTCCGCGAGGGTCTGAACGTCCTGCAGTACTTCATCTCGACCCACGGGGCGCGCAAGGGCCTGGCCGATACCGCGCTGAAGACCGCGAACTCGGGTTACCTGACCCGTCGCCTGGTGGATGTCTCCCAGGACGTTGTGGTGACCGAGCCGGACTGCGGCACCGAGCAGGGCCTGTTGATGAAGCCGATCATCGAGGGTGGCGACGTCGTGGAGCCGCTGCGCGATCGCGTGCTGGGGCGTACCACCGCGGTGGACGTACTCCGCCCGGGCACTGACGAGGTGCTGGTGCCCGCGGGCACCCTGCTGGACGAGGCCATGGTGGACACCCTGGACGGCGCGTCGGTGGACGAGGTGCTGGTGCGTTCGGCGATCACCTGCGAGACCCGCCAGGGCATCTGCGCCAAGTGCTACGGGCGTGATCTGGCCCGTGGCCACGAGGTCAACGCCGGGGAGGCCGTGGGCGTCATCGCCGCGCAGTCGATCGGCGAGCCGGGTACCCAGCTGACCATGCGTACCTTCCACATCGGCGGGGCCGCGAGCCGCGCGGTGACGGTCAGCGCGATCCAGGTGAAGAACTCCGGGGCCGCGCGTCTGCACAACCTGAAGACGGTCACCAACAAGGCCGGTAACCTGGTCGCGGTATCGCGTTCCGGCGAGCTGGGCGTGATCGACGATCAGGGCCGTGAGCGCGAGCGTTACAAGATCCCGTACGGCGCGACCATCACGGTCCATGATGGCGACACCGTCGAGGCCGGCCAGGAGGTCGCGACCTGGGATCCGCATACCCATCCGATTGTCACTGAGGTGGCCGGTAACATCCGTCTGGCGGATTTCGTCGAGAACGTCACCGTCACCAAGGAGACCGACGAGTTCACCGGGCTGTCGTCCAACGTGGTGCTGGATCCGAAGAGCCGCTCGTCGGCCGGAAAGGACCTGCGCCCGACGGTCAAGCTGCTGGACGACGACGGCAACGAGGTGTACATCCCGGGCACCGACATGCCCGCGCAGTACATGCTGCCGGCCAACGCGATCTTCAACCTGGAGGACAACGCCCGGGTCGAGGTCGGTGACGTCATCGCGCGCCTGCCGCAGGAGTCCTCCAAGACCCGTGACATCACCGGGGGTCTGCCCCGCGTGGCCGACCTGTTCGAGGCACGCCGTCCGAAGGAGCCGGCGGTGCTGGCGGAGATCTCGGGTACCGTGTCGTTCGGCAAGGAGACCAAGGGCAAGCAGCGCCTGGTGATCACCCCGGACAAGGGCGACCCGGTCGAGATGCTGATCCCGAAGCTGCGGACCGTGAACGTCTTCGAGGGCGAGCGCGTGGAGCGTGGCGAGGTCGTAGTCGATGGCGAGCTGGATCCGCACGACATCCTGCGCCTGCGCGGTGTCACCACCCTGGCCGAGTACCAGGTGCAGGAGATCCAGGACGTCTACCGCCTGCAGGGCGTGAAGATCAACGACAAGCACATCGAGGTGATCGTCCGCCAGATGATGCGCAAGGTGAACATCGTGGACGCCGGCGATACCAAGTTCCTCGCCGGGGACCAGGTCGATCGCGTGCGTGTCCTCGAGGAGAACGAACAACTGGGTGCGGATCAGCAGCCGGCGACCTACGAGCGCGTGCTGCTCGGGATCACCAAGGCCTCGCTGGTCACCGAGTCGTTCATCTCCGCGGCCTCCTTCCAGGAGACCACCCGCGTACTGACCGAGGCGTCCACCCGGGGCGCCCGCGACGACCTGCGCGGTCTGAAGGAGAACGTGATTGTCGGGCGCCTGATCCCCGCCGGGACGGGCCTCGCCTACCACAAGGAGCGCCGTCGCAAGCGCGCGCTGGAAATGCCCGAGTTCGAGGCGGTCGAGGAGACCCAGGCGGCCACCGCCGAGTCCGAGCCCGCCACCACCGATCCGGGTACCGCGGAAGACGGGTCCGAGTGACCCGTCCCATCTTGACACTCACGGGGGCGGCGATTAGAATTCCGCTCCCTCGACAGGCCGGTCTCGGCGCCGGCCTGTCGTTATTTTTAGGCTAGGAGAAAGGGTTTCATGGCCACGATCAACCAGTTGGTACGCAAGCCCCGCAAGCGCCCCGTCGAAAAGAGCGATGTGCCGGCGCTGCAGGGTTCCCCGCAGAAGCGCGGGGTCTGCACCCGTGTCTACACGACCACCCCGAAAAAGCCGAACTCGGCGCTGCGCAAGGTTGCGCGCGTGCGGCTGACCAATGGCTACGAAGTCAGTAGCTACATCGGCGGGGAAGGCCACAACCTGCAGGAGCACTCGGTGGTCCTGATCCGTGGCGGCCGCGTGAAGGACCTCCCGGGTGTGCGCTACCACACGGTGCGCGGCAGCCTGGATACCCAGGGCGTGCAGAAGCGTGCCCAGGGCCGGTCCAAGTACGGCACCAAGCGTCCCAAGAAATCCTAACCGAGATCCAGTCCGGGAACTGAAACATGTCTAGAAGAGCAGCTGCCCCCAAGCGTCACATCCTCCCCGACCCGAAGTTCGGAAGCGAGCGCCTGGCCAAGTTCATCAACACGGTCATGCGTGACGGCAAGAAATCCGTCGCCGAGCAGGTCGTGTACGGCGCCCTGGACCAGATCGAGTCCAAGCAGGGCGACGGGATGGGCGCGCTGGAGCGTGCCCTGGACAACATCCGTCCGCGCGTCGAGGTCAAGTCGCGCCGCGTCGGTGGCGCGACCTATCAGGTTCCGGTGGAAGTCCGCTCGGTGCGTCAGGACGCGCTGGCGATGCGCTGGGTGGTCGAGGCCGCCCGCAAGCGTGGCGAACGGACCATGGCCCTGAAGCTGGCTGGCGAACTGATGGACGCCGCCGACAGCAAGGGCTCGGCCGTGAAGAAGCGCGAAGACACTCACCGCATGGCGGAAGCGAACAAGGCGTTCGCCCATTTCCGCTGGTAAATCTGTTTAGAGAGGCTCACCGTGGCACGCAAGACCCCACTTAAGCGCTACCGGAACATCGGGATCAGCGCGCACATCGACGCCGGCAAGACGACGACGACCGAACGCATCCTGTTCTACACCGGTCTGTCGCACAAGATCGGCGAGGTGCATGACGGTGCAGCCGTGATGGACTGGATGGAGCAGGAGCAGGAGCGCGGGATCACCATCACCTCCGCGGCGACCACCAGCTTCTGGTCCGGCATGGCCAAGCAGTTCGACGAGCACCGGGTGAATATCATCGATACCCCCGGGCACGTGGACTTCACCATCGAAGTCGAGCGCTCCATGCGTGTGCTCGACGGCGCGGTCATGGTGTACTGCGCGGTCGGTGGCGTGCAGCCGCAGTCCGAGACCGTGTGGCGCCAGGCGACCAAGTACGCCGTGCCGCGTATGGCGTTCGTGAACAAGATGGACCGCGCCGGCGCCGACTTCCTGCGCGTCTATGAACAGATGAAGGAACGCCTGCAGGCGAACCCGGTCCCGATCCAGCTGCCGATCGGCGCGGAGGACCAGTTCAAGGGCGTGATCGACCTGGTGAAGATGCAGGCCATCTACTGGGACGAGGACAACTTCGGCATCTCCTTCGAATACAAGGATATCCCGGAGGAGCTCAAGGCCGAGGCCGAGAAGTGGCGCGAGAACATGCTCGAGGCGGCCGCCGAGGCCAACGAAGAGCTGATGGACAAGTACCTCAACGAGGGCACGCTCAGCGAGGAAGAGATCAAGTCCGCGCTGCGCCATCGCACCATCGAGCTCGAGATCGTGCCGATGCTGTGCGGCTCCGCGTTCAAGAACAAGGGTGTGCAGGCGATGCTCGACGCGGTCGTCGAGTACCTGCCATCGCCGGAAGAGGTCAAGGCGATCAAGGGCGTCAAGGCGGGCACCGAGGAGCCGGTCGAGAAGCACGCCTCCGATGACGAGCCGTTCGCCGCGCTGGCGTTCAAGATCATGACCGACCCCTACGTGGGCTCGCTGACCTTCGTGCGCGTCTATTCGGGCGTGCTGTCGGCCGGCGACTCGGTCCTGAACACGCAGAACAACCGCCGCGAGCGCATCGGCCGCATCCTGCAGATGCACTCGAACTCCCGCGAGGAGATCAAGGAGCTGCGCGCGGGTGACATCGGCGCCGTGGTCGGTCTGAAGGACCTGTACACCGGGACCACGCTGTGCGACCCGAACGACCCGGTCGAACTGGAGCGTATGGAGTTCCCGGATCCGGTGATCTCCATCGCGGTCGAGCCGAAAACCAAGACCGACCAGGAAAAGATGGGTATCGCGCTGAACAAGCTGGCGCAGGAAGATCCGTCGTTCCGCGTGCGGACCGACGAGGAATCCGGGCAGACCATCATCTCCGGCATGGGCGAGCTGCACCTGGAGGTGCTGGTCGACCGCATGAAGCGGGAATTCAAGGTCGAGGCGAACGTGGGTCAGCCCCAGGTGGCCTACCGCGAGACCATCCGCAAGACGGTCGAACAGGAAGGCAAGTTCGTGCGCCAGTCCGGTGGTCGCGGCCAGTACGGTCACGTCTGGATCCGCATCGAGCCGCTGGAGCCCGGCGAAGGCTACAAGTTCGAGAACGCCATCGTGGGTGGTGTGGTGCCGAAGGACTACATCCCGGCCGTCTCCAAGGGCATCGAGGAGCAGATGGCCAACGGTGTGCTCGCCGGGTATCCGGTCGAGGACGTCAAGGTCACCCTGTTCGACGGCTCCTACCATGACGTCGACTCCAACGAGATGGCGTTCAAGGTGGCCGGTTCGATGGCCTTCAAGGAAGGCGCCCTGAAGGCGGGTGCCGTGCTGCTCGAGCCGATGATGAAGGTCGAGGTGGAGACGCCCGAGGAGTACATGGGCGACGTGATGGGCGACCTCAATCGCCGCCGCGGTCTGGTGAAGGGCATGGAAGACGTGGCCGGCCAGAAGCTGCTGAAGGCCGAGGTGCCGCTGTCCGAGATGTTCGGCTACTCGACCCAGCTGCGCTCGATGAGCCAGGGCCGCGCGACCTACTCGATGGAATTCGAGAAGTACGCCGAGGCCCCCGCCCAGATCGCCGAGGCGGTTGCCGCCAAGGCGTCCTGATACCGAATTCGCGTTATTTGAAAGAACTGCAAGAGGTTTGAGCTGTGTCCAAGGAAAAGTTCGAGCGTAAGAAGCCGCATGTGAATGTGGGGACGATTGGTCATGTGGACCATGGGAAAACGACGCTGACGGCGGCGATGACGGCGGTGCTGGGCAAGAAGTACGGGAGCGAAGCCCGTGCGTTTGACCAGATCGACAATGCGCCGGAAGAGAAGGCGCGCGGGATCACGATTGCGACCGCGCACGTCGAATACGAAAGCGACATTCGCCACTATGCGCACGTCGACTGCCCCGGGCACGCGGACTATGTGAAGAACATGATCACGGGTGCGGCGCAGATGGACGGCGCGATCCTGGTGGTGTCGGCGGCCGATGGCCCGATGCCGCAGACCCGCGAGCACATCCTGCTGGCGCGTCAGGTCGGTGTGCCGTACATCGTGGTGTTCCTGAACAAGGCCGACATGGTCGACGATCCGGAGCTGCTGGAGCTGGTCGAGATGGAAGTTCGCGACCTGCTGTCCTCCTACGA
>NZ_KB898180.1:0-32501 GCF_000377465.1 Thioalkalivibrio sp. ALE30 | reverse complement strand
CTCTTGCTGCCCCTCGCTGTGTGCCTTGTGCTGGTACATAGAGTGGTACAAACTTTGGTACACACAGGGCCTCTCAGCCACGTCCGTAGCTCTGATCCAGAGGAGTACGTGGAGATATCTGTCGAGGGATTCATCCTTGGTGGCATCTGGAGGAAAGTCCGGAGCAAGGCCAAATAGGGGTGCATGGTGTGGCCCGCATCGCACCCGGGTAGGCTGCACGAGGCGTCCGGTGACGGACGTCCCAGATGAATGACTGTCCACGACAGAACCCGGCTTATGGCCGGCTCCCACTTTTTCCCACCTGCGAGTCTCCCGCCGCCGTGCCGGTTCGGGCCGGTCCCGCTGTGTCCGCGGCAAACTTGTAAAGTGATGCATGAAGTTTGGGCCTCAACGCAAGGCTTTTAATACCCTTCTTCCAGCTCTTTCGGCGCCCTCGCGTCGGTCGCGCTAAGTCTCTGTGATTCAACGCTTATTTTTTGTTTTTCGGGGTCGATTTTCTTGACTCTGGAGGATGCCCGTACCTATAGTGTCGAAAAGTGGGTCAAAGTGGGGAAAGGTGGGTAACCACCGCTACCAGCCATGTTTCGAGGCGTCAGCCAGCTCAATCTGGATGCGAAGGGCCGCCTGGCCATGCCGGCGCGGTATCGCGACGACCTCGCTGCGAGCTGCAACAGCCAGCTGGTGATTACCGTTGATCCCTCCCGTTGCCTCCTCCTCTACCCGTTTCCGGAATGGGAGCGCATCGAGCAGAACCTGATGTCCCGCCCCAACATGAATCCCAAGGTGCGCAACCTGCAGCGCCTGCTGGTGGGTCACGCCACCGAATGCGAGCTGGATGGCAGCGGCCGGTTGCTGCTGCCCACTCCCCTGCGTCAGTACGCCGGCCTGGAAAAGCGGGTCGTGCTGCTGGGGCAGGGCAAGAAGTTCGAGATCTGGGACGAGGCCACCTGGGAGGAGACCTGCGCCCAGGTGCTGGGGGGTGACGTGGATGACGAAGCGCTCGAGTCCATCGCGTTGTGACGGGCATGGAATCCGTCTCCCATGTTCCGGTGCTGCGCGACGCGGTGCTGGAGGGCCTGGCCGTGCGAGCTGACGGCTTCTATGTCGATGGCACCTTCGGCCGCGGTGGCCATAGCCGGGCCATCCTGGAGCGGCTGGGGCCGGAGGGCCGGCTGCTGGCCATGGACCGCGATCCGGAAGCCGCGGCGTCCGCGGAGGCGCTGGCCGACGACCCTCGCTTCG
The DNA here is from genome assembly GCF_000377465.1 of Thioalkalivibrio sp. ALE30. Classification (NCBI taxonomy): domain Bacteria; kingdom Pseudomonadati; phylum Pseudomonadota; class Gammaproteobacteria; order Chromatiales; family Ectothiorhodospiraceae; genus Thioalkalivibrio; species Thioalkalivibrio sp. ALE30. The sequence continues at coordinate 31,259 of NZ_KB898180.1, read as the reverse complement.
CCTTCGAGGCCGGGCCGTTCTCGACCATGGCGGACACGTTGCGCCGGCGTTTCCCCGAGCGCGGCCCGGACGGGGTGTTCCTGGATCTGGGCGTGTCCTCGCCGCAGCTCGATACACCCGAGCGCGGCTTCAGCTTTCAGCATGATGGTCCGCTGGATATGCGCATGGACCCCGCCAGCGGCGAGAGCGCCGCGGACTGGCTGGCGCGCGCCGACGAGGGCGAGATCGCCGATGTGATCTACCACTATGGCGAGGAGCGCCACTCGCGGCGCATCGCCCGCGCCATCGTGGCCGCGCGCGCCGAGGCGCCGATTACCCGTACCGCCGCGCTGGCCGAGATCGTGCGCCGGGCCGTGCCGAAGCGCGAGCCGGGCAAGCACCCGGCGACCCGTACCTTCCAGGCCCTGCGCATCTTCGTGAACCGGGAGCTGGCCGAACTGGAGCAGTGGCTGGCCACGATCCCGGACGTCCTGATGCCCGGCGCGCGGCTGGTCGTCATCAGCTTCCATTCTCTGGAAGACCGCATGGTGAAGCAGGCCCTGCGCAAGCCGGTGTCCGACGTGCGGCTGCCGAAGGGCCTGCCGGTGATGCCGGAGGAGCCGGAGCGCAAGCTGCGGCCGGTCGGCAAGCCGGTCCACGCCGATCGCGAGGAACAGCGCATCAATCCGCGCTCGCGCTCGGCCGTGCTGCGTGTCGGGGAGCGACTCTGATGGTCGCGCGCGGCCTCCTGGCGGTGGCGCTGGCGACCGGCGTGTTTGCCTCGGCGATCGGGGTCGTCGCGGCGAAGCACGAGGCCCGCCAGGCCTTCGTCGACCAGCAGCAGGCGCTCGCCCAGCGCGATGTCCTGAATCTGGAATGGACGCAGTTGCAGATCGAGCAGTCGACCTGGGCGACCCAGGGCCGGGTCGAGGAACAGGCGCGCCGGCAGCTGGACATGATCCAGCCGGATTCCGACCGCATCGTGGTGATCGGGGGGGATGCGTGGGCGCGCTGAAGCGGCAGATCAGCGGCGGTCGCCTGAAGGTCGTGATCGGCGTGTTCGCGCTGGCGGGCATCGCGCTGCTGTTGCGCGCAGTCGACCTGCAGGTGCTGGAGCGCGACTTCCTGACCTCGCAGGGCGAACAGCGCCAGGTGCGCACCCTGACCGAGTCCGCCCATCGCGGCATGATCACCGACCGCCATGGCGAACCGCTGGCGATCTCGGCCCCGGTGCAGACCGCCTGGGCCAATCCGCAGGACCTGATGGAACAGCGCGATCGCTGGTCGGATCTGGCGGCGGCGCTGGAGGTGGAGCCTGCGTGGCTGGCGGAGCGGATCGAGAGCCGGTCCTCGCGCGAGTTCGTCTATCTGCGCCGCCACATGCTGCCGGAACAGGCCGAACGCGTGGCCGCGCTGCGCATGCAGGGGGTGGGGCTGACCCGCGAGTTCCGTCGCTACTATCCGCACGGCGAGGCGACGTCGCACGTACTCGGCTACACCAACATCGACGATCAGGGCCAGGAGGGGGTCGAGCTGGCCTTCGATCAGTGGCTCTCGGGCCAGCCGGGAGCCAAGCGCGTGCTGCGCGATCGCCACGGCCGCACCATCCGCGACGTCGCCAGCATTCGCCCCGCGCGGGACGGCAATACGCTGGCGCTGACCCTGGATCAGCGCCTGCAGTACCTGGCCTACCGCGAGCTGAAGGCCGCGGTCGCCGAACACAACGCGCGGGGCGGCTCCGCGGTGATGCTGGACGCCCGCAGCGGCGAGGTGCTCGCGCTGGTCAACCAGCCCGGATTCAATCCGAATAACCGTGGTGCCATCCGCTCCGACCGCGCTCGCAACCGCGCCATCACCGATACCATGGAGCCGGGCTCGGTGATGAAGCCCTTCACCGTCGCGGCGGCCCTGGATGCCGGGGTGGTGGATGCCAACGCCACCCTGGAGACCGGCCCCGGTACCATGCGTGTCGGGCGCCTGACCGTTCGTGACCTGCGCGATTACGGGACCATCGACCTGACCACCCTGATTGCCCGTTCCAGCAACGTCGGGGCCACGCAGCTGGCGCTGGAAACCCCGGCGGATCGCTTCTGGCAGACCCTCCACCAGGCCGGGTTCGGGCAGGCGCCGGGCACCCATTTCCCCGGCGAGGCCCGCGGGCGCCTGCGGGACTTCACCACCTGGCGCGAGGTCGAGCAGGCCACGCTCGGCTATGGCTACGGCCTATCGCTGTCGCCGCTGCAGATGGCGGCCGCCTACACCGCCTTCGCCAACGACGGCGAGCGCGTGCCGGTCCGGCTGGTGCGCACCGCCGACGATCTGCGCGAACCGGCGCGGGTGATGTCCCCGCGCACCGCCCGCCAGGTACTGGCGATGATGGAGCACGTGATCGGCACCGAGGGCACGGCCCGCCAGGCGGCGATCGATGGCTACCGGGTGGCCGGCAAGACCGGCACCAGCCGCAAGAGCGGGCCGGGTGGCTATACCGAGGACCGCTATTTCTCCAGTTTTGTCGGACTGGCCCCGGCCTCCGATCCGCGTTTCGTGATGGCCGTGGTCATCGACGAACCCGATGCCGGGGTCTACTACGGCGGCGCCGTCGCGGCCCCCGTGTTCCGGCAGGTGGTGGGCTCGGCCCTGCGCATGTTTAATGTGCGTCCGGACGCGATGCCGGAAATCCCGATGCGGGTGGCGGCGGAACACGAGGGGGCCACATGATGGCCGCCCGCGATACCCGAGGCGAGGCTGCACCCGTGCTGGGCGATCTGCTGCCCGCCGGGTCCCTGCGCCCCGACCAGGCGGCCCTGCCGGTCGCCGACCTGGTCCAGGACAGCCGCAAGGTCGGCCCCGGCGCGGTCTTTGTGGCCCTGGCCGGCACCCACGGGCACGGTCTGGCGCACGCCGCCGATGCGGCTGGCCGTGGCGCCCGGGTCATCCTCTGGGACGAGGGCGAGCCCCCGGAATCCGCCGTGGAGGTCCCGCTGATCCATGTGCCGGGTCTGCGCGACCGGCTACCGCAGATGGCGCGCGCCCTGTTCGGGGCGTGGCCGGAGGCGGCCCCCCTGGTGGCGGTGACCGGCACCGATGGCAAGACCACGGTGACCCACCTGATCGCGCTCGCCCTGGAGGCCCTGGGCCGGCCCACCGGCCTGATCGGCACCCTCGGCGTTGGGCGTCCCGGGCAGCTGGAGGCGACCGGGCACACCACGCCCGGGTTGCTCGATCTGCATCGTCATCTGGCGGATCTGGCGGGGTCCGGCTGCCAGGCCGTGGCGCTGGAGGCCTCCTCGCACGGTCTGGCACAGGGGCGCCTTGCCGGGGCCCCGATCACGGTCGGCGTGCTGACCTGCCTGAGTTCCGACCACCTCGATTTCCACGGCAGTCAGGAGGCGTATGCCGAGGCCAAGGCCCGCCTGTTTGCCTGGCCCGGCCTGCAGACGGCGGTGCTGAATATCGACGACGCCTTCGGGCGCCGGATCGCCGGGGGACTGCCGCCGGGTGTTCGCGCCCTGACCTACAGCGCGACCGGGGCGCCGGCCGACCTGCGCGCCCGCGACGTGGCGGCCACGCCGGACGGGCTGTGCTTCACGCTCGAGGCCGAGGACCAGACCCGCACGGTCCAGTCCACGCTGTTCGGCCTGTTCCAGGTGGGCAACCTGCTCGCGACCCTTGCCACGCTGCAGGCGCTGGGCCTGGAGCGTGAACAGGCCATCGCCGCCCTCGCGCGGCTGCCCGGCGTGCCCGGGCGCATGGAGCGCTTCCCGCTGCCCAACGGGGCCCTGGCGGTGGTCGACTATGCCCACACCGCCGAGGCGCTGGACGCCGCCTTGCGCGCCCTGCGGCCTCACACCGAGGGACGCCTGAGCGTGGTCTTCGGGTGCGGTGGCGAGCGCGACCGCGGCAAGCGTCCGGCGATGGGACGGGTGGCCTGCGAGCGTGCGGACGTGGTCTTCGTGACCGACGACAACCCGCGCGGCGAGGACCCGGCCGAGATCCGAGCCGAGATTCTTGCCGGCTGTGCCGCGGCCGCCGAATGCCACGAGATTGGTGACCGCGCCACCGCGATCGCCAGTGCCCTGGCGGAGGCCGGCGCGGGCGATGTGGTGCTGGTGGCCGGCAAGGGCCACGAGACCACTCAGGAGATTCGCGGGCAACGGTATCCGTTCAGCGACCGCGAGCAGGTGCGGGCCGTGGGGCGTCGGCATCCGCAGGACACGCGCGACCCGCAGCGCGCGACCAGGGAGGAGGGAGAATGATTCGCATGACCAGCCAGGAACTGGCCGAGGCCGTGAAGGGACGCCTGCAGGGGGCGGGCGACGTGGCCTTCGAGGGTGTGTTCACCGACACCCGCGAGCCTCGCCCCGGGGCGCTGTTTATCGCGCTGAAGGGGCCCAACTTCGATGCCCACACGCAGGTGTCCGCCGATCTGCCGGCGCCGGTGCTGCTGGTCGAGCGGGCCCTGGATGTCCCGCAGCCGCAGGTCATTGTCTCCGATACGCGCGAGGCGCTGGGTCGGCTCGGCCGCCACTGGCGCCGCCAGAGCCGGGCGCGGGTGATCGCCCTGACCGGTTCGAACGGCAAGACCACCACCAAGGAGATGCTGCGCTGCATCCTCGAGGGCGCAGGCTCCGTGCATGCCACCGCGGGCAATCTGAACAACGAGATCGGCGCGCCGCTGACGCTGCTGGCCATGCCGCAGGACGTGGACTACGCGGTGATCGAACTGGGCGCCAACCACGCCGGCGAGATCGGCCGCATGGTGCGCTGGGTCGAGCCACAGGTGGCCATGATCACCAATGCCGGGCGCGCCCATCTGGAGGGCTTCGGGAGCCTCGAGGGCGTGGCGCATGCCAAGGCCGAGATCTACTCCGGTCTGCCGGCCCAGGGCGGTACCGCCGTGATCAACCTGGACGACCCGTTTGCCGACTACTGGCTGTCCCTGAACGAGCACCACCACTGCCAGCGCTTCTCGCTGGAGGGCGGCGGCGAGGTCGAGGGGATGTGGCAGGCCCCGGACCGGCTGCGGCTGGCGATCCTCGGCGCGGGGCGCGACCTGCGCCTGGCCGGCCCCGGGCGCCATCTCGCGGCAAACGCCGTCGCTGCGGCCGCCGCGGCCAATGCGGTGGGCCTCGGGATCGACCGCATCGTCGAGGGCCTGGCGCGCTGGAAGCCCGTCCGCGGGCGCCTGCAGGAACTGTGGCATGTCACTGGCGCACGCCTGTGGGACGACAGCTACAACGCCAACCCGGACTCGCTGAGGGCCGGGCTGGAGGTGCTGGCGGCCATGCCCGGCCGGCGCATCCTGGTGCTGGGCGCGATGGGCGAGCTGGGCTCGGAGACCCGCGAACTGCATCGCGAAACGGGCCGGCTGGCCCGGGCCATGGGCATCGACCACTGCCTCGCCCTGGGCGACGCCGCGCGCGACAGTGCCGAGGCGTTCGGTGATGGTGGCGAATGGTTTGCCGATCACGGCGCATTGCAGGCGCGCCTGGAGGCGCTCCTGGCCGAGGGTACGACGGTGCTGGTGAAGGGCTCGCGCAGCCAGCACATGGAACGGATCATCGAGGGGCTGGATCTGGCCTCGGCAGCGCCGGAGGTGGCGGATGCTCTACGCGCTGACTGAGTACCTGAGCCAGTTCTATTCCGCGTTCACGGTCTTTCAGTACCTGACCGTTCGCGCCATCCTCGGGGTGGTCACGGCGCTGGCGATCGCGCTGCTGATCGGCCCGGCGATGATTCGCCGCCTCACTGTCGGCAAGGTCGGCCAGCAGATCCGTGACGACGGCCCCGAGTCGCACCTGACCAAGGCCGGCACCCCGACCATGGGCGGCGCGCTGATTCTGGTCGCGGTGGCCATCGCCACCCTGCTCTGGAGCGACCTGACCAACCGCTTCGTCTGGCTCGTGCTGCTGACGACCCTCGCGTTCGGTGCGGTCGGCGGCTGGGATGACTACCTGAAGCTGCGCTATGGCAACAGCAAGGGGCTGTCGGCGCGCGCCAAGATCCTGTGGCAGACCCTGTTCGCCCTGATCGCGGCCGGCGTGATCATGTACACCGCGCAGGGCCCGGTGGAGACCACGTTCTACCTGCCGGTGTTCAAGGACATCCAGTTCAGCCTGGGCTGGTTGTTCATCCCGCTGGTCTGGCTGGTCGTGGTCGGTTCCTCGAACGCGGTGAACCTCACCGACGGGCTGGACGGCCTGGCGATCATGCCTGCGGTGCTGGTGGCCGGCGCCCTGGGCGTGTTTGCCTACGCGGCGGGTCATGCGGTGTTCGCCGACTACCTCGGCATCCCGGCGGTGCCCGGGGTGGGCGAGGTCGTGATCTTCACCGCCGCGCTGGTCGGCGCCGGGCTCGGGTTCCTGTGGTTCAACACCTACCCCGCCCAGGTATTCATGGGCGATGTCGGGGCCCTCGCGCTGGGCGCGGCCCTGGGCATGCTGGCGATCCTGACCCGGCAGGAGATCGTCCTGCTGATCATGGGCGGCATCTTCGTGCTGGAGACGCTGTCGGTGATGCTGCAGGTCGCCTCGTTCAAGCTCACCGGGCGGCGCATCTTCCGCATGGCGCCGCTGCATCACCACTTCGAACTCAAGGGCTGGCCGGAGCCGCGCGTGATCGTGCGTTTCTGGATCCTGACCGTGGTGTTCGTGCTGATCGGTCTCGCGACCCTGAAGGTGCGCTGATCCCATGATGCGAGCCAGCGGCGACAACCTGATCGTGGGCCTGGGGGCGACCGGACTGTCGGTGGCCCGCTTCCTGCGCGCGCAGGGCCAGTCGTTTGCGCTCACCGATACCCGGGCGGCCCCCGCCGCGCTGGCTACGGGCGCGGACTGGGTGAACGCCGCCTGGGTGGGGCCGCTGGACGATCTGGATGCCACGGGGGTCTCCCGAATCGTGGTCTCGCCCGGTGTCGCCCTGGAACACCCCGTCCTGCAGCAGGCGCAGGCGGCCGGTGCCCGCCTGATCGGGGACATCGATCTGTTCGCCGAGCAGGCGACCGCCCCGGTGATCGCGATCACCGGCTCCAACGGCAAGAGCACCGTGACCGCCCTGGTGGGCGAGCTGCTCCAGGCCGCTGGCTACCGTGTCGCGGTCGGCGGCAACTTCGGGACCCCGGCGCTGGACCTGCTGGAATCGGCGCCCGATCTGTACGTGCTGGAGCTGTCCAGCTTCCAGCTGGAGCGCAGCCACACATTGGCGCCGGCCGCCGCCGCCATCCTGAATATCTCCCCCGACCACCTGGACCGCTACGCCGATCTGGACGCCTATGTACGCGCCAAGGCCCGGATCCTGGATCGCGCCCAGCGTGGCGTGCTGAATCGCGAGGACACCTGGCTGCGCGAGATTGCGCTGCCGCAGGACCTGCAGGTGATCTCCTTCGGTCTCGACGCCCCGCCGCGTGCGGTCGACTTCGGCGTGCGTCCGGCACCCGAGGATGGCCCCGAGCTGGTGCATGGCGACGAGGGCCTTCTCGCCACGGGTCGCCTGCGCCTGCGGGGGCAGCACAACTGGGCCAACGCCCTGGCCGCGCTGGCGCTGGCCTGGCCGTGGCTGGAGCCAGGCGCGCCCCGGGCCCGCGCACTGGCGGCGCTGGCCGAGTTCCCCGGGCTGCCGCACCGCTCGCAGTGGATTGCCGAGGTCGACGGGGTCGCATACATCAACGACTCCAAGGGTACCAACGTGGGCGCCACCCTGGCCGCGCTGCGCGGTACGCCGGGGCCGCTGGTGCTGATTGCCGGGGGGCAGGGCAAGGGCCAGGACTTCGCCCCGCTGGCGGATTACATCCCGGGCAAGGTCCGCGGGGTGGTCCTGCTGGGCGAAGACGCGCCGGCCATCGCCCGCGCCCTGGCATCAGTGGTGCCGGTGCAGCGCGTCGACGACATGGCCGCCGCGGTCGCCCAGGCCGCCGCCTGGGCGGAGCCCGGGGATACCGTGCTGCTGTCGCCGGGCTGTGCCAGCCTGGACATGTACGAGAATTACCAGGCGCGCGGCGACGACTTCGCCCGCGCGGTGCGGGGGCTCGCGGCATGAGTGTCTCGAGTAGCCGCCTCGGACTGCCGGATCGCGGCCTGGTGGCCGGCCTGCGCGATCACGTGGACCTGCCTCTGCTGGCGGTCGCGGCGACCCTGCTGGGGATCGGGCTGGTGATGGTCGCCTCGGCCTCCATGGGGTTGGGCGAGCGCTATTTCGGCAATACCTGGCACTTCTTCCAGCGCCAGGTGATCTTCGCCGCTATCGGTCTGGCGGTGGCGACCTTCCTGTGGTCGGTTCCGCTGGCGCGCTGGGAGCGCGCGGGGCCTTGGTTGCTGATCCTGGTGATGGTGCTGCTGATCGCCGTGCTGATCCCCGGGGTGGGCCGCACGGTGAACGGGGCGACCCGCTGGATCCCGCTGGGCATGTTCAACCTCCAGGTGGCGGAGCTGGTGAAATTGCTGGTGGTGATGTACCTCGCCGGCTACATCGTGCGCCACTACTCGACGCTGCGCCTGCATTTCCTCGGCTTCATCCGTCCGCTGATCGTGCTCGGGGTGGGCACCATCCTGATGCTGCTGCAGCCCGACTTCGGGGGGGCGGCGATCATGCTGGCGATCGGCATGGGCATGCTGTTCCTGGCCGGTGCCAAGCTGTGGCAGTTCGCCGCGCTGGGGGTCACGATCGGCGCCGGTATGGCGGTGGTGGCGGTCGCGGCACCCTACCGCGTGGCGCGCCTGACGGCCTTCCTCGACCCCTGGCAGGACCCGTTCGCCACCGGCTTTCAGCTGACCCAGTCGCTGATCGCGATCGGCTCCGGCGGCTGGTTCGGGGCCGGGCTGGGCAACAGCGTGCAGAAGCTGTTCTACCTGCCGGAGGCGCACAACGATTTCCTGTTTGCGGTCTTTGCCGAGGAGTTCGGCTTCGTCGGCGTTATCGCCCTGATCGCGCTGTTCGGGGTGCTGGTCTGGCGCTGCATCCGTATCGGCCTGTATGCCGAGCGCGCCGGCCATGCCTTCGCCTCCCATCTGGCGTTCGGTGTGGCGATCTGGATGGGCCTGCAGGCCTTCCTGAACCTCGCCGTGAACATGGGGCTGCTCCCGACCAAGGGGCTGACCCTGCCGTTTCTCAGTTACGGCGGCAGTTCGCTGATTGTCTCGCTGGCGGCCATCGGCCTGGTGATGCGCGTCTACCGCGAGGCCCAGGTGCCCGCTCCCCGGGCGGCGCAGCCGTCCCGTCGCCGGCGGGGAGGTGCGGCATGAACGCCCCGCGCATCCTGATCATGGCTGGCGGCACAGGAGGCCACGTGTTCCCCGGGCTGGCGGTGGCCGAGGAGCTGCGTGCCCGCGGCGCCGAGGTGCGCTGGCTGGGTACCACCCGCGGCGTGGAGGCGCGGCTGGTACCGGAGTCCGGCATCGAACTGACAACCCTCCCCATCGCCGGGATTCGCGGCAAGGGCGTGATCGGACTGGCGCTGGCGCCGTGGCGGCTGGGTCTGTCGCTGTGGGCGGCGCTGGGCCTGATGACGCGCCTGCGCCCGGACGCCGTGATCGGTTTCGGCGGCTTCGCGGCCGGGCCCGGCGGCCTGATGGCGGCCGCGCTGGGGCGCCCCCTGGCGATCCACGAACAGAACGCGGTGGCCGGCCTGACCAACCGCTGGCTGGCGAAGGTCGCCGACCGGGTGTACTCCGGCTTCGAGCACAGTTTTCCCGAACGGGTGGCGGTCACGGTCGTGGGCAACCCGGTGCGCGCGCAGATCGCCGGCCTGCCCGTCCCGGAGGTCCGCTTCGACGAGCGCGAAGGCCCGCTGAACATCCTGGTCCTGGGGGGCAGCCTGGGTGCCCGCTCCCTTAATCGGACCCTGCCCGCGGGCCTGGCGATGGTGGCGGCGCAACAGCCCCTGAACATCCGCCACCAGGCCGGCGAACGCACCCTGGAGGAGGCCCGGTCCGCCTACGCCGAAGCCGGGCTGGCGGCCGAGATCTCCGCCTTTATCGAGGACATGGCCGCCGCTTACGCCTGGGCGGACCTGGTGATCTGTCGCGCCGGGGCCCTGACCGTGGCCGAGGTGGCCGCCGCCGGGGTGCCGGCGATCTTCGTCCCCTATCCACATGCGGTGGATGACCACCAGACCGCGAACGCCGAGGCCCTGGTGCGCGCGGGCGCGGCCTGGATGATCGCGGATGCCGAACTGACGGCCCAGGCCATCTTTGACCGGGTCGGGCCGCTGGATCGCGAGGCCCTGCGGGCCCGCGCGGTCCTGGCGCGCGAGCAGGCCTGCCCGGACACGGTGCAGCGCCTGGCCGACGCCTGCATGGAGATGGCGGGTGCCCGCCCGGAGGGATCGTCATGAACGCCACGCGCCTGCCGCGTCACGCAATGCGCCGCATTCGCCGTATCCACTGCGTCGGGATCGGGGGTTCCGGCATGAGCGGGATCGCCGAGGTCCTGCACCAGCTGGGTTACCGGGTCTCCGGTTCCGACCTGGGGCAGTCGGCGATGGTCGAGCGCCTGAAGGCGATGGACATCCCGGTGGTGGCGGCCCATACCGAGGCGAATGTGGCGGACGCGGACGTGCTGGTGGTTTCCAGCGCGATCAACCCGTCCAACCCAGAGGTCCAGGAGGCCCGTCGTCGGGGTATCCCGATTGTGCGCCGCGCCGAAATGCTCGCCGAACTGATGCGTTTTCGCTACGGCATCGCGGTGGCCGGCACCCACGGCAAGACGACCACCACCAGCCTGGTCGCCAGTGTCCTGGCGGAGGCGGGCATGGATCCGACCTTTGTGATCGGCGGGCGCCTGAACAGCACGGCCAGTCACTCCAACCTCGGGGCCGGTGACTACCTCGTGGCCGAGGCCGACGAGAGCGATGCCTCGTTCCTCCATCTGCAGCCAATGATCAGCATCGTGACCAACATCGATGCCGATCACCTGGGGACCTATGGCAACGACTTCGGCAAGCTGCGCGCCACCTTCCTCGAGTTCCTGCATCACCTGCCGTTCTACGGCATCGCCGTGCTGTGCGCGGACGACCCGCAGGTGCGCGACCTGTATCCGGAACTGGAGCGCCCGCGCCTGACCTACGGCATCGAGCAGCCGGCCGACGTGCGCGCCCTGAATGTGCGCCAGGAAGGCGTGCGCATGTACTTCGATCTGGCCCTGCCGGGGCAGGCCGCATTCCCCGTGACCCTCAACCTGCCCGGCCGCCACAACGTGCTGAACGCCCTGGCCGCGGCGGCGGTCGCGCACGAGCTGGAGGTGGCGCCGACCGCGATCCAGGCCGCGCTGGAGCGTTTCCAGGGCATCGGCCGGCGCTTCCAGGTCCAGTCCTGGCAGGCCCCCAGCGGCCCGGTGACCCTGGTCGACGACTACGGCCATCACCCGCGGGAGATCGCCGCGACTCAGGCCGCCGCGCGCGATGCCTGGCCGGATCGGCGGCGCATCACGATCTTCCAGCCGCATCGCTATACCCGCACGCGTGACCTGTTCGAGGACTTTGTCGAGGCGCTGTCGGAGACCGATGTGCTGATCCTGCTGGAAGTGTATGCCGCCGGCGAGGAGCCGATCCCCAGTGCCGACGGCCGCAGCCTGGCGCGGGCCATCCGCTTGCGCGGTCAGGTCGAACCGGTGTTTGTCGAGCGGGCCGACGACGTCGTCGACGTCCTTGGGCGCATGCTGCGCGCGGATGACGTGGTCATTGCCCAGGGCGCCGGCGACATTGGCCGCCTGGCCGGTCTGCTCCCCGAACAGCTGAGCGCGTCCGGCGAGGGGGGCACATGATGGCGGCGCGCGAGATCGAGCCGATGGCGACGCCGTTCGCCGGGGAGCCGCGCGGGCGGCTGCAGGCCCGGGTGCCGCTGGCCGGGCTCACGTCGTGGCGGGTCGGCGGGCCGGCCGACTGGCTGTTCCAGCCGGTCGACCTCGACGATCTGGTGGCCGCGTTGCGCGACCACGCGACCCACGCCCCGCAGATGCCGGTGACCTTCCTCGGGCTTGGCAGCAACGTGCTGATCCGCGACGGGGGTGTCGAGGGGCTGGTGGTGCACCTGTCGGGTGTCCTCAACGAGCGCCGGCGTCTGGACGGTGATCGTCTCCTGCTGGGCGCCGGGCTGGCCTGTGCCCAGGCCGCGCGCTTCGGGGCCCGCGAGGGGCTGGTCGGGGCCGAGTTCCTGGCCGGCATCCCGGGCACGGTGGGGGGCGCGCTGTACATGAATGCGGGCGCCTGGGGCGGCGAGATCTGGCCGCTGGTGGAATCGGTGGCCACGGTGGATGTGCGCGGTGAACTGCATACCCGCACGCCAGCGGATTACTCCATCGGCTACCGCAGTGTCCGGGGCCCGGAAGACGAATGGTTCACCGGCTGCGTGCTGCGGCTGGCCCCGGGCGACCCCGAAGCCGGAACCCGACGCATCCGCGAACTCCTGCGCGAGCGCTCGGCGAAGCAGCCGCTGGGTCTGCCGTCCTGCGGTTCGGTCTTCCGTAATCCGGAGGGGGATCACGCGGCGCGTCTGGTGGAGGCGGCCGGGTTGAAGGGCCTGCGCCGCGGCGCGGCGGAGATCTCGCCCAAGCACGCCAATTTCATCACCCACGACGGGACGGCCCGCGCCGCCGATATCGAATGGCTGTTGCGCCATGCCCAGGACGAAGTGGAGCGGCGCTTCGGGGTGCACCTGGAGCCGGAGGTCCGGGTGCTGGGACGCGCCGCGGGTGCGAACGAGACAAGCGAGGGAACGGCATGAGCAAGCGAAGCGCACAAGACTACGGCCGGGTCGCGGTCCTGATGGGTGGCTGGTCCGGCGAGCGCGACATCTCGCTCCAGAGTGGCCAGGCCGTGCTGGCGGCCCTGCAGCGCCAGGGCGTGGATGCCCACCCGCTGGACCTGACCCGCGAGAGTGCCCGCTGCCTGGCGCTGGAGGGCTTCAACCGGGTGTTTATCGTGCTCCACGGCGAATGTGGCGAGGACGGCACGTTGCAGGGCTGCCTCGACATGGCGGGTGTGCCATACACCGGGACCGGCGTGCTTGGCTCCGCGCTGGGCATGGACAAGCTGGCCTGCAAGCGGCTGTGGGCGGGCAGCAATCTGCCCAGCGCGCCCTACCGCCTGCTGACACCCGGTTTCGATCCGGAGGCGGTCGCCGAGGCCCTGGGCCTGCCGCTGATCGTGAAGCCGGCCCGCGGGGGCTCCAGCCTCGGCATCACGCGGGTCGATCGCGTCGCGGATCTGCCGGCGGCGTTCGAGGCGGCCCGGCTGCAGCCGGGCCAGGTGTTCGCCGAGCAGTGGATCCGCGGGCGCGAGTACACCGTCGCGATCCTCGGCAACGAGCCGCTGCCCGTGGTGGAGATCCGTACCCCGGGTGGGTTCTACGACTACCACGCCAAGTACGAGGCCGATGATACCGGCTACGTCTGCCCGCCCCCGCTGGATTCGAGCGCGCTTCTGGAGCTGCAGTCCCTGGCGATCGCGGCCTTCGCGACGCTGGAGGGCTGCGGCTGGGGCCGGGTGGACATCCTGCAGGACGAGCACGGCGAGAACTTCCTGATCGAGGTGAACACCATCCCGGGCATGACCGATCACTCGCTGGTGCCCAAGGCGGCCGCGCAGGCCGGGATCGACTTCGACGAGCTGTGCCTGCGCATCCTCGATTCCAGTTTCGAGTGTGGAGGGCTGCGTTGAACGCACGGCGTACAACCCGACCCGCGCGCCGGCCGCAGTCGCAGGGGCCGTCGCCCTTGCGCCGCCTGGCCGGCCCGGGGCTGCGCCTGATGGCCGGCATGGGCCTTGCCGGGATGCTGGTGCTGGGCGCGCTGGCCTGGCTGCAGTTCGACCCGGATGCCTGGCTGCCGATCGAGCGCATCGAGGTGACCGGCAACCCGCAGCACGCGGATGTCGCGGCCGTGCAGGAGCTGGCCCGCGCCCATGCATCGGGCTTTGTCGGGGTCGAGCTGGAGCGCCTGCGCACGGCGCTGGAGGCCCAGCCCTGGGTGGACACGGTGCGCCTGCGCCGCCAGTGGCCGGACACGCTGGTGGTCGAGATCCGCGAGCCGGTGCCGGTGGCGCAATGGGGCGACGACCACCTGGTCGACCGCCACGGCCGGCTGTTCGGGCCGGTGGCGCTGGATGACTGGGAGGGGCTGCCGGCCCTCGCAGGGACGGATGGGCGGCAGGTGGTGCTGATGCATCGCTACCTGGAGGTCTCCGCGCGCCTGGCCGATGCCGGGCTGGAGGTCACCGGGCTGCAGGAAGGGGCGCGCCATGACTGGAGCATCCACCTGGCGGACGGCGTGCGCGTGCTGATGGGGCGGGATGCCGATCTGAGCCGCCTGGGTCAGCTGGTCCGCGCGGTGCCGGCGATTCGCGACTATCGCGATGCCCCGGTGGAACGGATCGACCTGCGCTATCCGCACGGGCTCGCGGTGGCCTGGGCGGATGCGGCGGATGACGGTGCGGGAGACGCCCGATGACACGAACGACAGGACGCAGAAAGATGATGGCAAAGAAGTCGGAACCCGGTCTGATCGTCGGCCTGGACGTCGGGACCTCGAAGATCGAGGCGGTGGTCGGGGAGCTGACCGAGGAAGGCGAGATCGAGATCATCGGGATCGGCTCCTCCCCTTCGCGCGGGCTGAAGAAGGGCGTGGTGGTGAACATCGAGTCCACCGTCCAGTCGATCCAGCGCGCGGTGGAGGAGGCCGAGCTGATGGCCGGCTGCGAGATCCATTCGGTCTACACCGGGATCGCCGGCTCCCACATCAAGAGCTACAACTCCACCGGCGTGGTGGCGATCAAGGACGGCGAGGTGGTCGCGGGTGACGTCGACCGGGTGATCGACGCCGCGCGCGCGATCGCGATCCCGGCCGACCAGCGCATCCTCCATGTGCTGCCGCAGGAATACATCATCGACGAGCAGGAGGGCATCCGCGAGCCGATCGGGATGTCCGGGGTGCGGCTGGAGGCCAAGGTGCACCTGGTCACCGGCGCGGTGTCCGCGGCGCAGAACATCGTCAAGTGCGTGGAGCGCTGCGGGCTGCGGGTGGACGACATCATCCTGGAACAGCTCGCCTCCAGCTATTCGGTGCTCAGCGAGGACGAGAAGGACCTGGGTGTCTGCCTGGTGGACATCGGCGGTGGCACCACCGACATCGCGGTGTTCGCCCATGGCGCGATCATGCACACCGCGGTGATCCCGATTGCCGGGGATCAGGTGACCAACGACATCGCGGTCGCCCTGCGCACGCCGACCCAGTACGCCGACGAACTCAAGATCAAGTACGCCTGCGCGCTGCGCTCGCTGGCCGACCCGGGCGAGAGCATCGAGGTGCCCGGGGTGGGCGATCGGGCCGCGCGTCGGCTGTCGCGTCAGACGCTCGCCTCCGTGGTCGAGCCGCGCTACGAGGAACTGCTGCAGCTGGTGCAGGCGGAGCTGCGCCGCAGCGGAACCGAGGAAATGATCGCCGCCGGGGTCGTACTGACCGGCGGATCGTCTCGAATGGAAGGTGTGGTGGACCTCGCCGAAGAGGTCTTCCACATGCCCGTACGCCTGGGGGTGCCGCAACGCGTCACCGGGCTCCTGGATGTGGTGAAGAATCCGATCCACGCGACGGGAGTGGGGCTGCTGCTCTACGCCCGCGAGTCGCGTGCGGAGCAGGAGGCCCGGCCCGTGAGCAGCGGGTTCCAGGGCGTATGGGCGCGCATGAAGCGCTGGTTTTCCGGGCAGTTCTGATGACCAGGACACCGGAATCTTTGGGGGTCGGACCGCTCTCCGGCCATGACGCAGGCCAACAGAAGTACCTGTACACACGCAACGAGAGGACGCAATCATGACGTTCGAACTGATGGATACCTATAGCCAGAACGCGACGATCAAGGTCGTCGGCGTCGGGGGCGGCGGCGGCAACGCCGTGCAGCACATGGTCAACTCGCAACTGGAGGGCGTGGACTTCATCTGCGCCAATACCGATGCCCAGGCCCTGAAAAGCCTGGATTCCAAGACGCTGCTGCAACTGGGTGGCGACATCACCAAGGGCCTGGGGGCCGGGGCGGATCCCTCCGTGGGCCGCGAGGCCGCGCTGGAGGATCGCGAGCGCATCCAGGACCTGCTGCAGGGCGCGGACATGGTCTTCATTACCGCCGGCATGGGCGGTGGTACGGGTACCGGGGCCGCGCCGGTGGTGGCGCAGATCGCCAAGGAGATGAACATCCTGACCGTGGCGGTGGTCACCAAGCCGTTCCCGTTCGAGGGCAAGCGCCGCATGCAGGTGGCCATGTCCGGGATCAAGGCCCTGACCGAGCAGGTCGACTCGCTGATCACCATTCCCAACGAGAAGCTGCTGACGGTGCTGGGCAAGAACACCACCCTGCTGGACGCCTTCAAGGCCGCCAATGACGTGCTGTTCGGCGCGGTGCAGGGCATTGCCGAGCTGATCACCCGCCCGGGCCTGATCAACGTCGACTTCGCCGACGTGCGCAACGTGATGCGCGAGATGGGTATGGCGATGATGGGGACCGGCTCCGGTTCCGGCGAGGACCGTGCCCGCGAGGCGGCCGAAGCCGCGATCGCCAGCCCGTTGCTGGAGGACATCGATATCTCCGGCGCGCGCGGCATCCTGGTGAACGTGACCGGCGGCATGGATGTCGGTATCGGCGAGTTCGAGGAAGTCGGGGAGGCGGTGAAGGCCCTGGCCTCGGAAGACGCCAACGTCGTCGTCGGGACGGTGATCGACCCCGAGATGACCGACGAGCTGCGGGTCACCCTGGTGGCGACCGGCCTGGGGGCCCCGGCTTCGCAGTCCGAACGTCCGCAGGTGCGGGTGGTCGATGCCCAGCCGAAGAAGGCGGTCGGTTCCGACGTCGAAGTCGACCTCGATCAGCCGACCGTCAAGCGCCGCGGTGGCGACAATCTGGCGGTGGACTACAACCAGCAGCAAGGCATTGATGTGCTGGATATTCCGGCCTTTCTGCGCAAACAGGCGGACTGAGAGCGCCGGCACATGCAGGACGAGCGGAATCCTGCAATAATGCGGCAATCGTTGTGTGCATGAGGAGCCCGGGAGGGCCCGGGCTCCCCTTATGCGCTCTCCTGAAAGAGAGAGGCTCAATTCGTTGATCAGGCAAAGAACGCTCAAGAACAGCATTCGGGCGACCGGGGTAGGACTGCATACCGGAGAGAAGGTGGTGCTGACCCTGCGGCCGGCCCCGGTGAACACCGGGATTGTGTTCCATCGCTGCGATCTTGATCCGTCCGTGGAGATCCGCGCCTGTGCCGACAATGTCGGCGACACGCGGCTTTCGACCACGCTGGTCAATGGCGATGTCCGGGTCTCGACCGTGGAGCATCTGCTCTCGGCCATAGCCGGACTGGGCATCGACAACCTGCACGTCGACGTGAGCGCCGCCGAGGTGCCCATCATGGACGGCAGTGCCGGTCCCTTCGTGTTTCTGCTGCAGTCCGCCGGGCTGAAAGAGCAGGACGCGCCCAAGGAATTCATTCGGGTCAAGCGCAGCGTGGAAGTCCGCGAGGGCGACAAATGGGTGCGCTTCGATCCCTACGAGGGGTTCAAGGTCGGTTTCTGCATCGACTTCGAACACCCGATGTTCACCGACGGGAGCCAGCGCGCCGAGCTGGATTTCTCGTCCACCTCCTTCGTGAAGGAGGTCTCGCGTGCCCGAACCTTCGGGTTTATGCGCGACATCGAGGCCCTGCGGGCCAACCAGCTGGCGCTGGGCGGCAGCCTGGACAATGCCGTGGTGCTCGATGACTACAAGATCCTGAACGAGAACGGTCTGCGCTACGACAACGAGCTGGTAAAGCACAAGATCCTCGACGTGGTCGGGGACCTGTACCTGCTCGGCCACAGCCTGATCGGCGCCTTCACCGGGCACAAGTCCGGGCATGCACTGAATAATCAGCTGATCCGCCAACTCGCGGCCGACGAGACGGCCTGGGAAAAGGTCACCTTCGAGGACCCGAACGAGCGCCTGCCGATCTCCTTCGGCCAGCTGGCACCGACGCCGGCGGGCTGAATACCGCGGCGCCGGTTCAGTCCGGCTTCGGCGGGGACGGGCGCGCCGCGCGGGCGAGCCGATCCAGCGCACCGGCCAGTTCGGGATCCTGAATGCGAGAGGCAGTGTCGGCGAGGATCTGCCGGGCGGCTTCCGGGATCTCGCGCCGTTCCAGCCGCGCGGCCGGTTCGGCAGGGCGGGGCACCCGGGACAGCCGGATGCGCATCTGCTCGATGCCCTCGAAGCCCGCGGCACGCAGGGTCTTGAGCAGTTCGCGTTGCTGGAAGCGCAGTTCGGTCGCCAGGCCGCGGTCCGCGCAGATCGCGACCAGGGTGTCCTCGCGCAGGGTGAACGCCAGTCGCCGCGCCTTCAGCGCATTGCCGGCGAGGCCCTCGAGGGCGCGCTCCACGCCGCGGTCGCGGCCGGAGTGCGCGGACCAGTCGCGGGCGATGAAACGGGTGATCCGCTGCGGTGTCATCCCGGTAACCCGGTGGCGCAAGGCGGAGAGAACAAGAGGATTCGCATGCAGTTGATCGTACTACGTCCGGACGGCCTTTGTGCACGCCTGCCCCTGTGGGCGATGGCCGTGTCGGGGGGCGTGCTGGTGCTGCTGATGGCGGCCGCGGTGGTGGCGGCCTACCTGGTCGGCCAGAGCCAGCGCGAGGTGGTCCGGATTCCGGTGACCAATACCCTGGATCCCGTGGCCGTCGAGACGGTGGAGCGCGAAGCCGCCCGCGAGGGCCTGAATCATCTGGTTGAACGGGTCGTGGCGCTGGAACGCCAGTTGTCGCGTGTGGATCTGCGCATCCGGTCGGTGGGCGACTCCCTGGGACTGGACGTGGCCGATCTGGCGCCGGAGACCGGGGGCCAGGGCGGACCCCTGCTGGAAGGACCGGATTCACCGCTGGAGGTGCACGACCGCCTGCTGGCGCTGGAGCACCTGCTGGGTCGGCACAGCGCCGCGGTGGACCTCGTGGGCTCCGAGCTGCGCCTGGATGCCTCGCGCGAGGCCCTGTCGCCGCGGCTTCGTCCGGTCGAGGATGATGCCTGGATCAGCTCGGCGTTTGGCTACCGCGAGGATCCGTTCACCGGCAATCGGCGGTTCCACTCAGGGATGGACTTTGCCGGTCGGCCCGGCTCCGAGATCCGCGCGGCCGGTGGCGGTCTGGTGGTGTTCGCGGGGCGGCGCAGCAGCTTCGGTAACCTGGTCGAGATCGCCCACGGCGGCGGCCTGAACACGCGCTACGCCCACAATGCGGAGATCCTGGTCGAGGCTGGCGAGCGCGTGGAGGCCGGCCAGGTGATCGCGACCATGGGCCGCACCGGCCGCGCGACCGACACCCACCTGCACTACGAGGTGGTGGATGCCGGCAAGGCCCTCAACCCCTACAACTTCCTTCCCGATCGGGACTGACACCTAGGGAGACGCTGATCGAATCGCACGTCCGCGCTCGAGTCGCTTTTGCGTGCGAACAAAGCGCGGTGACTGCCGTGCAGTCACTCTGCACAAGGGAACCGCAACGCCGTGCGCGCGCCCGTTTTTGATCAGCAACGGGCGCCCGAGCCCCTGCATTCAATCGCTTGCGGGGTTGGTGCCCTCTATTCCCCGACCCTGCGTTGCGCTGTTTGCGGGTAGAACCACTACCCGCTGCACGACACGCCTGGTCTCGGGAAACAGGGGGCACCAACGCGGACGTGCGATTCAATCAGCGTCTCCCAAGTGACTGCGAGGCGCGCAATTCGGCGTCGGCGGCCTCCCGGAAAGCCGTTTTCCCGGCACAGCGTTTCCCCGACGGATCGTTTATCCTAGGCGGGTTTCAGCCAACCCTTACGGATCCCCATGGTCAAGCAGCTCGTTCAGAAGATCTTCGGTAGTCGCAACGATCGCATCCTCAAGCGCTATACCCGCGCGGTGGAACGCATCAATGCCCTGGCCGACTCCACCGAGGCGCTGTCGCGGGACGAGCTGCGCCACAAGACCCGGGAATTCCAGCGCCGCCTGGGCGAGGGCGAGGACCTGGAGAAGCTCCTGCCGGAAGCCTTTGCCGTGTGCCGCGCGATGAGCGCGCAGGTGATGGGCCTGCGCCATTTCGACGTGCAGTTGATCGGCGGCATGGTCCTGAACGACGGCCGCATTGCCGAGATGCGTACCGGCGAGGGGAAGACCCTGGTCGCGACCCTGCCGGCCTATCTCAACGCACTGACCGGCGACGGGGTGCACGTGGTCACGGTGAACGACTACCTGGCCCGGCGCGATGCTGCCTGGATGGGGCGTCTCTATCACGCGCTGGGGCTCTCGGTGGGCGTGGTCAACAGCTCCGGCGGCCTGGGCGTGGACTCCGCCTCCTATCTCTTCGATCCGGATTATCACGCCGAGGAGGGCGGGTTCGAGCACCTGCGCCCGGTCACCCGTCGGGAGGCCTACGCGGCGGACATCACCTACGGGACCAACAACGAGTTCGGCTTCGATTACCTGCGCGACAACATGGCCTTCTCGGCCGACCAGCGGGTGCAGCGGGCACTCAACTTCGCGGTGGTGGACGAGGTCGACTCGATCCTGATCGACGAGGCGCGCACCCCGTTGATCATCTCCGGCCCCAGCGGCGACAGCTCGGAGCTCTACGAGCGGCTGAACACCATCCCGCCGCAGCTCACTCGTCAGGAAGACGAGGAGAGCGAGGGCGACTACTTTGTCGACGAGAAGGCCAAACAGGTCTTCCTCAGCGAAGAGGGTCACGAGAAGGCCGAGGAACTGCTGCGCCAGGCGGGTCTGCTGGAAGAACACCAGACCCTGTACGACTCCGCGAGCATCGCGGTCCTGCATCACCTGAACGCGGCCCTGCGCGCGCACGCCCTGTTCCATCGCGACGTCGACTATCTGGTGCGCGACGACAAGGTCCAGATCATCGACGAGTTCACCGGACGCATCATGGCCGGGCGGCGCTGGTCCGAGGGGCTGCACCAGGCCATCGAGGCGAAGGAAGGCGTGCCGATCCAGCGCGAGAATCAGACGCTCGCCTCGATCACCTTCCAGAACTACTTCCGGCTGTACGACAAACTCGCCGGCATGACCGGTACCGCGGATACCGAGGCCTACGAGTTCAAGACCATCTATGACCTGGAAGTGGTCGTGATCCCCGGCAACAAACCGCTGGTGCGCGACGACATGCAGGACCTGGTGTTCCTGACCCAGGAAGAGAAATACACCGCCATCATCAAGGAGATCCAGTGGTGCGTGGATCGCGGCCAGCCGGTGCTGGTCGGGACCGCCTCCGTCGAGAGCTCCGAACGCCTGGCCCAGGCCCTCAAAAAGACCGGCATCGCCTTCGAGGTCCTGAACGCCAAGCAGCACGAGCGCGAGGCCTCGATCATCGCCCAGGCCGGCCGTCCCAAAGCCGTGACCCTGGCGACCAACATGGCCGGCCGCGGCACCGACATCGTCCTGGGCGGCTCGCTGGATGCCGAACTGGCCGAGGTGGATCCGGAGGACACGGCCCGGCAGGAGACCATCCGGGCCGACTGGCAGCAGCGCCATGATGCCGTGCTCGAGTCCGGCGGTCTGCACATCATCGGCTCCGAGCGCCACGAGTCGCGGCGCATCGACAACCAGCTGCGCGGGCGCTCCGGGCGTCAGGGTGACCCGGGCTCCAGCCGTTTCTTCCTGTCGCTGGAAGACAACCTGATGCGGGTGTTCGCCTCCGAGCGCGTGCGCGGGCTGATGCAGCGCCTGGGCATGAAGGAGGGCGAGGCGATCGAGAACGCCTGGGTCTCCCGCGCCATCGAGAACGCCCAGCGCAAGGTCGAGGCCCACAACTTCGATATCCGCAAGCAGCTGCTGGAATACGACGACGTGGCCAACGACCAGCGCCGGGTGATCTATGACCAGCGCGCCGAACTACTGACCACCGAAGACATCAGCGACACCATCGACACCCTGGTCGAGGACGTCGTCAACGCCCAGATCAGCCAGTACATCCCGCCGGGCTCGATCGAGGACGAGTGGGACGTTGAGGGCCTGCAGCAGGCCCTCAACGGCGAGTTCGGGCTGGACCTGCCGGTGCAGCAGTGGCTGGACGACGAGGACGACCTCCACGAAGAGCCGCTGCGCGAACGCATCGTGGGGCATGCCCGCGAGATGCTGGCCGGCAAGCGCGAGCAGCTGGGCGACGAGACCATGAACCGGCTGCAGCGTGACGTGATGCTGCAGGTCCTGGACAGCCAGTGGAAGGAACACCTGGCCGCGATGGACTACCTGCGCCAGGGCATCGGGCTGCGCGGCTACGCTCAGCGCAACCCGAAGCAGGAGTACAAGAAGGAAGCCTTCGCCATGTTCCAGTCCCTGCTGGAACGCATCAAGCACGATGTCGTGAAGTTCCTGCTGCGCATGCAGCTGCGGTCGCCGGAGGAGGTCGAGGCGCTACAGCCGAAGAAGGCCGCGCCGGCCGAGGACGACCTGCAGTTCCAGCACCAGAACCCCGACAGCGCCCTGAAGCCCGATGCCGAAGGCGAGGCGGAGGGCCGCGAGCCGGTCGCCAGTGGCGAGGCCCCCTATCGTCGCGAGGAGCCCAAGCTGGGACGCAACGAGCCTTGCTGGTGCGGTTCGGGCAAGAAGTTCAAGCACTGCCACGGCAAGCTGTAGGGGACGCCCACAATGGCCGTTGGATTGATCGCCCCGGAGGTCCTTCATCCCGTGCCGGGCATCCGCCTGGCCGCGACCGCAGCCGGCATCCGTTACGCCGGCCGTGACGATCTGGTCCTGATCGACGCCGGCCCGGAAGCGACCATCGCCGCGCTCTACACCACCAATGCCTTCCGCGCGGCGCCCGTGGTGGTGGCCGCCGAGCACCAGGCGCGGGGGCACGCTCGCTGGCTGCTGATCAATGCCGGCAACGCCAATGCCGGTACGGGCGAGCCCGGGCTGGCCGCCGCGCGCGCCTCCTGCGAGGCGGTGGCCGGCCTTACCGGGACCGTCGCGGATGCGGTCCTGCCGTTTTCCACCGGCGTGATCGGGGAGCCGCTGCCGGTCGAGCGGATCGTCGCGGCCCTGCCGGTCCTGTACGCCGGGTTGGCGCCCAATACCTGGATGCAGGCCGGGCGTGCGATCATGACCACCGATACCGTGCTCAAGGGCTGCAGCCGCCGCGTCTCCCTGTCGCAGGGCGAAGTGACCCTGACGGGCATCGCCAAGGGTTCCGGCATGATCCACCCGGACATGGCGACCATGCTGGCCTTCATCGGGACCGATCTCGCCATCGACGCCGCCGAACTCGAGGGCCTGCTGCGCGTGGCCAACCGCGACAGCTTCAATGCGATCACGGTGGACGGCGATACCTCGACCAACGATGCGGTCGTGGTGATGGCCAGTGGCGCCAGCGGCGCTGGGCTCGCCACGCCGGCGGATCGGGAGGCGTTTCTCGCCGCGCTGGCGGCGGTGTGTCTGGAGCTGGCCCAGGCGATCGTGCGCGATGGCGAGGGCGCGACCAAGTTCGTCACCGTGGAGGTGACCGGGGCGCGGGAGCGCGAAGAAGCGGCGCAGGTGGCCGAGACGGTCGCGCTTTCCCCGCTGGTGAAGACCGCGTTGTTCGCCTCGGACCCCAACTGGGGCCGGATCCTGGCGGCGGTGGGGCGCGCCGGTGTGCCGGACCTGGCGATCGAGCGGGTCGCGATCCACGTGAATGATGTGGAGATCGTTCGCGACGGTGGCCGGGCCCCGGCCTATGCAGAGGCCGATGGCCAGCGGGCCTTCGGCGCGGACGAGATTCATGTGCGCATCGACCTCGGCCGGGGCCCCGCGGGCGCGCGCAAGTACACCTGCGACTTCTCCCACGAGTACGTGCGCATCAATGCCGAATACCGGTCCTGAACCGGTTGTCTCCCGGCCGGTCGAGGTCGCGATCGGGCTGATCCTGGATGCCCGGGGCCGCGTGCTCGTCACGCGCCGTGCGCGCGGGCAGCACCTGGCCGGGTTTCGGGAATTCCCCGGGGGCAAGGTGGCCGCGGGGGAATCGCCGGCCACGGCCCTGGCCCGCGAGCTGGATGAGGAACTGGGCGTCCGGGTCGGCGCTGCGGTTCAGTGCCTGACCATTGATCACCGCTATTCGGAGCGCGCTGTGCGCCTGCACGTGTTTCGCGTGAGCACGTGGTCCGGCGAACCCGCGCCGCGCGAGGGCCAGACCATGGCGTGGCTGCGCCCGGACACCCTCGACCCGGCGGATTTCCCGGCGGCCAACCGCGCGATGCTCAACGCGCTGCGGCTCCCCGAGCGCTATCTGATCACCCCGTCCCCGGACGATGCGGGCCAGGCCGACGCGATCGCGGAGCGCGTGGTCCGGGCCCTGCGCGCGGGCCGGGCCGGCATGGTCCAGGTTCGGGCGCCGGCGCTGGACGCGTCGGCCTATCGCGACTTCCTCGCGGCCATCGCCGGGCCCGCCGGCGCGCTGGGTATCCCGGTGCTGGCCAACGCCCCGGCGGACTGGCTGACCGGGTTCCCGGAGGTGGGGCTGCATCTGCCGGAGCGGCGCTGGCGCGAACTGGAGACGCGTCCGGACCGGGGTGGCTGGATCGGCGCGTCGGTGCATGACCGGGCCGGGCTCGCGCGGGTCGCCGCGCTGGGGCTGGATTTCGTGGTCCTCGGGCCGGTGGAGGTGACCGCCACCCACCCCGGGGCCGAGGTGCTGGGCTGGGAGCGCTTCACTGCCTGGACGGCCGGTGCGGGCGTACCGGTTTATGCGCTGGGAGGCATGACCCCGGGGCACCTGGCCCAGGCGCGCCGGGCGGGAGCGCAGGGGATTGCCGGCATTCGCGGGCTGCTGGACGGTTGATCCCGTCGCCGGGCAACGAGCCCGGTCACGGTGTCAGATCGCGCAGCAGCAGAGCTGGAAGGGGACGTCGCGACTGGCCGGAACCGGGCGCTCGCGGAAGTCGCCCGGGGCGAAGAAGCGCACGGTAAAGCGCTGGCGTCCGCCGCTGATCTCCGGATAGACCCCGAGGGTGGGGTCGACGGTCACCCGGATCAGCTGCCAGGCATGGCTGGTGTCCAGGCTGCGCTCGAAGTAGCCCTCCTCCGCTGTGACCGGCTCCGCGTGGCCCGAGCGGCGCATGTAGCGCAGCACCTGGGCGGTCGCCTCGGCGACGGTATTGAGCGGCTCGAACCACTCCAGCAGGAGTTCGCTGCGCGCCTGGCTTGGCTGTGCGAGCCAGTAGTGGTAGATCGGCAGGTCGAAGTCGAAGGCGCCGCCCGGCAGGGCCATGCGCTGGCGTACGCTGGAGAAGAACTCGCTGCCGCGCACGCGGTGATCGAGGGCGCCGGCCTGTTCCTCCAGCGCATCATGGAGCCGCTTCTGCGTGTCCATGGTTTCGCGGAAGCGCTCGGCATCCACGCCCGGCTGGTTGGCCAGGCGGTTCAGGTTGACCGTCTGGCGTTCGATCTCGCCCATCAGCTCGCGTTTGATGTCGACGCGGGTCACCAGCGCGTAGATATCGACCAGGGAGACCAGGGCCTCGTGGTGGTCGAACGGCCGCCCCGACTCCAGTGCGTCGGCGAAGCGCGCGTTCAGGGCCTCCAGTCGCAGCAGGAGGCGCACGCGTTCATGCAGCGGTTGTTCGAAGGTCAGGGTCTGGCTCACGGCGTGCCCGTTCGGCAGGAGGGCTGAAGGTGCATGGCCCGGGAATCCCGGCAGTATCAGGTATTCGGGGGGCGGATTTCCACCCGGGAGGCGGTCGTGGCGGACAGCTCGCGCAGGGCGGCGTCGCGTTCTGCTACCTGGTTCGCCAAGTCGGCCTCCGTTGTGGCTTCGCGATTGCGGATTTCGCTGTCCCCGCGCAGGCGGCGCTCCTCGGGATTCATCTGGGCCGCCAGGATGGCCTCCACCTCGGCGCTGCTGCGGCCGTCACGCTGGGTGACGCGGGCGATCTGCTCGTGGGGCTCGCAGTGGACCACGATCACATGGTCGAAGCGGTTCTCCCAGCCGGCCTCGAACAGCAGTGGAACCACGATCAGGGCGTAGGGCGTGTCGGATGGCAGCGCGGCGAGGTCTTCCTCGATGCGGGCCTCCACCGCGGGGTGGACCAGGGCCTCCAGCGCCTGGCGCTCCCCCGGGTCGGCAAAGATCCGGCTGCGCAGGGCGCCGCGGTCCAGGTGCCCGCGGGCATCCAGGACGCCGGGCCCGAAGCGGTTCACGATGGCAGCGTAGAGGTCGTGTCCCGGTGTCTGCAGCTCGCGGTTGATGGCGTCGGCATCCAGCACCGGCACGCCGAGGCTGGCGAACAACCCCGCGACCCGGCTCTTGCCGCAGCCGATCCCCCCGGTGAGTCCGACCCGCAGCATGCCCGTCGCCTAGAATCCCTGGGGGAAGTAGAGGGCCAGCAGCTCGTCTCCCCAGATCAGCGCGAGCCAGCCGGCGGCGGCGAGATAGGGGCCGAACGGGATCGGGATATTGCGATCACGGCCGCGCAGCAGGATCAACGCAATCCCGACTACGGCGCCGACCAGCGAGGCCAGCAGCAGGATGACCGGCAGGGCCTGCCAGCCCAGCCAGGCGCCCAGCGCGGCCAGCAGCTTGAAGTCCCCGAAGCCCATGCCCTCCTTGCCGGTCAGCAGGCGGAAGCCATGGAAGATCAGCCACAGCACCAGGTAGCCGGCGACGGCGCCAATGACCGCCGACTGCAGGTCGGTGAAGGTCCCCGGGATATTGACCAGCAGGCCCAGCCACAGCAGGGGCAGGGTCAGCTGGTCCGGGAGCAGGGTCGTGCGCGCGTCGATGCCGGCCGCCGCAATCAGCACGCCGGTGAACACCAGGGCCAGGAGGCCTGTGGCGTTCGGCCCCAGGTGCCAGATCGTCACGATGAACAGCAGCGCGGTGAGCGCCTCGACCGCGGGATACTGCCAGCTGATGCGGGTGCCGCAGCCAGGGCAGCGCCCGCGCAAAAGCAGATAGCTGAGGAGGGGCACGTTCTCCAGCGCTCGGATCGGGCGTTGGCATTGCGGGCAGCGCGAGCGCGGGCGCACCAGGTCGAAACGCTCCTCTGCGCCCGGCGGTTCGTGCTCGAGGATGGCGCGGGCCTCGCGTTCCCAGTCGCGTTCCAGCATCACCGGCAGGCGCGCGATGACCACGTTCAGGAAACTGCCGATCAGCAGCCCGAAGACCCCGGCGATCGGCAGGGCCCAGGCGCCCAGTTGCGCGCCGGTCTCGGCCAGCATTCCCTAGATCACCTGACCCATCTGGAAGATGGGCAGGTACATGGCGATGACCAGACCGCCGACCAGCACGCCCAGAACCACCATGATCAGCGGTTCCAGCAGGCTGGACAGGCTGTCGACGGCGTTGTCGACCTCGTCCTCGTAGAAGTCCGCGACCTTGGCCAGCATGGAGTCCAGTGAGCCGGATTCCTCGCCGATCGCGACCATCTGCACCACCATGTTGGGGAACACGCCGGTATTGCGCATCGACCATTGCAACTGCCCGCCTGCCTCGGTCTCGTCGCGCATGCGCAGGGTCGCCTCGCGGTAGACCGCGTTGCCGGTGGCCCCGGAGACCGAGGTCAGGGCATCCACCAGCGGGACCCCTGCGGAGAACATGGTCGACAGCGTGCGGGCGAAGCGCGCGATCGCGGCCTTGCGCAGGATCGGCCCGAAGGCCGGGGCCTTGAGGATGATGATGTCGAGGAAGCGGGCGAAACGTGGCGAGCGCCGCTTGGCCTGCACGAAGACGAAGCCGATCGCCACCATGACCCCGAGGATCGCCCACCACCAGCTCTGGGTGAACTCCGAGAGGTCCACCACCATCCGCGTGAACACCGGCAGGTCGGCACCGAAGCCCTGGAACAGGGCCTCGAACTGCGGGACCACGTAGATCAGCAGGATCGCGGTGACCACGATGGCCACCACGACGACCGCTGCGGGGTAGAACAGGGCCTTCTTGATCTTGGCCTTCAGGGCCTCGGTCTTTTCCTTGTAGGTGGCGATCTTGTCCAGCAGGGTCTCGAGCGTCCCCGCCTGCTCGCCCGCCTCGACGAGGTTGGTGACCAGGTCGTCGAAGTGACGCGGGTGCTTGGACAGGGCCTTGGCAAAGGTCTCGCCGCCTTCCACGTCCGCTTTCAGTTTCAGAACGAGGTCGCGCATCGCGGGTTTCTCGTTCCCGCGGCCGACGATCTCGAACGCCTGCACAAGAGGTACACCGGACTGCAGCATCGTGGTCATCTGCCGCAGGAAGTAAGCGATATCCGCCGGCACGATCTTCTTGTTGCCGCCGGAGAACAGCGACTTCGGCTTCTTGCGGATCTTGACGACGTTAATGCCGTTCTTGCGCAGTTCGGCGCGCGCGGTGGCCTCATTGTCGGCCGGGGTCTCGCCCTTGACCCGGTCGCCGTTCTTGTTCAGTCCTTCCCAGGTGTAGATCGTCCCGGAGTCGGCCATCCCCCTGTCCCCCTGTAGCTGGTGACCCGTGCCCCTTGCGGCACTAGTCCTTGGTCACGCGATTGACTTCCTCGAGGCTGGTCAGCCCCGCCATTACCTTCATCAGACCGGCGCGGCGCAGGTCCTCGATGCCTTCCTTTTCTGCCTGTTCCGCCAGCTGCATGGAGTTGTAGCCCTCCAGGATGCCGCGCTGCATCTCCTCGCTGA
This sequence comes from Thioalkalivibrio sp. ALE30, assembly GCF_000377465.1. Lineage (NCBI taxonomy): Bacteria > Pseudomonadati > Pseudomonadota > Gammaproteobacteria > Chromatiales > Ectothiorhodospiraceae > Thioalkalivibrio > Thioalkalivibrio sp. ALE30. The sequence continues at coordinate 2,685 of NZ_KB898180.1, read as the reverse complement.
TGGGCATGACCTGGTAGATCCCGAGGCGGCCCTTGTAGCCGTTGGTGCACTGGTCACATCCCACCGCGCGATAGGCAGTCACCCCGGCCTGGATATCGGCGTCGGTGAAGCCCTCCTTGCGCAGGACCTCTTCCGGCAGCTGTTCCGGTTCCTTGCAGTTCGGACACAGGCGCCGCGCCAGGCGCTGGGCGATGATCAGCAGGATCGACGACGCGATGTTGTACGGTGGCACGCCCATGTTGGCGAGGCGGGTCAGCGTCTGCGGCGCGTCGTTGGTATGCAGGGTAGAGAGCACCAGGTGGCCGGTCTGCGCGGCCTTGATCGCGATCTCGGCGGTCTCGAGGTCACGGATCTCCCCGACCATGATCACGTCCGGATCCTGGCGCAGGAAGGCGCGCAGGGCGCTGGCGAAGGTCAGGCCGACCTTCGGGTTCACGTTGACCTGGTTGACCCCGGGCATGTTGATTTCCGACGGGTCTTCGGCGGTGGAGATGTTGCGGTCCGCGGTGTTCAGGATGCCGAGGCCGGTATAGAGGGATACGGTCTTGCCCGACCCGGTGGGGCCGGTCACCAGGATCATCCCGTAGGGCCGGCTGAGCGCCTGCAGATAGGCTTCCTTCTGATGTTCCTCGTAGCCCAGTTGGTCGATCCCCATCGACGCGCTGCTGGGGTCGAGGATACGCATCACGATCTTCTCGCCGTACAGCGTCGGCAGGGTGCTGACACGAAAGTCGATCGCCCGCGTCCGTGACAGCTTCAGCTTGATCCGTCCATCCTGGGGTACGCGGCGTTCGGCGATGTCCATGCGCGACATCACCTTGACCCGCGCGGTGATTCGCGGTGCCAGGGAGTTCGGCGGGTGGGCCACTTCGTGCAGCACGCCGTCGATGCGAAAGCGCACGCGGAAGTCCTTCTCGAAGGGCTCGAGATGGATGTCGGAGGCCTTGCGGTTGATGGCGTCCATCAACAGCTTGTTGACGAAGCGCACTACCGGGGCATCGTCCGCCCCTTCGGCGGTGTCCGAGCTGTCCTTGTCGTCGTCGCCCGATTCGATTGCCAGGCTGTCGAGGCCGTCGTCCCCCAGGTCGTCCATCAGCGACGAGGCGGCGCTCAGGGCGCTGTCGATCAAGCGGTCGAGCTTGTGCGACTCGACCAGCACGGCCTCCACCGGCATGCCCGTGGCGAACTTGAACTCGTCGGTGGCGCCAAGATTGGTCGGGTCGGAGACGGCGATGTAGAGCCGGTTGCCGCGCACCATCAGCGGGAGGGCGTGATGCTTCTGGATCAGCTTCTCGTTCAGATGATCCTTGGGCAGCAGTTCCGGCTCGAAGGTCGCGAGGTCGAATACCGGCAGCCCGAATTCCTCGGCGGCGGCCTCCGCGAGCCGGGCCTCCGCCACCTGGCCCTTGCTGGCCAGCAGGGTCATCAGGGGGGTCTGCTGGGACTGGGCCTCCTCGACCAGCTGGGAGGCGATGTCCTCCGCGATCAGGCCGGCCTCGACCAGGCGTTTGGCCAGCCCGGGGAGCCGCGGTGCCGTAGTGGTGTTCGCCATGGGCCTCTGCGTATACAAACCAGTGATGGGCCACACAATACGTGCGTCCGCGGCGGAAGGGAAACGCCCTGGCGGACCACTGGCGCCCCCCGCTGTGCCCCCGATCATAGGAATCAACCCCGCAGAAGACAAGGCTGTTGCGCCGCGGCCGGAAGCGAATGCTCGAGGCGCTTGACGCTGCGCTTCGCGCTGGTTCAGAATACGCGGCTTGATCGAGGAGGGATACCCAAGCGGTCAACGGGGGCAGACTGTAAATCTGCTGGCTCAGCCTTCGGAGGTTCGAATCCTCCTCCCTCCACCATCGAGTTTTTGAAGCCAGCGGCCATAGTGGGCGGTGGTCAGGCAAGCCAGGGTTCTGCGGGTGTAGTTCAATGGTAGAACCTCAGCCTTCCAAGCTGATGATGTGGGTTCGATTCCCATCACCCGCTCCACGTTTGGCCTGTTGTGGTGCGTCCTTGCGGGCGGCCCGGCCGAGGCCCTGGCAGCCATAGCAATAGAGTTATCCGGCTCATGTAGCTCAGTCGGTAGAGCACTTCCTTGGTAAGGAAGAGGTCACCGGTTCGAATCCGGTCATGAGCTCCATATTAATGTCAGCGTACAACCTGCGTCGCTGTTGAGTTTTAGCGTCACGATCCGGGGAAGCGAGAAATGTCCAAGGAAAAGTTCGAGCGTAAGAAGCCGCATGTGAATGTGGGGACGATTGGTCATGTGGACCATGGGAAAACGACGCTGACGGCGGCGATGACGGCGGTGCTGGGCAAGAAGTACGGGAGCGAAGCCCGTGCGTTTGACCAGATCGACAATGCGCCGGAAGAGAAGGCGCGCGGGATCACGATTGCGACCGCGCACGTCGAATACGAAAGCGACATTCGCCACTATGCGCACGTCGACTGCCCCGGGCACGCGGACTATGTGAAGAACATGATCACGGGTGCGGCGCAGATGGACGGCGCGATCCTGGTGGTGTCGGCGGCCGATGGCCCGATGCCGCAGACCCGCGAGCACATCCTGCTGGCGCGTCAGGTCGGTGTGCCGTACATCGTGGTGTTCCTGAACAAGGCCGACATGGTCGACGATCCGGAGCTGCTGGAGCTGGTCGAGATGGAAGTTCGCGACCTGCTGTCCTCCTACGA
>NZ_KB898179.1:0-38128 GCF_000377465.1 Thioalkalivibrio sp. ALE30 | reverse complement strand
AGCCGCAGGCGCAGCGAGTTCAGCGCCGCCCGCGAAAACCCTCGGAGCGAGGGAAACCCCGGCCCGCACAGCGGGCCGGGGTCGCGGCAGTCGGGCGTGTTTCTTGGTGACTTCTTTGCACGAGCAAAGAAGTCACTCGGGGCGCGCTGGCGAGTCAGCGCAAGGCAGTATGTGGACCGGAGCCACCGTAAACACCGGATGCCGAACCAGGCCCAGCCACCACCAGGCAGGAAGCGGGCCGGAGGCAGTGCAAACACCCGATGCCGAACCGGGCGCGACCCAAGGGGGGGTGGTCGGGGAAAACCCGGGTCAGGCGGACCCGTCGAGCTGCGCCGCGAAATGCGCCGGCGCGTAGCCTTCCTGCTTGCGCAGATAGTCGGCCAGCTGGGCCGCAAAGTCGGCCGGGACCGAGTCCCGCACGGCCGGCATCTCGCGCAGCCGCTCCCAGCGCTGCGCCAGCCGTGGAAACGCCTCCGCCTCCCAGGGGCTGTCCGGGTCCGCAAGCAGCGCATAGCGCATCAGGATCGGTGCCAGGGTCGCGTCGATCAGCGAGAAATCCGGGGTGGCCAGGCGATCATCCCGCGTCATCTGTTGTTCCAGGCGCTCCAGCCCGCGCGCGGCCGTATGGCGCGCGAGCTCGAAGGCGTCCTCGGTGGCGGCCGTCATCCAGTGATACTGGGCGAAGGTCTGTTCCGAGAGGTACTCGATCCACGCCCGGGTGCGGGCCTGTTCCAGGGGGTCCACCGGCATCAGGGCGGGCGGGGTGATGGCATCGATATACTCGTTGATCACCGCCGACTCGAACAGCACGGTGTCGTCGTCGACGATCAGCACCGGCACCTTGCCGAGCGGCGAGCGCGCGCGGAACCACTCCGGCGGGTCGGCCAGATCGATCAGGCTCAGTTCGAACGGGGCCTGCTTGTATTTCAGCGTGATCACGCTACGCTGGACAAACGGACAGATGGCGAAACTGATCAGGTGCAGATGCGGCAGATTCATGAGGGTCCTTGGCGTCCTGGGTCGGGGCAGGTCACGGTCCGGATGACCGCGGAACGTCGGTGCCTGGCCTGGAAAGGTTGCGCATTGTCCCCCCTCGCGCAGGCCCGGGGAAGCCTTGGCCAGGGGTAGCGGCCACCACGAGGCGCCCAGCGCCGGGCTGCGGATCGACAAGTGGCTGTGGGCCGCGCGTTTCTACAAGACGCGCGGGCTGGCCAGCGAAGCGGTTGGCGGCGGCAAGGTCCACGTGAACGGCGAGCGCTGCAAGCCGGCGCGGCGCGTGCATCCCGGTGACCGCCTGACGATCCATCGGGGCCCGCAGGTCTGGGAGCTGGACGTGGTGGGGCTGAACGAGCAGCGCCGGCCGGCCCGCGAGGCACAGGCTCTGTACGAGGAGACCCCGGAGAGCCAGGCCCGGCGCGAGGCGGAAAGCGAGCGCCGCCGGGCCGAGCGCGCGGTGGCGGACAGTGCGCCCAGCCGCCGGCCGGACAAGCGCGAGCGGCGCAAGATTCGCCGTTTTATTCGCCAGGATGACAGCGACAGGAGCGAATCCGAGTGACATCCCTCGAAGGCAGTGGCCCTCCGGTGACCCCGCGTGTGGCGGTGGATCTGGTGATCCGTCATCCGGCCCAGCCCGGTCGGGTGCTGGTGATCGAGCGGCGCAACCCCCCGCATGGCTGGGCGCTCCCCGGGGGCTTCGTCGACGTTGGCGAGTCCGCCGAGCATGCCGCGGTGCGCGAGGCGCGCGAGGAGACCGGGCTGGAGGTCGAGCTGGAGGTGTTGCTGGGCGTTTATTCCGACCCGGAGCGCGATCCGCGCGGGCATACCGTCAGCGCGGTCTATATCGCCCGTGGCCGGGGCGAGGCGAAGGCCGCCGACGATGCCACCGACTGCGCCTGGCTGGACCCGGAGGATCCGGATCCGGTCCTGGTGTTCGATCACCGGCGCATCCTCGATGACTACCGCCGCTGGCGTCTGACCGGTGAAACCGCCGCGCCACGCCCGGTGCGAAAAGCGGGATGAAGCCGGCCAAGCTGTTACCATACGGCGCTTTCGACCACCGCTACGGTATCGCGTGACAAAGGCTGACCCCGCAACCCCGACTCGACCCGACAGCGAGCTGCCGGAACCGCGCGTCTACGAGCGCGCGGATCACGGGATCTCGCGCGCGGCGATCGACGACAACGCCCTGAAGGTGCTCTATCGCCTGCGCGACGCGGGTTACCGTGCCTGTCTGGTGGGCGGCGGCGTGCGTGACCTGCTGCTGGGCCGCGAACCGAAGGATTTCGACGTTGCCACCGACGCGACGCCCGAGCAGGTGCGCGGGCTGTTCCGCAACTGTCGCCTGATCGGGCGCCGCTTCCGCCTGGCGCATGTGCTGTTCGGGCGCGAGATGATCGAGGTGGCGACCTTTCGCGCCCCGCATGACGACGAGTCCGGGGACGAGGGCCAGGTGGCACTGAGCGAGGAAGGACGCATCCTGCGGGACAACCGCTACGGCACCATCGAGCAGGACGCGATCCGCCGCGACTTCAGCGTCAACGCCCTGTACTACGACATCGAGGACTTCTCGGTGCTGGATTACACCGGCGGGGTCGAGGATCTGCGCGCGGGCGTGCTGCGCCTGATCGGCGACGACGTCGAGACCCGGCTGCGCGAGGACCCGGTGCGCATGCTGCGGGCGGTGCGTTTCTCCGCCAAGCTGGGGCTAACCATCGCACCGGAGGTCGAGGCCGGCATCCATGAGCTGGCCTCGCTGATGCAGACCGTGGCGCCCGCGCGGCTGTTCGACGAGGTGATCAAGCTGTTCCACAGCGGTGCGGCGGTGACCTGCCTGGACGAGCTCGAGCGCTTTGGCCTGTTCGAGGCGATGTTCCCCGAGGCGGCGGACTGCTTTGCCGATCCGGATGTCGGTCCCGAGCGGCGCCAGTTCCTGGTCGAGTCGCTGCTGAACACCGACAAGCGCATCAACGAGGGGCTGGGCGTGAACCCGGCCTTCCTCTATGCCGCGATCCTGTGGGCCCCGGTTCAGGTGGCCGCGGCGCAACGGATTGACGACGGCGAGCAGGAGATCCCCGCCTGGCAACAGGCGATGGCCGAGGTGCTCGATCGGCAGGTGAAGACGGTCTCCATCCCCAAGCGCTTCAGCCTGATTGTGCGCGAGATCTGGGAACTGCAGGCGCGCCTGGAGCGCCATCGGGGCGGCCGCGCGCTGCGCCTGCTGACCCATCCGCGTTTTCGCGCCGGCTACGACTTCCTCTGTCTGCGCGCCCGTGCCGGCGATGCCGACCCCGAGCTGTGTCGCTGGTGGACCGAGATCCAGGAGCAGGACGAGGCCGGTCAGAAGGCCATGGCCGGGGCCCCGAAGGGGCCGAAAGGTGACGGCAAATCGGGTGCCAAGGGCAAGTCGCGGCGCGGTGGTCGTCGTCGGCGCCGGGGCCGCAAGGGTGGTGGCGAGAACGCGGGAACGGCCTCGAAGCCGGATGCCGGGGGTGGCGAGTGAGCACGGCCGATCACGGCGTGCAGGCCTTCATCGGGATCGGCGCCAACCTGGGCGAGCCCGAGGCGCAGGTGCGCGACGCGTTTGACCGTCTGGCACAGGAACTGCCGCAGACGCGCCTGACCGGGCGTTCCCGGCTGTTCCGCAACCCGCCGATGGGCCCGCAGGACCAGCCCGACTACGTGAACGCAGTGGCTCGGCTGCACACCCGTCTGGAGCCGCTGGACCTGCTGGCGGGTCTGCAGGCAATCGAGTGCGCCTGCGGCCGCAAGCGCGACGGCAGCCGCTGGGGGCCGCGGCTTCTGGATCTGGACCTGTTGCTGTTCGGTGAACAGTCGCTGGATCTGCCGGGCCTGCAGGTGCCGCATGCCGGCATCGCCGAGCGTGATTTCGTGGTCCTGCCGTTGCTGGAGCTGGCGCCTGGTCTGCAGATCCCGGGTGCGGGCCCGCTGGAGGGGCTGGCGCGGCGCTTCGACGGCGCGAGCCTGATTCCGATCGCGGAGCCGGAGGTGAGCATCGCGGCGGCGGAGGGACGCCGATGAGCCTGGGCGATTTCGATTTCATCGCGGTCGAGGGGCCGATCGGGGTTGGCAAGTCCAGCCTGGCGAAACGCCTGGCCGAGCACCTTCAGGCCGAGGGCATCTTCGAGGCGCCGGACGAGAATCCGTTCCTCGACCGCTTCTACCAGGAGCCGGACAAGCACGCCCTGGCGACCCAGCTGCACTTCCTGGTGCAGCGCGTGCGCCAGCTGACGCCAGTGGCGCAGAAGGGGCTGTTCGAGCAGCGGCACGTGTCCGACTATCTGATGGACAAGGACCCGCTGTTCGCCGAGCTGAACCTGCACCCCGATGAGCTGGAGATCTATCGCGAGATGTTCCGGCACCTGCGCGGCGGCCTGCCGCGTCCGGACCTGGTGATCTACCTGCAGGCGCCGGTGGACGTGCTGCAGGAACGCATCCGCCGCCGGGCACGACCGTACGAACGTCACATCGAGGCCGGTTACCTGGAACGGCTGAACGCCGCCTACGCGGAATTCTTCTATCATTTCGAAGGACCGGCGCTCGTGATTGTGAACGCCACCGAGATTGACTGGGTGAACAACCCGGCCGATTTCGACCAGCTGGTGCAGTTTCTGGAGCCGATCCAGGGCGGGCGGCACTACTTCAACCCGTTGCCCATCTCGCTCTAGAGGGTGGCAAGCCGGACTGCCCGGGAGGCATGAACATGCGGCCGATTACCGTGAACACCCTGGCCCGGCGCAAGCAGGCCGGCGAGCCGATCGCCTGCCTCACTGCCTACGACGCGGCCTTCGCCGGGCTGCTGGACCGCTGCGGGGTCGACGTGATCCTGGTCGGCGATTCGCTCGGCATGGTGGTGCAGGGCCACACGACCACCCTGCCGGTGACGCTGGACGACATGGTCTATCACGTCGCCAACGTCGCGCGCGGCAGCGAGAACGCCCTGATCATGGCGGATATCCCGTTTCTGGGCGATGTCGATGTCGCCACCGCCCTGGCCCAGTCCGGGGCACTGCTGCGGGCCGGGGCGCACATGGTCAAGGTCGAATGCGGGGCGGTGGAGGTACCGATCGTGGAACGCCTGGTGTCCGCCGGCATTCCGGTCTGCGCCCACCTTGGGCTGACGCCGCAGGCCGTTCACCGCTTTGGTGGCCACCGCGTGCAGGGGCGCGATCCGAAGGCGGCGGCCGAGATGGAATCCCTGGCCGCGCGCCTGGAGAGTGCGGGGGCGCAGGCCCTGCTGCTGGAGGGCATCCCGGAGAGCCTGGCCGATGCCATTGTGCGCAGCGCCGGGGTGCCGGTGATCGGCATCGGCGCCAGTCCGCGCTGTGACGGCCAGGTGCTGGTGCTGTCCGATGTGCTTGGCCTGACCCCCGAGCCGCCGCGCTTCGCGCGGGATTTCCTCGCCGAGGGGGGCTCCCTGGAAGGCGCGGTACGCGCCTACTGCGACGCCGTGCGGACCCGGGCGTTCCCGCAATCCGGCGTCCATACCTTTACCTGACACGGAAGCCCGAGCATGAGAATCCTGCGTGATCGGCCACAGCTGGTGGCCATGCATCGAGAGTGGTCGCGCAAGGGGCGCGGCACCGTGGCGCTGGTGCCCACCATGGGCAACCTGCACGAGGGGCACCTGACCCTGATCCGGCATGCGCGGGCGCGCGCCCAGCGGGTGGTGGTTTCGATCTTCGTGAATCCGTTGCAGTTTGATCGCGCCGAGGACCTGGAGCGTTATCCGCGCACCCTGGAGGAGGATGCCCGTCTGGCGACCGATGCCGGCGTGGATGCGCTGTTCTGCCCCAGCAACGAGGACATGTATCCCGATGACGGCATGCCCCCGGTGCGCGTGGTCGTGCCGGGGCTGTCGGAGATCCTCGAGGGGGACTACCGACCGGGGCACTTCGACGGGGTGGCCACCGTGGTGACCAAGCTGTTCAACCTGGTGCGCCCGGACCTGGCCCTGTTCGGCGAGAAGGACTTCCAGCAGTTCAAGCTGATCGAGCGCATGGTGCAGGGGCTGGACATCCCGACCCGGGTGGAGGCCATCCCCACGGTGCGCGAGGCGGACGGTCTGGCCTTCAGCTCGCGCAACCATCAGCTGTCGGAGGCCGCCCGTGCGGTAGCCCCCGAACTCAAGCGGGTGCTGGACGAGGTCGCGATGGTCTGCCGTACCGCCACTGTGTTCGACGCCGACCGCATCCCCGAGGTCGAGGGACGGGCCTGCGAACGACTGCGCGAGGCCGGTTTCGATCCGGAGTACCTTTCCATCCGCCGCGCCGAGGACCTGCTGGAGCCGGCCTCGGGCGTACCGCTGGCTGAGCAGGACCTCGTGGTCCTGTCCGCCGCCTGGCTGGAGGACGTGCGCCTGATCGACAACGTCCGCACCCGCCCGGCCTGATCCTTTTTGGCAACCACGAAGCAAAGAACGTTCACAGGAAGACGGGAAGATTTGAAGAGGGCCGGATGGCCCTTGATCGTCTACGCACCGCCAATCAAGAATCCCTTCCTGTCTTCCAGCCTTCCTGTTAATGGCCCTTGAATTTCTTCGTGCCTTCGTGGGCTTCGTGGTGAAAAAACATTGACCCGAACGGGCGGGTTTGCCGTGGTCGCCGGGATCGCGGATAATTTTCCGCCCTTCCGAGGTACAAGCCGGGAATTCGCCGTATGGTTGTCACTATGCTGAAAGGCAAGCTGCATCAGGGCCGGGTCACGCATTGCGAGCTGGAGTACGAAGGCTCCTGCGCGATCGATACCCGCCTGCTGGAGGCGGCCGGCATCCTGCCGTTCGAGCAGATCCAGATCTACAACATCGACAATGGCGAGCGCTTCACGACCTACGCGATCGAGGGCGAGGCCGGTTCCGGCATCATCTCGGTCAATGGCGCGGCCGCGCACAAGGCGGCGGTGGGCCATCGCGTGATCATCTGCGCCTATGCTCAGATGGAGGCCGCCGAGGCCCGCGAATTCACCCCCGACCTGGTCTATCTCGACGCCGCCAACCGGATCATTCGCACCGGTCACGGCATCCCGGTCCAGGCCGCCTGATTTCCCTCTCCTCCGCGCACGGCCCGCCCGCAGTTGTCGGGCCGGGGGCGCGCCGCTATCCTCGACGCCCATGAATCTCCACGAATTTCAGGCCAAGGCGCGCTTTCGCGACGCCGGCATCCCCGTTCCCGACGGTCAGGTGATCACCGCGATCGATGCACTACCCGGCGCCTGGCAGGCGCTGGGTACCGAGCGCGTGCTGGTCAAGGCCCAGGTCCACTCCGGCGGTCGTGGCAAGGCCGGCGGCGTGGTGATGGCGGATTCCCTCGATGCGGCGCGCGCGGCGGCGGAGAACCTGCTGGGTTCGCGCCTGGTCACCGGCCAGAGCGGCCCCGAGGGGCTGCCGGTGGACCAGCTGCTGCTGGAGCCGGCGGTGGATATTGCCCGCGAATTCTACTTCGCCATGCTGGTGGACCGCGCGCGCGAGCGCCTGGCGCTGGTGGTCTCCGCCGAGGGCGGCATGGATATCGAGACGCTGGCGGCCGAGCGCCCCGAGGCGGTCGTGACCCTGCCGATCCATCCGGCCACCGGGGTAATGCCGTTTCATGGCCGCCGGGTGGCCTCGACCCTGGGCCTGGCCGGCGCCGCCGCCAAGGCGATGGCGCAGCTGGTGACCAACGCGCATGCCCTGTTCCAGCAGCTCGATGCCCAGTTGCTCGAGATCAACCCGCTGGTGCTGACCGGCGATGACCGGCTGCTGGCGATCGACGCCAAGCTGACCATCGACGACTCCGCAGCCTACCGCCAGAAGGCGCTGTTCGAAGAGCGCGACGCGCGCCAGCGCGACCCGGCCGAGGAACAGGCGCACGAGCACGACCTCAATTACATCCGCCTGGATGGCTCCATCGGCTGCATGGTCAACGGTGCCGGCCTGGCGATGGCGACCATGGACCTGATCCAGCACCACGGCGGCGAACCCGCCAACTTCCTGGATGTCGGTGGCGGCACGACGGTGGAGCGGGTGACCGCGGCCTTCAAGCTGATCCTGTCCGATGCCTCGGTGAAGGCCGTACTGGTCAACATCTTCGGCGGCATCGTGCGCTGCGACCTGATCGCCGAGGGGATCATCGCCGCGATCCGCGAGGTGCAGGTCCAGGTGCCGGTGGTGGTGCGCCTGGAGGGCACCAACGCCGAGCAGGGCCGCAGTGCGCTGGCGAACTCGGGCCTGGACGTGATCCCGGCCGCTGATCTGGACGCGGCAGCTCGGGCCGCCGTGGAGGCCGTGGTATGAGCATCCTTGTCGACCGCGACACCAAAGTGATCTGTCAGGGCTTCACCGGAAAGCAGGGCAGTTTCCACTCGGAACAGGCCATCGCCTACGGCACCCGCCTGGTCGGGGGCGTGACCCCTGGCAAGGGCGGGCAGACCCATCTGGATCGGCCAGTGTTCGATACCGTGGCCGACGCGGTGGCGACCACCGGCGCGACCGTCAGCATGATCTACGTGCCGGCCCCGTTCGCCGCGGACGCGATCTGCGAGGCGGCGGACGCCGGGATCGAGCTGGCGGTCTGCATCACCGAGGGCATCCCGGTACAGGACATGGTCCGGGTCAAGCAGGTGCTGGCCGGCAGCCCGACGCGCCTGATTGGCCCCAACTGCCCGGGCATCATCACCCCGGATGCCTGCAAGGTCGGGATCATGCCCGGCTACATCCATCGCCGCGGGCGCATCGGCATCATCTCGCGCTCGGGTACGCTGACCTACGAGGCGGTCAAGCAGACCTCGGACCTTGGACTGGGCCAGAGCACCTGCGTGGGCATCGGTGGTGACCCGATCCAGGGCCTGGACTTTGTCGACTGCCTGCGCCTGTTCCGCGAGGATCCGGAGACCGACGGCGTGCTGATGGTGGGCGAGATCGGTGGCGACGCCGAGGAACGCGCCGCGCGCTTTATCGCGGACGAATTCGACAAGCCGGTTGCCGCCTATATTGCCGGCGCCACCGCACCGCCGGGCCGGCGCATGGGCCATGCCGGGGCGATCATCGCCGGTGGTCAGGGCACCGCGGCGCAGAAGATGACCGCCCTGCGCGAGGCCGGTGCGACCGTGGCCGAGAGCCCGGCGGAACTGGGCGCCGCGATGCAGTCCGCACTGGTCTGATCCGCGGATGAGCGCCGATTCGCCCCTGCGTCTGGCCCTGGCCCAGATCAACCCGGTGGTGGGCGGTCTGGAGGACAACCGCCACCGCATCCTCGAGGCGATCGAACAGGCCCGCGCCGGCGGCGCCCGCGCAGTGGTGTTCCCCGAACTGGCGGTCACCGGCTACCCGCCGGAGGACCTGCTGCTGCGTCCGGCGTTTCTGCTGGGCGTGGAGCGCGTGGTGACTGCGATCACCGAGGCGGCGCGGGGTATCGATGTGATCCTGGGCGCCCCGGTGCACGGGGAGGCGGGCCTGATCAACGCGGCGCTCTGGCTGCGCGACGGGGCCTGCATCGCGCGCTATGCCAAGCAGGTCCTGCCCAATTACTCGGTGTTCGACGAAGAGCGCTACTTCGTCGCCGGCACCGAGGCCTGCGTGGTCGAACTGGACGGCTGGCGGGTCGGACTGACGGTCTGCGAGGACATCTGGCAGCCGGGTCCGGCGACCGCGGCGCGGGCCGCCGGGGCCGAGCTCCTGCTGAATCTCAACGCGTCGCCCTACCACCGCGGCAAGGCCGAGGAACGCCTGCGCGTGGTGGGCCAGCGCGTCGCCGAGACCGGTTGCCCGGTCGTCTACGTGAACCAGGTAGGCGGCCAGGACGAGCTGGTCTTCGACGGTCGTTCTTTCGTGCAGGATCCGGTCAACGGCGCGCGGGCCGTGCTGCCGGCCTGGGCGACCGGCCAGGGGCAGGTGGAGGCGCGCCGCGGGGTGCAGGGTCCGATTCTGCACCCCCGCGACGAGCACCTGCACCTGTCCGCCTGCGGCATCCGGCCGACCCTGACCGACCCCGGTCCGGAACCGGACGAGGCCGATGCCCGCGACCTCTACCAGGCGCTGATGATCGGCATCCGCGACTACGTGACCAAGAACGGCTTTCCCGGGGTGCTGCTGGGCCTGTCCGGCGGGATCGACTCCGGGCTGACCGCGGCGCTGGCCACCGACGCCCTGGGCCCGGCGGCGGTCACGGCCGTGATGATGCCCTATCGCTATACCGCCTCGATCAGCATCGAGGACGCCGAGGCACAGGCCCGGCTGCTGGGGCTGGAGTATCACGAGATCGCGATCGAACCGATGGTCGAGAGCTTTATGGCGGGGCTGGGGGATGCCCTGTCCGCGTATCCTGCCGGGGCGGGGGACGTGACCGAGCAGAACCTGCAGGCGCGCGCCCGGGGGGTGCTCCTGATGGCGCTGTCCAACCGCAGTGGCAAGCTGTTGCTGGCCACGGGCAACAAGTCCGAGATGGCGGTGGGCTACTCCACGCTGTACGGCGATATGAATGGCGGTTTCGCGCCGCTGAAGGATGTCTCCAAGCAGTGGGTGTATCGCCTGGCGCGCTGGCGCAACACGCGCGGGCCGGCGATCCCGGAGCGGGTGATCGAACGTCCGCCCAGCGCGGAGCTGGCGCCGGATCAGCAGGATGCCGACTCGCTGCCGCCCTACGAGGTGCTGGACGCGATCCTCGAGGCCTTTGTCGAGCAGGAACGGTCCGTCGCCGACATCGTCGCGCAGGGTTTTGACCGCCCCACGGTGGAGCGCATCGCCCGCATGGTGTTCATCGCCGAGTACAAGCGCCGCCAGGCCGCGCCCGGGATACGGGTCAGCCCGCGCGCCTTTGGCCGCGACCGGCGCTACCCGATCACCTCCGGCTACCGCCCGGACTGATCCGCTCCGACGCGCGCAGAGTTCACCACGAAGCACACGAAGGCACGAAGAAGGTCAAGGACGGTTCACAGGAAGACAGGAAGTACCGAAGGTTCTGAATGGGGTGTCCCGGGCTGCGGTCTTAGGGCCCCGACAATACTGACTCGGTGCCTCGCTCCGTCCGACGTATCCGAAACGGCGGCATATTGCGGACCGGAAAGGACTTCCCCGATCAACCACAGGCCCTCTTCCAGCCTTCCCGTCTTCCTGTTAAACGCCCTTGACCTGGCCCTTCTTCGTGCCTTCGTGTGCTTCGTGGTGAATCCAGAGCAGCGTCGAACGTCGCGAGCAGGCGAGGACCACAGCGCGGGGCCGGGGGTTTGATACACTTTCAGGGGTGAGACAAGCGCCTGCGCAGCGGGCACAACCAAAGGGATTCGCATGAAGAAGATCGAGGCGATCATCAAGCCGTTCAAGCTGGAAGATGTCCGCGAGGCCCTGACCGAGATGGGTATCGCCGGGATGACCGCGACCGAGGTCCAGGGCTTCGGGCGCCAGAAGGGCCACACCGAGCTCTACCGGGGCGCGGAATACGTGGTCGATTTCCTGCCCAAGGTGAAGCTGGAACTGGTGGTGGACGACGACCGGGTCGACCCCTGCATCGATGCGATCGTGAAGGCCTCGCGCACCGGCAAGATCGGGGACGGCAAGATCTTCGTCTCCGACATGTCGCGCGTGGTCCGCATCCGCACCGGCGAAGAGGGCAGCGAGGCCCTCTGAACGACGCGGATTCTCCGGCGCTTTATGGATCTACCACGAAGCGCACGAAGGCACGAAGAAGGTCAATGGCGGTTAACAGGAAGACCGAAAGAGGGGAAGGGTGATTGGGGTGTGGGGTTGGCTGGTGTCTGTCGCAGCCCCGAACGTACGCAATATCCGTGGCGGCCAAACCCGTTCAACCTTCCAGTCTTCCCACCTTCCTGTAGACGCTTTTCCCTCTGTGCCGTAGCGGACTGAACGAGTGCCCGGGGGCTCAGTTGGTGAGGAAGGGGATGCGGTCCATCACGCGCCACAGGCCGCGGCGTTCCTCGCGTTCCAGTTCCACCGGCTCGCCCGCGCGCACGGCCACGGCCACGTCCGGATAGTTCAGCTCCAGCACGGTCATGGTGTTCTCGGCGTGATCGTCCAGGCCGAGCTCGGTGTAGGCGCGATGCAGCACGGCCAGGGCCTTCGGCATGACCTCGGAGCCGGGGTATACGGCCACCACGTTGCGGGCGCGCTGCGCGGCGGCGACCCAGGCGGTGCGTTCCATGTAGAACTCGGCCACCCGCAGTTCGTAGGCGGCCAGCGCATTGCGGATGTAGATCATGCGCTGGTAGGCGTCCGGGGCGTAGCGGCTGTCGGGAAACTCGCGGATCAGGCGGTCGAAGTCCTGGAAGGCCTGGTCGAAGGGCTCCGGGTCCATCTCGGCGGGGTCGCGCGGGAACAGGTTGGCGAGGAAGCCCTGCTGGCGGTTGAAGTTGATCAGCCCGCGCAGGTAGTACGCATAATCCAGGTTCGGGTGGCGCGGGTTCAGCTGCACGAAGCGGTCCACCGCGGCCAGGGCGGGTTCCGGCTCGCCGGCCTTGTAGTAGGCGTAGGGGATCTCGATCTGCGCCTGCTGGGCATAGCGCCCGAAGGGATAGCGCGCCTCGAGTTTTTCGTAGTATTCGACGGCCTGGTCGTAGTTGCCCTCGTTCAGGGCGTTCTTGGCCTCGCCGTAGAGCTGGCTGGCGGACCAGCCGAGCGTGGGGTCTTCGCGCCCGGCACAGCCGGCGACCACGAGCGCCACGATCAGAACGACGAGCAGGCGCGACAGGTGCGGGACAGAAATCACGGCGAGGCCTCACAGATGAACCGAAGTGCAGGGATTCTACAACATCAAGCCCCGGTGGCGACGAGCGGGAGGCCGCGCAATGAGTGAACCGCGGGAGGCCTGTCTGCCGGAAGAAGCGGCGGGACAGCGCCTGGATGCCGCGCTGGCGCGGCTGTTCCCGGAGTACTCGCGCAGCCAGCTGACCCAGTGGCTGAAGGAGGGCGCGCTGCGGGTGGATGGTGGCTCGCCCCGCCCGCGCACGCCGGTGCGCGGGGGCGAGCGGGTCGAGCTGACGGCGCCCGAGGCGCCGGTGCTGGAGGCCCGGCCCGAGGCCATTGCGCTGGACATCGTGTACGAGGACGCCGCGGTGCTGGTGGTCAACAAGCCCGCCGGGCTGGTGGCCCACCCGGCGGCCGGGCATCGCGACGGCACGCTGGTCAATGCCCTGCTGCACCACGCCCCGGAGCTGGCGCAGCTGCCGCGCGCCGGGGTGGTCCACCGCCTCGACAAGGACACCACCGGCCTGATGGTGGTCGCGCGTACGCCCGAGGCCCAGACCGCCCTGGTGCGCCAGTTGCAGGCGCGCAGCGTACACCGCGAGTACCGCGCCCTGGTCCAGGGCCGAGTGATCAGCGGGGCCACCATCGACGAGCCGATCGGGCGTCATCCGGTTGATCGCAAGCGCCAGGCCGTGACCGCGGCCGGCAAGCCCGCGGTCACGCATTACCGAGTGGCCGAGCGCTTTCCCGCGCACACCCTGCTGAACGTGCGCCTGGAGACCGGGCGCACCCATCAGATCCGTGTGCATATGGCACATATCCGCCACCCGATTGTGGGGGATATGACCTACGGCGGTCGTCCGCGCCCGGTGAAGGGCATGGGCGAAGCGGCGAAGGCGACGGTCGCGGCCTTCAAGCGCCAGGCCCTGCATGCGGCCCGCCTGGAGTTCGAGCATCCGGAGACGGGCGAGCCCTGCGCCTTCGAGGCCCCGCTGCCGGAGGATTTCGAGGCCCTGCTCGCGGCCCTGCGCGCCGATGCCCGGGAGGCCGGGGATGTCTGAGGCCCTGCCGCTGTTGAAACCCGGGCCCGGGGAACTCCCGGCCGGGGTGCACGCGCTGCAGACGACCCGGACGGGTGGCGTCAGTACCGGGCCCTGGGCCGCGCTGAATCTGGCCCTGCATACTGGCGATACCCCGGATCACGTGGCGGAAAACCGGCGCCGACTGGAACAGTCCCTGGGGTGCGCCGCGCCCATCGCCTGGCCGCGCCAGGTCCATGGGACGACCGTGATCACCGCCGATGCCCTGCAGGCGGCGCTGAAGGCGGGCGATACGCCCGAGGCCGATGCGGTGGTCAGCGACCGGCCGGGGGCGATCTGCGCCGTGCAGACCGCCGATTGTCTGCCCGTGGTGCTGGCGACAGTGGACGGCGCAGCGGTCGGGGTGGCCCACGCCGGCTGGCGCGGGCTGGCCGATGGCGTGCTGGAGGCCACGATCACGGCCCTGGAATGCCTGCGTCCGGGAGTGCCCGTTCAGGCCTGGATGGGGGCGGCGATCGGACCGGAATCCTTCGAGGTCGGGCCCGAGGTGCGCGAGGCCTTTCGGGCGCAGGATCCGGAGGCCGATGCCGCGTTTCGGCCCGGTGCCGGGGGGCGCCTGCTGGCGGATCTCTACCGGCTGGCGCGCCAGCGGCTGCAGCGGGCCGGTGTGGCGCAGGTCGCCGGCGGGGGCCGCTGCACCTTCACCGAGGCGGAGACCTTCTATTCCTATCGTCGCGACGGAGCGACCGGCCGCATGGGCACGCTCGTGTGGTTCGCCCCCGACCCCGCGCGATAGCCACCTGTCACTGCGAGGCCCTGCCAGGGGCCGTGGCAGTCGCTGGATGCACCCCGACGCTGGTTTCGCGGCGAGCCTCGGCTCTGGCCCCGCGCAGCGGTTTCCGCGCGTCTATCCTTGAAGCCGGGGGGATTGTCCCCAACGTTGGTGTCAGTTCAACAAGATTCGACCGAGGGGTTTCCCAATGCGAATGGATCGCCTGACCACCAAATTCCAGTCCGCCATCGCGGACGCACAGTCGCTCGCGGTTGGCCGCGACCATCAGTTCATCGAGCCGTCCCACCTGCTGCTGGCCCTGCTGGACCAGGAGGGGGGCACGATCCGTCACGTGCTCGACCGCGCCGGCGCCAACGTGCGCCAGTTGCGCTCCGCTTTGGGCGAGGCGCTGGATCGCCTGCCGAAGGTGGAAGGCGCCGCGGGCGAGGTGCATGTCTCCAATGACCTGGGGCGCATGCTGAACGTCTGCGACAAGCTCGCCCAGGAGCGCAAGGACCAGTACATCCCCAGCGAGCTGTTCCTGCTCGCGGCGATCGACGAGAAGGCCGGTGTCGGCGAGATGCTGCGCAACGCTGGCGCCAACAAGGACTCCCTGGAGAAGGCCGTGGAGGACATGCGCGGCGGGGCCCAGGTGGACGACCCGAACGCCGAGGAGAACCGCCAGGCCCTGGACAAGTACACCATCGACCTCACCGAGCGCGCCGAGCAGGGCAAGCTGGACCCGGTGATCGGCCGTGACGAGGAGATCCGCCGCTCGGTCCAGGTGCTGCAGCGGCGCACCAAGAACAACCCGGTGCTGATCGGCGAGCCGGGTGTGGGCAAGACCGCGATCGTCGAGGGCCTGGCCCAGCGTATCGTCAACGGCGAGGTGCCGGAGGGGCTCAAGGACAAGCGCGTGCTGGCGCTGGACCTGGGGGCGCTGCTGGCCGGGGCCAAGTACCGCGGCGATTTCGAGGAGCGCCTGAAGTCTGTGCTCAAGGAGCTGTCGCAGGAAGAGGGTCGCGTGATCCTGTTCATCGACGAGATCCACACCCTGGTGGGCGCGGGCAAGGCCGAGGGCGCGATGGACGCCGGCAACATGCTCAAGCCGGCCCTGGCGCGCGGCGAGCTGCACTGCATCGGCGCGACCACGCTGGACGAATACCGCCAGAACATCGAGAAGGACGCCGCGCTGGAGCGCCGCTTCCAGAAGGTGCTGGTGGACGAGCCCACGCAGGAAGACACCATCGCCATCCTGCGCGGGCTGAAGGAGCGCTACGAGGTCCACCACGGGATCGAGATCACCGACCCGGCGATCGTCGCCGCCGCACAGCTGTCGCAGCGCTACATCACCGACCGGCAGCTGCCGGACAAGGCGATCGACCTGATCGACGAGGCCAGCTCGCGCATCCGCATGGAGATCGACTCCAAGCCCGAGTCCATGGACCGGCTGGAACGGCGCTTGATCCAGCTGAAGATCGAGCGCGAGGCCCTGAAGAAGGAATCCGACGACGCCTCGAAGAAGCGCCTGGGCACGCTGGAGGAGGAGATCGAACGCCTGGAGCGCGAGTACTCCGACCTGGAAGAAGTGTGGAAGTC
This sequence comes from Thioalkalivibrio sp. ALE30, assembly GCF_000377465.1. Lineage (NCBI taxonomy): Bacteria > Pseudomonadati > Pseudomonadota > Gammaproteobacteria > Chromatiales > Ectothiorhodospiraceae > Thioalkalivibrio > Thioalkalivibrio sp. ALE30. Next base: position 22,029 of record NZ_KB898179.1, on the reverse strand, counting down.
CGAGAAGGCCTCGGTCTCCGGGGCGGCCCAGTTGAAGGAAGAGCTCGAGCGCGCCCGTACCGAGCTGGAGACGGCCCGCCGCGCCGGGGATCTGTCGCGCATGTCGGAACTGCAGTACGGCCGTATCCCGGACCTGGAGAAGTCCCTCGCCATGGCTCACGAGATGGAGAGCCAGGAGACCCAGCTGCTGCGCAACAAGGTCACCGACGAGGAGATCGCCGAGGTCGTCTCGCGCTGGACCGGCATCCCGGTCTCCAAGATGCTGGAGGGCGAGAAGGACAAGCTGCTGCGCATGGAAGAGGCCATTGGTGACCGCGTGGTTGGTCAGTCCGAGGCGGTGCGCGCGGTGGCCAACGCCATCCGCCGCTCGCGGGCGGGCCTGTCCGACCCGAACCGCCCGAACGGCTCGTTCCTGTTCCTTGGCCCGACCGGTGTGGGCAAGACCGAGCTGACCAAGGCGCTGGCCGGGTTCCTGTTCGACACCGAAGAGGCGATGGTGCGCATCGACATGTCCGAGTTCATGGAGAAGCACTCCGTGGCGCGGCTGATCGGGGCGCCCCCGGGCTACGTCGGCTACGAGGAGGGCGGCTACCTGACCGAGGCCGTGCGCCGCAAGCCGTACTCCGTGATCCTGCTCGACGAGGTCGAGAAGGCGCACCCGGATGTCTTCAACGTGCTGCTGCAGGTGCTGGATGACGGCCGCCTGACCGACGGGCATGGCCGCACCGTGGACTTCCGCAATACGGTGATCGTGATGACCTCCAACCTGGGCTCGCAGCAGATCCAGGAGATGGCCGGCGAGGAGAACTACGCGGCGATGAAGGGCGCGGTGATGGAGATCGTCGGGCAGCACTTCCGTCCCGAGTTCATCAACCGGGTGGACGACGTGGTGGTGTTCCATCCGCTGGAGCGCGAACAGATCCGCGCGATCGCCGATATCCAGCTGCAGTACCTGCGCAAGCGGCTGGAAGAGCGCGACCTGGGCCTGACCATCACCGACGCCGCGCTGGATCACCTGGGGGCCGCGGGCTTCGACCCGGTCTACGGGGCGCGCCCGCTCAAGCGGGCGATCCAGACCCAGCTGGAGAACCCGCTGGCGCAGTCGCTTCTGGCCGGCGAGTTCGGCCCCGGCGATACCATCGAGGTGGACATGGCCGGCGAGCAGCTGGCCTTCACCCGGGCGGCGGCCGCGGCCTGATCCGTCCGGTATCCTGCGACATCGACAAGGCCCGCCCGGTGCGGGCCTTTTTCATGCCGGGTCCGCGCTGCGACACAATCGCGGGCCTGGCGCAACGGGACGTGCGCCGAGGGGGTTGGGTATGCCGCATCTGATCGTCGAATATTCGCAGGGCCTGGCCGCGGGGCCGGAGGTGGCCGCCTGGCTGGACGCCCTGCACGCGGCGGCCTGCGCTTCGGGGCTGTTCCCGGCGTCGCATATCAAGGTCCGCGCCCACCCGGTGTCGCAGTATCGGCTCGGGGGCGAGGTGCGGCCTTTCGTGCATGTCGAGGTGCGTCTCAAGTCCGGCCGTTCGCTGGCGCAGCGCCAGGCGCTGAGCGAGGCCGTCCTGCGGGCCCTGCAGGACCTGATCGGGGAGGCGGTAATCACCGTCGAGGTGACCGAGATGGAGGCGGCGAGCTACGCGCGGCACGATCCGCAGGACGGAGACCGGGACCGCCCGGATTGAAATGCCGGTGTGCGTGGCGAGCCGGGCGTTCCGGACCGCTACACTCGGGGGGAGGAAAGACGGAACGGGATGTTCGTGATGGCGGTGGTACGGGTGGTTGCGGTCCTGGCGCTGGGGTTCGTGCTGGCGGGGTGTTCGCTGCTGGACGCGCGCGAACAGCTCGCGCGCATGGGCGGGGCCTGCGTGATCAGCGGCACGGTGGGACCGGACGCGACGGCGTCCGAGGCGGGTCGGACGGGGCCCTATATCGTGGCGGTATTCCGCGAGTCGGTCGGTGGCGCCGGGGTGCCCGAGCCGGTGGACCATGTGGTCAGCGCCCAGGGCGGGAGCTGGTTCTTCGGGCTGGAGCCGGGTCGCTACCGCGTGCTGGCCTTCCGCGACGAGGAGGGTGATCGGGCCCATCCCGCCGGTGCCCCGGTGCAGTATGTGGCCGGCGGCGAGGCGCTGGACTGTGGCCCCGGCGGGCGGCTGACCGGGATCGAGATCCGCGTGAACGGGGACCATCGCCTGGCCCACCCGGTTGCCCTGCCGGCCACGCGCGGCCTGGAGGGCGCCGAGGGCGCCCGCGACCTTCCGCTGAGCCTGGGTCGAGTGACCGCTTTCGGCACGATAACTCACCTGGACGACCCGCGTTTTGCCTCCGATGTGGCCCGCGGCAGCCAGTGGCGACCCCTGGACTTCGTGATGGACGGTTACGCGGGGGTGTACTTCCTCGAGCCCCATGATCCGACGCGGACGCCGGTGCTGTTCGTGCACGGGATGAACGGCTCGCCACGGGACTTTGCCGGGCTGCTGGAGGTTCTGGACCGCGAGCGTTATCAGCCGTGGTTCTACTACTACGCCTCCGGGTTGCCACTGCAGTCGGCGGCTGCGCACCTGGCACAGGTGGTGGAGGAGCTGGAAGTGCGTCACGGGGTCGAGTCGCTACCGGTGGTGGCGCACAGCATGGGCGGGCTGGTGGCGCGGGGGTTCCTGAACGAGCGAGCTCGGCGCGAGGCGGCGGCACCGGTGCCGGTTATGATCACCCTGTCCACGCCCTGGGCCGGGCACGAGCGGGCGCAGCAGGGGGTGGATCGCTCGCCGGTCGTGATCCCGGTCTGGCGCGACATGGCCCCGGGCAGCGACTACCTGGAAGGCCTGTTCCCGCATCCGGGCGCGGGGGCAGGCGAGTTGCATCTGGTGTTCGGCTACCAGCGCGGCGAAGGGGGTGCGCGCGCGACCGCGGACGGGGTGGTCACGCTGGCCAGCATGCTGCACCCGCCGGCCCAGCGCGAGGCGGCCTCGGTCTTCGGCGTGGCGACCACGCATGCCGGCATCCTGTCGCATCCGCTGGCGCTGGAGCGGGTCGAGGAACTCCTGTCCCGGGTGGAGGACCGGTAATGGCTGCGCCCGGCGGCTTCTGCACCGCGACGGGGCAGCGGGATCGGCGTAGTCTGGGGCCACCCGGCCGCACTTCGAGCGGGCGGCGGTTCAACGGGGAATGCGATGCAGTTGTTCGAGTGCGAGTGCTGTGGGCAGGGGGTGTATTTCGACAACACCTACTGCACACGCTGTGGCCATCGGCTGGGGTTTCTCCCGGATCGTCTGGAGGTGTCTGCCCTGGCGCCGGCCGGAGAGGCCACGGATGCCCGCGGACGCCCGGTGCCTGGCGGATTGTGGCGGGTGGCGGACGAGCCGGACGGGGCACTGTACCGCCAGTGTCGCCACTATGCGGTGGACGCGGTCTGCAACTGGATGGTGCCGCACGGCGACGCCGACCCGTTCTGCGGGGCCTGCCGCCTGAACCGGACCATCCCCGACCTGAGTGTCCCCGGCAATGCACGTCTGTGGGAGCGCCTGGAGACGGAGAAGCGGCGCCTGGTCTACGGGTTGTTGCGTCTGGGCCTGCCGGTGGTGCCGCGACGTGATGATCCCAAGGGGATCGCATTCGACTTCCTGGCCGATACGGCCCCCGAGTTCCGCGAGGGCGGTGGCGTGGTCACCGGCCATGCGAACGGGCTCATTACCCTGAATATCGCCGAGGCCGACCCGGCGGTCCGCGAGCGCATGCGCGAGGCGATGGCCGAACCCTATCGCACGATCCTCGGCCATTTCCGCCACGAGTCCGCCCACTACTACTGGGACCGCCTGATCCGCGATACTCCCTGGCATGCCGCCTTCCGCGAGCGCTTCGGCGACGAGCGCGCGGACTATGACGAAGCCCTGCGCCGGCATTATGCCGAGGGGCCGCCCTCCGAATGGCAGGCCTCGTTCGTCTCCGCCTACGCCAGTTCGCATCCCTGGGAGGATTGGGCCGAGACCTGGGCCCACTACCTGCACATCGTGGATACCCTGGATACCGCGTCCGCCTACAACATGGATATCGTGCCCGGTGCCGGCCCGTCAGCACGGCTGGGTGCGCAGGCCGATGCACCGGCCTTCGACGCCTATGCCGCGGCCGATTTCGATGGACTGATGGAGCACTGGCTGCCACTGGTCAGCGCCCTCAACAGCCTCAACCGCAGCATGGGGCATCCGCATGTCTATCCCTTCGTGTTGACGGCCACGGCCATCGCCAAGCTGGCGTTCGTGCATCAGGTCATTCAGGATTTCCGCACGGATTGTCGTGCCGCGCTGGCGGGTGCCACCGGTACCTGAGCGCACGCCGGGGGCGCGCGGTCCGGCGCGCCCGCCACTCATGCGAAAGGACGCCCGATGTACAACGTTGCCACCCGTGGCCCATTCAAGGGGCTGAATCCGCGCGTCGCGCCGCTGGCGCTGATCCTGGTAGTGATCATCGCCCTGCTGGGGGTGTATCGCACCGAGCAGCTGGGTGCGGTGGTGGGCGATGCGCGTACCTTCGTGACGCCGCTTCTGGAGTGGTACTACGTGGTCGTCATGGCCTTCTTCCTGGTGATCGTGGTCTGGCTCGGGGTCGGGCGCTACAAGAACGTGCGCCTGGGGCATGACGACGAGGTTCCCGAGTTCACCACCCTGTCATGGCTGTCGATGCTGTTCGCTGCAGGCATGGGCGTGGGGCTTCTGTTCTGGGCGGTGGCCGAGCCGCTGTCGCACTACGGCGGGAACCCGTTCCTGATCGATAATGGCGACCGGGCCGCGGCCGCGGACATGTCCATGGTCCTGACCTATTTCCACTGGGGTCTGAATGCCTGGGGCGTGTTCGCCCTGCTGGCCCTGATCCTGGCCTACTTCGGGTTCCGAAAGGGCCAGCCGCTGGCCCTGCGCTCGGCCCTGCACCCGCTGATCGGCAAGTACAGTCACACCTGGCCGGGGGACCTGGTCGACCTGTTGGCGATCATCGCCACCGTCTTCGGGATCGCGACGACGCTGGGCCTGGGGATCCAGCAACTGGAGTCCGGACTCGCGCACACCGTTGGGATCTCCCTGGAGGGGGACCGCGGACTACTGATGCTGACCGCGCTGCTGACCGTGATTGCGATCGTGTCCGTGGTGACCGGGATGCAGGCCGGGGTGCAGCGGGTCAGCCAGGCCAACCTCTGGCTCAGTGTCGCGCTCCTGGGGCTGCTGCTGGTGGCGGGGCCGACCCAGTACCTGCTGGCCCTGGTCGTGCAGTCCAGCGGCAGCTACCTGCAGAACCTGCTGGGGCTCTCGCTGTACACCCACGCCCACCATATGGACGAGTGGCATGCCGACTGGACGGTCTTCTACTGGGGCTGGTGGCTGGCCTGGGCGCCGTTCGTCGGGCTGTTCATCGCGCGCATCTCGCGCGGCCGCACGCTGCGCGAGTTCGTGATGGGCGTACTGCTGGTGCCGACCCTGATCACCTTCTTCTGGCTCGCGCTGCTGGGCGGCACCGCTTTGCATGCCGAGGTCGAGGGCATCGCCAATATCGCCGAGCGCGTGTCCGAGGACCTGACTATGGCGACCTTCGCCACCATGGAGACCCTGGAGCCCTGGCTGATTGCGAAGACGGGGGCGATTCTGATCACGATCCTGATTGCGACCTACCTGCTGACCTCCGCCAATGCCGGGATCGTGGTCATCAATACCCTGCTGGCCCATGGATCCACCGAGCATCGGGCGATCCACCTGATCCTGTGGGGGGCGATGATCGGGCTGGTGACCGGGGTCCTGCTGCTGGCCGGCGGGCTGGAGGTCCTGCAGAACGCGGTCATCCTGGCGGCGCTGCCGTTCTCGCTGGTGATGCTGATGATGGTGGTCGGGCTGATGCGCGGTCTGGAGGACGAGCGCTACGCGCCGCGTCCGGGCGAGCACACGGTCGCGCCCAGCGAGCCGTGGACCATCCCGCCGGACCGCGTCCACGAGGACTTCGACGTAGACGACGACGCCCCCGAGGCCCGCGACGAGGACGACCGCCGGGTTCCCTGACGGCCCCGGTCTTCCATCACGGCAAAAACCGTAAAGAGCGATTAACAGGAAGTTGGGAAGACAGGAAGAATGAATGGTTGGAAACCCCTTGCGCTTCGCGGTGGATGTTCAGGGCTATGCATCCAATGCACCTAAATCCAAATAGATCCTTCCGAGCTTCCCTTCTTCCTGTAAATGCTCTTTGGTTTTTCGGGCGCTTGGTGGTGAGCCGCAGGAAAGGCCCGCGCATCCTGCGCCCACTTTCGGGTGGGCGGGGCTTGCCGTAGCCTGTGCGCCCATCGTCAACCGAACCGCGAGAGAAGCCCCATGAGCGATACCCTGCAGTTGTCCGGCGAGCTGATCCAGAAGGTCCAGGAGGTTCTGACCGAGGTGGATCCGAAGGCGCAACAGCCCATCGTGGCCGTCCAGTACCTGAGCGCCATTACCGGGTTCATGGTCGCGCAGATGCCGGAGTCGGTGAACGAGCGCAAGGAATACCTGAAGCAGCTGTCGCAGTTCACCGAGTCGGTGTTCGTGGACGTGGAGAGTCGCAAGCAGGCCGCGCCGCCGCCGCAGGAAGCCAGCGGCGTGTGGCGCCCCGGCGACAACTGATCCGGGCTGGCGGCGCGCCGGCGTCAGCCGTTGTCGCCGCCTTCGCCCCGGTCCTTGCGCATCTGGCGCAGCATGGCTTCCTGCTCGTTGAAGCTGGGCATGCGCCGCTTGCCGCCCACGTCGCGGTCACGGTCGCTGGCGCCGGCCTGGCCGGACTGGCCCGGCTTTTCGGCGTCCTTGATGCGCTGATACTCCTGCAGTTCGCGGCGGGCATCCTCGTCGCTGGTGTAGCGGCCGCGGTAGTCCTGCGGCGGCTTGTGTCCCTTGCGCAGGAAGACCTGCTTGCGCAGTTCCTTGTTGTAGTCGGTGACCCGGCGGTCGATCCACCACAGGTCCACCAGCGCCCACAGCACACCGGCGCCCAAGGGTAGCAGCCACCAGAGGGCGGGTACGAAAAAGGCCAGGGCCAGGGTGATCGCGGTGAGCGCCAGGAAGCCGGCGCCGCCCAGCGGTTCGCGCAGGTAGAAGCGGTGCAGGCCCAGCGGGAACAGGACCCACGCGGCGTAGGCCGCGGGCCGGGTGCGCATCTCGCTGGCGAGCTTGGCATTGATGGACTGCAGGCCGCCGCCCTCCAGGTCCAGTTCCTTCCAGGCCTTGCTCATCCCTGCCTCCGTTGCGTTCACGTGTAGCGCCACGGTAGCCGCAACCCGGGGCGCGGGGCGATTGTGCGGGTGCCGCGCGAGGGTTTTACCGGCGCTGCGTCAGCCCTCTTCGCGCGTGGGGTCGCGTTCCAGCAGGCGGCGCACGGTGTCGCGCACCGGGCGGCCCTGGTAGAGCACGGCGTGTACCTCGGCGCAGATCGGCATCTCCACCTCCAGTGCTTCGGCCCGCACCACGGCGACCCGGGCCGTCTCCACGCCCTCCACCGACTGGCCGACCCGCGCGCGGGCGGTCTCGAGGTCCACCCCCTCGCCCAGCATCCGCCCCAGGCGGCGGTTGCGCGACTGGTTGTCGGTGCAGGTGAGGATCATGTCGCCCAGCCCGGAGAGGCCGGTAAGGGTGGCAGGGCGGGCGCCCACCGCGGCGCCGAAGCGCTGGATCTCGGCCAGTCCCCGGGTCATCAGGGCCGCGCGGGCATTGGCGCCGAACCCGGCGCCATCGGCGATGCCCGTAGCCACCGCCAGCACGTTCTTCAGGGCCCCGCCAAGCTCCACGCCGATGACGTCGGTGTTGCGGTACAGACGCAGGGAACGCCCGTGCAGCGCCTCCACCAGGCGATCCATATGGTCTTCGTCGGTGGAGGCCACGGACAGCGCGGTCGGTTGCTCCTGCGCGACCTCGGCGGCGAAGGAGGGGCCCGAGATCAGGGCGGGCGGGTGCTCTGGACCCAGTTCCTGCTCGGCGATCTCGTGCAGCCAGGCGCCGGTGGCGGTCTCCAGGCCCTTGGTGGCCCAAGCCACCACCTGTCCGCGCGCCAGCCGCGGGGCCAGCCAGCGCAGGGTCGCGCGGAAGGCGCCGGAGGGGACGGCGATCAGGACCAGATCGCGGCCGTCGACGATCGCGGGGTCGGCGCTGACGCGGAGGTTGTCCGGGAAGCGGTGGCCGGGGAGGTAGCGGGCATTCTCGCGCTCGGCCTGCAGGCGCGCGGCGGTGTCATCGCCGCGTACCCACAGGGCCACGTCGGCATGCAGCCGCGCCGCATGCAGGGCCAGCGCCGTTCCCCAGCAGCCGCCGCCGAGGACCGCGATGCGCATCCTAGGAAACCCCATGCTTCATGTACGCGCGCTCGCGTCGGTACGCCAGGTCCTTCGGGGGCCTGGCGTCAGGCCTGCTGGCTGGGCGCGGTCTGCTCGCCGCCGGCCTGCTGCTTCTGCTCCTGGAGGTGCTGGGCGTACAGCGACTCGAAATTCACCGGCTGCAGCAGCAGCTGCGGGAAGCCGCCCTTCAGGACCAGGTCGGCGACGGTTTCGCGGGCGAACGGGAACAGCACGTTGGGGCAGTAGGCGCCCAGCAGGTGATTGCGCTGGTCCTCGGGGAAGTTGCGCACGATGAAGACGCCCGCCTGCTTGATCTCCACCAGGTAGGCGGTCTTGCCGTCGGACTCGGTGGTCACGGTCAGGCCCAGTTCCACTTCGAAGGCCCCGGCGGCCTCGTCGATCGGGCGTGCGTTGGTGTTCAGCTGGATGTTGGTCTCGCCCTTCCACTCGCGCATGAACACCTCGGGGGAGTCCGGCGCCTCGAACGAGAGGTCCTTGATGAAGACCTTCTGAATGGAGAAATCGGGGCGGTCGTTCTGTTCGCCCTGGGCCGCGCCGTTGCCGCTGTTGGGGGAGTTCTCTTCAGCCATGGTGTTCTATCTCGCAGTCGTCTTGAATCGGGGCATTGTAAGGGGGTGCGCGCGCCTTGCGGGTGCGGTGGCCGGAAGCGCTGCCCGGTGGTGCGGGCGCTGCCGGTTATCCGGGACTGCCGGCGGCTGTCGGCTCGACCCCTGCCGCGGCGGCCAGGCGCGCCAGCTCGCCACTGCTGTCCATCGCCTGCAGTTCGTCGAAGCCGCCGATGTGGGTCTCGCCGAGGAAGATCTGCGGGACCGAGGTGCGGCCGTCGGCGCGTTGCTCCATCTCGGCACGCAGGCCCGGTTCGCGGTCGACGGCGTATTCCGCGAACGGATAGCCACGCTGGTTGAGCAGGCGCCGGGCCAGCAGGCAGAACGGGCAGCGCCCGCTGGAGTAGACCTCGAACTGCATTACTTCTTCTTGATGGGCATGTTGGCCGATTGCCAGGCCTGGATGCCGCCCTGCAGGTTGACCACGTCCTCGAACCCGGCCGCTGTTAGCTGCTGCGCGGCGCTGGCGGAACGGTTGCCGCTGCGGCAGTAGACCACCACGGGCTTGTCCTTGTACTTCTCGATGTCGCCCATGCGCTTTTTCAGGCTGCCCAGCGGGATGTGCTTGGCGCCTCCGATGCGGCCGGCCGCGACCTCGCTGTCCTCGCGTACGTCCAGCACCAGGGCGTCGTCCTGGTTGATCACGCGCACCGCCTCGGCCGGCGACAGGGAGCGGTACTTGCGGTTCAGGCGTCGGAGTTCGACGAACAGGATCATCCCGATCACCGCCAGCAGGGCGCCGGTCAGGATCGGGTGATTGGCGAGAAATTCGGGCAGGCGTTCAAGCATTCGGGAGACCGGATCGGAGGGGTGATTGTCAGGAACTGCAGAAAACGTCCTGCATCATACCGATCAGGCGCAGGGTCCGGGAGTCCCCCACGCGGTAGTAGACCCGGTTGGCATCCTTGCGCGTGGCGAGGATGCCCTTGTCGCGCAGGATGCCCAGGTGCTGCGAAATGTTGCTCTGCGAGGTCCCGACCTGGTCGACGATTTCCTGTACGCTGATTTCGCGATCGCCGAGAATGCAGAGGATCTTCAGGCGCAGCGGGTGGGACATGGCCTTGAGCGAGCGCGAGGCCCGTTCGATATCCTCGTCCTGGGACATCAGGCCGTCTTCGACGGACAGATCGTCTTCAACCGTTTCGTGGCTCACGGCATACCTCTCTTGCGAGCGAGGGAAATCCTCGCAACCGGGTCAGAATATAAGAACCTAAACGTACCCCGATATGCGAATCTGCGCAATCCTGAGTCAGCCATATGGCCTCCGTGCCCCGTTCTGGTGCGCGGTACTGGCCGGTCTGCTGCTGGCCCCGGGGGCCCTGGCGCTGGAACCCGAGGCCGAACTGCGCGAGACCCGCGAGGCGATCCAGGACCTGGAACGCACCCAGGAGGAGCGCTACGCGGCCTTGCAGGAACTGGAGGCCCTGCTGGCGGATGCCGCGCGCGGGACCGAGGACTCGCGCCGCGAGTTGCGCGAGCTGGCGCAGGAGCGTTCGCGCCAGGAGGCGGTCGTCGCCGACCAGGAGGCGCGGGTGGAAGAGGCCCGGGAGCACCTGGAGACGGAACGCCGCGCGGCGGCCCGGCTGGTGCGCGACCAGTGGCAGCGCGAACGCCACGTCGGGCGCCTGAACGGGCAGGGAGGGGGCGATCGCCACCATGTGGCGTTCGCCGTGCGTATCCGCGAGGCCCGGGAGCAGGCGCTGGAGTCGTTGCGTGACCGGATCGAGGGGCTGGAGGCGGAGCGCGAGGCCCTGGCGCGGGAACGTGCGGTCCTGGCGGAACAGGAGGAACAGGCGCGCGCCGCGGTCGCGGATCTGGAACGCGAGGAGGCGCGCCAGCGCCAGGCCATGGCGGAACTGGAGGCGGCCATCGAGGACGAGGCACTGGAGCTGGAACGCCTGCAGCGCAACGCGGAGACCCTGGAGGCGGTGATCGAGGAGGTCGAGGCGCGCAGCGCGGCGCGCGCCGAGGCCCCCGGGGACTCCGCCCCCGCGCAACCCGACGTGGCCTTCGCCGAGCTGCAGGGCGAACTCCCGCGGCCGGCCGACGGCCGGGTAATCCGCAGCTTCAATGATTCCCGTGGCAGTCGCCTGCGCTCGCGCTGGCGCGGCACGGTGCTGGAGGTCGAGAACGGCGCGGCGGTGCGTGCGGTGCACTACGGGCAGGTGGTCTACGCCGACTGGATGCAGGGCTACGGGTTCCTGGTGATCGTGGATCACGGCGAGCGCTACCTGACGCTGTACTCCAATGTGGAGGAGATCCTGGTGGCAGAAGGCGCAACGGTGGGCGCCGGCGAGCAGCTGGCCGTGGCCGGCGCGGGCAGCGAGGCGATCGCGCCCGGACTCTACTTCGAGATCCGGCATAACGGCGGACCATTGAACCCCGAGGGCTGGTGGCCCTCTCAGTAGACAGAGAGAAGTGAGACCGGGGTCCGGCAAAAGGCGGATGGAGCGCCTGCATTCAGGCGCCCATCACATTGCCGGTGCTACCATCCTCACACTAATCACCTCACGTAACGAGGAAAGGTAATGAGCAAGTCTTGTCGCACCGGATACGCCCTGATCGTCGGACTGGTCGTAGGGGTCATGCTGAGTGTCTCGGTGGCCGTCTACGCCGACCGCGACAATGGCGCGCAATCCGCCCTGCCGGTGGAGGATCTGCAGCGCTTCACCGACGTGTACATGCGCATCAAGCGCAATTACGTCACCGAGGTCGACGACAAGGACCTGCTGGACAACGCGATCCAGGGGATGCTGTCCGGTCTGGACCAGCACTCGGCCTACCTGGACGAACAGGACTTCGAGGACATGCAGGTCGGCACCTCCGGCGAGTTCGGTGGCCTGGGGATCGAGGTGGGCATGGAAGACGGGTTCGTCAAGGTCATCGCGCCGATCGACGACACCCCCGCCAGCCGTGCCGGGATCGAGGCCGGTGATCTGATTATCCGCCTGGACGGCGAGTCGGTGAAGGGCATGTCGCTGTCCGACGCGGTCGCCAAGATGCGCGGCGAGAAAGGGTCGGACATCACCCTGACCGTGCTGCGCGATGGCGAGGACCGGCCGATGGAGATCACCATCACCCGGGATGTGATCCAGGTGCAGAGCGTGCGCTCCGAGATCCTGGAGGACGGATTTGGCTATGTGCGCATCAGCAACTTCCAGCAGCGCACCGCGCGCGATCTCGTGCGGGCGGTCGAGGACCTGCAGGAGCAGGGCGAGCTGAAGGGTCTGGTGCTGGACCTGCGCAACAACCCGGGCGGCATCCTGAACGGGGCCGTGGGAGTCTCGGACGCGTTCCTCGAGGACGGCCTCATCGTCTACACCGAGGGCCGTCTGGAGGACTCGCAGTTCCGTTACCAGGCCTCGCCGGGCGACGTGCTCAAGGGCGCGCCGATGGTGGTGCTGGTCAATCGCGGTTCGGCCTCGGCTTCGGAGATCGTGGCGGGCGCGCTTCAGGACCACAAGCGGGCCGTCGTCATGGGCCAGAACACCTTCGGCAAGGGCTCGGTACAGACCATCCTGCCGCTGACCCAGAACACCGGGATCAAGCTGACCACCGCGCGCTACTTCACGCCCGAGGGTCGCGCGATCAACGAGGACGGGATCGAGCCGGACATCCGCCTGCAGCAACTGGTGGTGCAGCGCAGTGACAGCGAGAACGGCGGCGCCCGCATGGGCCGGGACGGTCTGCCGGAGTCGGTGGATGCGGATGACGAGGACAATGGCGAGGCCCTGGCCGAGCGCGACTACGGCCTGAGCGAGGCGCTGAACCTGCTGAAGGGCCTGAACTTCTACAACCGCCGCTGAGCGCGGCGGGGTCGCGATCGACGGAGAACCGATGCCGAACGTACTGGTGCCCCTGGCTGCCGGGGCCGAGGAACTGGAGGCAGTCACCATCATCGACCTGCTGCGACGCGCGCAATTCGAGGTCACCGTGGCCGGGCTGGAGTCCGGGCCGGTGACCTGCTCGCGCGGAACAGTCATCCAGCCGGATACCACCCTGGACCAGGTGCTGGATGCGGCCTTTGACCTGATCGTCCTGCCGGGTGGCCTGCCGGGGGCCAATCACCTTCGCGACGATGCCCGGGTGCAGGGACTCCTGCGGGCGCAGGCCGAGCGCGACGGCTACCTGGCGGCGGTTTGCGCCGGACCCAAGGCGCTGGCCGAGGCCGGCCTGCTGGAAGGCCGGCGCGTGACGGCGTTCACCGGCGCGCTGGACGACGTCGGAATCCCGTCCACCGGCGCCCCGGTGGAGGTGGACGGCCGCCTGATCACGGGCCGCGGCCCGGGCGCCGCGATGGACTTCGCCCTGACCCTGATCGAGCAGCTCGCCGGCCGCGATGCCCGCGACGCCGTCGAGGGTCCGCTCCTGAGGCCCTGAGGGATGTTTCGACCACGAAGCGCACGAAGGCACGAAGAAGGTCAAGGGCATTTCACCACAGAGGGCACGGAGGACAAGGAGAAAAGAAGATCATTCAAGGGTGCCGGGATTGCCGGGATCTGCATCCCTGTCGGTGCACTGATCATTGGTGCTACTCCTCCGCAATCCTGATGTTTCTCTGTGTCCTCGGTGGTTCAAACCGCTCTTGAAGTTGACCTCCTTCGTGCCTTCGTGGGCTTCGTGGTGAATTCCTACCCCACGGTGGCGTAGCGGGTGGCGCTGCCCAGCCAGCGTTCGATCAGGGCGCCGGCGCGGGCTGGGTCGTTCTCGATTCGTGCGGCCAGTGTGGTGGCCTCGTCCAGCAGGTCCTGGTCGCGGGTCCAGTCGGCGACGCGGAAGCTGCGATCGCCGGTCTGGCGCGTGCCCAGCAGTTCTCCCGGCCCCCGCAGTTTCAGGTCCACCTCGGCGATCTCGAAGCCGTCGTCGGTGCGGCGCATCGCCTCCAGGCGCTCGCGCGCGGTCTCGCCCAGTGGCGGGCGGTAGAGCAGTACGCAGGCGGAGGCGGTATTGCCGCGCCCGACCCGGCCGCGCAACTGGTGCAGCTGCGAGAGTCCCATGCGCTCGGCGTTCTCGATGATCATCAGGCTCGCGTTGGGTACGTCCACGCCGACCTCGATGACCGTGGTGGCGACCAGCAGGTCGATTGCCCCCGCGCGAAAGCGCTCCATCACCGCGTCGCGCTCGGGGCCCTTCATGCGTCCGTGGGCCAGGCCGATGGTCAATTCCGGCAGCGCCTCGCGCAGGCGTTCGGCGGTGGCCTCGGCGGATTCCGCCTCCAGTTGTTCCGACTCCTCCACCAGCGGGCAGACCCAGTAGGCCTGGGTGCCGGAGCCGCAGGCGGCGCGGATGCGCTCGATGACCTCGTCGCGGCGCTCGTGGCTGATCAGCGCGGTGCGTACCGGCGTGCGCCCGGGCGGGCGCTCGTCGATCACCGAGCTGGCGAGTTCCGCATACAGGGCCATGGCCAGGGTGCGCGGGATGGGCGTGGCGGTCATGATCAGCTGGTGCGGCATGTACCCGTTGCCCTTGTCGCGCAGGGCCATGCGCTGGTGGACGCCGAAGCGGTGCTGCTCGTCGATGATCGCAAGCCCCAGGTGGTGAAAGCGGACCTCCTCCTGGAACAGGGCGTGGGTCCCGATGGCGACCTGCCGCTGGCCCGCGGCCAGCTCGGCGAGCAGCTGGCCGCGTTCGCTCGCGGTCTGGCGTCCGCCCAGCCAGGCGATCGCAATCCCCAGCGGTTCCAGCCACTGGGCGAGGTTGCGCCCGTGCTGGCGCGCCAGCAGCTCCGTGGGGGCCATGAAGGCGACCTGGAAGCCGGCCTCCACCGCGGCCAGTGCGGCCGCGACTGCCACCAGGGTCTTGCCCGAGCCCACATCTCCCTGCACCAGCCGGTTCATCGGTTGCGGTCGCGCCAGGTCGGCGAAGATCTCGGCGGTCACGCGTTCCTGCGCGCCGGTCGGCGCGAACGGAAGCTGTTCGCGAAGTTGCTGCCACAGCGCCCCGGGCGGCTGGATGACCGGGGCGCCGCGCGCGTCCCGTGGTGTCCGGCTTTGCTGCATGCGTGCGAGCTGGTGGGCGCACAGCTCCTCCAGCGCCAGGCGGGTGCGCGCCGGGCTGCGGTTCTCCGCGGTATCCAGTTCGCCCAGGGCATCGGCCCGCGCCGGGGGATGGTGCAGCTGTTCCAGCGCGGCGTGCAGCCCGGGCAGGCCCTGGCGGGACAGCTCCGGCAGCAGATCGGGCAGGGCCTGCATGCCCGGCAGGGCGTGCGTCACCAGCTGGCGCAGCAGCTTCTGCGAGATGCCCTCGGTGGTCGGGTAGATCGGGGTCAGGTGCGATTCCAGCGCGGGCGGGGTATCCCCCACGGTCTGGAGCTCCGGATGCACGCATTCCAGTGCCCCGGGCAGGCCGCGCGGCTCGCCGAAGGCGCGGATGCGCGTGCCGGGTCCCAGGCGCCGTTGCTGGTTGGCGCCGAAGTGGAAGAAGCGCAGCAGGATCTGTGCCTGGTCGTCGGCCAGGGTGACCACCAGCATGCGCCGGCGGCGGTGCACCACCTCGGCATGGGTGACGCGGCCCTCGAACAGCGCGGCCAGGCCCGGGCGCAGCGCGGCGATCGGGGTCAGCCGGGTGCGGTCCTCGAAGCGCAGGGGCAGGTGGAACAGCAGGTCCCCGGCCTGTACCAGGCCCAGGCGTTCCAGGCGCTCGGCCACCGCCGGGCCGACGCCCTTCAGGGTGGTCAGCGGGGCCTGCAGGTCCACCGACGGGGCTCGCGTCGGCTGCTCAGCCGCGCGGGCACCAGGCGATGGCATCCATCTCCACCTGGGCGCCCTTGGGCAGGGCGGCCACGCCGATCGCGGCGCGTGCCGGGTAGGGCTCGCCGAAGACCTCGCCCATGATTTCGTTGACTAGCGGGAAGTGGGTCAGGTCGGTCAGGAAGATGTTCAGCTTGGCGATGTCCGCGGTGCTCGCGCCCGCGGCCTCCAGGACGGCCTGGAGATTGGCGAATACCTGGCGGATCTGGTCCTCGATGCCGCCGCCCACCAGTTCCATGGTGGCCGGATCCAGCGGGATCTGGCCCGACAGGTACAGGGTGTCGCCGGCGCGCACGGCCTGGGAATAGGGGCCAATGGCGGCCGGGGCGTTATCGGTCTGGATGATCTCGCGGGACATGCGGGCTCCTTGTTCGGCCGGATAGATTGTCGCGGATGGCGCCATTCTACTGATCCGGACGCTCGTGTGGGGTGTCCGCGGACTCGGCAGACCGGGGCGCGGACGGATACACTGCGCGGCACACGGACAACGACACAGAGGAAGCAGGCAATGACGGGATACGCACTGGCGAATGTGCTGCATGTACTGGCGGTGGTGATCTGGGTGGGCGGCATGTTCTTCGCCTACATGTTCCTGCGCCCGGTGGCGGGGCAGCAGCTCGAGGGCATGCCCCGGCTGAAGCTCTGGGAGGGCGTGTTCGCCCGTTTCTTCCCGTGGGTCTGGGCCTCGGTGCTGGTGATCCTGGCGACCGGCTTCTACATGATCTTCGGCGTGTTCGGCGGCATGGGCGACGTCCACCCCAGCGTGCATACCATGCTGCTGCTGGGTCTGATCATGATGGCGATCTTCGCCCATGTGTTCTTCGCGCCGTTTCGCCGCATGCGCCAGGCCATTGCCGCGGATGACGCCCAGGAAGGCCTGCGCCGCCTGGGGCAGATCCGCATCCTGGTCGGGATCAATACCCTGATCGGCCTGGCGACGATCGTGGTCGCCTCGGGCGGGCGCCTGCCGCTCTAATCTGCATCCCCTGGCGGGGGCACAGGACGCCCGGTCCGTCCGGCCCTCCAGACCAGTCGTGGCGGTTCGGGCGGCTCCAGCAGCACGGCGGCGTTCTGGCCGAATGTCTCCAGCCAGCGCGCGAGCAGGTGTTCGGGCAGGTCCGCGATCGCCAGGCCCGGCTCGTCCGGCCAGTGGCCCAGGGGATCGCGGTTGCAGGCCGGCCAGGCGCGCAGGCCCTGTTCCGTCACGGCCCGCTCCAACCGCTGCTGGCGTTGCTGGTTTTCTTCCTCGGTGAGCGGCTGGCTGCCCGGGTTGCAGGCGGTCAGCACGACGAGGCGGTGGGTGCCATGCCCCGCCATCCAGGCCGCCACCTCATCGGCCGCCCGGTCGATGCGCAGCACCCATGAACCGTCCGCGGTCTCCACGCAGTACCGCGCCTTGCGGTAGGCCTGTTCCAGTTCAGCCCGTCGCGATCTGGTTGGGGCGCATTCCGCGCGCCCCGGGGCGGGGTCGGCAGCGTCAGCGCTTGTATTGGTGGACATCTCGCGGCACCCTCGCGGCTGGATCGTGCAGATGCGATCGATCAAACAGGGGGAACGGGATGCGCGTCAAGGATGCGACAGCGGTTTGCGGGGTTTCGCCGGCAACCGGCCTGCGTGCGTATGGGGCGTGGCCCGTATCCTTGGTGGCTTGAGCAGCCATGCCCTCGCGTCCTGTCGTCCCCGGTCTGACCAGTGCCTTTGTCGTGGTGCTGTTGCTGGTCGCGGTAGTCGCCATGGCCAGCTGGCTGCGCGTGCAGCAACTGCAGTACGACGTCCAGGCCCTGACCGAGGAATACGTGCAGAAGGTGGATCGCGTGCACCGCATGCGCAGCCTGGTACGCGAGCGCATGCTGCGCGCCTCGCTGGTCATCAGCGCCGAGGATCCGGCCCTGCAGGACCGCTACCAGCGGGAGTTTCGCGAACTGGCCGAACGTTTTCTGGAGGCCCGAGCGGGCGCCGAGCTGCTGGCCCGGACCCCGCGCGATGCCGCGTTGCTGGCGGAGCTGCGCGAGCTGACCGCGACCGGGGCTCCGATCCTGTCCGAACTCGTGGACATCGCCCTCGCGGGTGGGCGCAACGAGGCGCTGGCCCTCCTGTATGCCGAGGCGATGCCGGTGCAGGAGGAAGTCCTGGAGCAGATGGAAGCCATCCTGCAGGCCTTCGAGCATGACAACGAGGAGGCGGTGGCCGCCATGGCCCGGCGTCACGAGCAGGCGCAGCAGATCACGCTGATCGCCACCGGCATCACGGTCCTGATCATGCTGCTGATGTGGGTGCGCGTGCGCCGGCGGATCTGGCGCGATCATGCCGCGTTGCGCCAGGAGCTGGAGAGCCGCCAGCAGGTCGAGGCTCGTCTGCGCGAGACGCAGGCCGGGCTGGAGGCCGCCGTGGCCCGGCGCACCGCGGCGTTGCAGGAGACCACCGAGCGCCTGGAAGAGGCGCAGCGGATCGCCGGGGCGGGCTACTGGGACTGGGATATCCGGGGTCAGCGCATGAACTGGTCGTCGCATGTCTTCGAACTGTTCGGTCTCGATCCGCGCACCGAGAGTGCGGGTTTCGAGGCGTACATGCGCGCCATCCACCCGGATGATCGCACCCGCGTGCGGCGCGCGACCAACGAGGCCCTGGACCGCGAGAATTTCTACCGGGTGGATCACCGGGTCGTGCGCCGGGACGGCGGGGTCCGCCATGTCCGGGTGGAGGGCGAGATCGACCGTGATGCCGAGGGGCGGGCCGTGCAGGTGCTGGGCATGGTGCGCGACATCACCCGCGACAAGGCCTCGGAGGAGCGCCTGTGGCATCAGGCCCACCACGACTCCCTGACCGGCCTGCCCAACCGCAGCCTGTTGCAGGAGCATCTGCAGCAGGCCCTGCGCCGGGCCCAGCGGACGGGCACCGGGCTGGCCCTGGTGGTCTGCGATCTCGACGGCTTCAAGCCGATCAATGACCGCCTGGGGCATGATGCCGGGGACGTGATGCTGGTGACCGTGGCGCGGCGCCTGCGCGAGGGGGTGCGGGAGAGCGATGTGGTCGCCCGCGTGGGTGGCGACGAGTTCGTGCTGCTGCTGGAGAATGTCCGTGATCCCGATGCCGTCACCGGTGTCGGCCTCAAGCTGATCGAGCGCTTCGAGGAACCGGTGGAGGTGAACCGCGAAGCGGTGTACGTGGGCCTCAGCATGGGGGCGGCGCTCTATCCCGGGGACGGCGACGACGCGGAGACCCTGCTGCAGCGTGCCGACCGCGCCATGTATCTGGCCAAGGAAGAGGGTGGCAGCCGTATCGTGCTGTACCACGAGTGTCCCGAGGCGGCGGTGCGCGCAACCGATCTGGCGCTGCGCCGGCGGGGCGCCCTGGGGTGCGGGCTGGAGGACCCGTCCGCTCGCGACTGAACCGGTGCTATTGCCGCAGCCGGGCGGTGAAGGCCTCCTCGGCGAGGGGCTCGCTGAACAGGAACCCCTGAAAGCGCGTGCAGCCCAGCGCCAGTAGCTGGTCCCGCTGCTCGGCGTGTTCCACGCCCTCGGCGATCACGTCCAGCTCCATGTTGCGGGCGATGTCCACGATGTTCTCGATCAGGGTCCGGTCGCCACCGGCCAGCAGCCCCTGCACGAAGGACTTGTCGATCTTCAGTTCGTCCACCGGCAGGTCGCGCAGATAGGCCAGCGACGAGTACCCGGTGCCGAAGTCATCCAGCGCGATGCGCACGCCGAGGGTCTGCAGCGCGCCCAGCTTGGCGATCGCATCCGGCAGGTCGCGCAGCAGTCCGGATTCCGTGACCTCCAGGGTCACGGTGCGGGCGTCAACCCCGTGGTGGCGCAGGCGGGCCTGGAACTGGTCGACGAAATCGGGGCGCGAGAGTTGCCACGGTGACAGGTTCAGGGCCAGGCGCGGCGGACGCAGCCCCGCCTGCTGCCACTGCGACAGGCGTTCCAGGGCATGGTCCAGGACCCAGTTGCCGATGCCATGGATCAGGCCGGTCTCCTCCGCGACCGGGATGAACAGGTCCGGCGCAACCGCGCCCAGTTCCGGGTGCCGCCAGCGCAGCAGGGCCTCGGCGCCGATCAGGCGTTCGGCGGCATCGAGCTGGGGCTGGTAGTGCAGGTCCAGCTGGCCGCGCTCCACCGCCTGGCGCAGACCGTCCTCGATCTGCAGGCGGGCATGGGCCTCGTCCTGCAGCGCATGGCGGTAGAACTGCACGCCGCCGCGCCCGGCCCGCTTGGCCTGGTACAGGGCGATATCGGCGTGGCGCAGGGCATCGGCCGAGCTCTCGCCGGCATCCGGATAGCATACGCAGCCCAGGCTGGCCCCGACCCCGAAGGTGCGCTCGCCGATCACGATGGGTCGCTGCAGGGCCTCGAGGATGCGTTCGGCGATGGCGTGCAGGTCGGACTCGAGTGCCTCGCGGGCCCCATCGCGGGGCGGCAGCACCACGGCGAACTCGTCGCCCCCCAGGCGGACGATCAGCGCGCCCTCCGGGGCATGGGCCCGCAGGCGTTCGGCGACGGCCCCCAGCACGGTGTCGCCCACCGCGTGACCGAGGGCATCGTTGATGGTCTTGAAGTGATCCAGGTCGATCAGGATCAGGCCACCGTGCAGGTCCCCCACGACGGCCTCCTCGATATGCCGGGTCAGGTCGTCGTGCAGGCGGGTCCGGTTGGCCAGCCCGGTCAGGGCGTCGTGGTAGGCCAGCGCGTGGATGTGCTCCTCGGTATGCAGCCGCTCCAGTTCCGCGCCCGCGCGGTCGGCCATGATCCCGAGGATCTCCATCGCCTTGTCGACATCCTCGACCGGATGGCGGTTGACCATCGCGATATGCCCGAGCAGCGTCCCCTGGCTGTCCAGCAACGGGGCGCCGAGGTAGCTCTCGGCATCCATCTCCACCAGCATTGCATCCTCCGGGAAACGCTGCTGCACGTCGCAGGGATAGATACAGGTGCCGATCTCCAGCACGCGTTCGCAGGGTGTCTCGGCGAGGTCGTAGCGCAGGTTGTCGACGATCCGGCCTCGGGCGCACAGGGCGACGGTCTCGACGACGCCGGGGTGCTCCGGGTCTTCCATGCCGATCAGGGCATAGTCGGCATCGAACAGGTTGCTCAGCTTGAGCACCAGCTGCTGGAAGAACTCCTCGCGCGAGCGTGCCTGCAGGCCCTCGGCGATCAGGCGCAGGGCATCCTCGCTGCGGTGCGCGGCGGTCACATCCTCCTGCATCACGATGACGTCCTGCACCTCACCCTGCGTATCCTGCAACGGGTAGATACAGCCCCGTAGCCAGCGCTCCCCGGGCGGGCCGGCGGGGCCTTCCCCGGTCCCGGTGTCGGCAGGCGCCGGCGGGGTGTAGGCCAGCGGGCCGATCTCGCGGTAGTGCCCGCGCACGGCATCCGCGAGCGGTTCCAGGAGCTTCTGGTCGATCGGATCCGGGCGCTCGAGGACGTTCCCGCCCGGGCGGGAGGCGTCGCTGCCATGCATGCGTTCCCAGGCGGCATTGGTCTGGCGGATCTCGCCTTCCGGCGTGAGCACCTGGATGCCGATGGGGGACTGCTCGACCAGCGCGCGGAAGCGACTCTCGGAGTCGCGCAGGCGTTCGCCAGTCTCGCGGTTCAGCACCAGGCTCATCATCACCACCATCACCACGTAGCCGAACGGTGCGAGCTGCGGCATCTCCAGCACGCCGGCACGGGCGAGCACGCCCTGAGTGGTGAACAGTACGAAGACCCCGATCCCGCCCAGCAGGAGCAGGGTGGTGGCCTGGCGGTGGCGGCGGTAATGCCGGATCAACGTGACCAGCGCGAAGCCGAACACCAGAAAGACCGCGAGGACGCCGAAGCCGAACCAGGGACTGATCGTGCCCACGGCCAGGGCCACGTTCTCGCCCCAGGGCAGCTCGAGGATGCGCAACTCCTCGATGTGGCGGTACTGCATGCTGTAGGGCTGCAGGGTGTTGACCACCCACGTGATGCCCAGCAGTACCAGCAGTCCGGTCATCAGGCCGCGTGCGGGCGTCCGCGTATGGGCCGCGACGAAGGCGGCGAACAGGACGTAGAGGTTGTGTGCGTCAAGTTGTGCAGAAGTGAGTCAGCCATGTTCGGTTGGTCGGTATGGCTCAGGCGGCCTCGGCCTGCCTCAGCAGGATTTTCTTGTGCTCTTTGAGCAGATCCATGTTCAGGTAGCGGTTGTCCTCCAGCCAGCCTTCGTGGATTTCGACGGCCAGGGCCCGTACCAGGCGTAGACAGCTGTGGGTGTTGGGGAAGATCCGGACCACCCGGGTCCGGCGGCGGATCTCCTCGTTCAGCCGCTCGAGCATGTTGGTGCTCTTCATGTGCTTGTGATGGGCCCG
>NZ_KB898178.1:0-42014 GCF_000377465.1 Thioalkalivibrio sp. ALE30 | reverse complement strand
CCGGAGCGAGGTTCCCGGGCGAAATCCGGGTGCCCTTCTTTGGGTCCTTTCTTGGGCAAGCAAGAAAGGACCTCGCGGCGCGCTGGCGAGTCAGCGCCGGGCAGTATGCGGACCGGAGCCACCGTAAACACCGAGCGACGAACCAGGGCCAGCCACAACAAGGCAGGCGGCCGAACGAAGCCACCGTTACCAGCGAACGACGAACCAGACCCGGATCGTCGTAGGCCCCCGCGCTTGGCGGATTAGCCGCGCGGCTTGAAGCCGGGCGGGTGGCGCGCGATCCAGGCGACAAAGTCGCGGATCACCGGCTCGGCCAGCAGCGCATCGCGCGTGTTCAGGCGTTCCGCCAGGGCTTGTTCGTCGAAGTGCTTGTGAATGTGATCGTGGCAGGGACGACAGACCCAGAGAATGCGACCCTCGCGCTCCGCGCGGCTGAAGCGTCGCCGGATGCGCTTGCGCCGGTGCTGCTTGCGCGGAATCAGATGGTGGCGTGTCAGCGTATCCATCCGGCGCCCGCACAGCTCGCATCCGTGCGGTGGGCTGCCGTCGGGAGGGCCGGATCCGTTCACGGCGTCTGCTGGCGGAGGCGACAGCGCGGCGGCGGCCGGGCGATAGCATAGTCGGGCTCGGCCAGGTCCATCAGACAGGGCGCCCCCTCCGGGTCGACAATGCGCGTGGCGATGGCGCGGATCGCATCGCCACGCAAGCCGGCCTCGCGGACCTGGCGGCTGGCGACGGGCTGCCATTCGCCGTCGCGTTCCTCCGCGATCTCGAAGCCGAAGGGGAAGTAGCCGGGGGCGCCCAGACGCAGGTCGGTGACGACCAGCCGGTCGGGTTCGTCGTCTCGCTCCGCACGATGGAAACGCAGGAAGTCGCCGGCGAACCACTGCAGACGTTGCCCGTCCTCCAGGGCCAGCGCGGCATCCTCCAAATGGGCGCCGCGCTCGAAGACCTCGAAGTCCGGCCGGATGGGCTGATCGAGGATGCCGACCCAGGCCTCCAGGAAGTGGCCGTCGTCGATGACGGTGACGCGCCAAAGGAGCAGGTTGAACGGGGTGGGCTGGATCATGCGCGGCTGGTCCTGCAGGTCCATTGCGATCAGCGTGGGCTGGATGCGATGGTCGAGCCAGGCCTTCAGCGCGAGACCGGAACCGGCGTAGGCGGTGGACAGCACGAGTCCGGCGACCAGCAGGCGTGGCGCGAAACGGTAGAACAGGGCACCGATGGCCGCGACCAGCAGCGGCAGGGTGTATAGCGGGTCGATCACGAAGATCGAGCCCGTGGACAGGGGGCCGACCGGCAGCGGCCAGAACACCTGGGTGCCGTAGGTGGTCAGCAGGTCATTCATCGAGTGCGTGGCCCAGATCAGGAAGAAGAACAGCCACCAGCGGCCAAAGCCGATCTCCCGCGTCGCCGGGACCTTCGCCAGCAGCCCCGCGACACCGGTGGCCACCAGCAGCTGTACCAGCCAGGAGTGGGTAAAGCCCCGGTGGTGGATGAACTCGGATACCGCGTCCCCGTAAGCTATGAACGCATCCAGATCGGGCAGCAGCGCAACGCCGGCCCCCAGCACCACGGCCTTGCGCCCCAGGCGGGAGCCGAGGGCGAGGCCGCCGATCACGGCGCCGAGACTGGCGTGGGTAACGGGATCCATGCGTGATCATTCCTTCATTCAGAGGCTCGACGATTACCGAGCCTGCGACCGGACCGCGGGGCGCGAGTTCGGGCGATCAAACCAGAGCGGTGGACATGACTCAAGCCACAGCGGCGAAAGACTGGCATTTCTGGGTGGACCGGGGCGGGACGTTCACCGACCTGGTCGCGCGGGATCCGACGGGGCGGCTGCATACCCGCAAGTTGCTGTCCGATAACCCGCAGGCGTATGCCGATGCGGCGGTACAGGGGATGCGCGACCTGCTCGGCCTCGAGCCTGACGCACCGATCCCCGAGGGGGTGATCCACGAGGTGCGCATGGGGACCACGGTGGCCACCAACGCCCTGCTCGAGCGCAAGGGGGAGCCCACCCTGCTGGTGATCACCGAGGGTCTGGAGGATGCGCTGGCGATCGGGCACCAGGCGCGGCCGGACCTGTTCGCCCGGGCCATTCGGCTGCCGTCGCCGGTGTATGCCCGCGTGGAACCGGTGCGCGAGCGGGTGAACGCGGCCGGCGAGATCCTCCAGCCGGTGGACCTCGAGGCCCTGCGCCCGCGACTGCAGGCGGCGCTGGAGGACGGGATTCGTGCGCTGGCGATTGTCTGCATGCACGGTTATCGCTATCCGGCGCATGAACAGGCTATAGCGGCACTCGCCTGCGAGATGGGGTTTGCCGAGGTGGCCGCCAGCCACGCGACCAGCCCGCTGATCAAGCTGATACCCCGTGGCGAGACCACGGTGGTGGATGCCTATCTGTCGCCGGTGCTGGGCCGCTACGTGGCACAGGTCAGCACGGAACTGGGCGATGTGCCCCTGCGCTTCATGCAGTCGCATGGCGGGCTGGTGGATGCGGCGCGGTTTCGCGGGCGTGACGCGATCCTTTCGGGGCCGGCCGGCGGGATCGTCGGGGCCCTGAAGACCGCCGCGCCGCTCGGCTTCGAGCGCCTGATCACCTTCGATATGGGCGGGACTTCCACGGACGTCGCGCATCTGGCCGGCGAGCTCGAACGCCGCCAGGAGAGCGAGGTGGCCGGCGCCCGCCTGCGCGTGCCGATGCTGGACATCCACACTGTCGCGGCGGGCGGCGGCTCGGTTTGTCGCTTCGACGGTATCCGCCTGCGGGTCGGGCCGGAGTCGGCCGGGGCGCAGCCGGGTCCGGCCTGCTATGGCCAGGGCGGGCCGCTGACAGTGACCGACTGCAACGTGCTGCTGGGGCGCCTGCGTCCCGAGTATTTTCCGGCGGTGTTCGGCCCCGGGCGCGACCGGCCGCTGGATCCGGAACCGGTCCGCCGACAGTTCGATGCGCTGGTGGAGGCCGTCCGTTCCGCGACCGGGGAGGCGGCGACGCCGGAAGGGCTGGCCGAGGGGCTGTTGCAGATTGCGGTGGAGCACATGGCCCAGGCCATCAAGACCATCTCGGTGCAGCGCGGCCACGATGTGTCGCGCTACGCCCTGGTGTGTTTCGGCGGCGCGGGCGGGCAGCATGCCTGCCGGGTGGCGGAGCAGCTGGGCATGGAACACATCCTGTTCCATCCGCTGGGCGGGGTGCTGTCGGCCTACGGCATGGGGCTGGGCGAGCTGCGCGCCCTGCGCGAGCGCAGCCTGGAATGGCCGCTGGACGAGGCGCATGCCGAGGCGATCGATGCGGCGCTGGAGGATCAGGCCGGCGCGGCGATCGCGGCTCTGACGGAGCAGGGCGTGGCCGCGGACGCCATGCGCATCGAGCGGCGTCTGCATCTGCGGCTGGCGGGGTCGGATACCGCGCTGGAGGTGCCGGCCGGTTCGCCCGCGGCACTGATGGAGGCCTTCGCCACGGCCTGGCGCGGGCGGTACGGGTTCGCGCCGCCGGATCGTCCGCTGGTGGTGGCGGTTGCGGCGGCCGAGGCGATCGCGACCGGGGGTGAGGCGGCGGATACGTCGATCCCGCTACAGGGGGCGCGCGAGGCGCCTGCCCCGGAGACGGATACGATCACGATGGTGGTGGCGGGCGAGCGGCGCGACGTACCGCTGTACCGGCGCGAGGACTTGAGCCCGGGGATGACCCTGGCGGGTCCCGCGCTGGTGATCGAGACCACCGCGACACTGGTGCTGGAGCCGGGCTGGCACGGCCGGGTCGAGCACGAAGGGACGCTGCGGCTCGTGCGCGAGGGCGGTGCCGAGCGGCGCGGGCAACCGGCCGTCGAGGATCCGGATGCGATCCCGCGCGATCCCGTCCTGCTGGAGGTCTTCAATCACCGCTTCATGGCGATCGCCGACCAGATGGGCTTTACCCTGCGCAACACTGCGCATTCGGTGAACATCAAGGAGCGCCTGGATTTCTCCTGCGCGCTGTTCGACGCCCACGGCCAGCTGGTGGCCAATGCCCCGCACATGCCGGTGCATCTGGGGTCGATGGGGGCCAGCGTGCGCGCGGTGGTCGCGGCCGCGGGCGACGACCTCCGCCCCGGGGATGCCTGGGTGCTGAACGACCCCTACAACGGCGGGACCCATCTACCGGACATCACGGTGGTCACGCCGGTGTTTGTCGGGCCGGGCGGCGCGGTGACCGAGGATTCGAAGGCCGAGGTGGCGGCCCCGGCATTTTTCGTGGCCTCGCGCGGGCACCATGCGGACGTCGGCGGCATCACCCCGGGCTCGATGCCGGCCTTCTCTCGCCGGCTGGAGGAGGAGGGCGTGCTGATCGCCCCGACCCGCCTGGTCCGCGACGGGCGTTTTGCCACATCGCGTATCCGGACACTGCTGGGGTCGGGTGACTGGCCGGCCCGCAACCCGGATCAGAACCTGGCGGATCTGGAGGCCCAGGTGGCGGCCAATCGCAAGGGGCTGGAGGAGCTGGGCCGGCTGCTGGACGAGTATGGCGTGCCGACCGTCACGGCCTACATGCAGCACGTACAGGACAATGCCACCGAGGCGGTCGAGCGGCTGATCCCGAGTCTGGAGGGCGGTACGTTCCAATATGTGCTGGACAACGGCGCCGAGATTCAGGTGGCCGTCACGCGTGATCCGGGGGCGCGCCGCCTGCGGATCGACTTCGCGGGGACCTCGCCGGCCCGCGAGGACAATTTCAATGCCCCGGGCTCCATCGTGCGGGCGGCGGTGCTGTACGTGCTGCGCACGTTGCTGGAAGACGAGATCCCGCTGAATGATGGCTGCCTGGCGCCGGTGGACCTGGCGATCCCGGAGGGCTGCCTGCTGAATCCGTTGCCGCCCGCCGCCGTGGTCGCCGGGAACGTCGAGACCTCGCAGGTGGTGACCGATGCGCTGTTCGGGGCCCTGGGCGTGCAGGCCGCGGCTCAGGGCACGATGAACAACCTGACCTTTGGCGATGCCGGGCGGCAGTACTACGAGACGATCGCCGGCGGTGCCGGGGCCGGTCCCGGGTACGAAGGGGCCAGCGCCGTACAGACGCACATGACCAACTCCCGCCTGACCGACCCCGAGGTGCTGGAGAGTCGTTTCCCGGTGCGGGTGGAGCGATTCGGCTATCGCCGGGGCTCCGGTGGCGCCGGGCAGTACCGCGGTGGCGATGGCGTGATCCGCCGACTGGGCTTCGATGCGCCGATGGAGGTGGTGCTGCTGGCCAACCGGCGCCGCGTGCCACCGTTCGGGCTGGCCGGGGGCGAGCCCGGGGCGCCGGGCGAGGACGTGATCCTGCGCGCCGATGGCGGCCGCGAGCCGCTGGCGGGCTGTGACCGCCGCGCCGTGGGCCCGGGCGATGCAGTGGAGATCCATACGCCTGGCGGGGGCGGCTACGGTCCCAGCTAGCCCTGATGTTTCATAAATACGTGCGATCATCGCTTCGGCGCGGCGCGCCGCGATGACGGGAAACCGCCCGCTGGGTCATTGCGAGGCGCCGCAGGCGCCGTGGCAATCTCCCGTTTCTCGCCCGGCGTCAGCGCACGTTCAATCCCAGCGCTGGGGTACGCGCTGGATCTCGTCGGTGTCGTAGCCGAGTTCGTCGAGGCGGGCGAGGATGGCCTGGTAGTCCTCCTCGGCCATCTCCGGTTCGCGTGCCATGATCCAGACGTAGTCGCGCTTGCTGCGGCCGATTACGGTCTGGCTGTAATCCTCGTCGAGGTAGACGATCAGGAACTCGGCCTTGAATGGCCACAGAAAGCGCATGCCCCATTCGGCGTTGTCCTCGCTCTTCACGAAGCCGGTGGGGTTGTATTCGCGGCGCGGGCCGTCGAAGCCGCCCTTGTTGAACGAGAAGGTGGTGGCAATGGTGCCGTCCTCGTTGAGGGCGTACTGCTCCAGGGCGTTATAGGCGTCGCGCTCGAGGAAGGTCGGGATGTTGGCGATCACGTACCAGTCGCCCATGTAGCGGTCGAGATCCACGTGATCCACGGTGGGCATCTTCTGCGGGGTGCTGCATCCGGTCATCAGGATCCCCAGTACCAGGCCCGCGCAAAGGGCCGCCAGTGAGCGTGTCATCGTCGTCTTCCCGGGTGGCGTCGGGAAATGGACCACGGGGGCGTGAAAAAGGTCCGGCCCGGCGACGGATTCCCCGGAGGGGCGCCCCGGAGGGGCGGGCCTCAGGCGGTCTGACCGAGGCGCTGGTCCATCAGGTGGTCGAACAGGGATTCCTCGGGGATGATCTGGGCGCGTCCGCTGCGGAATTCGTGGGCCAGTCCCTGAATGCTGTGCTGGCGCTTGGCGCGGCCGGCGGCATCGGTGAACAGCAGGCGTCCGGCGTGACTGCCGCGCCAGACCAGCTTCATCCGGGTGACCTTGGTGCCCGCAGGCGAGGTGAACTGGATCCAGGTGCCGGAAACCAGGTTGTCGGCGTATTCGACGTGCTCGTCGGCGTGATCGCGCATCAGGGACGGGTCGTCGTCGGCATGACGCGGCGAGGTGCCGAACACCGAGCTCGACCGGCTGCCGGCCCGTTTCCGGGCCTGTTCCATGCGCTCGTCTGCGGCCGCCGTTTCGTCGGACGACCCGGTCGCGGGACTGGTGTCGGGCTTGGTCGGCTCGGCGGGCGTGGAGCGGCGTTTTCCGGCGGCCACCAGGTGGGCACTGACCAGGTCCTGCTTGATGCGGGCCCGTTCCTCCTTGGACAGGGGGGCCTTGTCGAGAAAGGCGCGGATGCGGGCCAGGAGGGGGGCCGAGGCCTGAAAATCCGGCTCGGCCTGCATCAGGGCCAGGAGTTCGTGCAGCAGGGCCATGCCGTCGTTGTCGGCCTCCGTGTCGCCTGCGGCTTCGGCTCCGGTGCTTTCGCTCCCATCCCCGGCATCTGTCTCCGCCGTCTTTTGCGCGGTCATCAGCGGGACCCAGGCATCCATCAGCTGCTCGCGGGCCTCGTCCGGGATGTCCTGCCCCATGGAGATCACGGTGCGCTCGACCGTGGATTCCACGTTGTAGGTGATCTCCAGCGTGCGTTCTTCCTGTTGCGCCTCGGCCTGTTCACTGGCTGCCTGATGGGCGATCTGTTCCTCGACTT
Organism: Thioalkalivibrio sp. ALE30; assembly: GCF_000377465.1. Lineage (NCBI taxonomy): Bacteria > Pseudomonadati > Pseudomonadota > Gammaproteobacteria > Chromatiales > Ectothiorhodospiraceae > Thioalkalivibrio > Thioalkalivibrio sp. ALE30. The sequence continues at coordinate 34,918 of NZ_KB898178.1, read as the reverse complement.
CGGCGAGGTCGTCCCGCAGTCGCGCGAGCGCCTGGTCGTAGGCGTCGCTGTCGCCAAGGCCCTCGTTGCGCACGCGTTCCACGTTCTCGAAGACCAGACGGCTAAGCGGCAGCTGGCGAGCCTCGTCCAGCGGCAGGTCGGGGTCGATGCGCAGGGCGATGTTCAGCAGCAGCCCGGTCATTTGCCGCGCGGGGTGGCCGCGGTCACGGAAAAAGTGCGTCTCGCGCATGGCGATCCGTACCAGCGGGAGCTGGAGATCCGACAGCGGTTCGCGCAACGCGGGATTGAGGTCGTCGCGCTTCAGGATCATGTCGAACAGGCCCTGAAGCAGGTCCATCACGAAGGGTTCCAGGGTGCTGGGCGAGGCACTGTTCAGCACGGTGGTGACCGCATCCGCCGGCGAGCCGTAACCAGCCCCGGCCGCTGGCGCCCCTCCGGCGGCCGCGACGACCTGGCCGGCGACCGGGACCTGGTAGCCGAACTGCGCCCAGTTGCCCGCGGCGCCGGCGGCGGGCGCACCCGCACCCGCAGGTGGTGGTCCGCCACCGCCGGGAGCACCCTGCGGCACGGGACCCGTCGCCGTGGCCGCGCCCGGGTGGGGGCGGGTGCCGGCCCGTGCCTCGGGTACCGTGAAACCCGCATCGCGGAAGGCCTGCAGCAGCGCCTGCATTTCCGGCTGCAGTTCCCGGATCACGTCGCGGTCGAACCAGTGCAGCAGGAGCAGGCAGTCTTCCGGTGGCAGGGGCACGGCCTCGAGCGCTTCCAGGAAGGCCTCGCCCAGGGCATGCGGGTGCCACGGGGCGTCCTCGGGCGCGGGCGCCAGGTGGTAATCCCGAGTGACGGTCTCCAGGGCATCGATCTCCGCCGCCATCACCGAGCGCGCGCCGGTGACCAGCTTGCGCAGGGCCACCTCGCGCTCGGTATCGGCGGCGTCCATCAGGCTCAGTTCGTGCTCGCCCGCCGCCTCGGTGTTGTCGGCATCCTCGGGTGTGACTGCATTGTGAAGTCGGTCACGAAAATGCTGGAGGATGGCGGCGCTGGCCATGCGGATCTGGCGCGACAGGGCGAGGTTCTGGGCCGCGCGCTGGGAGTCGATCGCGCGCTCGGAGGCCTCCATCAGGCGGTCGTCGAGTTCGCCCAGAAAGGTCTCGAGGCGCGTCTGGACGCCCTTGGAGAAGGGGCCCCAGACGCGATGCAGGGTTCGGGCCGGAATCCGGTGACGTTGCGCCATGATCGCTAGGGAAACACTGATTGATGTACACACTCGCGCTCGAGTCGCTTTTGCGTGCGAGCAAGGCGCGGTGACTGCCGTGCAGTCATTCTGCACAAGGGAACCGCAACGCCGTTCGCGCGCAAAAGCGGCCGAGCCCCTTCGTTGATTAGGTTGCGGGGTTGGCACCCCAGGTTCCCCGATCCTGCGTTGCGCCGCTTGCGGGTAGAACCACTACCCGCTGCACGACGCGCCTTGTCTCGGAAAACCTGGGGTGCCAACGCGAGTGTGTACATCAATCAGTGTTTCCCTAGGCAGCTGGTCCAGGCCCCAATCTAGCACCCCTGCGGCCGCGGGTGTGACCGTCCATGCCGCCTTGGTGCGCGTCGGGCGGGGAACCGCCCGCGGATACCCGGGTCAACCTTGCATCGACGCGGGGGACCTTCATTCATGCAGCAGATGATCGAGTGGGCGGAGCAGGGACGACTGCCGGATACGTTTGTGCGCGCGGGCATTCGTCGCCTGCTGGCCGAACGCTTGCGCGAAAGCGGTGCGCCGGCCGAGGAGGCGATGGAACGGCGCTATGCGCTGATCGAGGCGATGCGCAAGGCGCCCGTGGCGTTGTCGACCGAGGTGGCGAACGAGCAGCACTACGAGGTGCCCACCGAGTATTTCGAGCGCTGTCTGGGGCCGTGGCTGAAATACTCCTGTGCCTGGTGGCCCGACGGTGTGAATGACCTGCGTGCGGCCGAGGCGGGCATGCTGCAACTGACCTGCGAGCGGGCCGGTCTGGAGAACGGTCAGCAGGTGCTGGAGCTTGGTTGTGGCTGGGGGTCGCTGTCCCTGTGGATGGCGGAGCAGTATCCGCAGTCCCGCATTGTGTCGGTGTCCAATTCCGCGACCCAGCGGGCCTCCATCGAGGCGCGCCGGGATGCACGCGGACTGGACAACCTGACGATCGTGACCGCCGACATGAATGACTTTGCCCCGGAGCAGACGGGGTTCGACCGGGTGGTCTCGGTGGAGATGTTCGAGCACATGCGCAACTGGCCGGAGCTGCTGCGGCGCATTTCGACCTGGCTGCGACCGGGCGGACAGTTCTTCATGCATGTATTCGCCCATCGCGAGTTTGCCTACCTCTTCGAGAGCGAGGGCGCCCACGACTGGATGGGTCAGTACTTCTTCCGCGACGGGCTGATGCCGGCGGACGACCTGGCGCGGCACTTCCAGGACGACCTGCGGGTGGTCCGCCAGTGGCGGGTGAACGGCCAGCACTACGCGCGCACCCTGAACGCCTGGCTGAGCCGCCAGGACGCCGCGCGGGACGAGCTGATGCCGCTGTTCGAGCAGACCTACGGGAAGCAGGACGCGGCGCTGTGGTTCCAGCGCTGGCGCATGTTCTACATGGCCTGCGCCGAATTGTTCGATTATCGCGGTGGCAACGAGTGGTTCGTGTCGCACGTCCTCTTCCGGCGGCCCGAGGCCTGACCCGTGGCGGGCTGGATGCTGTTCCTCGCCGGGCTGGCCGCGGCGCTGCTCCTGATGACGGGGGTCTGGGCGGCGAGTGTTGCCCGCCGCGATGCCAGCCTGGTGGATCGCTACTGGGGGCTGGGTTTCGTGCTGGTCACACTGGTGTGGTGGGGGCTGTCCGGCTGGCCGCCGCAGGGGCTGTGGATCGTGATCCCGGTGCTGCTGTGGGGTGTGCGTCTGTCCGCCTTCATCACCTGGCGCAACTGGGGTCATGGCGAGGACGGGCGCTACACCGACATGCGCGCCGGTCGTAGCGACACGGCCTTCGCCGCCCGCAGTCTGGTGACGATCTTCTGGCTGCAGGGGGCCCTGGTGGCCGTGATCGGCCTGCCGATGCTGGCCGTTATACAGGCGGATGGCCTGTGGTGGCCGCTGGTTGTTGCCGGGCTTCTGGCCTGGGCCGTCGGGTTGTGGTTCGAGGCGGTGGCCGATGCCCAGATGGCAAGCTTTCGCCGCGACCCGGGTAACCGCGGGCAGGTAATGGATCGCGGGCTTTGGCGCTACAGCCGCCATCCCAACTACTTCGGCGAGATCGTGGTCTGGGTCGGGTTCGGCCTCTTGGCCCTGGCCGCCGGGGGCTGGTGGGCCGTCCCGTCGGCGGTGGTGATGATCCTGCTGATCCTGCGTGTGTCCGGCGTCACGTTGCTGGAGCGACGCCTGCACGAATCGCGTCCCGGGTACGCGGACTACGTGCGGCGCACCAACACGCTGATCCCGGGTCCGCCACGCCCCTGAACCGCGGGTGGCAACGGGCCCGGATCCCTTGCCGTGCTTTCCCCCTCCGCGCTATAAAGCGCACGTCCCGCCGGGCGGTTTCGCCGCCGGGCGCAGCCTTCATTGATGCAGCCAACCGCGAGCGAGTCGATCGATCCAATGAGTGCGACCCCGAGTTCCGTCCAGGCCATTGAGCTGAAAGGGCGCATGATGCTGGTCTCCGTGCTGCGCGTGTACCAGACCGATCCGCAGGTCCTGGGCGAGGTGCTGGCGGCGCGGCGCGAGCAGGCCCCGGAGTTGATGCGCGACATGCCGATCGTGCTCGATCTGGAGGCGGTGGCCGAGAGCCCGGAGTCGGATCTGCAGGCGACCATCGAGCGCGTGCGCGCCGAGGGCTTCAAGCTGATCGGGCTGCAGGCCGGCGAGGTCGCCGAGCGGCTGCAGAGCTATGCGGAACTGTTCGATGTCCTGCCGGTGCTGCAACTGGGCGGGCGCGGCGGTGCGCCCACCGGCGAGGTGTCGCTGGAGGACGAGACCCCGGCGCCCGAGCGGGCCGCCGAGGCGCAGGAGAAGAGCGCACCGGCCGAGGTCGCGGCCGTCCACAGCGCGACCCGTATCGTCGATCAGCCGGTGCGCTCCGGGCAGCAGATCTATGCCCGTGGCGGCGACCTGATCGTGACCGGCGCGGTCTCGCCGGGGGCCGAGTTGCTGGCCGACGGGCACATCCATGTGCTGGGGCCGTTAAGAGGGCGTGCGCTGGCCGGGGTGCGTGGCCTGGTGACGGCGCGTATCTTTTGCCGGCGTCTGGATGCCGAGCTGCTGTCCATCGCCGGGCATTACCGGATCGCCGAGGACATCACGGAAGCCGAGCGTGGCGAGAATCGGCTGGTGACACTGGACGGCGAAAGCCTCAAGATCGCGGAGATCTGAACGGCGGCCCGAAGGGCGGCCGGCCACGACATGACAGGAACCCGTCCGTCTGTCCCCGGCACCGCCGGGTACCGGCAAGACGACAAGGAGCTGCAGCCAACATGGCACGTATCGTAGTGATTACCTCGGGCAAGGGCGGGGTGGGCAAGACCACCACCTCGGCCGCGATTGCCACCGGCCTGGCCCTGCGCGGCCACAAGACCGCCGTGATCGACTTTGACGTGGGTCTGCGCAACCTCGACCTGATCATGGGGTGCGAGCGGCGCGTGGTGTACGACTTCGTCAACGTGATCAACGGCGATGCGAACCTGAAGCAGGCCCTCATCCGCGACAAGCGGGTGGACAACCTGTACATCCTCCCGGCCTCCCAGACCCGCGACAAGGACGCCCTGACCCAGGACGGCGTGGAGCGGGTGCTGAACGAATTGTCCGAGGATTTCGAGTACATCGTCTGTGACAGCCCGGCCGGCATCGAGCGTGGCGCCCTGATGGCTGCGTACTTCGCCGACGAGGCGATCGTGGTGACCAACCCCGAGGTCTCCTCGGTGCGCGACTCCGACCGCATCCTGGGAATCCTGGCGAGCAAGACGCGCCGGGTGGAGCAGGGCGGCGAACCGATCGAGGGCAAGCTGCTGCTGACGCGCTATTCGGCCGAGCGCGCCGAACGTGGCGAGATGCTGAGCATCGAGGACGTCGGCGAGATCCTCGCGATCGAACTGCTCGGCGTGATCCCGGAATCCCAGGCGGTGCTGAATGCCTCCAACGCCGGGCAGCCGGTGGTGCTGGACGAGGAATCCGATGCCGGGCAGGCCTACCAGGACGCCGTGGATCGTTTCCTGGGCGAGGAACGTCCGCTGCGCTTTGTCGACGTACCGAAGAAGGGCTTCTTCGGGCGCCTGTTCAAGGGGTGATCATGGGGATCTTCGATTACTTCCGCCAGCCGCGGCAGAAGAGCGCGAGTGTCGCCAAGGAACGCCTGCAGATCATCGTGGCGCGCGAGCGCGCGGCGCGTTCCGGGCCCGATTACCTCCCGGCGATGCAGCAGGAACTGCTCCAGGTGATCCGCAAGTATGTGCAGGTCGACGACGACGCGGTGCAGATGAACGTGGATCGCGAGGGGGACTGCGAGGTCCTAGAGCTGAACATCACCCTGCCGGACGACAAGGAATAGCACGATGAAAGTGCTCATCACCGGCTCGGCCGGATTCATCGGCAGCGCGCTGAGCCTGCGCCTGCTGGAGCGCGGCGACGAGGTGATCGGCGTCGACAACCTGAACGACTACTACGACGTCTCGCTCAAGGAGGCGCGCCTGGCGCGCACCCAGGACCATCCGAACTATACCGAGGTGCGCGAGGACATCGCCGACCGTGCCGCGATGGAGCGGGTATTCCGCGAGCACCGCCCGCAGCGGGTGGTGAACCTGGCGGCCCAGGCCGGGGTGCGCTACTCGCTGGAGAACCCGGCGGCCTATGTCGATACCAACCTGGTCGGCTTCGGCAACATCCTGGAGGGCTGCCGCCACAACGGCGTGGAGCACCTGGTCTACGCCAGCTCCAGTTCGGTCTATGGCGCCAACACCACCATGCCGTTCTCGGTGCACGACAACGTCGATCACCCGCTGTGGCTCTACGCCGCGAGCAAGAAGGCCAACGAGCTGATGGCGCACACCTACAGCCATCTCTACGACCTGCCGGTGACGGGCCTGCGCTTCTTCACCGTCTACGGTCCCTGGGGCCGCCCGGACATGGCGCTGTTCCTGTTCACGAAGAAGATCCTGGCGGGCGAGCCGATCGACGTCTTCAACTACGGGCACCACCGGCGCGACTTCACCTATATCGACGACATCGTCGAGGGCGTGATCCGCACCCTGGATCACGTGGCGCCGCGCAACCCCGAATGGAGCGGGGCCGAGCCGGATTCCGCCACCAGTGCCGCGCCCTATCGGCTCTACAACATCGGCAACCACGAGCCGGTGGAGCTGATGCGCTACATCGAGGTGCTGGAGGACTGTCTGGGCCGGAAGGCCGAGAAGAACCTCCTGCCGCTGCAGCCAGGGGATGTGCCGGACACCTATGCCGATGTCGAGGCCCTGCGCGAGGATGTGGGCTATGCCCCGGCCACCCGCGTGGAAGACGGCATCGCCCGGTTCGTGGACTGGTATCGCGAGTACTACCGGGTCTGATTCCCGGGCGGGGCCTGCCGGATGGCGAGCCCCGCCAGGGCCTTCCTGCGCCGGACCTTTCCTAAGCCTTCGCGCACCCATGCAGCGGGTGGGTGCCAGGAACCTGTGACCTTCCGGTGAGTCCACCACAGACATGGACGCAAAGGAGGTATCGGGATGAGCCAGACAATACTGATGGTCGTCACCAGCCACGGCGAGATCGGCCCGGGCCAGGCGACCGGCGTGTGGTTCGACGAGTTCGCCGAGCCCTATGATCGCTTTCGCAAGGCCGGTTTCGAGGTCAAGGTGGCGAGCCCGAAGGGCGGGCCGGTGCCGCTGGATCCGAAGAGCCTGGAGGCCAGCCATCCGGGGGCGGCCGCCGTGGCCGCCCAGGAGGCCCTGGACGATACGATCGCACTCGATGCGGATATGCATCACGGGGCCTATGCCGCGATCTTCTTCCCCGGCGGGCACGGGACCATGTTCGATCTGCCGGACAACCCGCATGTGCAGCGCCTGGTCGCGGAGTTCCTGGAGAACGACAAGGTCGTGGGTGCGGTCTGCCACGGCCCGGCCTGCCTGGTCGGCGCGATGCTGGCCGACGGGAGTTCGGCGGTGAAGGGGCGCAAGGTGGCTGCCTTTACCAACAGCGAGGAGAAGGCGGTGCAGCTGGACAGCGCGATGCCGTTCCTGCTGCAGGACAAGCTCCAGGAGCTGGGTGGCGAGGTCGAGACCGCCGATGACTGGGCGGATCACGTGGTGGTTGACGGGAAGCTGGTGACGGGCCAGAACCCGCAGTCCAGCAAGAGTGTGGCCGACGCGATCGTACGCCTGCTGCGCGAGGCGGGCTGACCCTCCGCCAACGGGGCCGGGGCCAGGTCCCCGGCCTTTACTGTGCCGATTTGTGAATCCGGTTCAAAAATCGGCTTGGGTTCGATATGCTGCCTGCCATGAGCACCGAGGATCGCAGAAGGCGCGAGCGCGAGGCGCGCGAGGCGCTGTTTATCGAACGGGCCCATGAACGGATCCGCGAGGACGGGCTGCTGGGCCTGCAGATGTCGAAGCTGGCGGCGGATTGCGAGTACGCCACCGGGACCCTGTACCAGCACTTCGAGTCCCGCGAGGACCTGCTGGCGGCCGTGGCGGCGCGCACGACCCGCGAGCGGGCCGGGCGATTCCGGGTCATCCCGGGGCTGACGCTGGGCACGCGGTCGCGGATGCTGGCGATCGTTCTGACCGATATCGATTTCGCCGCGCAGAATCCGGACTACTACCGGCTTACCCAGTACCTGGTGACCGAGGTGGTGTGGGCGAATGTCTCGGTGGCCCGGCGCGAGGCGTTGCTGGAGGCGGGGCGTCCGATCAGCGAGGCGGTCCACGCGGTAGTGGCCGAGGCCCGCGAGCGTGGCGACCTGCCGCCGGCGCGGGAGATCTCCGAGGAGGAGATGGGGCTGGGGCCCTGGGCGCTGAACGTGGGGATGCAAAGCCTGGCCAATGCCCGGGGCCTGCTGGATGCCTATGACATCCATCGGCCTTATGACCACCTGATCCGCCATTTCCACGCCCTGATGACCGGCTGGCGCTGGGAGCCGCGACTGGATCCGGACGAGCCCGCGGTGGTGCGCGCCGAGACCGACCGTGTGCGGGCGTCGCTGCGCGCGGCCGGGATCGGCGAGCAGATCGCCGAGGACGGCTTGAGCGCGGCGGACTGACCCGACCGCGTATATTCATGATGCCGACGGGGGTCGCCCCGCCGGCCCGGGAGACTTCGATGAAGCGTTTCATCCTGATGCTGGTGGCGGTCGCCATCGTGCTGGGCGGTATCTTCGGCTTCAAGACCTTCGTGGATCAGCAGATCGCGGAGTACTTCGAGGACATGCCGGAGCCGGTGGTCACCATTAATGCCGCCGAGGTCGCGACCGATACCTGGACCCCGCGGGTGCGCGCGATCGGCAGCCTGGAGGCGGTCCAGGGCGCGACCCTGAGCTTCGAGGCGCAGGGCATCGTGCAGGCCATTCATTTCGAGAACGGTGCCCGCGTCGAGGCTGGCGATCCCCTGGTGGATCTCGACACCACCCTGGACGAGGCCGAGCTGGAGAATCTGCGCGCGGCCGAGCGCCTGGCGCAGCGCGAGCTGCAGCGAGCGCGCGGATTGATCGAGCGCAACGACATCTCGGACTCCGAGTTCCAGCGGCGCGTGGCGGAGGCCGAGCAGGCCGCCGCCTCGGTGAAGGCTCAGGAGGCCCGCATTCGCCAGAAGAGCCTGCGCGCGCCCTTTGCCGGGGAGCTGGGCATACGCGAGGTGAACGTCGGCCAGTTCGTGGGTCCCGGCGAACCGATCGTGGTCCTGGAGGCCCTGCAGCCGCTGTACGTGAATTTCACCCTGCCCGAGCGGCGTCTGGGCGAGGTCGCCCTGGGGCAGCAGGTCGAGGTGGAGGTGGATGCCTTCGGTGATGCCTTCACCGGCGAGGTGACGGCCATCGAGCCGCGGGTTCGCGCGGCCTCGCGCATGTTCCGCGTGCAGGCCGTACTCGCGAACGAGGAGGGGCGTCTGCGTTCCGGCCAGTTCGCCCGCGTCACGCTGGATCGCGGCGAGGCGGAGGAGGCCGTGGTGGCGCCGCAGACCGCGATCCGCTTCGCCCCCTGGGGACAGTCGGTGTTCGTGATCGAGGAGGATGACGAGGGCCAGCTGCGGGTGGAGCAGCGTCTGATCGAGACCGGCGAGCGCCGGGGTGACCTGGTGCGCGTGCTGGACGGACTGGAGCCGGGCGAGCGCATTGCCGCCAGCGGGCTGCTGAAGCTGCAGAACGACACGCCGGTGGAGATCACCGAGGACGCCCAGCCCGACGCCGAGCGCGATCCGCGCCCGGCGAATCGCTGAGCGGGGCCCGGCCATGCGCTTTACCGACATCTTTATCCAGAAGCCGGTGCTGGCCACGGTGGTCAGCCTGTTCATCCTGCTGTTCGGGGTGCGCGCGGTATTCGATCTGAACGTGCGCCAGTTCCCCGAGGTGCAGAACGCGGTGGTGACCATCAGCACCGCGTACATCGGCGCCGATGCCGATCTGGTGCAGGGGTTTATCACCACGCCGATGGAGCGCGAGGTGGCCGAGGCCGAGGGGATCGACTATCTGGTCTCCACCAGCCGCGCCGGCATCAGTATCGTCGAGGCCCACCTGGAGCTGGACTACGACCCCAACGAGGCGCTCACCCAGATCTCGGCGCAGGTCGACAAGATCCGTAGCGATTTGCCGGCCGAGGCCGAGGACCCTGTCGTGGATCTCTCGGTCGGGCAGGACGTGGCGGCGATGTACATGTCGTTCTACTCCGAACGGCTATCGAACAACCAGACCACGGACTACCTGATCCGCGAGGTGCAGCCGGAGCTGGCCACGGTCAACGGGGTGCAGCGCGCCGAGATCCTGGGCGCCCAGAGCTTCGCCATGCGTGCCTGGCTGGATGCCGACCGTATGGCCTCGTTCGGCGTAACCGGGCGCGACGTGCGCGAGGCCCTGGAGCGCAACAACGTACTCTCCGCCGTGGGGCAGACCCGCGGCTCGATGGTCGGGCTGGACCTGACCGCGGACACCGACCTGCAGCGCCCGGAGGAGTTCGAGCAGCTGATCCTGTTCGAGACCGACGGCGACCTGGTCCGTCTGGGCGATGTCGCCGAGGTCGAGCTGGGCTCGGAGAGCTACGACACCTCGGTGCGTTTCAATGGCCAGGCGGCGACCTTCGTGGGCATCGAGCTGGCGCCGGACGCGAACGCGCTGGACGTGATCGCCGAGGTGCGTGACGTCTTCGACGAGCGCATCCTGCCGCGGCTGCCGTCGGGGCTGGAAGGCGAGATCGTCTACGACTCGACCGACTACATCCAGAGCGCGATCGACGAGGTGCTGCTCACTATCGGGCTCGCCCTGGCCATCGTCCTGGTGGTGATCTACCTGTTCCTCGGCTCGCTGCGCAGTGTGCTGATTCCCGCGGTGGCGGTGCCGCTGTCCCTGGTGGGCACCTTCATGCTGATGCTGCTGATGGGGTTCTCGCTGAACCTGCTGACGCTGCTGGCGATGGTGCTGGCGATCGGCATCGTGGTGGATGACGCGATCATCATGCTGGAGAACATCTCGCGGCATATCGAGGAGGGGATGTCGCGCATGGATGCGGCGATCCAGGGCGCCCGCGAGCTGGCCTGGCCGATTGTCGCGATGTCGACCACGCTGGTGGCCGTGTTCCTGCCCCTGGGCTTCATTGGCGGGCTGACCGGGACCCTGTTCATCGAGTTCGCCTTCACCCTGGCGGCGACCGTGGTCATCTCCGGGATCGTCGCGATCACGCTGTCGCCCATGATGTGCTCCAAGATCCTGCGCGATGGGGCCGTGGAGAAGCGCGGGCGCATCGAAAGCTGGCTGGATGCGCGCTTCGAGTCCCTGCAGGGCCGCTATCGCCGGCGCCTGCACGGGGCGCTGAACGACCGCTTCACCATTGCGATGTTCGGGGTCATCGTGCTGGTGTCCTGCTACTTCCTGTTCGTGACCTCGCAGAGCGAGCTGGAGCCGCCGGAGGACCAGGGCTTCGCGTTCTCCATCATGGAGGGCGACGCCTACATGGGCCTGGACTGGCTGGAGCGCAACACCGCACTGACCGATCGCTTCTTTGACGAGATCCCCGAGCTCGAGAACATCTTCATCGTGAACGGGTTCGGTGGGGGTCCGGGCATCGCCGGTGCCAGCAACCAGGCCCTGGGCGGCTTCGTGCTCGCGCCCTGGGATCAGCGCGAGCGGGATACCGAGACCATCCTCGAGGAAGAGCTGCAGCCGCGTCTGGACCGGATCCCGGCGCTGGAGGTGTTCGCCATCCAGCCGCCGCAGCTGCCTACCCCGGGCGATGGCGCGCCGGTGAGCGTGGTGCTCGGGTCGACTGGTTCGTTCGAGGAGCTGGAGCAGTTTGCCGACGAGATCGTGGGTCGGGCGATGGAGACCGGGCGCTTCATCTTCATGGATACCGATCTCGACTTCGACCAGCCCCAGGTGGACCTGAAGATCGACCGCGAGCGCGCCGCCCAGCTGGGCATCGACATGGCCACGCTGAATGCCGATCTCGCAACCATGCTGTCCGGTGGCTTTGCCGGGCGTTTCGCGATGGAGAACCGCAGTTATCGCGTGATCCCGCAGGTGCAGCGCAGCGAGCGCCTGAATCCGGAGCAGCTGGAGGAATTGTTCACCCGGACCCGCGATGGCGAGCCGATCCCGCTGTCCAGCATCGTGACGCTGGAGGAGACGGTGACCCCGCGCTCGCTGAAGCGCTTCCAGCAGCTCAACGCCGTGACGCTTTCCGGCGTCCCGCGCCCGGGCGTAACCCTGGGCGAGGCGCTGGACATCATCGACGAGATCGCCGCGGAGGTCCTGCCGCCGGACGTCAGTGTCGACTACGCCGGCCAGTCGCGCCAGCTGAAGGCCGAGGGCGGGGACCTCGTGGTCACCTTCTTCTTTGCCCTGCTGGTCATCTTCCTGGTCCTGGCGGCGCAGTTCGAGTCGTTCCGCGACCCGCTGATCATCCTGACCACGGTGCCGATGTCGATCGCGGGGGCGTTGATCTTCATCAGCCTCGGGGTGACCTCGCTGAACATCTATACCCAGGTTGGCCTGCTGACGCTGATCGGACTGATCGCCAAGCACGGCATCCTGATCGTGGAGTTCGCCAACCAGCTGCAGCGTCAGGGGCGCAGCCTGCGCGAGGCCATCGAGGAGGCCGCGTCCCTGCGTCTGCGCCCGATCCTGATGACCACCACGGCGACGGTGGTAGCTATGGTGCCGCTGCTGATGGCCGCCGGGGCTGGCGCCGGCTCGCGTTTCGCCATGGGGCTGGTGATCGCCAGCGGCATGGCGATTGGCACGCTGTTCACCCTGTTTGTGGTGCCGGCCATCTACCTCTACCTGGCCCGTGATCACCAGACGGCCAGCGGCGCCGAGCCCGCTGCGGACGCCGCCTCCTGAAGCCGTCCGCCCCGACCCGGGCGTCGGGGTCCGGGCGGTCGGTGAAGCCGTCTGTGCAATCCGTCGCGACAAAGGCATGCACGGACTACGGTCTTGGACTACAATCGCAATCCGCATTGCGGCGCGAGCGACGGATTCCGGTCTGGCCGCGCCGCTGCGAACCGAACCCCTGCCGGTCAGCGGCCCTCCCGCTGCCCGGCTTTTATATAAACGATAGTCTATTGGTCGTATCTAGATTATTTATTTGTTATTAGTGATTGCCCTCCCTAATCTAGTCGACCGTCACGATTAACCAACGCGTAGGAGAAAGCCACATGGCCGCCAAGAAGTACTCCGCGGGTGTCAAGGATTACCGCGAAACATACTGGATGCCGGAATACATGCCGCTGGATACCGATCTGCTGGCATGTTTCAAGATCACCCCGCAGCCGGGCATCGACCGCGAAGAAGCGGCAGCCGCTGTGGCGGCCGAGTCGTCCACCGGTACCTGGACCACGGTGTGGACCGACCTCCTGACCGACATGGATTACTACAAGGGTCGGGCGTACATGATCGAGGACGTCCCGGGTGACGACGAGTCCTTCTACGCGTTCATCGCCTACCCGATCGACCTCTTCGAAGAAGGCTCGATGGTGAACGTGTTCACCTCGCTGGTCGGCAACGTGTTCGGCTTCAAGGCCATTCGTGCCCTGCGCCTGGAAGACGTGCGCTTCCCGATGGCCTACGTGAAGACCTGTGGTGGTCCGCCTTCCGGTATCCAGGTCGAGCGCGACAAGATGAACAAGTACGGTCGTCCGCTGCTGGGCTGCACCATCAAGCCGAAGCTGGGTCTGTCCGCGAAGAACTACGGCCGTGCCGTGTACGAGTGCCTGCGTGGCGGCCTCGACTTCACCAAGGACGACGAGAACATCAACTCGCAGCCGTTCATGCGCTGGCGTGATCGTTTCGAGTTCGTGCAGGAAGCGACCGAAAAGGCCGAAGCCGAAACCGGCGAGCGCAAGGGTCACTACCTGAACGTCACCGCGCCGACCCCGGAAGAGATGTACAAGCGTGCCGAGTTCGCCAAGGAGATTGGCGCGCCGATCATCATGCACGACTACATCACCGGCGGCTTCTGCGCCAACACCGGCCTGGCCAACTGGTGCCGCGACAACGGCATGCTGCTGCACATCCACCGTGCCATGCACGCGGTGCTCGACCGCCATCCCAAGCACGGTATCCACTTCCGTGTGCTGGCCAAGATCCTGCGTCTGTCCGGTGGTGACCACCTGCACACCGGTACCGTGGTCGGCAAGCTGGAAGGTGACCGCGCCGCGACTCTGGGCTGGATCGACCTGCTGCGCGAATCCTTCGTGCCGGAAGACCGCTCGCGCGGCATCTTCTTCGATCAGGACTGGGGCTCCATGCCGGGCGTGTTCGCCGTGGCCTCCGGTGGTATCCACGTCTGGCACATGCCGGCCCTGGTCTCCATCTTCGGCGACGACTCCGTGCTGCAGTTCGGTGGCGGTACGCTGGGTCACCCGTGGGGCAACGCCCCGGGTGCGACGGCCAACCGCGTTGCGCTGGAAGCCTGTGTGCAGGCGCGTAACGAAGGTCGCGAGATCGAAAAGGAAGGCAAGGAGATCCTCACCCAGGCCGCCCAGCACAGCCCCGAGCTGAAGGTGGCGATGGAGACCTGGAAGGAGATCAAGTTCGAGTTCGATACCGTCGACAAGCTGGATACCCAGCACAAGTGATCGCCCGAGTGCGGGCGGCCTGACGGGTCGCCCGCACCCTGACAGAACAAGAGCATAGGATTACCGACATGTCCGATATTCAGAACTTCAAGCCGGTACAGAAGTACGAGACCTTCTCCTACCTGCCCGAGATGAACGCCGATCAGGTGCGCAAGCAGATTGAATACTGCCTCGCCCAGGGCTGGAACCCGGCGGTGGAATATTCCGAGAAGGAAAACGCCATGTCCCATTACTGGTACATGTGGAAACTGCCGTTTTTCGGCGAACAGTCCGTGGAAGCGGTCCTTCAGGAAATCGAAGAATGCCGCCGCTCCAACCCGGGCATGATGGTTCGCTTCATCGCCTACGATAACTACGCCCAGAGTCAGGGCATGGCCTTCGTGGTCGACCGCGGTCGTTAAGAGAGGCCCCGGTGCCTGCCGGGCCCGGTTGCGGGCCCGGCAGTTCAGTTCAGCGTTATTTACCGTTGCTGCCGCCAACTGTAAGGAAGTGCCATGAGTAATCCGACATCTGCGTCTGAAGGTCTCTCGGGGCGCGAACGTGCCCTGGAACGGCGCAAGGCCATGTCTCGTAATGGCAAGGCTGCCGTGAAGTCGACCGGCCAAAACAAGGGGAACAGCCGTTCCGCCGCGGCTGCGCAACAGGCGCGCCAGGCGAAAGCGGAACCCGCCCCGGCACCCCAGGCGCGGGAGCCGGAGACGCACTCCAGCGAATCGTCGTCGCCGGTCTCCTTCGAGACCCGCGACACCACCCCCGAGCGCCGCCCCGAGCCGGGCGCGCACGCGGGTGCCTCCAACGGCCGCCAGGCCGCCCTCGAGCGCCGCCAGAAGATGGCGCGCCAGGGCAAGAAGGCCGTAGGCCGCACCAACACGCGAGCGCAGATATCCGGCGGCATGGCCCGCGCCGGCGCCGAGCGTTCGCGCCAGCTCGACGCACTGGCCCAGTCGCAGAACGTCGAGGTCGACTGCTCGAACATGAGCGGTCGCGAGATTTGCCGCCTGCGCCGCCAGGCCCTGTCGACCGACGGCAAGAAGGCCGTGGCGCCGGAGCCCCGGCGGGAAGACCGCATCAAGGGCACCGAGCCGACCGCGTCCGAGCGCAGCGATGCGAAGAAAGACTGCGGCTGCGGTTGCAAGGGCGAGAAGTCCGGGCGTGAAGAGGCCCGCGACACGGCCCCGTCCCAGGAGAACGCCGTGGTCGAGAGCGGTCTCGATCAGCTGTGCGACAAGGTCGAGTCCGGAGGCGAGGCCGCCGGTCCGCACCCGATGATCTCCGAGGTCCGTGCGATCTGCATGGCCCGCCGCGATGCCATGGCGCAGAACGGCAAACAGGCCCTGCGCCGCCGCTTCAAGAGTGGCCAGGCCCGTGGCGCGCTGCCGCAGGAAGGTGCCTGGAAGGCCGCCAAGCGCAAGGGCATGTCCACGCGCGAAGTGGCGCGCCAGCGGCGCGAGGAACTCTGCAAGCTGGGGCGTGGCTCCTCCGAGCCGGGCCGCCCCTGCGGACGTCCGCGTCCGGCGGAGGGCGACGCGCCCCCGAAGGTCGAGGAAGGCACCACGCTGGCCGGCAGCCACGTGAGCGGCACCCAGGTGGAGCGTACCTCCCATGTGACCGGCACCGAGGCGGGCAGCTGCTCGTCGATCACCGGTACCGAGTACCTGGGCCTGGAGCACTACGAGCGCTACTGCGGCGTGCGCCCGGCGGGCAATCCGCCCAAGGTCGGCACCTCGCATACCTCCCATGGCCAATCCGTGAGTGGGACCGAGGTCGGGCGTTCGACCCGCGTAACGGGTGACGAGCGGGGTTCCTGCGAGACGATCACCGGTACCGAATACCTCAGTACCGAGCAGTACGAAGGCTTCTGCGGCACCCGTCCGCAGGCGGGTCCGGCGCGCACCAGTGTGATGGTGACGCGGCATGGTGAAGGCGTGTCGGGGACGTCGGTCGGGCGCAGCCCCAAGGTGACCGGCGACGAGTCCGGGTCCTGCCGCGATGTCACCGGTACCGAGTACCTGAACACCGCCGCCAGCGAGGTCCCTTGCAACAAGGGAAAGCCGAACGGAGCGCCGATGAAGGTCGGCGTCATGCATACCCTTCGCGGTCGTGAACTGACCGGTACCGAAGTCGGGCGCTCCGTCAAGGTCACGGGTGACGAATACGGCAGCTGCAAGCCGGTTACCGGAACCGAATATCTCGGCACCGAACAGTTCCAGGGGTTTTGTGGTACCCGCCCGGAACCGGCGCCGGCCAAGGTCCAGGAGTCGCACACCATGGAAGACCAAAGCGTGACCGGGGTGGCCGTGGGCCGCAGCCCCAAGGTCACCGGCGACGAGAGCGGCTCCTGTGCCTCGCTGACCGGTACGCCGTACTACAACAAGTCCGACTTCGGGGATCTTTGTGATCGTTCGGCAGCCGGAGGCGTGCCCAAGGTCGGCGTGATGCATACCCTGCGCGGTCGCGAGGTGTCCGGTACCCAGGTGGATCATTCCATCCACGTGACGGGTGACGAGTACGGCGGCTGCAAGCCGATCACCGGCACCGAGTACGCCGGCTCCGAGCATTATGACGCCTTCTGCGGCGGCCAGCGTCCGGATGCGGCGCCGGAAAAGGTGACGGTCGGCCGCACCTGGAATCAGCAGGCGGTGTCCGGCACTGCGGTGGGTCGTTCCGCTCGCGTGACGGGTGACGAATACGGCGCCTGCAAGCCGGTCAGCGGCACGGCGTACATCGGGCCCGACCAGTACGACCAGTTCTGCGAGACGCAGGATGCACGGGTCGCCGAGACCCGCGTGGCGGAGCGTCATTCGACGCCGGCCCATCCGGTCTCCGGCAGCCAGCCGGGCTACGACGAACGCGTGACCGGAACCGAGCGCGGTGCCTGTCAGGACGTCTCCGGTGCCCCGTATGTGGGTGCCAACGAGTTTGCCCAGACCTGCGCCAGCGTGGCCGGCAGTCTGCACCCGCGTCTGCGCCCGGAAGGGATGCAGGCTGCGGCTCCGGCGCAATCGGCACCGCAGGTTGCCGAGCGTCCGATGCCGAATGCCGGGTTCAGCGTGGCGACGCCGGCACGGTCGGCAGCGGAACGCCGCGAGCGTGTGACCGGCACTGCCTATGGCACGAGCGGACGCCTGACCGGCTCGATCAACAAGGCCATGGGGCTGGTGTCCGGTACCGAGGAGTTCCGCTACAACGGCGGCCAGCAGGCCGTCGCGGCGGCCCCGGTGGAGGAAGGTCAGAAGGTCGGGGCCGACCGAGTGACCGTGAACGGCAGCAGCAACGGCGTATCCATTACCGGCGATGACTGGCAGCGCGGCGACCGGGTCACCGGCACCGAGGGCTTTTCCACGCGCCGTAACGCGACCCAGAAGGGCAATCCGCGCGGCGAAGGCCGCAGTGCCTACGTGAATCGCGAACTCGAACGCAAGGACGTGCCGCCGAGCAAGATCACGGGTTCCTCCGGGAACAGCGACGCCGGTTCCCTGGTGACGCTGTCCGGCGGGGCGCGCGGCTAAGGCCGGGCGAGGGCACAGAACGCCATGGTGCGAGGTCGTCGCAAGAACAGCACCCCGGGCTCGCGGTTCGCGAAGTCCCGGGCGGTGGCTGCGCGCGCGGCGGCCCCGGCCCCGGCGGCACCGGTTTCCGCGGTGCCACCGGCGGCCCCTACCGGCTCGTCCGGTATGGAGGCGACCCGGGAGCTGCGGCCGGGCCATCCGCTGGCGGATGTGGCGATGAACGAGCGCCTGCATGCCTTCGAGCGGGGGTTCCGCGAGCGCTTTGCGCAGCTGGTGCCGGTCCTGAAGGAAGTGCACGCGCTGCAACACGAGCGCGACTTCGAGGAACGGGCCCAGGCGATTGTGCAGGAGCAGCTGGGTTACCGCCTGCCGGAGAAGGCGCTGGAAGATGCCTGGATCAACGACCTGGACACGCGGGAGCTGTACCTGCACGGGACGTTCGAGCTGTTTGACCAGGTCGTGAACGAGTACTGGGCGGGTCGGGATGACCTGGTCGCGGAGGCGGAAAGCGCGATCGCGTATTTCCTCGACTGCGACTTTCACGAGGTGGACATCTCGCCCTGCTCCGATGGCCGTCTGCTGGGCCTGCGGCGCTTCATCCTGCGCCTTCCGGATCTGGCGGTACGGGTGAAGAGCTATGCCGGCGCGCAGTTCGACATCGAAGAGGATGTGCGCCACTGGACCAAGCGCGAGTTGCTGCGCTTCCGCGAGGGGCGGCCGACGACGGCCGATGTCCCCAGCCGCTATCTGAAGATCGCGGCCTACCACTACAGTGGCGCGGATCCGCTGCATCAGGGTTGCGCGGCGCACGGAAACAGCGAACGCGACGCGGCCGATGGCGCGCTGCACCAGCTGCGCGCGTTTCGCCAGGCGATCGAGAACACCTACTGCTGTGGGGCCTCGGTGGACACGCTGCTGATCGGCGTGGATACGGACACGGATGCGGTGAAGATCCACATCCCGGACGCCGACACGCGGATGAGCCTGTACCGCTTCGTGGACAGCGCGCAGCTGTACCGCGAGACGCAGGGACTGGACGAACAGGCGGCGTCGCTGCGGGTGTACCAGGCGATCCAGGACGCGATCCACCAGCAGGGCTGGGGACGCGGGAACGGGGCCCCGCACGAGGGCATGCTGCGACTGATCTCGCGACTGCTGCTGAACAATATTTCGCAGCTCGACTATGTGGCGCGTTACCACGGGGGGCACTACGCCGACGTGGGCCACCGGGAACGGGTGATCATCGTCGGCCAGGAGATCGAGGAGATGCAGGTGCGGAACTTCGCATACTTCGCGCACCTGGAGACGATGGAAGAGGGCTCCGAAGGTACGGACGTCGGGGTGAACAAGATTTTTCGGAAGTTGAATGTCGAGCGCGGCCTGCCGGTGCCGGTGGTGATTCATTACCGCTATGACCGCAAGGTGCCGGGATCGCGGGAGCGGGTGGAGGCACGCTGCCGTCGCATCCGCGACCAGATCATGGATCGCTATCGCGACCTCGCCGAGAAGGGCCTGATTGGCTGCCACATGGTGATCCGCGACAAGCGTAGCGGAAGCCGTCTGGAACCGCTGGCCGCCTGACGCACACGGGAACGGGAATGAAGATCTGCAAGGTTGAGAAGACGCTGGTTTCGACCAACCGCATCCGCGATCTGGGGCACCGGCCGTTGCTGGTGGTCCAGGAGAAGGCCGGTGGTCCGCGCACCGTCGCGGTGGACGCGGTCGGCTGCGTACCGGGTGACTGGGTGATCGTAGTCGGTAGCTCGGCGGCACGTGAGGCGGCCGGTGACAAGTCCTATCC
Organism: Thioalkalivibrio sp. ALE30; assembly: GCF_000377465.1. Classification (NCBI taxonomy): domain Bacteria; kingdom Pseudomonadati; phylum Pseudomonadota; class Gammaproteobacteria; order Chromatiales; family Ectothiorhodospiraceae; genus Thioalkalivibrio; species Thioalkalivibrio sp. ALE30. The sequence continues at coordinate 15,333 of NZ_KB898178.1, read as the reverse complement.
CAGTGACGCGACGATCGTCGGGATCATCGATTACTGGGAGGAGCAGTAGCTCCATGGAAATCATGCAGGTGCAGGACGAACTGGTGGTGACCCGTCGCGTGGACGGGCTCAAGACCATGTCGCTGCGCGTGCTGGTGGACCAGAAAGGGGCCCTGAACGTGGCGGTGGACACCGTCGGGGCGCATCCGGGCAACTGGGTGTTCACCATCAGTGGCTCGGCCGCGCGCTACGCGCTGGACGACAACAGTATTCAGACCGATCTGACGATCGGCGGCATCATCGACCACTGGGACGATGGTGGAAAGAAGACGGAAGGGTCGAAGGACGAGGCAGGACGAGACCAGACCGATGCACAGCGCTCTGCTGGTTCCCGCAAGGCGGCGTGAGCGTCATTTTTTGAAAAACTGTAACTCCAGGAGAGAAGACAATGGCAACTGAACGTTTTGGTGTGGCGCTGGGCATGATCGAGACCCGTGGTCTGGTGCCGGCGATTGAAGCCGCGGATGCGATGACCAAGGCCTCCGAAGTGCGCCTGATCGGTCGTCAGTTCGTGGGCGGTGGCTACGTGACCGTGCTGGTCCGTGGCGAAACCGGTGCCGTGAACGCTGCCGTGCGCGCCGGTGCGGATTCCTGCGAGCGTGTGGGTGACGGCCTGGTGGCCGCGCACATCATCGCCCGCGTGCATTCCGAGGTGGAAAGCATCCTGCCCGAGCAGGTTGAAAAGTAATTCATCTGTAACGCTTGATAGGAGTTGAGTAATGGCTAGCGAAAACTTTGGTGTGGCCCTCGGTATGATCGAGACCCGTGGTCTGGTGCCGGCGATCGAAGCCGCCGACGCGATGACCAAGGCCTCCGAGGTGCGCCTGATTGGTCGTCAGTTCGTGGGCGGTGGTTACGTGACCGTGCTGGTCCGTGGCGAAACCGGTGCCGTGAACGCCGCGGTGCGTGCCGGCGCGGATTCCTGCGAGCGCGTGGGTGACGGCCTGGTGGCCGCGCACATCATTGCTCGCGTCCATTCCGAGGTGGAAAACATCCTCCCGGAAAAGCCGTAACTCGCGGTAGTCGAACGCCGTCGGGCCCCGGTGGGTCCCGGCGGCTTTTTTCAAGAAGAGGTAGATGATGGCTAGCGAAATTTCTGGTGTGGCCCTTGGCATGATCGAGACCCGCGGTCTGGTCCCAGCGATCGAGGCCGCGGATGCGATGACCAAGGCCTCCGAAGTGCGCCTGATCGGTCGTCAGTTTGTCGGCGGTGGCTACGTGACCGTGCTGGTCCGTGGCGAAACCGGCGCCGTGAACGCCGCCGTGCGTGCGGGTGCGGATTCCTGCGAACGCGTGGGTGACGGCCTGGTGGCCGCGCACATCATTGCGCGTGTGCATTCCGAAGTGGAAGGCATCCTGCCGACGGCCCCGACCGCCAGCGGTTCGGCCAGCTGAGGCGACATCCATGTCCGATCCACGGATCGTGGGATACCTGAACCGCGCGGTGGCGCACGAGCTGTCGGCGGTTCAGCAGTACTTGGCCCAGGCGCGGCTGACCGCGATGTGGGGTATGAATGACGTGAGCGACTGCCTGCGTCGGGATGCCCAGGAAGAGCTGGATCATGCGGATCGCTTCATGACCCGCATGTTTCACTACGGGGTCGCCCCGAACGGCAGCCAGCTGGCGCCGGTCCGGCTTGGCCGCTCCATGGCCGAGCTGATGGCCCGCAACCGCGAGCTGGAGATGGAGGCAGTCCGTCTGTATGACGAGGCTGCTGTCTACTGCCGGCGCGTAGGCGCGGTGGACGATGCCGCGTTGTTCGAGAGCATCCTTGAGGATGAGCTGGAACACGTGCGCGAGATCGACGCCCAGGGCAGTCCCGCGTGATGCACGCGGACGCGGCAAGACGAGCGGAGTAGGCAATGGCGGATACCGATCTGGTGGTTCCGGCCGGGTGGGAGCCCGGCAAGGGGACCTCGGCGTCCATGAGCAAGCAGTTCACGTTCGAGCGCTACGGCATCACCCGGGAGTTTCTCGACCGCGTGGCCGAGCTGTCCGAACAGGACGGGTATCATCCGAACATAAGCTTCGGAACCACGTACGTGAACATCACGATTGACGCCCGAGACGGCGAGCAACTGGGAGAGGGCGACAAGGCCTTTGCCCTGGAGGTGGATCGCCTGGCCGCTGCCACCACCGGCTGAGCCGGGGGCATACTTGACGGGCCGGGCCGTCCCGGCCCCTTCCGCAGGAGGCTGTTGCGTGGGTTCGAGGGTAATCGCGGTAGTCAATCAGAAGGGCGGTACCGGCAAGACCACCCTGACCATGAATCTGGCGGCCGGGCTGGCGCGCCGGGGTCGCACCCTGGTAGTCGATGCCGACCCGCAGGGCTCGGCCGCACAGTGGGCTCGCATGGCCTCGGATGAACGGCCGTTCCCCGCATCGGTCTTCGCGGTAGCCGGGCCCCTGGATCGGGAGCTGAAAGCGCTGCGCAAGGACTACGAGCACATCGTGGTGGACTGCCCGCCGACCCTGGAGGGCGGTGCGGTCAATGGCGCGCTTGCAGCCTCCGACGAGGTGCTGATCCCCGTGCTGCCGTCTCCGGTCGATTTGTGGGGCAGTGTGCGGATGGGCCGGGGGCTGGAAGAGGCGCGCCTCAAGAACCCCAGCCTGCGCCCGTTTATCGTGGTCAATCAGCTCGAGGTCCGCAGTGCGCTGTCGCGCGCGATGAAGCATGCACTGATGGAGATCGATATCCCCGCCCTGGAGCAGACGCTGCGCCGGCGGGCCATCTATCGGCGCTCGGCGCTCGAGGGCTGTTCCGTCTTTGATCTGGGCAAGCCCGGCGAGGCCGCGGCGGCGGAGATCGAAGCCATCATCGAGGAGGTGTCGCAATGAGCAATCTGCAAGACAAGCTGGCAGCCGGCGTGCGCAGTGCACGCGAGGATCAGGACAAGGATAAGAGCCAGGACGCGGCCGCCAAGCCCGAAGCCTCGGCCCAGAAGGACACCAGCCAGGAGCCGGCGAGCAGCCAGCCGCGGGCCGCGGCCAGCACCAAGACCGCTGCCACCAAGAAGGCGGCCACCACAACCCGCAAGGCACCGGCGCGCAAGCGCACGACCACGCGGAAGAAGCCGGCCGCCACGCCCAAGTCCGGCGCATCGGCGCAGTCCACGTCCACCAGCCGGAAGTCGGCCGCAGCGAAAAAGCCGGCGGCAAAGAAGACGCCCAAGGCGGACAACACCGGAACCGAACTGCATCCCGAGCGGATCTGGCCCGACTGAGGGCTGCGTTCCGGCGGCCGGGGCTTGCCCCGGCCTTTCTGATTGAGGAGTCGAAAAGATGCAGGACGAACTACGCGATCACCTTATCACCGAAGAGCCGTACTACCAGCCGACCGCGGACGAGGTGGAGCTGTACGAGGCGGCCTATTCGGTGCGCATGCCCATGATGCTCAAGGGACCGACCGGCTGCGGCAAGACGCGCTTTGTCGAACACATGGCGTGGAAGCTGGGCAAGCCCCTGATCACCGTGGCCTGCAACGAGGACATGACCGCGTCGGATCTGGTGGGGCGCTACCTGCTGGACGCCGACGGAACGCGCTGGCAGGACGGGCCGCTGACCCAGGCCGCACGGCATGGTGCGATCTGCTATCTCGACGAGATTGTCGAGGCGCGTCAGGACACGACCGTGGTGATCCACCCGTTGACGGACAACCGCCGCGTCCTGCCGCTGGAGAAGAAGGGCGAGATGGTGGAGGCGCACCCGGACTTTCAGGTGGTGATCTCCTATAACCCCGGGTACCAGAGCCTGATGAAGGATCTGAAGGAGTCCACCAAGCAGCGCTTCGGCGCGCTGGACTTCAACTACCCCGATCACGAGACCGAGGCGCGCATCGTGGCGCATGAGGGCGGGATCAACGAGGACATGGCCGGGAAACTGGTCAGCGTGGCCGAGCGCGCCCGCAACCTGAAGGGGCACGGTCTGGACGAGGGCATCTCGACCCGCATGCTGGTGTACGCGGCATCGCTGATTGCCAACGGGGTGGCCCCGCTGGCCGCCTGCCGTATGGCTCTGGTGCGCCCGATCACGGATGACCCGGACATGCGCGATGCCCTCGACTCCGCCGTCACGACGTTCTTCTAGACACCCGCGCGGGATACGATGAGCATCCATCTGGAGGACTACCAGGACCTCCTCGAAGACCTCGGGGGACAGGCAGCCGAGGTGCTCGAGGCCTCGTGGCAGGAGGCCTCGCGTGCGTTCAGTGCCGCGGGCCTCAAGCGCTACTACCTGGAAGGGGCTCGCAGCCTGCATTCTCTCGGGCGTGGCTCGGAGATGGTGATCGCCTTCGTCCAGGAGACGCCGGATGTGGCGCAGGAACTGGGCGAGGACGCGGTCGGCGAGCTGGTCAGCTCGGCAATCAAGATGTACTCCAAAACCAGTGCCGCGGTAATCACCCTGCTGATCTCCACCAGCCCCATCGCCGCGCGGCGACTGGGGGACCAGGGTCTGTTCTCGGGCTATCTGCGCCTGGTGGACAACCTGCTGGGGCAGGCGCCGCGCGGCGTACGCCCGATGCTGGAACACCTCGACGAACTCCTCACCCACCTCACGCTGGGGGGGCTGCGTCGCTGGGCGAGCTGGGGGGCGCAGGCCCACCGCACGGACCTGGAGGCTCAGATCGCCTATTTCGGCCTGGAGTCGCCGGAGTCCCGTTCGGTGTTCCAGAAGGAACGCCGCGGGACACTGTTCGTGGATGTCCAGCGCCGCATCAACCTCTATCTGCGCTCGCTGTGGGCGCGCGACTTCTTCATGCGCCCCACCAGTGGCGACTTCGAGTCGCGCGAGGGCTACAAGCCCTACATCGAGGGCTTCACGATATTCCTGCCGGACGCCTTCGACGACTGGGAGGGGCTGACCGGCCTGGATCTCTATCGTGCTGCGGCGGCGCATGCGGCGGCGCACGTGGTCTTTACCCGCGAGATGCAGCCGGAGGAGGCCCCGCGCGGCGTCATCGGGGTGCTGACGGAGCTGTTAGAGGATGCACGCGTCGAGGGCCTGGCGACGCGCGGCTTCCCCGGCCTGCGCAACTTGTGGATCCCCCTGCACACCGCGACGCCCGACGATGGTGACGCCCCGCAGGCGCTGCTGGCCCGCACCGCGCGGGCCCTGCTGGACCCCGACTACCGCGACGACCACCCGTTTGTGGGCAAGGCGCGCGCGGCCCTGGCGGAGCGGGCGGAGGACCTCGAGGCCGCGGGTCTGGCGCGCGAGCTGGCCGAAGCCCTGGCGCCCGAGTTTCCGGAAAAGGGTTACATGAATCCGCGGCAGGTGGCCCCGGATGTGCTCTACCGCGATGACAACCGCTATATCTGGGCCTTCGGCCGCGAGGAAGACGACTTCGAGACGCTGATGGCCAGCGGCTCGAACCAGGAGCGCGTCTACGTCACACCCATGGAGATGATCAACACCCTGGATGTCCCCGGGGCCGGGGATGATGCCCAGATGATCATGGTGCTGGCGACTGAGTGGTTCCGCGACGGTGAAGACGAAAGCATCAACCAGCAGGAGGGCAAGGAGCCGATCTCGCTGCCCTACCACTACCACGAGTGGGACTACCAGATGCAGCTGGAACGGCCGCACTGGGTCACCCTGCTGGAGCGGCGTCCGAAGAAGGGCGACGTGGAAGAGATCGACGCCATCAACGAAAAGCACAAGCCGCTGATCTCGCGTCTGAAGTTCCTGATCGAGGCAATGCAGCCGCAGGGCGTGCAGCGCATGCGCAAGCAGGCCGAGGGCGACGAACTGGACGTGAACGCCCTCGTCGAGGCGCAGATCGATCTGCGCATGCGCCGCCAGCCGGACGAGCGGATCTACGTCCGCAATATCCGTCAGGTGCGCGACCTGTCCGTGCTGGTGCTACTGGATCTGTCCGAGTCCACCAACGAGCCCCTCGCCGATGGCGAGACGACCGTGGTCCAGCTGGCGCGCGAGGCCACCGCGCTGCTGGGCGGGGCCATCTCCAAGATCGGCGACCCCTTCGCGATCCACGGCTTCGCCTCCGATGGCCGCCACGATGTCGAGTATTACCGCTTCAAGGATTTCGATGCCCCCTACGATGATCACGCCCGGGCGCGACTGGCCGGGATGAAGGGGCAGTTGTCCACGCGCATGGGCGCGGCGATCCGGCACGCCGGCCACCTGCTGCACCAGCAGGGCACGCAGAAAAAGCTGCTGCTGATCGTCACCGACGGCGAGCCGGCGGATACGGATGTGCGCGACCCGCAGTACCTGCGCCAGGATGCCAAGCGCGCGGTGGAAGAGGTGGGCAAGAACGGCGTCTACAGCTTCTGCATCAGCCTGGATCCGCAGGCCGACGAGTACGTGGAACGCATCTTCGGTGCGCAGCACTTCATGGTGCTGGACCACATCGAGCGGCTCCCGGAAAAGCTGCCGATGCTGTACGCCGGCCTGACCCGTTAGGGCGCACACGGTACTCGCATGGCCAAGACGGGGGGCAGCTCGACACCGCCGAAGGAGTCCAGCCTTCCGCAGGTGATGTTGAAGTCCGAGCTGCCCGCGCATCTGATCCGGCATGCGACCCTGCGCCAGTTGCAGGTGTTCGAGGCGATCGTGCGCCTGGGCAGTTTCACCCGGGCGGCGGAAGAGCTCTATCTGACCCAGCCGACCGTCTCCATCCAGATCAAGAAGCTCTCCGGTGCGCTCGGCCTGCCGCTGTTCGAATACGTCGGACGCAAGGCCTTCCCGACCGAGGTCGGGCTGTTGCTGTACGACACCTGCCGCGAGATGCTCGGGGCGCTGACCAATCTCGAGATGAAGCTCGCGGAGATGCACGGGCTGAAGCGCGGGCGCCTGCGCCTGGCGGTTATCACCACGGCGCAGTACTTCGCGCCCACGATCCTCGGGCAGTTCGCCAAGCGCTATCCGGATATCGAGCTGTCGCTGGAGGTCAGCAACTTCGACCGGGTGCTGGATCGCCTGGCCAGCAACGACGATGACCTGTACATCATCGGGCACGTGCCCGAGCGGCTGACCGATATCGCGGTGTATCCGTTCGCGCCGAACCCCCTGGTGGTGATGGCCAGCCGCGACCACCCGCTGGCGGGGCAGCGCAACATCCCGATCGAACGCCTGGAGCAGGAGACCTTCCTGATGCGCGAGCCGGGTTCCGGCATCCGCGAGGCAACCCTCAAGCTGTTCCAGGAACACGGAATCAACCCGACCGTGCGCATGGAGCTCGGCTCCAACGAGGCGATCAAGCAGGCGGTCATCGGGGGCCTGGGGATCGCGGTGCTGTCACTGCATACCCTCAGCGCGGAAGGGGCCGGGGGGCCGGTCGCGCTGCTGGATGTGGAGCACTTCCCGATCCACCGCCAGTGGCACATCGTCCACCCCAGGCAGAAGGTTCTGTCGGTCGTGGCCCAGACCTTCCTGGATTTTGCCATCCAGGACGAGGCGCGGGTGCGCGGTCAGGTCGAGGACCTGCTGGCCGCGTTCAAGGCGCAGGCGAGCTGATCAGGCGGCCCGCGACCGGCGCCCTGACAGCCCCTCCAGGGTCCCTTATAATTCACGTTTTATCCGGCCGGCAATGGCCGTATGCGGAGATCAGTCAGTGACCACGAGCAGCCGGCCGCGTATCAGCGGCACCCAGTTCATCAATGCCGACGAGTCGCCGCGCGCGCGCCTGAGCCTGAGCGCCTCGCATCGCGACCAGCACCACCCGGTGACCGGGACGGGTGGCGATCCGGCGTTCGGCGCCATCGACACCCCGCCGAACGAGAGCTGCGTGGTCTGCGCCCCCGCGACCCGCCGCCTGGCCGAGGAACTGTTCGAGGGGTGGAACGACGCCTTGCAGACCGGGGATGCGCGCAAGGTCACCGAGCGCTATGCCGAGGACGCGGTCCTGCTGCCGACGGTTTCCAACGTCCCGCGAACCACGCACGCCGAGATCCAGGACTACTTCGAGCACTTCCTCGAGAAGAAGCCCTTCGGGACGATCAACACCCGCAACGTGAAGCTCGGCTGCAACAAGCTGACCGACGCCGGCACCTATACCTTCCGCGTCACCGACGGCGGCGAGACCAAGGATGTCCCCGCGCGCTACACCTTTGTCTACGAGAACCGCGACGGCGAGTGGAAGATCGTCCACCACCACTCCTCGATGATGCCGACTGACTGAGCCGGGCCCGGCGCCGCTCCACTCCGCTCTGCATCCGGCTGTGGCTCGGGCCCTCAGGGCCCGTCGGTGCTGGCGTTCTTTAAGGCCCGTGCGAGCTTGATGCCGGTCGCGATCAGGCCGACGTGGCTGAAGGCCTGCGGGAAGTTGCCGAGGAAGGCCCCGCTGGCCGGGTCGATCTGTTCCGGCAGAAGGCCCAGGTGGTTGCTGCGTTCGCACAGCGAGTCGTAGAGTGCCTGGGCCTCGTCCAGGCGACCCTGTCCCAGCAGGTTGTCCACCAGCCAGAAGCTGCACAGCACGAACGCGCCCTCGTGTCCGGGCAGCCCGTCCGGGGACTCCTCCGGCAGATAGCGGTAGAGCAGGCCGTTTCCGGCACCCAGGCGTCGCACGACGGCCTTGGTGGTGGCGATCATCTTCGGGTGATCCGCGGGGATGACGCCGCGTCCCGGCAGGGCCAGCAGGCTCGCGTCGATGCCGCCGCCACCCAGATGCTCGGTGAGGCTCTGGAGTTCGGGGTCCCAGGCCTGCTCCAGGATCGCTTCGCGGATCTGCCGCGCCTCGGCCCGCCAGAGGGCGCTGTTGCCTTCCATGCCATTGGTCTCGGCCAGCGCGGCACCGCGCTCCAGCGCGACCGCGCAGAGGGCGGCGGAGTAGGTAAAGGGGCGCCCGGCCGTGCGCACTTCCCAGATCCCGTGGTCGGGGTTTTTCCACTCCGTGTTGGCGGATTCGACCAGGCGCCGCAGGCGCCCCCACAGGTGATTGTCCAGCGTGCCGCCCCAGCGGACCCAGCGCCAGGCGCAGTCGAGGATCTCGCCGAATACGTCGTGCTGGCGCTGCTCGACCGCGCCATTCCCCCAGCGTACGGGGCCCGAGCCGCGGTATCCCTCCAGTTCGGGGTCGCTGCGCTCGGGTTGCGGGAGGTGGCCATCCACGTCGTACAGCACCCGTGGCCAGCCTGCGCGATCGACCGCGTCCAGGGCCCAGCCGATGAAACCGGCGGCCTCGTGGGTCATGCCGATATCGCTCATCGCATAGACCGAAAACGCCGCATCGCGGATCCACGCGTAGCGATAGTCCCAGTTGCGGGGGCCGCCGATCGCCTCCGGCAGGGAGGAGGTGGGGGCCGCGATCATCGCCCCGGTGGCGGTGTAGTCCATCAGCTTGAGGGTGACCGCCGAGCGGCGGACGAGCTCTTCCCGGGGACCTTCATAATCGAAGTGCCGCATCCATCGTCTCCAGACCAGCAGCGTGGCCTCGAGCAGTTCCTGCGGGGTGCGGGCCTGGAACCGGTGCGTGTGCGGCCCCCAACCGAGCAGCAGGTGATGCTGCTCGCCGGCCTCGAGTTCATGCAGGCTGTCCAGCGCCTCCAGTGGCAGGGAGGTGTTCAGCGCCAGGTCCAGCTCCGGCTGGTGGTGCAGGGCCAGGCGCAGGCCGGCGCCATGCGGCGCAACGGTCGCGCCACCGCGGGGCGCGATCTGCACCCGCAGACGTACCCGGCCCTCCAGCACCTCGATCCGGCGCAGCAGCTCGTTGCGCCCGGCGGGGGCGTCCTCGGAAAGGTCCGCACCCGCGCGCAGGGGCAGGCAGTCGGTGATGCGAACCCGGCCCTCCGGGCCGGTCATCTCGGTAATCAGTACGGCGGTGTCCGGGATGTAGCGCTGGTGCGAGGCGATCAGCGGTTCCGGGGCCAAGCGGAAGGCACCACCGCGCTTTTGGTCCAGCAGGGCGCAGAACAGGGGCTCGGAGTCGAAGCGGGGCACGCACATCCAGGGGATGGCGCCGTCGCGGCCGACCAGCGCGGCGGTGGTGCAATTCCCGATCAGGCCGTGGTCTTCGATGGGCAGGTAGCCGTCGATGCGTTGTACGGGGCGGTCGGACAGCGTCACTGCATCACTCCCTCGCCACGCAAGGTGGCCCAAGTGGATCGGTCAGTCCCCAGGATGACCACGGATTCGCCGGGCAGGGTCAGGCGATCCGAGTCCACCACGATACCCGCATCGGAACACAGCAGGCTGTGCAGCCCCCGGGCCCCCGGGCAGTGCAGGCGCTGCGGGGCCGGGGTCAGATTGCAGGCCAGCAGCAGCCCCGGCCGCTGTATCTCCAGCCAGCGCGCCGCTTCGTCGAAGCGCACCTCGATCGACTCCAGGCGGTCATCGGCGAAGGTCCAGTGGGTGTGGCGCAGGGCGATCAGCGCGCGATACCAGCGCAGGATCCGGGCATGGGGTGCGCGTTCCCGCTCGTCCCAGTTCAGCCGGGAGCGTACGAAGGTCTCGCGGGATTGTGGATCGGGGATGTCGCGGGGATCGCGCAGGAAGGCCGCGAACTCGCGCCGGCGGCCTTCGCGAATCGCCCGCCCGAGCTCGGCATCGACATGATCGGTGAAATACAGGAACGGCGCTGTGGCCGCCCATTCCTCGCCCTGGAACAGCAGGGGCACGAAGGGGCTGGTCAGCACCAGTGCGGCCCCGATCTCCAGCAGGCCGGGGGCGAGTTGCGCACCGATGCGGTCGCCGCGCGCCCGGTTGCCGATCTGGTCATGGTTTTGCAGGCAGCCGATGAAGCGCCGCCCGGGCAGATCGGATGCCGGGCGGCCGTGGGTACGCCGGCGGTAGGGCGAGTAGCGGCCGTCGTAGGCGAGGCCCCGGGTCAGCACCCGGGCGAGATCCGCGAGCTGTCCGAAGTCGGCGTAGTAGCCGTCGGACTCGCCGGTCAGCAGGGCATGCAGGGCGTGGTGGAAGTCCTCGTTCCACTGCGCGTCCAGGCCGTAGCCGCCGACCTCGACCGGCCGGGTCACGCGCGGGTCGTTGCGGTCGTTCTCCGCGATGACCACCAGATGCCGCCCGAGCGCGCGCCCCAGGCGCTGCACCTCGGCGGCGAGTTGCTCGAGGAAGTGGGTGGCCGAGGTATCGACGATCGCGTGCACCGCGTCGAGGCGCAGGCCGTCGAGGTGATAGTCACGCAGCCACATCCGGGCGTTGTCGATGAAGAAGCGGCGCACGGCATCGCTGTCGGGCCCGTCGAGGTTGACCGCCTCGCCCCAGGGGGTCTGGTAGCGGTCGGTGAAATACGGGCCGAACTGTGCCAGGTAGTTGCCGTCCGGGCCGAGGTGGTTGTAGACCACGTCCAGCAGCACCGCGAGGCCCCGCTGGTGGCAAGCGTCGACCAGGCGTTTCAGACCCTCGGGGCCCCCGTAGGCGTGATGCGGGGCATATAGGTTCACCCCGTCGTAGCCCCAGCCGCGCGCGCCGGGGAACTCCGCCACCGGCATCAGTTCCAGATGGGTCACGCCGAGCTCGGCCAGATGGTCCAGGCGCTCGGTCACGCCGTCGAAACTGCCCGCCGGGGTGAAGGTGCCGACGTGGATCTCCTGGATCACCGCCGCGGCCAGCGGCGGCGCCTGCCAGCCGGCGTCGTGCCAGTCGAAGCGGGCATGGTCCAGCCAGCGCGACGGGCCGTGCGCGCCCTGGGGCTGCCAGGCGGAGCGCGGATCGGGGAACGGGCCGTTGCCGTCGACGCGGAAGGCGTAGTCGCTGCCGTGCACCACTTGCTCTGTCTCCAGCGACCACCAGCCGTCTGCCTGGTGGTCCATCGGCATGCGATTGTCAACGCACTCCAGCTCGACCCGATTCGCCTCCGGGGCCCACACGCGCACGGTCGTCATGGCGCGGCCTGCTCGCGTTCGAGGAGGGCCACCGGAAACGCCGCCAGGATCTCCGCGACCGGATGCTCGCCGCCTTGCAGCGTCGCGCCGCACAGGCGGTTGTGCCAGGTGCCGGGCGGCAGCATCAGCCGGGTATCGCGCCAGTCGCCCGCGAGTCCGAGCACCAGACGCGGCACCAGCACCAGCGCTCCTTCGCCGCGCAGGTAGGCGACCACGTGACTGGCGCGTTCACCGCTGGCGCGCAGCGGGGTGTGCGCGGCATCCGGGCCGAACCATTCCGGGTGACGTCGGCGCAGGGCCAGCGCCTGCTGCACCACCCACTGCTTGGGCAGGCCCGCGTCCGCGCGCGCCTGAATCTGTGCCGGGCTCAGGTGCTCAAGTTCTTCCAGCAGCCGGGCACGCGTGGCGAAGTCCACCGGGTGGCGGTTGTCCGGATCGACCAGGCTCAGGTCCCACAGTTCGCTGCCCTGGTAGAGGTCCGGGACCCCGGGGGCGGTGAGCTTGATCAGCGTCTGCGCCAGGCTGTTGGTGCGGCCGGGGGCGACCAGCGGCCGCAGGAATGACTCCAGCGCCTCGCGAAACCCGGGGTCTTCCAGGGTCCCGGCCACGAACGCGCGCAGGGCCTGTTCGTAGTCCTCCTGGGGCTGGGTCCAGCTGGTTTGCTGCTTGTTCTCGCGTGCGGCCTTTTCCAGGTAGGCCGTCATGCGCTCGGCGTCGATCGGCCAGGCGCCTACCAGGGTCTGATAGTAGAGATACTCGATCGCCGGGTCCGGCCATTCACCGGTGCGGTGGCGTGCGTTCTGGTGCATCCAGCCGCGCACGCCCGCGGCCCATGCCTCCGGGATCTCCGAAAGCAGCAGCAGCCGGGCGCGCACGTCCTCGCTGCGCTTGGTGTCATGGGTCGAAGTGGTCAGCATGGCCTCGGGGTGTTGGGCCCGGGCGCGGGCGCTGGCCGCGTGGAATTCGTCCACCGATAGCCCGAAGCGGCCGGGGTTACCGCCGACCTCGTTGAGGGCCGTCAGGCGGTGGAAGCGGTACAGCGCGGTGTCCTCCACGCCCTTGGCCATCGCCGGGCCGGTCAGCTGCTGGAAGCGCAGGGCGAGCTCGGTCTCGCGCTCGCCGGGGATGCGCAGCAGGAGCAGGTCGCGCAGGAACTGCAGCAGTTCGCTGTCCAGTTCCGGGCGGCGCGTGGCGGCCTGCTCGATCGCCATCTCGACATGGGCGATGTCGGCTGCCATCACGCCACCTTCGCGCGGGGCGAGGTAGGTGCGGTAGACCGGGAAGCAGGCGGCCACCTCCAGCAGGGCGAGGTACAGCTCGTGGCGGGTGTAGTCGCGGTGGCGCCGGTGTTGCTCGCAGATCGCCACGAACAGCGAGCTCAGGCGGTTCAGCTCGCTGCCGAGCAGGTCCTTCAGCACCTGGCGCTTGCATTCGTAGATCAGCCCCGGGTAGTCGGCGTCTTCGCCCGTGATCTCCTCGAACAGCCGCGTCAGCGGGGCCTCGCCGGTCGGGTCCACGAACAGCCCTTGCACGCGGTTGAGGAAGTCGTAGCCCGTGGTGCCGGCGATTGGCCAGTCGCGCGGCAACGGCTCGTCGGGCTCGAGGATCTTTTCGGCGACGATCCAGGTGCCTGGACAGGCGCGGCGCAACTGGCTGAAGTACTGCCCGGGGTCGCGCAGGCCATCCGGATGGTCGACCCGCAGGCCGTGCACCGAACCTTCCGCCACCCAGCGCACCGGCAGTGCATGCACGGCCTGGAAGACGTCCTCCCGCTCCTGGCGCAGCCCCGCCAGGTCATTGATGTCGAAGAACCGGCGGTAGCCGAGGTCGCGCCCGGCGGTGCGCCACCAGGCGAGGCGGTAGTTCTGCTTCTCGATCAGCGCATCCAGCGCATCGGGATCGGCGTTGATCCGGGCCACCTCGGCCGCGATGGCCTCGCCGGCCGCCGGGTCGTCGCGGGTGATTTCGTCCAGCAACTGGCGAATGACGCCCTGGTCGCGGTGCCGGCGTTCTGCGGAATCGGGCCCGGTGAGCCAGGGCTGCGGGAGGCGGGCACAGGATTCCGCGAGAAAGCCCAGAAAATCGATGCCCGTGGCGCGACCGGCGCGGTCGAGCAGGTCATTGAGCGAGGATGGATCCAGCGGGAAGCGGTGCTCGTAATAGGCCAGGTCGAACAGTCCGCCCTCGTATTGCAGCCGGATCTCGCCAGCCTCGAGGACGCGGCCGTAATGATCGCCCAGCACCGGGAGCAGGACCTTGTTGGGCCAGCGCTCTTCCGAAGACTCCCAGTCCACGTCGAAATGCATCGCGAACCGGCTGGATGGGCCGTTCTCCAGCACATCCCACCACCACGGGTTCTGGTCCCCGGCCACCGCCATGTGGTTGGGTACGATGTCCAGCACCAGCCCTATCCCGGCGGCCTCCAGCGCCGCACACAGGCGCTGGCGCGCCGGTTCGCCGCCGAGTTCGTTGTTGACCCGGGAGGGGTCGACCACGTCGTAGCCGTGGGTGCTGCCGCGCACCGCCTGCAGGATCGGCGAGAGATAGACGTGCGAGATGCCCAGCCGGGCCAGATAGGGGACGACCTCGGCGGCGTCGTCCAGCGTGAAGCCCGGGTGCAGCTGCAGGCGGCAGGTCGCGATGCGTTCGGGCTGCACGCGCTGCCCTTCGCGGCGCTCGGCGGCGTCCGCGCTTGCTGTGCTGCCGAAGGATTCCTGCATCGCCCTCCGCCCCGACGCCCGACCGGCCCGCGAACGGGGCCCTGCTCAGCGACTGCGTCATGTGAATATGGACCAGATTCCGGGGGAAGGGAATGCACGTCCGGCCGCAAGAACCGATCGGCGCAGGGTCAGGGGGTGGAATCGGTCCCATGCCGGGCCTCGCGTGGTGCCTAGGCAAACACTGATCAATGTACACACTCGCGTTGAACCGTACCGACTTTTCCGGAGGCTCTGATCCTTGGGAGGATAGAGCGATGAGTGAGACGACACGGTATAGCCCGGAGGTCCGGGAACGGGCGGTGCGGCTGGTGTGGGAACATCAGGAGGAGTATTCGTCGCTGCATGCGGCGATCCAGTCGATTGCACCGAAGATTGGCTGCACGGGCGAGACGCTGCGGCTGTGGGTCCGCCGCGCGGAGCGCGAGCGGGACGATGCCTCGGCGTTGTCGGATAACGAACGGGCACGCCTGAAGGCGCTGGAGCGGGAGAACCGCGAGCTCAAGCGCAGCAACGAGATCCTGCGCAAGGCCTCGGCGTTTTTCGCCCAGGCGGAGCTCGACCGCCACGAGAAGTGATGGTGGCGTTCATCGACGCCCATCGCGAGGCCTACGGGGTCGAGCCGATCTGCCGCGAGTTGCCGATCGCCCCGTCGACCTACTACGAGCACAAGGCCCGGGAACGGGATCCCGGGCGGCTTCCCGCCCGCGTCCGGCAGGACGCGGCGCTGGACGTGAAGATCCGCGACGTCTGGGAAGACAACTTCAGGGTCTAC
>NZ_KB898177.1:0-79581 GCF_000377465.1 Thioalkalivibrio sp. ALE30 | reverse complement strand
TGCGGGTAGAACCACTACCCGCTGCACGACGCGCCTTGTCTCGGAAAACAGGGGGCACCAACGCGGACGTGCGATTAAATCAGCGTCTCCCTCAGGAGGCGCGCAGCGTGCCGTCGAAGTAGCGGGCAAGGAAGGTATCGAAGTCCAGGGTATCGGCCGCCTCGATCGCGGCCTGCTCCGCCAGGCTCTGGCGCGCCAGGGCCTCCAGCGTCTCGGCGCGCGGCAGCGGGCCGTTGAAGCGAAACGCCTCGCGGTGCTGCGCGGACAGGCGGCTGGCGTAGCGGTAGAAGCCCTCCTCGCGCGCCATCATGTCCTCCAGCATGCGCGCCGAGGGCGTGAGGTCGGCCTGCTCGACCTTGCCCCACTGCTCGCTTAGCGCTCTACGGTAGGGGTCGCCCGGCAGTTCCTGGTCGAGGATCGCGGCGACCGGGCGCATCAGGGCCAGCAGTTCGCGCGCCCAGTCCTGCAGCCGTACAGACTCGTCCTGCCGGCGCAGCTCGAGGCCGGGGCAGCGGCCGTAATGCGCCACATCGAGCAGGTTGCGGTCGATCGCGTCGAGTTCGCCGTCCGCCAGCAAAGGACTGGGCTGCAGCAGGCAGGTCAGGGCAAACACCTCGAGAAAGCGCAGCTGGGTCTCGTCCACCCCCAGCGGGTGCTGCGCGTTGATGTCCACCGAGCGCAGCTCGACGTACTCGATCCCGCGTGCCTCCAGCGCATCGGTGGGCTTCTCGAAGCGCTCCAGCGGCTGCTTCGGGCGCACGGTGGAGTAGTACTCGTTCTCGATCTGCAGGATGTTGGCGTTCAGCTGGCGGTATTCGCCGTCGACCTTCACGCCGATGCGCTCCCACTCGGGGCTGAGCGTATTGATCGCGCAGCGCAGCGAGTCGACGTAGCCGCCCAGCGAGTTGTAGTCCGCCTTGATGCCGGTGTCCGCCTCCTTGCGGTTGGTGTAGCCGATGTCACCCATGCGCAGGCTGGTGGCATGCGGGAGGTAAGAGGTGTCGTCGTCAAAGTCCTCCAGCACCGCGCCGTGGCCCTCGAGGAAGGAATTGCACACGGCCGGCGAGGCCCCGAACAGATATGGCACCAGCCAGCCGAAGCGCAGCAGGTTGCGGATCATGCCCATCATGCGCTCGTCGCGGAACGCGCGGTCATCCTGCTCGCCCAGCACCCGTGCGAGCGCGGGCCAGAACTCGGGGCGCGGGGAGTAGTTGAAGTGCACCCCGGCGATCACCTGCATCTTGCGTCCGTAGCGGTGCCCCAGCCCGACGCGATAGACGGTCTTCATGCGCCCGGCGTTGGACGTGCCGTACTGCGCGACCGGGATCGCGTTATCGTCGGCGGTCACGCAGGGCATGGAGGTGGACCACAGGGTCTCGTCGCCGACATTGGCCGCGGCGAAGGCCTGCAGGTCGTGCAGGAAACCCAGTGTCTCGCGCACATCGTCGAATGGCGGGGTGACCAGCTCCAGCAGGGCCTCGGAGTAGTCGGTCGTGATATTCGGATGGGTCAGCGCCGATCCCAGTGCCGCCGGGTGCGGGGTCAGGGCCGGCGACCCCTGCGGGCCAACGCGCAGGGTCTCCTTCTCCAGGCCAATGCGCCCGTGCAGGCCCGTCCCCGCCAGGCGCTCCGCCAGCTGCGCGACCAGTCCCTGCAGATTGCGTTCGTCGGTTCCCACGGGCGTGCTGTCCTGCTCCAATCAAACCCGGCGAACATACCCGAATGCGCCTGCGGGGTCACATGCACCGCCGACCGGCACCCGAAAACCGCGCAACGCGGATCAGGAGACGGCTCCCACGCAAGGCGCGGATGACCTTGCCCTGCCGGTCCTATTAAATTAGGTTTTTCTTATACACAAGACATCGGGCGCCGCATGGAACCGGACACACAACGCCGCAGCTGGGACGAGATCCTGGTAGACGCCCTGCGCGCCCCTGCCACCGGGCTGTTCGTGCTCGGACTCGCGATGGGTGCGGGGCTGATGCACTGGGGCGTGGAGCGCCCCCCGACCGAGGGCGCGTTGATGGTCACGCTGCACAATGACAGCGACACGACCATCCGCGCGGTGCACTTCGATTTCGGGCACGACCTGTCCGAATCCAGCATTCGCGAGGGCGAGATCGCGCCCGGAGAGCGCCGGCGCGTAGCGCTCAACCACGTGCCGGGCGCCGGTTTCAATGTGGAAATCCGCTACGCCGACGGCCACGTCCAGGCGTTCTGTGCCAATCGCGGCGTGGACGGCTGGGCCCAGGAGGTTCGCGTCTACCGCTGAATCTGGCAGGCGGCACCGGCATGGCCTATACAGGACATGCGGGGTGAGAAAATGCCGCAACCATGGCCGAACATGCTGGAGCACTACGCCCGCGGGAACGGGGGACCGCACCTGCGCGAGACCCGCGCGGCTGCCTCGCCAGCGGTCGCCATGCTGGAGACCCGTCAGCCACCGGGCCTGTTCCACACCCCGGCCTCCGATGACCTGGTCCTGAGCCAGTCGTCCGGGGCCCCATTCCGCTACGTCTGCGATCTCGGCGCCGGGCGCTTCTCGGGACACACCCGCACCCGCGATTTCGTGGCCGTGGCCCCGGGGGCCACGCCCTGGTGCCGGGTCACGGACGCGGCGAGGGTACGGTTTATCGCCATCCCCGCCGACCTGGCCCGCCGTTGCCTGGACCGGCCCGCCGACGACCCGCTGGATTTCGGCCCCGTTCACAACCGCCACCACAGCGACCCGCTGATCGCCCAGGGCCTGGAGTGTCTGTGGCAGGAAATGGGTCGCGAGGACCCCGCCGCACACGTGTTCGTGGACAGCATGATGGCCGCACTGGTGGTGCGCCTGGCCCGCCTGACCAGCCAGGCCGCCCCGGCCGACCGCTGCCGGGGCGGCCTCGCACCGCACCGCTCGGCACAGGTCATCGACTACATGCAGACTTACCTCGACCAGCCGATCCGTCTCGCTGAACTCGCCGCGCTGTGCGACCTCTCCCCCTGGCACTTCGCCCGCGCCTTCCGCGAGACCCACGGCCAGCCGCCCCACCGCTACCTGACCCAGCTGCGTCTGGAGCGGGCGCGCGCCTTGCTGACCGAGTCGCACGCGAGCATCGGCGAGATCGCGACGGCCACCGGCTACACCCCGCAACAACTGGCCCGCCACTTCCGGCAGGCCTTCGGCATGGCACCCGGCGCCTACCGTGATCAGTACGGGGCGCCGCCAATCACCCGCGCGGACGGCCCCGAAACACCCTGACGCACAACCGCAAGATTCGCCCCCGCACCGCAAGCCCGTGACCGCGGGGGATCACCGCACGGCCTAGGCTCCGGGTAAAGCCAACCCCCGGCGCCATCGCGGAGGTCACCCGCATGCCGTCCGACCCGGAATACCCTGCGTCACCACAGGCCGTGGAGGCCTTTGCCGGCCACCTGGTCGAGGTCCTCAATCACGGTGCGCTGTGCCTGATGCTCTCGCTCGGGCACCGGACCGGTCTGTTCGATGCCCTGCGCGGGCGGCCCCCGTCGACCTCCGAGGCAATCGCCGCGGCCACCGGCCTGAACGAACGCTATGTCCGCGAATGGCTCGGCGCGATGGCCACGGCGGGGATCGTCACGGTGGAACCCGCCGGGCCACGTTTTGCCCTGCCGCCGGCGCATGCCACGTGCCTCACCCGCGCCGCCGCGGCCGACAACCTGGCGGTGTTCGCCCAGTACATCGCAGTGCTGGGCGCCGTGGAGGATGCGATTGCCATCGCGTTCCGGACCGGCGACGGCGTGCCCTACGAACGCTACACACGTTTCCACGAGGTCATGGCCGAGGACAGCGGCCAGTCCGTCCTGTCCTCGCTGGAGAGCGCCATCCTGCCGCTGGTGCCGGGCCTGACCGACCATCTCGAGCGCGGCATCCGCGTGCTGGATGTCGGCTGCGGCAGCGGGCGCATCATCAACCACCTGGCGGGGCGCTACCCTCGCAGCGAATTCACCGGACTGGATCTCTCGCCACAGGCCATCGCGCGCGCCCGCGCCGAGGCAAAGACGGAGGGGCTAGACAACGTCGTGTTCATCGAGGCCGACGCCGCCGAGATGGGGCACCGTCTCGAGGCCCGGAGCTTCGAACTGATCACCACCTTCGACGCCATCCACGACCAGGCCGATCCCCAGGGGGTCCTGCGCGGCATCCATCGCGCGCTGGTACCCGAAGGGATCTACCTGATGCAGGACATCCGCGGCTCTGGACAGATCCAGGGCGATCTCGATCACCCGCTCGCACCCTTTCTCTACACCGTCTCCTGCATGCACTGCATGCCGGTATCGCTCGCCCGGGGCGGCCCCGGGCTCGGTGCGATGTGGGGCGAACCGCTAGCCCGCGACTACCTGCAGCGCGCCGGTTTCCGCGACATCCGCGTACACCAGCTGGCCCACGACCTGCAGAACAACTGGTACGTGGCCACCCGATAACAACCCAAGGAGGCATTGCCATGAGCGCACAACACCCGATCACGACCCTGGCACTGGCCATCACCGCCGCCCTTGCGCTGGGCCTGGCCGCCCCGTTGGCGGCGTCCGAGCCCGACGATCACTTCATCATCCGCGACTGCGAACAGTCCCGCGAGGACCTGGCCCGGGCCATTCGCGAGTATGCGGAGAACGAGGAGGACTGGATCTTCCTGGCCGAGTTCGGCCTGGCCGGTGGCGACATCACCGCCCTGAAGGTCTGCTACCTGCCGCTGGGGCCGGACATCCTTGATGCCGGCCTGCACGTCGGCGCGATGATGCCCTGCGGCCACATCGGCCTGTACGAGGAGGACGGCAACACAAAACTGTCCATGCTGCACCCGAAGTTCATGACCACCCTGCAGCCGCACCCGAGCCTGGAGCGCGCGGCGAAAAACGCCGAACCGGCCTTCGAGGCGCTGCTGGATCATGTCCTCGGCGGACCGTAGGCGGCCCGGCCCCAATGGATCGCTTGCCCGTGAGACCATGATCTGCGTCCTGGCCCTGCTGGCGCTGGCCACGCCCATGGCGTCGGCCAGCGCCACGGAAACCCTGCAGGCTCGCACGGACGCCACCAGCGGCCTGATCACCTGGACGTGGCAGGGCGATGGCGTCTCGCTGGAGCTTGCGCAGCTGCTGCCCGATCAGACCCGCGCGTTCTTCCTGGGACGCGGCTTCGAGACCGAACATGCCGATCTCATTGCGGCGCACTGCGTCTTCCAGGCGATCCTGCGCAACAACCGCCCACACACCCCTATCGAGGTCAATCTCCACGACTGGAGCAGCCAGGGGCCGGAGGGGCTCATCCGCCCGCGCCCGAACTGGGACTGGGAGGCAACCTGGGCCCGACGGCAGGCCCCCGAAGCCGCCCGCATCGCCTTTCGCTGGGCCCTGTTCCCCGGCGAACACCGTTTCGAACCCGGCGACTGGCTGATGGGCATGATCCTGTTCGACCATCCGCCAGGCACGCCCTTTGATCTGACCCTGCGCTGGCGCGCGGCCGGGGAGCTCCACGAGGCGCGGCTGCCCGACCTGCGCTGCGCCGGCGAGGCGGGAGGATGATCGCCATGCCAAAGCTCGCGACCCTCCTGATCCTGTTGATTCTGGCCGCCATGACCGCCCCGGCCGCGACCGAGTCCCTCACCGCGATCGAGCCACGCCCGGATGCTCCTCCCCTGACACTCGAGGACCTCGACGGCCACGAGCATGACCTGCGCGACTACCGCGGCCGCGTCGTGGTCGTAAACTTCTGGGCGACCTGGTGCCCGCCGTGTCGGGACGAGCTGCCCTCCCTGCAGCGGCTATGGGAGGGACTGGGCCCCGACGGGCTGGTGGTGCTCGGGGTGAACGTCGGCGAGGACGCCGATCGCATCTTTTTCTTCACCGCCGACTACCCGGTGGACTTTCCCCTGCTGCAGGATCGCGCGGCCAGCGCGATCGATACCTGGCCGGTGCGCGGCATCCCCACCACCTTCGTGATCGACCCCGAGGGCCGCATCGCCTATCGCGCCATCGGCGCGCGTGAATTCGACCACCCCGGCATCACCGAACGCCTGCGCGAGCTGCAACAGGGGCGATCGTCCGAGCCCTCTACGACCGAATAAGGCGCATCGGGCGGGGGTACGCGGTACGGCCCGAAACCCGAACCGGCGGTCTGCGCGCGCAACAATTCCGTCGCAATGTCGTCATCACCTGGTCACACCCCCGGTCCACACTCCGGGACCTGAGTCTCGCCCCAAGGTGCAGCCGTGCACATTCTGATGCTGAGCGACGTGTACTTCCCCCGGATCAACGGGGTCTCCACTTCGCTGGCCAGTTTCCGCGCACAGCTCCGACAACTGGGCCATCGCGTCACGCTGGTGGTGCCGGCCTATCCTGGACTGGGCGCGCACCCCGGCCCCGACCCGCAGGACCCGGACCTGATCCGCATCCCGTCGCGCTACCTGGTAGTGGATCCGGAGGATCGCATCCTGAAGCCTCGCCTCATCCGCCGCTCCCTGCGGGAAGCCGGGATCGAGCGGGCCGACGTGGTCCATATCCACACCCCCTTCGTGGCGCACTACGCCGGGCTCAAGCTGGCACGCGACTGGCAGGTCCCGGTCATCGAGACCTACCACACCTTCTTCGAAGAGTATCTGCAGCATTACCTGCCGTGGCTGGCCGCCAAATGGCTGCGGGGGCTGGCGCGGCGCATCTCGCGCACGCAGTGCAACGCGGTCGACCGGGTGATCGCCCCGTCGACCGCCCTGCACCAGGCCCTGCTGGAGTACGGGATCAAGACGCCCATCGTGCGCCTGCCCACCGGTATCGACCCACAGGCCTGGACCGGAGGCGACGGCCACCTGTTCCGGGCGGAGCGGGGCATCGCACCCGGCCGCGAGATGCTGGTGCATGTGTCGCGCATCGCCTTCGAAAAAAACATCGGCTTTCTGCTGCAGATGCTCCAGCACCTGCGCGAGCGTCGCCCCGGCGTCCTGCTGCTGATCGCGGGCGAGGGACCGGCCCGGGCTGCCCTGCAGCGCCAGGCCGCGCAGATGGGCCTGGAGGACAACCTGCACTGGTGCGGGTATCTGGACCGCGAGACATCGCTCGTCGACTGCTACCGCGCCGGGCATGCATTCGTGTTTGCCTCCGCAACCGAGACGCAGGGTCTGGTCCTGCTGGAGGCCATGGCCTGCGGGCTGCCCGTGGTCTCCACGGCGCGCCTGGGCACGCTCGACATCCTCACCGACGCATCCGGTGCCGAAGTCGCTCCCGAGGAGCCCGCGGTGTTTGCCGAGCGGGTCGCCCGCGTCCTCGATGATCCCGAACGCCAGCGCGCCATGCGCGCAGCCCACGCCGCATGGGCGCGGGAATGGAGCGAGCGGCGTATGGCCGAACAATTGCTGACCGTGTATCAGGATCTGCTGAGCCCGGCCGACGCGCTCGGCACCCCGCATACCGCGGCCGACCGTCCTCGCTGACGGCCCTTCCCACTCCAGCGGACCAAGCGACCATGGCCAACGGCGGCGCTACCGGCATCACCCGCATCCTGCGGGCCTTTGGGTACTCCTGGAAAGGCCTGCGCGCCACCTTTCGCCACGAGGAGGCCTTTCGTCAGGAACTGATCCTGGTGGTCATCCTGGCGCCACTCTCGCTGGTGGTTGGCAATACCGGAGTGGAACGCGCGTTGCTGCTCGGCAGTCTGTTCCTGATCCTGATCATCGAGGTACTGAACTCGGGCATCGAGGCCACCGTGGATCGGTTCGGGCCGGAACGCCACAAGCTGGCCGCGCGTGCCAAGGGAGACGCTGATTGAATCGCACGTCCGCGCTCGAGTCGCTTTTGCATGCGAACAAGGCGCGGTGACTGCCGTGCAGTCACTCTGCACAAGGGAACCGTAACGCTGTGCGCGCGCAAAAGCGGCCGAGCCCCTGCTTTCAATGGCTTGTGGGGTTGGTGCCCCCTGTTCCCCGATCCTGCGTTGCGCCGCTTGCGGGTAGAACCACTACCCGCTGCACGACACGCCTTGTCTCGGGAAACAGGGGGCACCAACGCGGACGTGCGATTCAATCAGCGTCTCCCTTGGACATGGGATCGGCCGCCGTGCTGCTGGGCTTTGCCAACGCCACCCTGATCTGGCTGCTGGTCCTCTGGCCTTAGCCACCCGCCACCGTCATCACGCAATCGTCACTGCAACGCCATGGTGGCGTCACCCGGATGCGCGATGCTCGGCAAAACCCCGAGCGGGAGCCCGCGATGGCCACCCTGGATTGCCGCAGCCTGTTCCTCTCCGACCTGCACCTGGGCACCCGGGAGTGCCGCGCGGACTACCTGCTGGACCTGCTGCGCCAGGTCAATTGCGATCGTCTGGTACTGGTCGGCGATGTATTCGACATCTGGGCCATGCGCCGGCGCATCTTCTGGGACGCGACCCAGGCGGCGGTGGTCGAGCAGGTCCTGTCGCTCGCCCTGCACGGGGTCGAGGTCATCTACATCCCCGGCAACCACGACGAGTTGGTGCGCGGCTTTGTCGGTTCGGAGATCCGCGGCGTGCGCATCGAACGCGAACTGGTGCACTGGACCGCCGATGGCCGGCGCTTCCGCGTAACGCATGGCGACGAGTTCGACGGGCTCGTACGCCACAGCCGCCTGGTACACGCCCTGGGCGATCTCGGCTACAACCTGCTGCTGCGCGGCAGCCGCTACCTGAACACCATCCGACGCCGCCTCGGGCATCCGTACTGGTCCCTGTCGGCCTGGCTCAAGACCCGCGTGAGCGGGGCGGCGC
The DNA here is from genome assembly GCF_000377465.1 of Thioalkalivibrio sp. ALE30. Taxonomy (NCBI): domain Bacteria; kingdom Pseudomonadati; phylum Pseudomonadota; class Gammaproteobacteria; order Chromatiales; family Ectothiorhodospiraceae; genus Thioalkalivibrio; species Thioalkalivibrio sp. ALE30. The sequence continues at coordinate 70,829 of NZ_KB898177.1, read as the reverse complement.
GGGAATATATCCAGCGTTTCGAGCATGCCGCCGTCACCGCCGCGCGCAAGGGCGGCTTCGATGGCTGCATCTGCGGCCATATCCACAAGCCGAACGTCCAGGCGTTCGGCGACATCCTCTACTGCAACGACGGTGACTGGGTCGAGCACTGCACGGCCCTGGTGGAAGATCGCTCAGGCCACCTCAGCCTGCTGCACTGGTCGGACCATGGCTCGATGCAACAGGCCGAGTCCGGGGCAACCGCGACCGAGGCCTTCGATCTCGAGTCGATACTGACCCGGCGATAACCGCGCGCCAATCCTGTCACCCGGGCGTCATGGCGCTGTAGTACCGTGGTCACATGAACGAATCGCGATCGCGCCACTGGGCCGGGGCCGGCGCCGACCTGCTCCTGCTGCTGCAATCCATCCATGACACCGAGCAGGCCCGCCGCCTGGCGCGGGTGGCCGGCTGGGTCCTGGTCTTCGCCGGGGTCATCGTGGTGATGCTGGGCGTGCTGGTGCAGCACATGCCCACGATGCTCGAAGGCACACTCGTGGCATTGCTGGCGCTGGTCGGCGGCTGGCTGCGCAGCCGCCTCGCCGCCACCCTGCTGATGCTGCTGATGGCCCTGGGGCTGGCCACCGGCCTCGCACTGGGCGCCGCCACCGGCGGGCTCCTGCTGCAGGTCGCGCTGTTCGGCGTGGCCCTGCGCATGGTCGAGGGCTGCTTCCGCTTTCGGCACGCCGACGCTGCCGGGCCGGGCGACAACGCCCAATAGGTTCCAAAGCAGACTGGCGCTCACGGTGGAGACTTGAACCCGCCCGAGCGGGCGAACAGGATAAGCCCTTCTGTTCATCAAGGAAGTGCTCACGCGATGTCCATCGTCGCCCGCCTGCAAACCCGCCTGCGGCGCTTCATCTGGCCCGGCTGGGCCACCCGTATCCTCGGGACCCTGTCGATCCCGGGGCTGATCCTGGCCACGCTGTTCTTTGCCGCGTCGCTGACCCCCAGCCTGATCCCGCGTACCGACGACGTGCAGGGCATCCTGTCCGGACTGTCGCTGGCGGCCGGCTACGGGCTGGGCGTGTTCTTCCACTGGCTGTGGTCCTATCTGGAGCTGCCGGAATTCGGCGAGCGCACGCACAACACCCTGGTGGTCATCGCCGGGGGCGGCGCCGTGCTGATCGTGCTGATCTTCCTGTGGCAGGCCACCGAGTGGCAGAACAGCATCCGCGCCCTGATGGAGCAGGAGCCGGTAGACGGCGGCTTCCCGATCCGACTCGGGCTGATCGCGGCGGCGGTGTTTGCCGCCACCCTGGCGGTCGGACGGCTGTTTCAGCTGCTGGTGCGCTTTCTCGCCCGCCATCTGCGCCGTTTCATCCCGCGCCGGCTGTCGAACGTGATCGGTGTGCTGGTCGCCGCCGGGGTGTTCTGGGCGGTCATTGACGGTGTGATTCTGGAATACGGCCTGCTCACCGCGGACCGCAGCTTCCAGCAGTTCGACGTGCGCGAATACCCAGGGGTCGAACAACCGACGGCGACGTTCCGTACGGGCAGCCCGGCCTCGCTGGTCAGCTGGGAGCAAGGGCTCGGGCGCCAGGGACAGCGCTTCGTCGGACAGGCACCGGATGCCGGCACGATCCGCGATTTCGCCGCGGGCGAGGCCCTGGACCCGATTCGCGTCTACGTAGGCCTGAATGCCGCCGAGACCATCGAGGAACGCGCGCGGCTGGCCCTGCAGGAGATGCTGCGGGTCAATGCCTTCGACCGTTCGGTGCTGGTGCTGGCCACCCCCACCGGGCGCGGCTGGGTGGACAACCGCGCGATCCAGCCGGTCGAGTATCTGCACGGCGGCGATGTCGCAACCGTGGCCGTGCAGTACTCCTACCTGCCCAGCTGGCTGTCGCTGATGGCCGAGTCGCAGTACGGCCACGAGACGGCCCAGGCGGTGTTCGCGGAGATCTACGGCTACTGGAAGCAGCTGCCGGCGGACGCCCGCCCGGAGCTGTACCTCTACGGCCTGAGTCTGGGCGCGCTGAACTCCGAGCGCGCCGCGGATCTGTACGACGTGATCGGCGATCCGTTCTCCGGCGCGCTGTGGGCCGGCCCGCCGTTTCGTAGCGAGACCTGGCGCGACATCACGCGCCAGCGCCAGCCGGACTCCCCGGCCTGGCTGCCGCGCTTTCGCGACAGCTCGGTGGTGCGCTTCACCAACCAGGAGAACCACCTGGATATCCCCGGCGCCGAATGGGGCCCGATGCGCATCGTCTACCTGCAGTACGCCAGTGACCCGGTCACCTTCTTCGAGCCCCAGGCGCTGTACCGCAAGCCCGAGTGGATGCAGCACCCGCGCGGCCCGGACGTGTCAGCGGACCTGACGTGGTACCCGGTGGTCACCATGCTGCAACTGGCGGTAGACGTTACCATCGGCGATGCTGCCCCGCGCGGCTACGGCCATGTCTACGCCACCGAGCACTACATCGACGCCTGGCATGCGGTCACGGCCGCGGACTGGCCAGAGGAGCGCCTCGAGTGGCTCAAGCGCCACCTGGGCGACTGACCGGCCGTAGGGCTATCCCGCGGTTTCTCCCCCGACCAAACCGCGCTTGCGCAGGTGGCGTCCGGTGAGATTGACCATCGCCACCACAAAGCCGGCATATAACAACGCGACAACGCCCAGGACCGCGAGCATGAAACTGTCCAGTACTGTGCCGTCGGCCCACAGCACCAGGAAGGCCAGGGAAAGCTGCGTACCGAGGAGCACAGCGACCATGACGGCAATCACCCGCCACTTCTCGGCGCGCGACAGATAGCGGCCGTTCCTGCGTCCGAAGGCCTCGCAGGGCCACGCCACCGCCAGGCCCAGAATCCCCATTCCGATCGTTGTACCGAACTGCTCGAGATGGAAATGGGCGATTGCGAACATCGCGACGATCGTCAGCGAGAAATAGAGCAGTACGAAACGTAACAGCAGGTTCTTGATGGACATCGCCTCCCCTCCATGGGACGTCTGAAAGCCGCACTCCCTTGTGCGGCCAGGGTGCATGTCGGAGTCCTCCAACATGCACCATCACGGCATGCGGCTATTCCTCGGAAAACGAGGCGCCTTCGATGATCACGGGATAGGTGTAGCCGGCCCCGAAGTCACGATCCAGGATCAGCGTTCCGGTGACCGAAACGCGGTCGCCCACCTCAGGCAGCTCGGTGGAGGTGATGGTGATGTAATCACCCTCGCTTCCCGTGCCGTCCACGAAGTGGATGAAGTTGCGGCCCATGATGTCCTCGTTCACCCGCCCGACGATGCCCTCCAGGCGCACTTCTTCGCCCTCGAGCTCCGCCGGCGCCTGACTCAGCTGCTCGACCGTATGCAGTTCGTCGGCCTGCGCGGGTACCCCTCCCGCCAGCATCGCCAACAGCACTGCGCCACTTCCGATTACGCGTCTCATCCCGTTCTCCTCGTCGTTCGTGATGTTTCGGATGCCGGGCATCCTAACTGATCGCCCCCATATCCGAGGGCTGACGTGACCGGGTTGTCAGCGTTCCCTTTACGCGCTCCGCGGCGCGGTTCACCACCAGGTACAGGCAGGGCACCACCAGCAGCGTCAGGATCATCCCGGCGATCAGGCCGCCGACCACGGTCAGCGCCAGCGGGCGCATGATCTCCGCACCCTCACCGAGGCCGATGGCCAGCGGCAACATGCCGAGCACCGTGGTCAGGGTGGTCATCAGGATCGGACGCAGGCGCAGTGCACCCGCCTCCACCACCGCGCGCGCCGGGCTCAGGCCGCGTCGTCGACGGCCCTGTTCGATGTACTCGACGAGCAGGATCGCGTTGTTCACCACCACCCCGATCAGCAGGATCGCGCCGATCATCACCGGCGCGGAGACCGGCGTGTTCGTGGCCCACAGGATCGCGACCACGCCAATCAGCGACAGCGGGGCCGCCGCCACGATCACCAGCGGATTGGCCAGGCGCTCGTATTGAACCGCCAGCACCACCAGGACCAGGAAGATCGCCAGCGCCACGACGGTGGCCATCTCGCGCTGCGTCTCCTGGATGGTCTCCCACTCGCCCCCGATCAGCAGGCTGTAGTGCTCGGGTACCTCCACCTCGGCCAGACGCTGTTCGACCTCGGCCATCACCGAACCGACGTCGCTGACCTCGGTATTGATATCGCCGTTCACCCGCACCACCCGGCTCTGGTTCTCGCGCTCGATATGAGCGGGCCCCTCGCCGATCCCGAACTCGGCCACGTCGGCGAGCCGTACGGGATCGCCGTTATCACGGAACAGGATCATCCGTCCCAGTGTGGCCGTGTCCTGTACATCCTCGCGCGGCAGGCGGACGCGCAAGTCGTATTCGCGGTCATCGCGTACATACTGGGTCGGTACCGCACCCTCCACCGCATCGCGGATCGCCTGACCGACCGTTCCCACCTGCAGGCCCAGCGCGGCCGCGCGCTCGCGATCCACGTGTACGCGCAGAATCGGGCTCTGGTCCTCGCGCCCGACCTCGACGCCCTCAAGGCCCCGGATGCCCTCCAGGCGCCCCGCGATCTCGCGGGCGATGGTGCGCATCTCGGTCAGATCCGCCCCCACCACGCCGATCGACAGGTCGTCGCCAGTCACGCTGAACTGCAACCCGTCGATACGCGGCGGGCGCACGGTAATCCGCGCCCCGGGCAGGTCCAGTTCGTCCATCGCCGCCTGTGCCTCGGCCACCCATTGCCCGGCGGTCATTTCACGCTGTCCGGCCGGGGTGAGCTGCACCGTGAGATTGGACGTCCCCGGGCGCTCGTTGACCACGCCACCCCCCAGATGCCCGCCGACCATGGCGAACACGCTCTCGACATGCGGCAGCTCCTCGAGTGCGGCCTCGATGTCGCGGGCGGCGGCATCGGTCTCGTGCGGCGGTGTACCCGGCGGCAGGACCATGCGCACGCTGACCTGACCATCGTCCACCTGCGGCAGGAACTCGGTACCCAGCTCGCCGCCCACCTGGATGGCGCCGACCAGCAGGACCCCGGCGGCGCCCAGCACCACCCAGCGCGCGCGCAGCACCTTCGGCAGCAGACGCCGGTAACGTCGGCGCAAGCCCTGCACCCCGCGGTCGAAGCCGCGCAGCAGCCAGGTCCGGTCCAGCCCGCTCTCCCAGCGGATGCGCGCGAGCAGGGCCGCCAGCATCGGCACCAGCGTGATCGCTGCGGCCAGTGTGGCGATGATCGCGAACGACAGCGTCAGGATCAGCTCGCGGAAGATCAGCGCGCCGATACCCGTAATCAGCAGGAACGGGAGCACCGCGGCCAGGTTGGTCAGCGTGCCGGCGGTGACCGCCGACACGACCTCGCCCGCCCCGTCATGGGCAGCCTCCTCCGGCGATTTCCCGAGCTTGTCACGATGGCGGTAGATGTTCTCCAGCATCACGATCGCGTTGTCGAGCAGCAGCCCCACGCCCAGCGCGAGCCCGCCCAGGCTGATGATGTTCAGGGTCAATCCGCCCAGCCCCATCATCGCGAAGGTCGCCATCAGCGCGATCGGGATCGACAGCCCGATAATGAAGCTCTTGCGCAGACTGCCGAGGAACAGGAACACCGCCAGCATCGCCAGCACGCCACCGAGGACTGCAGCGGTGCCCACGGAGGACACCGCGCCACGGATAAACGGGGCCGAGTCGCTGACCACCTCCCACTGGATGTCCTCGGGGATAAACCCGGAACGCTCCAGCCGCTGGAGCGTCCCGCGCACGGCATCCACCGACTCGACGGTATTGGCCTCCGGCAGCTTGAATACCGATACGCGCGCGGCCGGGGTGCCATCCAGGCGGATGAACAGGCGCTGCTCGCGGTGGCCGTCGCGCACCTCGGCCAGCTCGCCCAGGCGCACATGCGCCGACTGCGGCCCCGGCAGCGGGATCAGCACGTTGCGCACATCGTCCTCGGAGGTGAACAGGCCCTCGGTCTTGGCCATCACGTCAAAGGTGTCGGAGGTCACCCAGCCACCGGCCACCTCGCGGTTGTCGTCCGCCAGCGTCTCGCTGATCGCGGCCAGCGACAGGCCGTAGCCGCGCACCCGTTCCTGGTCGAGGATCACCTCCAGCTCGCGCTGCTGGCCGCCGGAGGCCTCCACCGAGGAGATCCCGTGGATGGCGATCAACTGCGGGGCCAGCTCGTGCTCCACCCAGTCGCGAACTGCGGTCTCGGAACGCACGGTGGAGGAGAAGCCCGCCTCCCAGATCGGGTCCTGCGACGGGTCGAACTTGTACAGGCGCAGGGATTCGAAATCATCCGGCAACTGGGTGCGCGCCAGCTCCAGGTGACGCGCCGCATCCTGCAACGCCAGATCCAGGTTGGTCCCGTACTCGAACAGCAGGTTGACGTTGGTGCGCCCCTCGGAGGCACGGCTGTAGATGCGCGTCAGGTTCTCGGTCGCCGCAAGATTGCGCTCCAGCACTCGTGTGACCTGCTCCTCCATGACCTCCGGCGCGGTGCCCGGGTGGTTCACCGTGACCCGGATGTGCGGGTACTCGACATGCGGCAGCAGGTCCACCGGCAGGCGGTCGACAAAGAACATGCCCAGCACGATCACCACCGAGGCCAGCGCCATGATGGCGACCGGCCGGCGGATGGAGAAGCTGGTCACCCGCCCGTGTGGGCGCTGGGAGTCCCCCGCATCGGCCATGCCCTAGCCCCGCCAGCCGACAATGCGCACCCGCTGACCCTCGCGCATGTCGATCGGATTGGTCGCCAGCACGATCTCGCCTTCCTCCAGACCCTCGGTAATCTCGGTCCAGGGGCCCCGGGTCACACCGGTCTCGACCGTGCGCCGTTCCAGCTGTTCATCCACCACCACGTACACATAGCGCGCGTCATCGTCCTCGCCGATCGCCGCGGCCGGCACCGCCAGGGCGTTCGGGCGCTCATCAACGGTCATGCGGATGCGTGCGAGGTTACCCGGACGCACGCCGTTGTCGGCGGCCTCGGCCGGCAGCGCGATCTCCACCGTCACCTGCTGGGAATCCGGCGAGGCGGCCGGGAAGATGCGACGAATCTCGGCGACGTAGTCAGTATCAGGAAAGGCATCCAGCCGAATGGGCACGTCCTGGCCCACGACCAGGTCGCGCACATCCAGCTCGGACACCCCGGGTCGCAGCACCAGCGTAGTAATATCGACCAGCTCCAGCAGCGCATCGCGCGCAGCGACGGCCTCTCCAGGCTCCACCATCCGCTCGGTAATCACGCCGTCGCGGCTGGCAGCGAGCGCCCCGTAATCGACCCGCGCCTGCCACAGGGCCTGCTCGCTCTCGGCCGAACGCAGCGCGGCGCGGGCCCGTTCGTAGCTGGCGCGGCTGGCAATCCCCTCGTCCCGCAACTCGGCGCTGCGGGCGTACTCCAGCCGCGCCTCCTCGGCGTGCGCCACGGCACGCGCCAGCTCCGCGCGCTCCTCGGCCACGTCCAGCTCGACCAGGATATCGCCCTGCCCGACGCGGTCGCCTTCCTCGACATGGACCGCCTTGACCACGCCATCCGTACGAGCCGCCAGGCGCACCCGCGCCCGCGGCTCGACCCGCGCGGAAAGTCGCAGTTCGCGCGAGAGGTCCCGCGGCTGCATCTCCACCGCCGCGATCGGGGTCGCCGCCTCGCCAGCGGGCTCGTCAGCCGCTTCGGAAGACTCGCCCCCACAGCCGGCCAGTCCCACGGCCAGGATCATGAGCAGGGACAGGCGGCCGCCCCCCCGCGACATGCAGGTGGCGGGCAGCGGGCGCTTCAGGGGCGGTCGGTCCGACCGCCGCCAACACAAGAGGGTCTCGAATCGCATGCGCCGGGTCGCTCGCGGGGAGTGGACGAAAGCACAGAGTAGCCGTTATACAACCCTCGACGCAGGAACGAGCCTCCGCGTTCCGTCAGGCCGTCAGATCGATCTGCTGCACGCTGCCGCTGCGGCCATCCTCGGCCACCCAGACGCCGGTCGACTGCACCTGGCCCAGCAGGCTGTTGTCACCGCCATGGCGCAGGTCAAAGGGGGTACTGACATGTCCGAGGTAGATCGCCCCCACCCCCACCTCGCCCAGGGCCAGCAACTGATCGCGGCCCTGGGCGTCGCGGGTCCAGACGCGCAGGCGGTCATAGACCGGGTCCGCCGCATCGATCCAGCCATTGCCGTCGTGATCGAAGCGGCGCAGTTCGGCGAAGCCGTCCCCGGTCAGCGGCCCGAACAGCTCGGAGCCATCATCGACCTGCCCGCTGCCCGATCGGTCGAGGGCCAGAAAACCGCTTCCGGGCTGCAGGAAGGCCACCTGCTGCGGTGAGCCATCGGCGTCCAGGTCGAATTCGAAACGGGTCTCGGTCAATGCCGCCGCCGGGGCATCGAAATTGATCACCAGCGGGTCATGCAGTTCGCCATCGACACCGCCCTGAATACGGGTGTGCTCGACGAACTCGCGACTCATGGTCAGGGCAATGTCGATCTCGATGGTCTTGCCGTCGGCCGTCTGCACCCGCCCCTGGGCCTGGAAGGCCGTGCGCTCGATCTCCACCCGGGTCTGCTCCACCGACCAGGCCACGGCAAGGCCGCCCGGCGCACGCGGGGCGCCCGGGGGCCGGGCTGCGGGCGGTTCGAGGAATGCCGGCGGGTTCGCATCCGCGTTCGCGTCGGGCCGGAGGTCCGCCGGGTCCACGACGCGGATCTCGCGCCCGGTAAAACGTTCCAGGATCAGCCGGAGCAGTTCGGTGCGCAGCTGGTCCACAGACGTCAGCTCACTGTCCGCCGGGGCCACGCCCACGAAGGGCGCGCGCAGGGCCGCAACGGAGGCCGGGGCCGGCCGTTCGCCCCGGTCCGGGCTCACAAGTCCAGGCAGCCCGGCGCCCTGGCGGGGCTCCGCCGGGGGCGCGGCCCCGCCCCCTTCGCGCACCGTCAGGCGCACCTCGCGCCGGGTAGCCTCCAGCGCCAGGCGCTGGCTCGAGAACTGCATGGAATAATCGGCAATATGCATGGATGTTCCTCAACGGGACGGATTCCCGAGAGGGTTAACGGCCGCACAGCGGCAATCCTTAACCGCCACCGGCAAGCCTTTGCCGCAGGCGGACGCGACACGGCCAAACATGCGACGATCGGGCGATGAACTCGACACCGCAATTCCCGCTGCGAGGCCTGTTCCGCCGCCTGCTGGGACCGTTCGCCGGACTGGAACCAGAGGCGGTCCCCCTCGACAACGACGAGTGGGAGGCCATGCGCCAGCGGGTGCCGTTCATCGCCCGCCTCACACCGGAGGAACGCGCCCGGCTGCGCGAACTGATCGGGCAGATCCTCGCGCAGAAGGAATTCATCGGGATCGCCGCGGAACCCGAGCCGTGGCAGTGCCAGGTGATCGCGGCCTACGCGGCACTCCCGATCCTGGAGCTGGGCCTGGCGCCGTACCGGGACTGGCGCACGCTGATCCTCTATCCGGATACCTTCGTGCCGGAACACGAGTGGGTAGACGAGGCGGGCATCGTGCATCAGGGCGCGATGCCCCAGTCCGGCGAGGCCTGGGAGCGCGGGCCGGTGATCCTGTCGTGGAATGACGTCGAACGCGACGGCGCCGTGGTCGTCCACGAGATGACCCATGTGCTGGACGCCGGCAACGGCGAGGTCAACGGCTTCCCCCCGCTCCCCCGCGGACAGTCCACACGCGCCTGGACCGAGGATTTCTCCCGCGCCTTCGACCGCTTCGTGGAGACTGTCGAGGCGGTGGAGGCCGGCACGGTCGACGAGTCGGCTCTGCCGCTGGACCCGTACGCGGCCACGGCCCCGGAGGAGTTCCTGGCGGTCGCGGTGGAGTCCTTCTTCTTCGAACCCGCGCGGCTGCGCGAGCGGCTGCCCGCCATCTATGATCACCTGGTGGCATACTTCGGTCAGGAGCCGCATCGACGCGGCGACTGGATCGCCTCCAGCACGCAAACCGCCCCGGAGCACGCACCATGACCTCGAGCCCCCTTCGTTTCCTGCCCCCGACCCTGTCGGGGCTTCTCCTGCTGTTGCTTGCCCCCCTGGCCCTCGCCGTGGACGATCTGGACAGCCACTACGTGACCCTGGAACCCGTGGTCGTGAACATGGAGGCCGCCGATCGCGGACGCTACCTGCAGGCCTCCATCCAGCTGGAGGGCCACAATCTGGAAGATGCCCGGGCCATCCGCGAACACATCCCCGCCGTACGCGACCGCCTGATCCACATCCTCGGCGGCCGCAGCCCCGACAGCCTGACCGGCAGCGGCGCCCGCGAGGATCTGCGCAACCAGGCCACGGACGAGCTGAACGAATTGCTCGAAGAGATCACCGGCTCCCCGCGGATCGCCGCACTGTATTTCTCGGATTTCATCCGCCAGTAGTAGCCCCGGAAGGTCCGGACGGATACCCCGAACGAAAAGACCCCGGCAGTCGGGACCACCGGGGTCGGCAAGCGGGACGCCGCATCCGGAGTCCCGGGCCCCGTTGGGGGCCCAAGCCATTCAGAAAACGCTGATCAGTGGGGCCGGTGCAGCAGCGGCATCTCGCCGCGCTCCATCATGTGACGGATCAGCGTGGCCCGGCCCGGCTCCTCCTGCTCCAGTTCCTCGGCGCACTGCGAGGGCTCGTGCGCGGCCTCGGCCAGCATCACCTCCAGTTCGCGCAGATCCACCTTCGGCTCCTGCAGGTCTTCCGGCTTCGGGTTCTCCAGCATGTGGGTCTCCCAGAACATGCGCGGGTGCCAGCAATGCAGCTTTGCATCCGGGTGGTGAAAGAGCTCGACACAGCGACGATTCAGTTCCTGTGCATTCATGGGGTCACTCCTCGTTCCGGTGCATTCCCCTCCTGTATAGACCTCGCAATACCCGATCTCAAGGGTTGGTCTTTGAATCGCTTCTCACTCCGTCGGCTCGGCCTGCGCCGCCTCCAGGGCCTCCAGCGCCTCCATCCACTCGCCCTCCACGGCCTCCAGCCGGGCACGCAGCTCCCCCTGCTCGCGGGTCAGCTGCGCCAGGCGATCCGCCGCCTCGCCCTCGTAAAGGGCAGGATCGGCCATCTCCGCCTCCAGGGCCTCCAGGCGCTCCTGCACCCGGGTGCATTCCTGCTCGGCGCGGTCCGCGCGCTGCTTCAGCGGCTTGAGCGCCGCCCGTGCCTGTGCGGCCTGCTGGCGCCGCTCCTTCTGCGACAGGGCCGGGGCGCTGCGGGCTGCCGATTCACCGGTGCCGGGTTCGCTCGCGGCAAAGGCCTCGCGCTCGCGCGCCTGCAGTTCCCGGGCGTAGTCATCCAGGTCCCCGTCGAAATCTCTCAGATGGCCGTCCTCGACGCGCCAGAAACGGTCGCACACCCGCGCCAGCAATTCGCGGTCATGCGCCACGACCACCAGCCCGCCGGCATAGTTCTCCAGCGCCTCGGCCAGTGCCTCGCGCATATCCAGATCCAGGTGGTTGGTGGGCTCGTCCAGCAACAGCAGGGAAGGTGCCTGCCAGATCAGCAGCGCCAGCACCAGGCGTACGCGCTCCCCGCCCGAGCACTGGCCAACCGGGGCATCCGCCTTCTCCCCGGGAAAGCCCATGCCACCGAGAAAGTTGCGCAGCCGCTGTTCCTCGGCGCGCGGATCCTGGCGTTGCAGATGCACGAGGGGCGAGGCGCCCAGATCCAGCTGCTCGCTCTGGTGCTGGGCGAAATAGCCCACCTTCAGGCTCGGCTCGACCCGGCGCTCGCCGGCGGTGGGCGCCAGCTCGCCGGCCAGCAGGGTCAGAAGCGTCGATTTCCCGGCACCATTGGGCCCCAGAACACCGATCCGGTCCTCCGGCCGCAGACGTAAACTCGTCGCATGCAGGCGGGTGCGGTCTCCGGAGCGCACCTCGGCATGGTCCAGCGCCAGGAGCGGGTCCGGCAGACGCTCGGGGGTCGGGATCTCCAGGTGGATCGGCCGTGCGGCCCGAATCACGGCGACCTCGTCGAGCTGCTCCAGGCGTTTCAGGCGGCTCTGGGCCTGGCGCGCCTTGCTCGCCTTGGCCCGGAAGCGGCGCACGAAATCCTCCAGATGTGCGCGCTCGGCCGCGACCTTCGCGGCCGCCGCCTCGCTCTGGGCGATCGCCTCCGCGCGCTTGGCCTCGGCATGGGTATAGCTGCCCGCATAGAGCGCGATGCCCCCGCGCTCGATGTGCGCGATATGGGTACAGACGGAATCCAGAAACCGCCGGTCATGCGCGATCACGATGACCGTTCCCGGGTAGCGCGCCAGCCAGTCCTCCAGCCACAGGATGGTCTCGACATCGAGGTGGTTGGTGGGCTCGTCCAGCAACAACAGATCGGAGCGCGTCATCAGCGTGCGCGCCAGCCCCAGGCGCATGCGCCAGCCGCCGGAGAAGTCGCTCATCGGCCGGTCGGCATCGGCCGGCGCAAAGCCCAGCCCCGCGAGCAGCCGCCGCGCCCGGGCGTCCGCCGTCCAGCCGTCGATCGCATCCAGGGCCGCATACAGGCGCGCCTGTTCGGCGCCGTCGGCGACCTGCTCCAGGCGCGCCTGCAGGTCGCGCAACTCGGCGTCGCCATCCAGCACGTAGTCCGCGGCTGAACGCGCGCTCCCCGGGACCTCCTGCGGCAGGTGCGCCACTACCCAGTCGGCTGGCCGGTCGATCTCGCCGGCATCCAGGCTCAGCTCACCCTGCAGCGCAGCCAGCAGACTGGATTTGCCAGAGCCGTTGGCACCGGTCAGGCCCACCCGCCAGCCGGCGTGTACGGTCAGACTGGCATGCTGCAGGAGGACCTGTCGGCCACGGCGCAGCTCGATATCTTGAAGTCGAATCATGTCGCGCAGTGTAGGGCAAGCGAAGGGCGCGCTCATGTAGTCCGGTCATGGCCCGGGACTCGGCGGCCGACACTAGAGAAGCCTGTCGGATTTGGGACTGATCTCCCACAACGCTCGCGACGATCGCCCAAATCCGAGAGGCGCCTAGCGTCAGGATATTGCCGCCCCTTGCCGGTCCGGGCGGCCATCACCTGCCGGAAGCGGCAAAAATCCGACGGAATTCCGTCTTTCGCACACCAGAAGGATAAACAAGTCACTGTTTCCCAGGTTATTTTCATCGATGGCACGGATCTCGCATTACCTTCGACCCCAGGATCTTTGCGAGCGAGACAGCCATGAACCGCGACGGGAACGCCCACAACCTGCGACTGGTATCCGCCAAGGGCAAGACCACCGGCGATGCCGGTACCCCCTTTGACGCCCTGGCGTTTGTCCAGTCGCTGTCATCCAGCCTGGAGCTGGGCACGGTCCTCGCCCGTCTGCAGGAACACCTGCATGCCCAGGTTCACCACAGCGGCTGGTTCTTCATCCTGCAGGAGAGCGACGAGACCTGGTCCGGCGGCGACGAGGATCGCCATCGCATCGAATACGGGATGAGCGCGAACGGCGAAACCATGGGCTCGCTGATCCTGATGCGCGGGCGCCGCTTCAGCGACGACGAACAACAACTGATCGAGGCCCTGCTGGGCCTGGCCGCTCCGGCGCTTGCCAATGCCCTGCGCTTCAAGCGCCTGAACGAGAACCTGGAGACCGACGAGCTGACCGGCCTGGGCAACCGCCGCGCATTCGAGAAACAGGGCGCCCGCTGGCTGGCCGACTGCCGCCGCCAGGGGCGGCCCATGTCGGTGCTGGCCATTGATCTCGATCACTTCAAGCAGATCAACGACGAATACGGCCACAGCGTGGGGGACGACATCCTGCGTCTGGTCGCGCAGACCCTGCGCAGCACCACCCGGGAATCCGACCTGTGCGTGCGCATGGGCGGCGAGGAGTTCCTGGCGGTCCTGCCCGGTGCCGACCTGAGCCGTGCGATGGAATGCGCCGAGCGCATCCGCCTGGCCATTGGCGCGCTGCGAACCGCCGCCACGGCAGGCGACCAGTCCACGCTCGAGAGCGATGGCGCGGTCAAGGTGACCGCCAGCATCGGCGTGGCCGGCATCGGGCCCAATACCACTCTGCAGTCGGCCTACCAAGCCGCCGACGAGGCCCTGTACGCCGCCAAGCAGGCCGGCCGCAACCGCGTACTGGCCGGCAACTGACATCCGCCCGCCGCGGGCGGGTCAATCCGGGTTGCCCTGACCCGAGCCGGGCTGGATGAAATCGACGCAGGTCAGGGGGGTCGACAACACCGCCCGGCGCAGGGCCTCGATGGCCTCCGGGCGCGGAAAACTGGCGCGCCAGGCCAGGGCCACCCGGCGGCTGGGGGCCGGATCCTCGAAACGCCGCACGGCCAGCAGGCGCTGGGCATAGCGATCCGCCCCCACCGCCGTACACGGCAGAATGGTGACCCCCATCCCCGAGGCCACCATGTGGCGGATCGTTTCCAGCGAGGAGCCCTCGAGGTTGCGTGGCGTACTGCCGTCCGCGGTTACGGTCCGCTGGCAGTCCGGGCAGCGCTCCAGCACCTGGTCACGGAAGCAATGGCCCGCGCCCAGCATCAGCAGCGTGGCATCGGCCATATCCTCCAGACGCAGCGGATCCTTGTCCTTCAGCGGGTGCGCCGCCGGCAGCACGGCCATGAATGGCTCGTCGTACAGGGGCAGGGTCACCACCCCGGGCTCCTCGAACGGCAGCGAGATGATGATCGCGTCCAGCTCGCCCTGCTTGAGCCGTTCACGCAGCCGGCCGGTGTAGTTCTCCTCGATCACCAGGGGCATGTTCGGGGCACGTTCGCGCAGCGCCGGGATCAGCTCCGGCAGCAGGTAAGGCCCGATGGTGTAGATCGCCCCCAGCCGCAGGGGGCCGGACAGCTGGTCCTGGCTCTGCACCGCAACCGAACGCAACTGCTCCACCTCTGCCAGCACGCGCCGCGCCTGCGCGAGGACCTGTTCGCCCGCCGGCGTCACGGTGACCTCGCCCCGGCCGCGCTCGAACAGCGTGACCCCCAGCTCCTCCTCGAACTTGCGCACCGCGACCGACAGCGACGGCTGGCTGACATGACAGGCCTCGGCCGCATGCCCGAAGTGACGGGCATCGGCGACGGCCACCACATAACGCAGTTCGTTGAGCGTCACCCTGCGCCACCCGCGCTCGGGTCGTCGCGCTCCGGCCCCTGGAACTCCCGCCCGCCATCCGGCCAGTCGAGGGTCACACGCTTCAGTTGCCGGCCTTCCAGCGAGATCTCGCCGGGGTGGCGACCCGCCCCGTCGGCGGAGAATTCGAAGCGATAGCGCCGCTCCAGGGCCAGGCCGCGGTCGCCCCATGTGAGGCGCTGACCGATGCGCACGACGGTCGCATCCAGCAGCTGAACCCCCGCCCGCTCGCATGCCTGGCGCCCCACCCGACGGGCCCGTTCGTTGGCCCGCCAGGTGTCATTCACGTAGAACGCGACCAGTGCCAGGGCGAGGATTATGATCAAGCCGGTCATGGACCGGTATGATAAGCACATTCGTAGCCGAGTTCGCCCGGGCCGACCGGGCCGCATCCGGCTCACTCACTCCGCAATCGGCGTTGCCAGGGCTGCATGACTGCCACCTCCATCCCCTTTTCCGATCTCGCCCGGGGTCTGCGCGTGATCGGACAGCAAGAACTCCTGCCGCGCTTCGAAGCCGGCATCGACGTGGACTACAAGGCCGACGGCAGTGTAATCACCGAGGCCGACCACGCGGTGGACGCCCGGGTGCGCGAGCTGCTGCGCCAGCACGGGCAGCGCGAACCGGTGTTGAGCGAGGAGCAGGCGCGCGCGGAACAGGCACAGGTCCTGGAGACCGCCCCGGCCTTCTGGCTGGTGGACCCGCTCGACGGCACCTCCAATTTCGCCGGCGGCATGCCCTTCTTCGCCATCTCCATCGCCCGCATTGCAGGCGACCGGGTCACCCACGGGGCGACCTACGACCCGGTTCGCGACGAACTGTTCACCGCGACCGAGGACACCGCGCTGGAGCTCAACGCCGCCACCCCGCCGGCGGCCCGGCGACCACCGGTCCCGGAGCTGAAACGCGCCATCGCCCTGGTCGACTACAAGCGGCTGGACGCCCCACTGGCGCGCGAACTGGCCAGCCATGCCCCGTTCCGGTCGCAACGCAACCTCGGGGCCTGCGCCCTGGAGTGGGCCTGGCTGGCGGCCGGGCGCGCCGATCTGTACCTGCATGGCGGACAGGCCCCCTGGGACAGCGCGGCCGGCGGACTGATGCTCGCCCGCGCGGGCGGGGCCATGTGCGACCTCGGGGGCCGCCCGGTGTTCGGTCGCTCCCTGGCCAAGCGTTCCGCGGTAGCGGCCCGCTCCTCCGCCCTGCTCGCCGACTGGCGGGCCTGGCTGGCCCCCTGGCTCGCACCACGCGAGGATGCCTCGTGATCGGGCGGCGCAAGCGCGGTGTCAGCGCCCGCCTGAATGTCGGCGGGGCCGACTTCACGCCCCGCTATCTGCCGATCGCATGGAAGATCGTGGCGGCCATCGCCGGGCTTACGCTGGCCGGGATCGTGACCCTGTCGGCCGTGGTGCTGAACCAGGTCAGCAATGTGCTGGACAACCAGATTCGCGCCCAGGCCGAGATCACGGTGGCGCCGGTCGCGCGCACTTCGGCCGAGTTGATGCTGGCGGAGGACTACCTGACCCTGGAGACCCTGCTGAACTCGCTGGTGGAGGAGGGGCGGGTCGAATCCATCGCCGCCTACGCGATCGATCGCGGCCAGGTCGCGCGTGCCGGAACCCCGCCGGAGCAGTCTCTCACCGACGGCGTGTGGCCCCTGGCGCCCACGGTGGAACCGTACCGCCGCGAGGTCCTCTTCCAGGATGTGCAGGTGGGCTACATCGAGGCCTATATCGACACCTCGCCCATGCAGGAACTCATCCGCAACACCCTGAATGCCGGGATTGCCACGGCCATCGGGGTCTTCCTGCTGAGCCTGCTGCTGGCGATCGACATCAGCAAGCGCCTGGTGCGGCCGCTGGAACGCCTGGCCGAGAGCATGCGCTCGCGCTTCCGGCCGATGGACGCCGAGGGCAACCCCCTGCCCATGGTGCGCCAGGACGAGA
Organism: Thioalkalivibrio sp. ALE30; assembly: GCF_000377465.1. Lineage (NCBI taxonomy): Bacteria > Pseudomonadati > Pseudomonadota > Gammaproteobacteria > Chromatiales > Ectothiorhodospiraceae > Thioalkalivibrio > Thioalkalivibrio sp. ALE30. Next base: position 53,859 of record NZ_KB898177.1, on the reverse strand, counting down.
TCGCCCAGCTGACCGATGCCTTCAACGACATGGCGCGCGACCTGCTGCGCAAGGACCAGGTCGAGGCCGCCCTGCGCCGCTACGTATCGGACGCCATCGCCCAGGACATCCTGGAGAACCTGGACCGGGTCGAGCTGGGCGGGCGCGCGGTGGAGGGCTCGGTCCTGTTTGCCGACATCCAGGGCTATACGGCGCTGTCAGAGCGCTGCAGCCCGGAGGCCCTGGGCCGGATGCTCAACGAATTCTTCGGCCCGATGTCGGAATGCATTGCCCGTCACGGAGGCACGGTGGACAAGTACATGGGCGACTGTACCATGGCGGTCTTCGGCCTCGGGACGGACGCCGGCAACCACCGGTTGACCGCTGTGCAAACCGGCCTGGCCCTGCTGGAAACCGTCGCCTCGATCAATGCCGAGCGCGAACGTCGGGGCGAGCCCCGGGTGGAATTCCGTATCGGCCTGAACGCCGGCGAGATGCTGGCCGGCAACATGGGGGCCGAGGACCGCATGCAGTTCACCGTAGTCGGCGACACCGTCAACCTGGCCGCCCGCCTGGTCACGGTCGCGCCCCCCGGCGGGCTGGTCACGACCGCCGCATTCATGGAGCACGAGCAGGTGAAGGGACACTTCCGCACCGAAGACTGGGGCACCCACGAGCTGCACGGCGTCAGCGAGGCCGTTCCGGTCACCCGGGTCCTGGACCGCGCATGACCACACGCGGCGGCCTCCTCCCGCTCGCGGGCATCCTGCTGGCGGTCCTGCTGGTCCAGGGCTGCGCGGCCCTGGACCCCTTCGCCCCGCCGGAGCAGCGCATCGAGCGCGCGCTGGAGGCCGGCGACTACCAGCGCGCCCTGGAGCTGATCGAGCAGCACGAGCCGGAACCGCAAGCGGAATGGACCGAGCGCCGTGAGGAAATCGAGCGCGCGGCCGAGACCGCCGCGGCCGCGGCCATGGACGAGGCGCGCGCCGCCTCGGCCGAGGGCGCCGTGGCCCGCGCCCTGGAGATCCTCGAGGACGCCGAGCAGAAGCTGCCGCCCGCCAGCGAACGGCGCCAGTACATCGAGCAACTCGAGCGCCAGCGGCAAGTCGGCCTGCAGACCCTGGAACAACGCCACGACATCCTCGAGGCCCGCGCCCTGGTCCAGCAGCTGCGCCTGCTGGAGGTGATGCGTCCGCTGGTGCGGCGCAGCGAACAGCTGCCGGACGATCCCGACCGCCTGGCCCAGCGCCGCGACCCCCTGGCCCGGTCGCTGGACGGCTACGCCGCGGATACCGAGGGCGAGGAACGCCTGGAGCTGCTGCGCCTGGCCCAGAACCTGGCACCCGCCTCGGAACGCGCGCGGCGCATCGCGGAACTGGAGCAGGAACTGCGCGAGGCCGAGGCCCCCGCGGTCGAGGACGAGGTCCCGCGCTCCACCATCAACGCACGCCTGCGCCAGGCCCTGGAGGCCGACGACCTGGCCACGGCCGCGCGCTGGTGCCGCAGCGAGATCACCCCCGATGCCGACGCCTCCGGCCCGGACCAGGCCGCGCAGCGGGCGCACCGCGTGCTGTGCGAGGAATGGCGCGAACGCCGCGACGCACGCGCCGAGGAACTGCTGGAAGCGGGGCGCGGGCACTACTCCGCCGGGCGCATCGAAGAGGCCCTGGAGCACTGGCAGGAAGGGCTCGACCTGGCCCCCGACCACGCCGGACTGATCACCGCCCACGAGCGCGCCCTGCGGGTAATCGAGCGCCTGGAGAGCCTGCGCGTGCCGGAACCCCTGCCCGCGACCGACGAGGCGACCCCGCCCGCCGACGTGCCGCAAGCCGAACCCGAGGCCCCCTGACCACCTCCCCGCAACGCCCCCTTCCGGCGCTGCGGGCCGCACGCATTCGCCGTAGAATACGCCCGCCCACCGGAGCAAGAGCCCGCCACGCATGAATCCCGCCGTCCAGGAACTGATCGCCGACGAACCCCACCGCGTCCTGCAGCTGGGCGACACCGAGGTCGTGGTGCTGGGGACCGCGCACGTCTCGCGCGCCAGCGCCGACAAGGTGCGCGCGCTGGTGGACACCGGCGCCTTCGACAGCGTCGCCATCGAGCTGTGCGAGAGCCGCCAGCGAGCCATGCTGGATCCAGATGCCATCGGCCGCATGGACCTGTTCAGCGTGATGCGCAAGGGCCAGGCCCCGATGATCGCCGCCAGCCTGGCGCTGGGCGCCTACCAGCAACGCCTGGCCGACCAGTACGGCATCGAGCCGGGCGCCGAGATGCGCGCGGCGATGGACGGCGCCCTGGACCGCGGCCTGCCGCTGGCCCTGATCGACCGCGACATCGGCCTGACCCTGCGCCGCACCTACCGCGCCGTACGCTGGTGGGAGCGCATGGGGCTGATCGGCGGCCTGTTCGGCTCGGTGCTGTCGCGCGAGAAGATCGACGAATCGGAGATCGAGCGGCTCAAGGAAGGCGACATGCTGGAGTCCACGTTCAGCGAGTTTGCCGAGCAGTCCGAGGATCTCTACCGCACGCTGATCGAGGAGCGCGACCACTACATGGCCGCCCACCTGCGCCGGCTCGCGGCCAACCCGGACACCCGCCGCATCCTCGCGGTGGTCGGGGCCGGGCACCTGCCCGGGATTGCCGAACAGGCCGAGGATCACCTGACCCCGCCGGACGCGATCCTCGAGGCGCTCGACCAGGCCCCGCCCAAGGCGCGCTGGCCGAAGGTCATCCCGTGGGTGGTGATCGGGGTCATCCTGGCCGGCTTCGCCATCGGCTTCTCGCGCAACCCGGACATCGGGGTGCAGATGGTCACCGACTGGGTCCTGATCAATGGCGGCCTGGCGGCGATCGGCGCGATCGTAGCGCTGGCCCACCCACTGACCGTGCTCACCGCCGCCCTGGCCGCCCCGCTGACCTCGCTGAACCCCACCATCGGGGTGGGCTTTGTCGCGGCGGCGGCCGAGCTGTTCCTGCGCAAGCCCCGGGTCTCCGACTTCGCCAGCCTGCGCCAGGACACCACCACCCCGCGCGGCTGGTGGCGCAACCGCGTCTCGCGCGTGCTGCTGGTCTTCCTGCTGACCACCCTGGGCTCCGCCGCCGGCACCTACATCGGCGGCGCCCGCGTCTTCAGCCACCTCTTCGGCAGCTAACCCCCGGCCCCATGCGCTTCAGGAGTCCGCTACGAAGACACGAAGCAGGGCAAGGGCAAGAGCGATTTACAGGAAGAAGGGAAGACGGGAAGGGTTTTTGGGGTAGGGGATTGGCTGGAGACCGCGATTCCCAAACCGCCCGCCATGCTTCCTGCGTTTCAACCCAATCCCTCTTCCAATCTTCGCGTCTTCCTGTAGACCGCCCTTGCCCTTCTTGATGGTTGCAAGACCCGCTTATTCGGGGATGCGCAGGACGAGTTTGCCGCGGCGGCCGCCGGCCTCGATGCGGCGGTGGGCCTCGGCCGCCTCGGCCAGGGGCAGGGTGTCCTCGACGTTGACCTGCAACCGCCCGCTGGCCAGCCGGGCCAGGCCCTCGGCCACGAGGGTCCCCTGTTGCTTCAGGCGCCGGCGATCGTTCTCCAGCATCGGGGTCAGCATCAGCTCCAGGCTGATACTCGGGTTGCGCAGCCGCGCCGGGTTCCAGTCGACATCCGCCGGGGGTGCCAGCAGGGTCACCAGGTCGCCGCCATAGGCCACCTGGGCCAGGCCCTCGCGGAAGGTCTCGCCCCCCACGGTATCCAGCACGACATCGAAGCCCTGGCCATCGGTGTACCGGCGAATGGCCTCCCCGGCGTCCGGCTTGCGCAGATCGGCGACATCCACGCCCAGGGCCGTGACAATGGCGGCGGCCTCGTCGCGCCGCACCAGCCCCAGCACCCGAGCGCCAGCCGCACGCGCGATCTGCACCGCCATCTGGCCCACGCCACCGGCCGCCGCATGCACCAGCACACTCTGTCCGCGCTGCAGATCGGCTCGCTCGAACAGGGCCTCCCACGCGGTCAGCCAGGTCAGCGGCAGGGCCGCGGCCTGGATATCGGACACCGCCGAGGGTACCGGGACCACCGCGGCCTCCGGCACCACCACCTGCTCGGCGTAGGTACCCGGATCGGCGCCGACCCCGCCAAAACAGAAGGCCACACGTTGCCCCGGCCGCGTGTGGTGTACCGCGCTGCCGCATTCCTCGACGATGCCGACGCCATCGCAACCGGGGGTGTTGCGGGGGGCGCCGGGGACGATCATGCCGCCGCCGCGCACCTTGGTATCCACCGGATTGACGCCGGCGGCCAGCATCCGGACACGGACCTGGTCGGGGGCCGTCAACGCCGGTTCCGCCACCTCGTCCAGGCGCAGGACCTCGGCGGTGCCGGGTTCGTCAAACACCACTGCTCGCATGGAACCTCCCAGACAAATTCGAATGGTTGTGCCCGCGCGCCGGGACGACCCGGTCCCGCGCTACAGGCCGATACCGATCCCGATGCCGAAGCGCACACCGCCGGATGAGCGCGGCGGCTCGGGCTCCGGCCACAGATGCACCGAGTGGGCATCCAGCACCGGGAAGACGTAGTCCAGTTCACCGATCCGCCCTTCCTCGACGCCGGTAACCGTGCCTACGCCCGTGATGCGGCGACCGGCGCGATAGTCCACCGGGTCGGCAAAGCCGTCCACCCGCAGGCGGAAGCGTCCGGTGGTGGACTGCCGGGTCTGCGGCTCCTGGCGGCTCAGTGGGTAGCCAACCACCTCGACGAAGGTGGCCTCGGCGCGATTGTCCACCCGAGCGATGACGCCGCCCCAGACCTGCTCGTCGGCGGGCAGGCTGTCCGCCGTGACGGCCCGCGGTTCGACCTGCACGGACGGGTCGTCAGGCGCCTCCAGCGGCCCGGAGGCACAGGCGATCAGGAACAGGGGCAGCAGAAGGGCTGCCAGGGGAAATCGGAATCGGGACATACTCACCAGTACCACGGATGCGGGTGATAACGCCCGTAGACCCCGTAACGCGGGCCCCAGGGGCTGTAGAACGGATCGTAGAAGGGGTCGTAGAACGGGTCGCGATAATACCGCTCGGACGGCGGCGGCCGGCGTGGCCACAGGTACACCGCATCCGCCTGCAGGGTCACGAAGGTATAGGCGTAGTCACCGATACTGCCTTCCTCGATGCCCTGGATTACGCCGCGTACGGTGACCTCGCGGCCCTCGGCGTAGACCTGGGGGTCCAGGAACCCGCTGCTGACCGCGCGAAAGCGCCCCGGAGAGCGGTCAGCCTCCCGCGGGCGGCCCTGGCGATCCAGTTCGCGGGCGACCACCTCCAGCCGGGTGCCGCCGTCGGTGTTCTCGATGGCCGCGATCACTCCGCCCCAGACCACGACCTCGCCCTTCACCGCCTCGGGGTCGGCGAGCACCTGCTCGCGATCCGGTGCCGCGGCCGGCAACGGGGCCAGCGTCGCCGGCACCCCGGCGCAGCCCGCCAGCAGGAACAGCAAGCCGGCCGCGAACCACACGCGCAGACCCGGGTTGATACAGGCGGACATCGACATAGTGCTTCCGACCCCGGAGGCCGGCGCGGGTTCACACCACGCTCTCACGCGCGCGGCTCCGCGTCGTGCGCCGGATCGCAGAGGTCCTGCACCGCCAGCACCTCGTGCTGGGCCTCCTCCACGGCGGAGAGCAGGACCTCGGGGGCCAGGTGCAGGGCCTCCCAGACCGCCGGGTCCACCGGTGGGGCGTCGGCCCAGTCGCGCGAGTCGATCTCGGCCAGATGGGCGCCGGTATTGGCCAGGTGCACCAGCATCACGGCGGTGCGGTGGCGCTCCGGCGCCTGCATGGGCTGATGATGACCGGCCAGGCAATCGACCAGCAGCTCCGGCAGTCCCCAGTGCTCGGCCAGGGCCCCGCCCAGCTCCGCGTGATCAAACCCCAGCTGGGCACGTTCCGCACCCTGCGGGCTGAGCCCGTCGCCGACATCCAGGCTGGAGAGGAAGGCCCGATGGGCCGATTCCGGCGACTGCGAGAACAGCAGCAGCTTGCCCAGGTCATGCAGCAGACCGGCCAGGAAGATCCCGCTGGCCTGGCGTGGCAGCACCCGCATCGCCAGCTGACGCGCGATCACCGCGCAGTAGGCGGAATGCCGCCAGAAGACCTCCAGCGGCAGGCGCTCCTGATCGGGGATGCTGGCCGTCGCGCGGGTGATCGCACTGGCCACCACCAGGCGCTGCAGGGCATCGCGCCCCAGCATCGCGATCGCGCGGTCCACCGAGTCGATGGTGCGCGCGGGGGCGTAGGCGGGGCTATTGGCGATGCGCAGGACCAGGGCCACCAGGCCGGGGTCGCGGCTCAGGCTGTTCGCGATCTGGACCGCGGTCGCGTTGTCGTCCTCCAGAAGACGCGCGACCTCGAATACCACCTGCGGCATCGCCAGCAGCTTGTCGGCCGACTGGACCCGGGCCTCCAGGGAATCGTTGGCGGAACGCTCGGACATGGATGGATCCTCTTGCCGGAGCGAAGCGCCGATCGCTTCGCCCCACTCGTCCTGTTCCCGGGCCGGCGCGCTGACACGGCCCGGACGTCTCTACTGTAGCCGCTGTCCCGATCGTTGTAACCCGGCGGGGCAACGAACCATACTCGAGGGTCCGGGTCTATCGAGAGTCGATTCGACGATCAAGGAGGTGTTCGATGTTCGCCAAACCCGCTTTCGCGCCGCTCGCCGTCCTGCTGGCCGGACTCCTGCCCGGCCTCGCCTTCGCCGGCATCCAGACCGAAGAGGTCGCTTACGACCACGACGGTGACGAGATGACCGGCTACCTCGCCTACCCCGAAGGCGACGGCCCGCATCCGGCGGTCCTGGTCATCCACGAGTGGTGGGGCCACAACGACTACGCCCGCGACCGCGCCGAGCAACTCGCCCGCGAGGGCTACACAGCCTTCGCCCTGGACATGTACGGCAGCGGCAAGCTGGCCGACCACCCCTCCACCGCCGGCGAATTCGCCGGCGAGATCCGCGAGAACCGCGATCTGATGCTGGGCCGTTTCCAGGCCGCCTACGACTGGCTGCGCGCGCATGATGCGGCGGCCGATGCCGCACCCTCCGCGGTCGGCTACTGCTTCGGTGGCACTGTGGCCCTGGAGGCTGCACGCGCCGGGATGGACCTGAACATTGCGGCCAGCTTCCACGGCGGCCTGGGGACCGAGCACCCGGCCGAGGCCGGCAAGGTCACGGCGGAACTGCTCAGCTTCACCGGCACCGCGGATCCGATGATCCCGCCGGAACAGATCGCCGGCTTCCAGGACGAGATGCAGAATGCCGAGGCGCGCTACACCGTGGTGGAATTCTCCGGGGTGAAGCACAGCTTCACCAACCCCGGGGCCGACGCCATTGCCGAGGAATTCGGCATGCCGGTGGGCTATGACGCCCGCGCGGACCACGACTCCTGGAACCATCTGCTGGGCGTACTCCGCGACCGCCACCAGTAGGAAATGCTCCCGGCGGGCCCCGGGTCACCCGGGCCCGCCACCTCCCAACAACTCATCGAATCGCCGGGCCCTCCGGCGACGTCAGTATCCACGCAGGTAGATCGCCACACCCAGGGCGACCACAACCGCCAGCACTCCCACGAAGGCCACCCGGAACCAGCGCCGGCGCCCCAGGCGCTCGGAACGCCTGTGCGACGGGTCTGACGCTGGCGCGCGCAGGCGGTCCTCCGGCTCCGCCTTGACCGACCCCTCGGGATCGGCCGGGCGCTCGGGCTCTGCGGCCGCCGTGGTGCTGTGTCCGGTCAGGGCGTGTTCCAGATCGCGGATACGGCCACGCAGCTCCTGATTGCGCTGCTGAGACTCGGCCAGTTCCTGTTCGCGCGCTACCAGGCGCTCGCCCAGATCCGCCGCCGAGTCCCCGGTGTCCGCGCAGCGCTGCTCCGCCTCCGCCTGGGCCTTCTCCGCGGCGGCCGCCCGCTCGCACTGCTGATTGCGCTCGCGGCGCAGGCGATCGGCCTCGGCTCGCGCGTCCTGCAGCTCTTTCTGCACCGCGTCGCGCTGGCGCTCCAGCTCGACCAGGTCATGATCCAGGCGAACGTTCTCGCCCTCCAGTTCGCGCACCCGGCTGCGCAGTTGCTCGGTCGCCTCGCTGGCCGCCGCGGGTGCCCCGGCCTCCTCGGCCTCCAGCTCCTCGACCCGCGCGCGCAGCGTGGCCAGTTCGGCCTCGCGGGCCTCGGCCTGCTCGCCGGCGGCCGCGGCCTCCTCGTCGCGCGCCCGCGCCTCGGCCAGCGCCGTCTCGGTCTCCTCCAGCCGGGCCTGCAGGGTCTCGATCTCGCGCTCGCGTTCCTCGGCGCGCTGGAAGGCCGCCGTGGACTCATCGCGGGCCTCGCCCAGGGCATTGCGCAGGCGCTCCAGTTCCTTCTGCGCCTCGCGCTCGTTGGCGGACTGCTGGCGCAGCATCAGCTCGCGACGCAGGCGTTCGACCTCTTCGCGCAGCGCCGCGGCCTCGGCGGTATCGACTTCCGCGCCGGCGCTCGCGGGCTCCGGGGGCGGCGGCAGCAGTTCGGCCACCACCTCGCGCACACGGGTCGGCACGAACGGCTTCATCAGGACGGCGCTGGCGCCCAGCGAACGCCATTCGTCGCTGGCGGCCTCGTCGCTCTCCTGGCCGGTCACGATCGCCACCGGGAGATCGGCAGGGACATTCTCGATGCCATCGCGCACACGGAGCAGCAAATCCTGGCCGTCGATCCCCGGCATCGAGAGATCGGTCAGCACCAGGCCGATATCCGGATACTGCTGCAGCAGCTCCAGGGCCTGCTCGCCATCGGCGGCCTCGTAGACCGTGTGCTGGTCCTGCAGGATGCGCTGCAACGCGACCCGGATGACCTTGGAGTCATCCACCACGAGAATCGCGGTGCGTTTCGGATCCGGAATCTGCTCGCTCATGCTGTCCCCTGACTATCTGGCGCCCGCCTGGCGACGGCGCGAACCCCGGTCACCCGCCGCATTCTGGCCGTGTCCGGTCCTCCCTGTACGCACAAGACTAAGTTGCCGGGCGCGCCGATGCCAGTGGCCGCCAACGGGCAACCGGAACGCGTTCACGTTTTATCCGCGCGGGCTATACCGGCTTGGACTTCCACTTGACCGAGTAGAGATCCCGTCGGCGGTCGCGCAGGTTGCGCACCGAGCCGTGGTTGCGCAGCTCCTTCAGGTTGTCCAGGTCAAGATCGACGATCAGGGTCATCTCGGTGTTCGGGGTCGCCTCCGCCGCCACCGCATCATGCGGGAAGGCGAAGTCGGACGGGGTGAAGACCGCCGCCTGGGAATACTGCATGTCCATGTTCTCGACCTTGGGCAGGTTGCCCACCGAGCCGGACATCACCACGTAGCACTCGTTCTCGATGGCGCGTGCCTGGGCACAGCGCCGCACCCGAAGGTAGGCGTTCTTGGTGTCGGTCCAGTAGGGGACGAACAGGATCTGCAGGCCATGATCGGCCATCACCCGGGGCAGTTCGGGGAATTCCACGTCGTAGCAGATCAGGATGCCGATCTTGCCGAAGTCGGTATCGAAGACGTGTACCTCGTCGCCCCCCTGCAGGCCCCAGTAGGAGACCTCGTCGGGGGTCACGTGGACCTTGTACTGGCGGTCCCAGGTGCCGTCGCGGCGGCACAGGTAGGAGACATTGCGCAGCACATCCTCGGTGTATTCGGGCATCGACCCGGCCACGATATTGATGTTGTAGGCCAGCGCCAGGCGCACCATCTCCTCGCGCACCGCCTCGGTGTATTCGGCCAGACGGCGCACGGCCTCGGCCGGGTAGTCCTGATTGAACGCCCCCATCAGCGGGCCGTTGAAGAATTCCGGGAACAGCACGCAATCCGCGCGGTAGCCGGAGACCGCATCCACGAAGTACTCCACCTGCTGGAACAGGGCATCGAGATCCACCGTCGGGCGCATCTGCCACTGGACTACGCCGATGCGCACGTCCGAGCGGCTACCGCCGATCAGCTTCTCCTTCTCCTCGTAGTAGATGTTGAGCCACTCGATCAGGGTGGCGTAGGCCCCGGACTTCTCGTCGTCCGGCAGGTAGTTGGTGATGATCTTGCGGACGTGAAAGTCGTTCGCCAGCTGGAAGGTCAGGATCGGATCGGTGATCTCGTGGTTCTTCACCCGGCGCACGTACTGCTGCGGGGTCAGCTCGTCGCGGTACTGCTCGTAGCCGGGGATGCGCCCGCCGGCGACGATCGCCCGCAGGTTCAGCTTCTCGCACAGCTCCTTGCGCGCGTCGTACAGCCGCCGCCCCAGGCGCAGCCCGCGATAGTCCGGATGCACGAAGATATCCACGCCGTAGAGCGTGTCGCCGTCCGGGTCATGGGTGGTCAGGAAGCCGTTGCCGGTGATCTGCCAGTAGTTGTGGTGATCGCCGAAGCGCTTGTATTCGACGATCAGGCTGATCGCCGCGGCCACCACCTTGCCGTTGTCCTCGATGCAGATCTGGCCCTCGGGAAAACGCATCACCTGGGAGCGGAACTGTGCCTCGCTCCAGGCGCCGTCCAGGTCGTGGTAGACCCGCTCCATGATCTCGCGGATGTCCTCGTAGTCCTCGATCCGGGTCGGCCGCAGGGTGAGGTGGTGCTGGGGATTGGATTCGTTGTCCGCGTCGGTCGTCACGCTCGGGGCTCCGGGGGTTGAGAAGGAAACGCAGGATGCACGGTGCACCGGCCGGGATCAAAAGATCCAGGCCAGCATCAGCCAGAAGAAGACGAAGAACAGGAAAAAGCCGGGGATCATGAACTGCAGCTCCCCGATCAGGCCCTCGCCGGCGGCCAGGGCAAACACGATCGAGATCAGGACCGACACGATGGCCGCGACCAGCGCGGCGTTCTTCAGGCCCATACCGTCGTCGAAGGTCAGCGCCACCCAGTCCGACAGCCCCGGCAGGGAGACCGCCGCCGCCAGCACCAGCAGGGCCACCAGCAGGGCGACCAGCGCCGAGGTGCCCAGCAGGATGCGCAGCGCCAGGCGGCTGTCGGAGCGATCGCTCCGGCTCATGCCAGGGCCTCGCGGCGACCGCGCACGTACTCGCGCACGCGGTTGGGGTCGGGGATGCCGGTGACCCGGAACTCCGGGTTGTCGCCAGTGGTGTACACCGCGATTCGGCCCACCCGGAAGATGCGGTCGAAAAAGCTCTGGTCCACCTTCACCGTGCGGATCTGGCCGATATCCAGATCCACATGCGACTTCGACAATAGACCGCGCTCGAGATGCACCTGGTCGGCATCGATGCGCAGCCGAACCGAGCGGGTCTGCAGATACCACCACAGCAGGATCAGCAGGCCGAGTCCGAAAGCCGGGATCAGTACGAGGCTGAGGATGAAACCGAACGGGTGATTGCGGAACATCGCCGGTCGGGCGTCGATCGCGGGTTCACGGGCGGACATGCACGAACTCCGGTTGCGGGCGGACCCGAACAGTTTGGCGCGGCCACCCAGACAAAGCGAGCCCCGCACCGGGGATTCCCTGATGCGGGGCTCGCAGTTTGCCGGACCCGCCCGCTCGCACGGGTCGGCCCGGAGACGGGACCGGGGTGTTACGCGGTCCGGGCCTCGCGCTCGGCCTTGGCTTCCGCCTTGGCCTCGTCGCTGTCGTCATAGCCAATGTTCGGCGCGAGCCAGCGCTCGGCCTCCTCGAACGACATGCCCTTGCGCTTCGCGTAATCCTCGACCTGGTCGCGGTTGACCTTGCCGAGACCGAAGTAACGCGACTCCGGATGTGCGAAGTACCAGCCGGACACGGCCGAGACCGGCAGCATGGCGTAGCTCTCGGTGAGCGTCATGCCAGCGTTCTCTTCCGGCTGCAGGAGCTCCCACAGGGTGGACTTCTCGGTGTGCTCCGGGCACGCCGGGTAACCCGGGGCCGGGCGGATACCCTGGTACTTCTCCTCGATCAGGTCCTCGTTTTCGAGCGACTCGTCCGGGACATAGCCCCAGAATTCGCGGCGCACATGCTGATGCATGCACTCGGCGAAGGCCTCGGCCAGGCGGTCCGCCAGGCTCTTCACGAGGATCGAGTGGTAGTCGTCGTTGGCCTTCTCGAATTCCGCGGCCTTGGCGTCGACATCGCCACCGGCACTGACCGCGAAGGCCCCGATGTAGTCGGGACCGCCAGCCTCCTTCGGCATCACGAAATCGGCCAGCGAGTGGCTCGGCTGACCCCGGCGCTTCTCGGTCTGCTGACGCAGGTGATGCAGCTTCTTCAGCACCTTGGAGCGATTCTCGTCGGTATAGACCTCGATATCGTCATCATTGACGGTGTTCGCCGGGAAGAAGCCCACCACGCCCCGCAGGGTGACCCACTTCTCATCGATCATCCGCTGCAGCATCTCCTGGGCGTCCTTGAACAGCTTGCGCGCCTCTTCACCCACCTTCTCGTCATCCAGGATGCGCGGGTAGGCGGCGTGCAGCTGCCAGGAGTGGAAGAACGGCGTCCAGTCGATGTACTCGGCGACCTCGTTCAGATCGTAGTCGTCGAAGCGCAGCAGCACGGAGCCGTCGCCATGCGGGTGCAGCACGGTCGGCTCGCCCGGCAGCTTGTCGGTTTCCAGCGCCTTCGGCTTGGTCGGGGTATAGCTCGACCAGTCGATCTGCGGCTTGTTGGCGCGCGCCTTCTCCAGGGTGACCCACTGGGTCTTCTTCTTGCGCCCGGCGTTCTGCACGCGCAGCTTTTCGTACTCCTCGCGGATCTCGGCGGCGTACTTCTCGCGCAGTTCGGGGCTGATCAGGCTCTGGGCCACACCCACCGCACGCGAGGCGTCCTTCACCCAGACCACCGGGCCGGAGTAGTTCGGCTCGATCTTGACTGCGGTGTGGGCGCGCGAGGTGGTCGCGCCCCCGATCATCAGCGGCGTGGTCATGCCTTCGCGCTCGAGATCGGCGGCGAAGTTGGCCATCTCCTCCAGCGAGGGGGTAATCAGGCCGGACAGGCCGATGACGTCGACATCGTGCTCCTTGGCGGCCTTCAGGATCTCGGCGCCCGGCTGCATCACGCCGATGTCGATGACCTCGAAGTTGTTGCACTGCAGCACGACGCCGACGATGTTCTTGCCGATGTCGTGGACGTCGCCCTTCACCGTGGCCATCAGGATCTTGCCGTTGTTCTCGGTGCCGGTCTTCTCGGCCTCGATGTACGGGATCAGATGGGCCACGGCCTTCTTCATCACGCGGGCGGACTTGACCACCTGCGGCAGGAACATCTTGCCCTCGCCGAACAGGTCGCCGACCACGTTCATGCCGTCCATCAGCGGGCCTTCGATCACCTGGATCGGGCGGTCATAGGCCTGGCGCGCCTCTTCGGTATCCTCGACCACGTAGGTGTCGATGCCCTTGACCAGGGAGTGCTCGAGGCGCTTGGTGACTTCCCATTCGCGCCACTCGAGGTTCTCCTCCTTCTTGCCGCCGCCCTGGCCCTTGTACTCCTCGGACAGGTCAAGCAGTCGCTCGGTCGCGTCATCGCGACGGTTCAGGACCACATCCTCGACCGCTTCCTTCAGCTTCTCGTCGATGTCGTCGTAGACCGCGAGCTGGCCGGCGTTGACGATGCCCATGTCCATGCCCGCCTTGATGGCGTGGTACAGGAACACCGCGTGGATCGCCTCGCGCACCGGTTCGTTGCCGCGGAAGGAGAACGACACGTTGGACACGCCGCCGGAGACCAGCGCGTGCGGCAGGTCGTTCTTGATGCGGCGGGTGGCCTCGATGAAGTCCACGCCGTAGTTGTTGTGCTCTTCGATACCGGTCGCGACCGCGAAGATGTTCGGGTCGAAGATGATGTCTTCGGCCGGAAAACCGACCTTCTCGGTCAGCAGCTTGTAGGCGCGGGTGCAGATCTCGACACGGCGGTCCTCGTTGTCGGCCTGGCCGTCCTCGTCGAAGGCCATGACCACGATCGCGGCGCCGTAGCGGCGGCACAGCTGGGCCTGCTTGATGAAATTCTCCTCGCCCTCCTTCATGGAGATCGAGTTGACCACCGGCTTGCCCTGCACGCACTTCAGGCCGGCCTCGATGATCTCGAACTTGGAGGAGTCGATCATCACCGGCACGCGGGCGATATCCGGCTCGCCGGCGAGCAGATTCAGGAATCGGACCATCGCGTCCTGCGACTCCAGCATCCCCTCGTCCATGTTGATATCGATGATCTGGGCGCCGCCCTCGACCTGGTTCAGCGCGACTTCCAGCGCGACGTCGTATTCCTCGTTCTGGATCAGGCGCAGGAACTTGCGCGAGCCGGTCACGTTGGTGCGCTCGCCGACGTTCACGAACAGCGAGTCGTCAGTAATGTTGCAGGGCTCGAGGCCCGACAGGCGGCAGGCCGGGGCGATCTCCGGCACCTTGCGCGGCGGATGCTTCTCGACCGCCTCGCGCATCGCGCGGATGTGCTCCGGCAGCGTGCCGCAGCAGCCGCCGATGATGTTCAGCATGCCCTGTTCGGCCCACGGACCGACGTCCGCGGCCATCTGCTCCGGGGACTCGTCGTAGTCGCCAAACTCGTTCGGCAGACCGGCGTTGGGGTGCGCGGAGACGTGGGTGTCGGCGATACGCGACAGCTCTTCCACGTACTGGCGCATTTCCTTCGCGCCCAGCGCGCAGTTCAGGCCGATGGAGACCGGGTTCGCGTGACGCACCGAGTTCCAGAAGGCCTCGGTGGTCTGGCCGGACAGGGTGCGGCCGGAGGCATCGGTGATCGTCCCGGAGATCATGATCGGGAGGTCCTTGCCGAGCTCGTCTTCCAGCGTCTTCACCGCGAAGATCGCGGCCTTGGCGTTCAGGGTGTCGAACACCGTCTCGATCAGCAGCAGGTCCACGCCGCCCTCGACCAGGGCCTCGGCGGCCTCCTTGTAGGCCTCGACCAGGGTGTCGAAATCGACGTTGCGCGCGCCCGGGTCGTTCACGTCCGGCGAGATCGACGCGGTGCGGTTGGTCGGGCCGAGGATACCGGCGACAAAGCGCGGCTTGTCCGGGGTCTTCTCGGTCCAGGCATCGGCGGCCTTGCGCGCGAGCTTCGCGGATTCGCGGTTCAGCTCGGGGACCAGATCCTCCATGTGGTAGTCCGCCATCGCGATGCGGGTACCGTTGAAGGTGTTGGCCTCGATGATGTCGGCACCGGCCTCGAGGTAGTCGTTGTGGATCTGCTCGATGATGTCCGGACGGGTCAGGGACAGCAGGTCGTTGTTGCCCTTCAGGTCGGACTCCCAGTCCTTGAAGCGCTCGCCGCGGTAGTCGGCCTCCTCCAGCTTGTACAACTGGATGGTCGTGCCCATACCGCCGTCCAGGATCAGGATGCGCTCTTTCAGCGCGTTCTCGATATCTTTGCGTGTTGCCGTCATGTGCCGTACACCATTGGTTTCGAATGGGATAAGTGTACACGCCGGGGTTCCATCCCGGACGTGGAGCCCACCCTTCCGGCAGGCTCTTTCGTATCTCGTGGCGGTCTGGGATGCCCCTGTTTGCGCCCGTGCACGGAGATGTCACGATAGCGCCATGCAGGAACATCCGATCCGCTGGTTCATCACTGCCCCGCAGGCCTGCCCCTATCTGGACGACCGCGAGATGCAGAGCCTCCTGGTCGACCCCGCGGTCAGCCTGGGCGGCGCGCGTTTCGGCCAGCTACTGGCCGAGGGCTTTCGCCGCAGCGGTCAGTTTGTTTATCGGCATCACTGCCCCGAGTGCGCCGCCTGCGTACCGGTGCGCATCCCGGTGGCGAGTTTCCGCCCGAACCGGAGCCAGCGTCGCTGCCTGAACCGCAACCACGATCTCGCGGTTGCGATCCGGCGCCCGCCGGAGCAGCCGGGCACCGGGCCCGCCGCCGATCTCGACGAGCACATGCCGTTGTTCTCGCGCTACCAGACCGCCCGCCACGCGGGCGGGGGCATGGAGCAGATGGGGCGCGAGGAATACACGGGCATGCTGGCCCACCATAACGGCCCGGTGGATCTGATCGAATTCCGCCAGGCCGGCACGCTGGTCGCGGTAGCCGTCACCGACCGCACCCCGCAGGGGCTGTCGGCGATGTACAGCTTCTTCGATCCGGATCAGCCGCGCCGCGGCCTGGGCACCCTCGCGATCCTGACCCAGGTGGCGCATGCGCACCGCCTCGGTCTGCCCCATGTCTACCTCGGCTACTGGATCGACCAGGCGCCGAAGATGGAATACAAGACCCGCTTCCAGCCGCTCGAAGGCCGCATGGACGGGGTCTGGAGGCGACTGCCCGCCTGACGGCGGCCAGCCCCTCGGTCCCTGCTTCGCAAGCGCGACCTAGCGGGCCGGCTTGCGGAAGCGGAAGATGCCCCAGGTCAGGTAGCCCGAGTTGCCGCCATCGACCCAGTGCTGCAGGCCCTGCTTCATGCGGTCGATGTAGTCCTGCGAGATGTAGTGCTTCAGCTCGTCCTCGCGGGACTCGAGCTCCTGCTTCACGCGGCCGTAGTGGGTCGCGATCTGGCTGGAATGCTCCTCGAAACCGACCTCTTCCAGACCCGCTGCCTTGGCCGCCTCACGGTAAAACTCGGGGCTAGCCAGCGAATCCAGATGGATGCGGGCGAGGATCGGGTCCAGCACGCCGTCCGGGCAATCGTCGGTCTGCATCGGATCGGTGAAGATCAGCCAGCCACCCGGCTTCAGCACTCGAGCGGCCTCCTGAATCACCTTCTTCTTGTTTTCGTTCTCGCTATGCAGGAACGAGTCTTCGGACCAAACCACGTCATAGGACGCGTCCGGCTCGTCGACCTTCTCGAAGCTGCCGTCGACCACGGTGATCTTGTGGTCCAGGTGGCGCGCCTTGTTGATCTCGCGGTCGCGCTCGTTTTCCTTCTCGGACAGGTTCAGCGCGGTGACTTCGCAGCCGTAGTTCTCGACCAGGTAGCGCGCGACACCGCCGTAACCGGCGCCCATGTCGAGCACGCGCCATTCCGGCTGCGGCTCGCCGAGCAGGTCGGACATATGGGCGACCGTGCGCCGGCTGGCGTCGCCGATCGGCTCGTCCTTGTACTCGTACAGCCCGATATGGAGGTCTTCACCGCCCCACACCATCTTGTAGAAGGTGTCGGCGTCCTCGCTGTTGTAATAGTCGCGAGCCGTCTCGACGACGTCGGAGTAGTTCTCGCTCATCGTTCCTCGCCCTCGATATAACGCTTGTCGGCAACGTGGATGAAGAAGTCGGGATCGGTCTCGCGATAGGTCTCCTGGAAGTCCCCGTAGGTCTCGATCTTCTGGAAACCGACCTCGCGCATCAGGCGGCGCACATAGGCCTTGCGCAGCGGGAACATGTTCAGGAAGTACTCGGAGCCATCCGGGAAGCGATACTGGAAGCGGGCCAGGCCTTCGTCGACATGGGCCGGCTGCACCTGCACGTCGTCGCCGCAGTAGTAGTAGGTGTGCTTGGACGAGTAGCCGTGGTCCATGATGGTGTCGTAGTTGCGCTGGTCGAGGATCAGCACGCCATCATGGTTCAGGGCGGAGTAGAACTCGGCCAGGGCCTTGCGGCGGTCATGTTCGTTGAACAGGTGGGTGAACGAGTTGCCCAGACAGACCACGGCGTCGTAACGGCCGTAGATATCGCGGTTGAGCATGCGCCAGTCGGCCTGCACGGTGCGCAGGATGTGCCCGCGCTTGCGGCCGTTCTCGAAGGCCTTGACGAGCATCTCCGGGGCGCCGTCGGCGGTCACCACGTCAAAGCCCGCTTCGCGCAGCTGTACGGAGTGAAAACCGGTACCGGCGGCCACGTCCAGCACGCGCTTGGCGCCACGCTTCTTCAGTTCCTCGATAAAGAAGGTGCCTTCGCTCTTGGCGCGGTTGTCCCAGTCGATCAGGTCGTCCCACTTGTCGACGAAACCGGTGGTGTACTCGTTGAGGTAGTTCTCGGTATCGCGACGTTCGGTCGGCTTGTCACCGAAATCCTGATCATTCTTGATGTTCGCTGCCATGCTGGTTCCTCTTGGCTTTTGCTGCTGTCGTAAGCGTGAACGGACGGCCCGCGGCCGATCCGTCGGCACAACACCCCGCAAACGCAGAGAACCGCGACCCCCGCATGTCCCGGCGGTCTCGCCATTCGCCCGATCCGCCCAGGCCAGGCCTGGTGTTCGGGTAGCAATGCAACGGGCGCGTTGTTCGCAGCGCCCGCTACCGGCCTGGCCGGTTCATCCTGCACATCCGGAGGGCTCTTCATTACCCGGATGCCGAGCCGTGGTCTGGCGGGCCCATCCCGCCTGGCTCGGGGATCGTTTACGGCGCCTCGCGCTGCGTCTGAACGCGGGCGTTGTGTCCGAAATCGTTTTTATACCCTGAAGGTTTTGCGCAAAAATTACAAGTTGAGCCCCAGCCCTCCCGCTGTGCCGCGGCCGGGTCGAAGCCGCCTCCACGGGCGTCACGCGTTCGATATAATGGCGGTTTTTGCAGCGATCCCGAGGCCCCGCATGACCCCCAGCCGCCCCATCCAGCGCGCCCTTTTGTCGGTCTCCGAGAAGACCGGCGTCGTGGAGCTTGCCCGCGCCCTGCACGAGCGCGGCGTGGAGCTTCTGTCCACCGGCGGCACGGCCCGCCTGCTGGCCGAAAACAACCTTCCGGTGACCGAGGTTTCCGCGCACACGGGCTTCCCCGAGATCATGGATGGCCGGGTCAAGACCCTGCACCCGCGCATCCACGGGGGCCTGCTGGGGCGGCGCGACATCGACTCCGCGGTGATGGCCGAGCAGGACATCCCCCCGATCGACCTGCTGGTGGTGAACCTCTATCCCTTCGAGGCGACCGTGGCCCGACCCGGGTGCAGCCTGGAGGATGCCATCGAGAACATCGACATCGGCGGGCCCGCGATGCTGCGTGCGGCGGCCAAGAACTACCGTGACGTGGCGGTGGCCACCAGCCCCGACCAGTACGGCGAGATCGTCGCGGCCATCGGCGATCACGGGGAGGTCCCGCAGTCCCTGCGCTTCCGCCTGGCGGTGGCGGCCTTCGACCACGTCGCGCGCTACGACGCCGCGATCAGCAATTACCTGTCGGCCCTGGACGAGGACGGCGAGGCCGCGCCCTTCCCCGGGCAGCTGAACGCCACCTTCGAGCGCGTCGAGACCCTGCGCTACGGCGAGAACCCGCACCAGCGCGCCGCGTTCTACCGCGATCCGCAGCCCACACCCGGCACCCTGGCCAGTTACCGCCAGCACCAGGGCAAGTCGCTGTCCTACAACAACCTGGCGGACGCCGATGCCGCCTGGGAATGCGTGCGCCAGTTCGAGGCCGGAGCCTGCGTGATCGTCAAGCACGCCAACCCCTGCGGCGTGGCGGTCGCGCCGAGTCAGCTGATGGCCTACGAGCGCGCCTTCCAGACCGACCCGACATCGGCCTTCGGCGGCATCATCGCCTTCAACCGCCCGCTGGACGGCGACACAGCGCATGCGATTGTCAGCCGCCAGTTCGTCGAGGTCGTGATCGCCCCCGAGATCACGCCGGGCGCGCTGCGCGCGCTGGCCACCAAGAAGAACGTCCGGGTACTGGAGATCCCGCCGGCGGGCGTTGGCCCGGGCCTGGACTACAAGCGCATCGGCGGCGGGCTGCTGGTCCAGGATGCGGACCGCGGCAGCCTGGCCGATGTGGAACTGAAGACCGTGACCGCGCGCGCGCCGTCGGAACAGGAGATGAAGGACCTGTGCTTCGCCTGGCAGGTCGCCAAGTACGTCAAGTCCAACGCCATCGTCTACACCCGCGACCAGCAGACCATCGGGGTCGGGGCGGGCCAGATGAGCCGCGTATACTCCGCGCGCATCGCCGGCATCAAGGCCGCGGACGAAGGCCTGCAGGTCGCCGGCTCGGTGATGGCCTCGGATGCCTTCTTCCCGTTCCGCGACGGCATCGACGCCGCGGCCGAGGCCGGTATCACCGCGGTGATCCAGCCCGGCGGCTCGATGCGCGATCAGGAGGTGATCGACGCCGCCAACGAGCACGACATCGCCATGCTGTTCACCGGCATGCGCCACTTCCGCCACTGAGGTCCTGATGAACGTACTGGTAATCGGCAACGGCGGGCGCGAGCATGCGCTGGCCTGGAAGCTGGCGCAGTCGCCGCGCGTCGAGCGCGTCCTGGTGGCCCCCGGCAACGCGGGCACCGCGCGCGAGGCCAAGTGCGAGAACGTCGACGTCGGCGTCACCGACATCGACGCGCTGCTGGCCCTGGCCGAACGCGAGGCCATCGCGTTTACCGTGGTCGGCCCCGAGGCACCCCTGGTCGCCGGCGTGGTGGATGCCTTCCGCACCGCCGGCCGGCGCTGCTTCGGCCCCACGGCAAAGGCCGCGCAGCTCGAGGGCTCCAAGAGCTTCGCCAAGGACTTCATGCACCGCCACCACATCCCGACAGCCGCCTACGGCAGCTTCGAGGACGAACAGGCCGCGCTGGAGTTCATCGCCACCCACGGCGCGCCCATTGTGGTCAAGGCCGACGGCCTGGCCGCCGGCAAGGGCGTGATTCTCGCGCAGACCGAGGACGAGGCCCGCGCGGCGGTGCACGACATGCTGGCCGGCAACGCCTTCGGGGAAGCCGGCAACCGCGTGGTCATCGAGGAATTCCTGACCGGCGAGGAGGCCAGCTTCATCTGCATGGTGGACGGCGAGCACGTGCTGCCGCTGGCCTCCTCGCAGGACCACAAGGCGCGCGACAACGGCGACCAGGGCCCGAACACGGGCGGCATGGGGGCCTATTCACCCGCCCCGGTGGTGACCGATGCGCTGCATGCGCGCATCCTGCACGACGTCATCGAACCGACCGTGCAGGGCATGGCCGCCGACGGCGAACGCTACACCGGCTTTCTGTATGCCGGCGTGATGATCGACGCTGCGGGCAACCCGAAGGTCCTGGAGTTCAACTGCCGCTTCGGCGACCCCGAGACCCAGCCGATCCTCAGCCGCCTGGAATCGGACCTCAGCGAACTGGTCGAGGCGGCGCTGGACGGGCGTCTGGACGCGGTCGAGGCCCGCTGGGATGCGCGCGTAGCGCTGGGCGTGGTCCTGGCCGCCGGGGGCTATCCGGGGGACTACCGCAAGGGCGACGTCATCAGCGGCCTGGAGACCGTGGAGGCCGATCCCGACGCCCACGTGTTTCATGCCGGAACCGCCCGCGATGTCGAGGGTCGCATCGTGACCGCCGGCGGTCGCGTACTCTGCGTGGTCGGCCTCGGAGCCGACGTGAAGAGCGCGCAGAAAAAGGCCTACGCGGCCGTACACCAGATTCATTTCGACGATATATACTGCCGAACAGATATCGGCTATCGCGCCGTCGCCCGGGAAGGATAATTCCGGGCATCGGCGCTTCTACCCCCTTTCTGGAGATCCGCCCGATGGCCGCCCCCGAAGTGACCCACCTGCCCAACCTCCCCAACGATGTGGAGGGTCTGCGGCAGTCGATCCGCGATGCTGTGGTCCGCGTGGTCGGCGAGGACCCGCGCCAGGCCACCGAACGCGACTGGATGGAGGCCCTGGCCTTCGCCATCCGCGAACGCATGGTGGAGCGCCGCCTGCTGACTCGCCGGCAGTTCGCCGACGAGGACGTCAAGCGCGTCTACTACCTGTCGCTGGAATACCTGATCGGGCGCATGCTCGAGGCCAACCTGCGCAACATGGGCATCCTCGAGCCGGCCCGCCAGGCCATGGCCGATCTCGGCGTCGACCTCGACACCATTCTGGACCTCGAAGACGACGCGGCCCTCGGCAATGGCGGGCTGGGGCGCCTGGCCGCCTGCATCCTGGAGTCCCTGGCGACCCAGGGCTACCCCGGCTACGGCTACGGCATCCGCTACGAGTTCGGCATGTTCCGCCAGGAATTCGAGCCCTACCATCAGGTGGAACACCCGGACAACTGGCTGCGCTACGGCAACCCCTGGGAGTTCCCGCGCTCGGACCGCAAGTATCCGATCCACTTCTACGGCTACGTGGTCGAGCACCATCACCCCGATGGCTCCACCCGCTACACCTGGGAGGACGGCGAGGAAGTCCTGGCCATGGCCTACGACTACCCCACCGCGGGCTATGGCCGGCGCAACGTGAACAACCTGCGTCTTTGGGCGGCCAAGGCCACCCGCGACTTCGACCTGCGCTATTTCAATGAAGGCGACTACATCCGCGCGGTCGCGGACAAGGCGGAGTCGGAGACCATCTCGATGGTCCTGTACCCCAACGACGCCACCGCGATCGGCAAGGAACTGCGCCTGAAGCAGGAGTATTTCTTCGTCTCGGCCTCGCTGCAGGACATCATGGAGCGCCATCTGGCTCTGGACTACAGCCTCGACGCCCTGCCCGACAAGGTCGCGATCCAGCTGAACGACACCCACCCGGCGATCGCCGTCGCAGAGCTGATGCGCCTGCTGATGGACGAGCACGAGCTGCCCTGGGAACGCGCCTGGGAGCTGACCCGGCGCACCTTCGCCTACACCAATCACACCCTGATGCCCGAGGCCCTGGAGACCTGGCCGGTGGAGCTGATGGAACGCGTACTGCCACGCCATATGGGGATCATCTACCAGATCAACCATGGCTTCCTGGAGGAGGTACGCCACCGCTACCCGGGCGACAACGACCGCCTGGCGCGGCTGTCCATCATCGACGAGGAACACGGCCGTCGGGTCCGCATGGCCCACCTCGCGGTGGTGGGTTCGCACCGCGTCAACGGCGTGGCGGCGCTGCACACCCAGTTGCTGCAGGAGACCCTGTTCGAGGACTTCTACAACCTGTGGCCGGAGCGCTTCGTGAATGTCACCAACGGGGTGACCCCGCGCCTGTGGATGATCCAGTCCAACCCCGCGCTCACCGAACTGCTGGGCCAGCGCATCGGCGACGACTGGCAGTACGATCTGGATCGCCTGCGCGCGCTGGAACCCTACGCCCACGATGCCGACCTGCAGAAGGCCTTCATGGACGTGAAGCGCGCGAACAAGCAGCGCCTGGCGGACCTGGTGCGCGAGCGCACCGGCGTGGAGCTGAACCCGGACGTCATGTTCGACGTGCAGATCAAGCGCATCCACGAGTACAAGCGCCAGCTGCTGAAACTCCTGCACGTGGTGGACCTGTACCGCCGCATCCGCGCCGGCGAGGACATCCCGCCGCGCGTGGTGCTGTTCGGCGGCAAGGCCGCGCCGGGTTATGCCCGGGCCAAGGGCATCATCCAGGTGATCAACGAGGTCGCCGACATCGTCAACCATGACCCGGCCATCGGCGACCGCCTGAAGTGCGTGTTCTTCCCCAACTACGAGGTCAGTTCGGCGAGCATCATCATCCCGGCGGCGGATGTCTCCGAGCAGATCTCCACCGCCGGCTTCGAGGCTTCCGGGACCGGCAACATGAAGCTGGCGCTCAACGGCGCCCTGACCATCGGCACCCTGGACGGTGCCAACATCGAGATCCGGGACGCGGTGGGCGAGGACTCCATCTTCATCTTCGGCATGACCGCCGACGAGGTCGTCGAGCACCGCCGCCACGGCCCGTCCCCGGAGGCCATACTGGCCGGCCAGCCGGGCCTCGCCGCCGCAGTCGAGATGATCGAGTCCGGGTTCTTCACCTGCAACGACCCGGGCACCCACGCCGACCTCGGTCGCTACCTGCGCCAGGAAGATCCCTTCTTCGTGATCGCCGACTATGCGGCCTACGCCGAGGCCTGCGCGCGGGCGGACACCCTGTACGCCGACCGCGCCGCCTGGGCCGAGGCCGCCATCCTGAATGTCGCACGCATGGGGTATTTCTCGATCGACCGCACGGTGCGCGACTACGCCCGCGAGATCTGGGACATCACGCCGGAGCCGGTCGCCCCGTCGCGCACCAACGGCGCCGCCTGACGCGGCGGCGCGCGCTTAGAGTTTCCCTCAGGCCTCCGGCAATCCCAGGCGGCGCAGCCAGCCGTCGGGGTTGCCGGCGCACACCAGAAACTCGGGGTTCAACAGGCTCTCGCGCGTGTTGTAGCGAAGCTCCTGGCCCTGGAGGTCGGTCACCCGGCCGCCGGCCGCCCGCACCACCGCATGGGCCGCCGCGGTATCCCATTCGCTGGTGGGCCCCAGGCGCGGATAGATATCGGCGGCGCCCTCGGCCACCAGGCACAGCTTCATCGAGCTGCCCATGCTGACCAGCTCGTGCGGGCCCAGCCGGTCCAGCGCGAGCTTCAGGCGTTCCGCCCCGTGTGAACGGCTGCCCGCCACCACGGGATGATCCGTGCCGATGCGCTCGCTGGCGACCGCAATCGTGCGCGGGGCCTGGTCTTCGTCCCGCCGGATCGCCACCCCGTCGCGGTGCCCGGCATACAGCCGCTTGAGCACCGGACACCAGACCACGCCCAGGACCGGCTCGTGGTTGTGAATCAGCGCCACGTTCACGGTGAACTCGCCATTGCGCTTCACGAACTCGCGGGTCCCGTCGAGGGGATCGATCAACCAGTAGGTCGGCCACTGCCGACGCCGCGCGAAGGGCACGTCCTGCCCCTCCTCGGACAACACCGGCCAGTCCGGGTCGATATCCGACAGCCCGCCGACCAGGATACGGTGGGCGGCCAGATCCGCCTCGGTCAGCGGCGAGTGGTCGGCCTTCTCGGTGACCGCGAAACGGGTCTCGTAGAGCTCGAGAATGGCGTGGCCGGCCGCGTCGGCCAGGCTCGAAACCTCGTGCATCAGGGCAGTCAGGGCCGCATCCTTCGGCGGAGCATGCATGGGGAACTCCCGTTTTCCCGGAACATTCCCCCTAGCTTGGCAGGGTTGCGGCCCCGGGGGAACACCGGCACGCGCCAGGAGGCCTCTATCCGTCGAGGTAATCGCGCACCATGTACAGGGCGGCAATGGAACGCGCCTCGGTCAGGTCCTCGCGTGCAACCAGCTCCGTCAGGCGGTCCAGCGACCAGGGCACCACCTCGATCGCCTCCGGTTCGTCGCCCTCTGCGGTCTCGGGATAGAGATCCTCGGCCAGCACCAGATGCGTCTGGTGGGCCATGTAGCCGGGCGCCACGGTCAGCGCACCCAGGTGGGTCAGGCGGTGTCCGGCGTGCCCCACCTCCTCCATGATCTCCCGGTTGGCGGCGGCCAGGACATCCTCGCCCGCCTCGATGCGGCCCTTGGGCAGGCCCAGCTCGTAGCGGTGGGTGCCCGCGGCGTATTCGCGGATCAGGAGGATTGTCCGGTCGGCCTGCACCGGGGCGATGATCACCGCACCATGGCCGCGGCTGACCAGGCGCTCAAAGCAGGTGCGCGCGCCATTGCTGAACTCGAGGTCCAGCTCTTCCACCTCGAACAGGCGACTGCTGGCGACCGTGCGTCGCCCCTGGACATCCGGCTTGTCTCGGCTCATGCGCCCTCCCGGGCGGTCAGTGGCTGTTGCGCAGACGCACCAGGGTCCGCAGTTCGCCCTCGAACAGGGTGTCGAACATGAACCCGTGATCGGAGGTCACCACCTCGAACCCGTCCTGCTCGGCCGGCTCGGTCTCCGCCAGGCGCAGATCCAGATCACCCCAGCTCACGGCCATGGTGACGCGCATCGGGAAATAGCCGTCGAGGAAGCGGCGAACGAACGGGCCGTTCTCCAGGCGATAGACGCCGTCCCCCTCGTGCTCGACGATCTTCATGCGCGCGGTCACACAGACCTCGGCGTCCTTCTCCACCCCGCGCAGGTCCACACGATCGCCCTCGGCGCGCGCGGATTCGATGTTGCGGGTGGACTCGACCTGGAGTTCGTCGATGGTCGCCTCATTGTACACAATGACCATACGCCGAATGGCCGCCACATCGTTGTGACACTGGCGCAGATCGGCCCATCCGTCCTCCAGGGAGGAGGCCGTGATGCGGATCTGATTCTGGTGGTGATGCGGCGTCCGGTCCGGCTCCTCCAGCAGGAACGTCAGCTCCGGACTGGTCGTCTGGGTCTGGTCCGGGGAGACCGTCTCGCCCCACAGGGCATCATCCTCCAGCGGATCGTAGTCCGGATCATCCGGGTCCATCGCCAGGGTGGGGCCCGGCAGGGCCAGAAGCGCGACAAGAAGGGGCGCGGGCAGAAACCGAACCTGGGGTACCATGAGAGCCATAACCAATCCCCTCGATCATGTGGCCGTCTGCTGTGGACCCGCAAAACCCCGAAAAAAATCCGCACGCCCCCGCGCTCGCCGTGGACTGGAGTCGCATCGACACCGTGCTGTTCGACATGGACGGCACGCTGCTCGACCTGCACTTCGACAACCGCTTCTGGCGCGAGCTGATCCCGCGGGAGTACATCCGCTGCCAGCCGGACGACCCGGAATGCGCACGCCGCCGCCTAGAGGACGAGATGCAGCGGGTGCGCGGCAAGCTGGAATGGTACTGCGTGGATCACTGGACGCGCTTCACCGGGCTGGACATCCTGGGCCTGAAACGCGAACTGGCCCATCATATCGCCCTGAAACCGCATGCCAATGCGTTGCTGGCCGCCCTTGAACGTGCCGGCCGGCGGCGGGTGCTGGTGACCAATGCCCATCCGCAGGTCTACGCCTTCAAGCACCAGCTCACCCGCATCGGCGACCATCTGGACACCATCGTCTCCGCCCACGATCTGGATTGCGCGAAGGAAGAGGCCGCGTTCTGGGAGCGCCTGCAGCGGGTCGCCCCCCATGACCCGGAGCGCACCCTGCTGGTGGACGACAACCTGCTGGCGCTGGCGAGCGCCGCCGGGGCGGGCATCGCGGAGCTGCGCGGCATGCGCTACCCGGACGAGCGCGGCGACCCCATGCACTCGGAAGACTTCGTGCTGCTGGAGTCACTGGCCGATCTGATGTCCGGCCTGCCCGCCGCGAGAGACCGGGCCGGCGATCCGGCAGCTACTTGACCGGGGTCGGCAGGTTGCGGATCAGGTCCAGACGGATCTGCACCGACCGGCCTTCGCACTCGCCATCCAGCCAGTGAAAACCCTCCGCCTCGCGCACTTCGCGGGGCGTTACCTTGCCCCACCAGGCTTGACTGGAACCGGGCTCGGCCCAGTTCAGTTGCAGGGTTTCGCCGGTGAGGATGGCGATCTCCAGACGCTCGGAGACATGGCGGGGAATGGCGGCATCGGTCATCGGGGTGCTTCGCGGTAGTCGGTCGGGTCGGGGATGCCGGCCGCGGCGAACGCGGCGCGCCGGGCCTGGCACTGCGGGCAGCGCCCGCAGTGGCGCGATTGTGCCAGAAGGCAGCTCCAGGTGCGGCGCCAGTCGATCCCCAGCGGATCCGTCGTGGCGATGATTTCCGCCTTCGACTGCTCGATCAGCGGCGCCTCGACCTGCAGATGCGGGACCAGGGTCCCGGCCAGCGCCGAGACCTGCTGCACGAACCCGGGCTGCGAACCCGGCCCATGCCCCTGATCCTCGCGGTTCAGGGCCAAAAGGATACGCCCGGCACCGTGGTGTTCGGCCAGGTTGACCGCCAGCGCCAGCACCAGCAGATTGCGCTGGGGCAACGGCACATGCCCGACCCAGTCGTTGCGCCGGGTGAAGGCCGCGCGCAGGGACTGCAGGTCCAGCGCGACGGGCGTCGCGCCGTAGACCCCGGCCAGATGCTCCACCGCCGCCCATTCGCGGGCCGCATTGCGCTGGCCATAGTCGACCCAGACGGCGCGCAGCACCTGGCCGGCTGCATGGCACTGCGCCAGCAGGGCGCTGCTCTCGATGCCGCCGGAGAGCAGGAGGAGATCGGGGGATTCGGGCCGAACGGATTCCATTCGGGCACCATACCGCACAGCGCGAGTAGACGGAGACCACGCGGTGATTGAACAACTACGCAGCCACTGGCAGCGCCTGCTGGGCGCCGAACGCAGCGATCGCGCCGAGGGCGATCCCGAACAGCGCCTGCAGCGCGCCGCCGCGGCCCTGATCATGGAAGTCTGCCGCGCCGACTTCGAACTGCGCGCGGAGGAGCTCGAATCGGTACGTGGCAGCCTGATCGAGTTGTTCCGCCTGGACAACGATACCGCCGATGCGCTGCTGGAGATCGCGCAGGAGGAGAGCGACGCGCTGATCTCCATCCACCCGATGGTGCGCGAGGTCAATGCGGCCTTCGATGCCGAGCAGAAGGCCGACATCCTGCGCGCCCTGTGGCGCGCCGCCTGGGCCAACCGCGACCTGCACAAACGCCAGGAGGCGGTCATCCGGCACCTCGCGGACCTGCTCTATGTGCCCCACGCCACCTTCATCCGAACCAAGCACGAGGTGCTGGGCGATGCGGCCGATCCGGACTGACCGGGGCACGCACTGATGGGTGACCCGGGTACCCTGCTGGCCGCGCTGGCGGTGGGCATCCTCGGCGGCGTGCACTGCCTGGGGATGTGCGGCGGCATCGTCGGCGCGATCTCCATGGGCCACGGTCGCCGCGGGCCGGGGCTGGACCTGCTGCTCGCCTACAACCTCGGGCGCATGGCGAGCTATGTCGTTGCCGGGGCCCTGGCCGGGTGGCTGGGAGCCAGTCTGCTGGGCGGCCTGCCGGCCGGTCAGGCGATCCTGCAGGGCTTCGCCGCAGTCTTCCTGATCCTGCTCGGGTGCTATCTCGCCGGCTGGTGGCCGATCCTCGCGCGCCTGGAACAGGCCGGCGGGGTGCTGTGGCGGCGCATCGAACCGCTGGGGCGGCGCTTCCTGCCAGTGCGCCACGCCGGGCAGGCCCTGGTGGTCGGCGGACTGTGGGGCTGGCTGCCCTGCGGGCTGGTGTACAGCGTGCTGGCCTGGTCACTGGGTGCCGGCGGGGCCCTGGAGGGCGCCGCGCTGATGGGTGCCTTTGCCCTGGGCACGCTGCCCAATCTGCTGCTGATGGGGGTGTTCGCCGCACGCCTGGCGGCCTTCGTGCGCCGCCCCTGGGTCCGCCGGATCGCCGGCGGCGGGGTCGCGCTGTACGGGGTCTGGATGCTGCTGAGTGTGGCGATGTGATCCCCCGCCCGGGCGGGCGGGGGATCATTCGGAAGGCCCCGGGCGGGGCTCAGTCCACGAAAAAGTCGCGCGAGAAGCGCACCGGCAGCACGCGTTCGCTGCCCGCCGGGGCGACATCGATCGCGAAGTCGAGGGTCTCGCCGCTGCGAACCGTCACCTCCGACAGGAAGTAGATGGCATCACCATCCTGGATCTCGCGGAAACGCAGGTTGCGCATCTGGTCGTTCATGTTGGTGGCCGACCCGGTGACCTCGGCGGAGACCGCCTGCAGACCGTTATCGCCCCGCTCCATCACGCTGACGTTGACCATCGCCCGGTTGGAACTGCGCCGCACGTCATAGGCCCGCGCGACCTCCGGCGACAGGAAGGTGGTGTTGATCACGTTGTAGTGGACGACGTAATTGTCGAACTCCGCCTCGTTGGCGGATGCGATCGAGCTGCCGAGAGCGACCGCCGCCAAAGCGACGAGAAAGCCGGTAAAGACCCGATGCACTCTTGCCATGGCTGACTCCTTTGCCTGATGGGGAAAGCGGGGCCCTGCGGAGACAGGCTCTCAGGTACCCCTGTCTTCGAGTCTAGCCGCTTTTGCTGCGATTGAAACCGGGGGTGGCGGCGCGCGTGCCGACCCCCGCTCGGCGGATTCAGAAAGAGCGGACGATAATCAGCAGGATATAGAGCCCGACCAGGGCAATCATCGGCGAAAAATCGATCGCACCGGTGTTCGGCAGGGCCCGGCGCAGCGGGCCGAGGATGGGACGGTTCACCGCGCCGGCCAGGCGCATGATGGGGTTGTTGGCGGCGCCGCCGCCCCCGACCTGGATCCAGCTCATCACCACCTCGACGATCAGCGCGATGATGAAGACCCAGATCACGGTGGTCAGCAGCTCGCGGATCGCCACGGCCAGGATGAGCCCGAGCCCCACGTCCACGCCAACGATGAGCACGCGCAACCAGATCTCGATGAACTTGAGCACGATCATCAGCACGATCGCGGCGAGATCGACCCGTCCCACGGACGGAATCACCGGCCGCAGCACCCGCAGCGGCGGATCGGTCAGCATCACGATGGTCTGCGAGATCGGGTTGTAGTAGTCGGCCCGCACCAGGCCGAAGATCGTCCGCAGGATCAGCAGGATGATGTAGATCCCGAAGACAACGCTGACGAGGAAGATGGCGATCTCTTGTCCGGTTCCGGCGGCGGGCATGCGGGCTCCTTGCGGTGCAGCGAGTTGACCGCGCCCATTCTCCGGCAAGCCCGGCGGGATGCCAAGCTGTGACGCGTCCGGTGCGGCTTGCCGGCGCGGCTCAGCCGCCGCGGCGGGCATCCATGCAGTCGCGCACCCGGGTAGCGATCTCCTCGATCGACAGCTCGGTCACGTCCAGGTGCGGGATCCGCCAGGTATCGAAGAATTCCTGGATCGCCACGCATTCCGCCCGGCACTGCGCCAGACTCGCGTAGCGGCTGTCGGGACGGCGCCCCTCGCGAATCTGCGCCAGGCGCTGTGGCGTGATGGTCAGGCCCACCAGTCGACCGCCGAGCCCCCGCAGCCCTTCGGGCATGTGCGGGATATCGCCCTGGTGCAGGTCCTCCGGGACCAGCGGGTAGTTGGCGGCAAACAGGGCGTAGTTCATCGCCAGATAGAGACTGGTGGGTGTCTTGCCGGAACGCGAGGCCCCCAGCAGCACGACGTCGGCGACCGACAGATCCTGAGTGGCCAGGCCATCATCATGGGCCAGGGTGTAGTTCAGCGCCTCGATGCGGCGGTCGTAGCGGCTGACGTCGCCCATGCCATGGGCCCGTCCGGACACAGACTGCGACGCGACCCCCAGCAGGCCCTCCAGTCGCTCCACCTGCTCGCCGAAGACATCGATCACCGGCACCGGGCAATGGCGCAGGTCGGCCCGCAGGTCGGCATTCGCCAGGGTAGCGACCACCAGGGCCGGCTGCGGACCGGCCTCGGCCCGGGCGAACACGCCGGCCAGGCGGCCGGGGGTCTGCACGAATGGCAGTCGGTGCCAGGCCGGGTCGACATCCGGAAACTGGGTGAACAGCGAGCGCGCCAGCGTCTCCGCGGTGATCCCGGTCCCGTCCGAAACCAGGTAGACCTGCGGGCACTGGGCGGCGGCATCAGCCATTACCGGGCTCCCGCCCCTGTGCGAGCTGTTCCCAGGTGGACAACAGCGAATCGGGGTTCAGCGACAGCGACTCGATGCCCTCGTTCATCAGCCAGGCCGCCAGCTCCGGATAGTCGGACGGGGCCTGGCCGCAGATACCGACGTACTTGTCGGCGCGCCGGGCGGCCCGGATGGCCATACTCAGAAGCGCCTTCACCGCATCGTCGCGCTCGTCGAACGACTCCGCCACCAGTCCGGAGTCGCGGTCCACTCCCAGGGTCAGCTGGGTCAGATCGTTGGAGCCGATGGAGAAGCCGTCGAAATGCTCGAGAAAACGCGCCGCCAGCAGCGCGTTGGAGGGGATCTCGCACATCATCACGACCTTCAGGCCGTTCTCGCCGCGGCGCAGCCCCTCCTCGTCCAGCACCCGGATCACGTCCTCGGCCTCGGTCAGGGTGCGCACGAACGGGACCATGATCTGCACGTTGTCCAGTCCCATGTCGTCGCGCACCCGCCGCAGGGCCTCGCACTCCATCGCGAAGGCCGGGCGGAAGGTCTCCGAGCGGTAGCGCGAGGCCCCGCGAAAGCCGAGCATGGGGTTTTCTTCCTGCGGCTCGTAGCCGCGCCCCCCGATCAGGTGGGCGTACTCGTTGGACTTGAAGTCGGACAACCGCACGATCACCGGCTCCGGCGCGAAGGCCGCCGCCAGCGTCGCGATGCCCTCGGACAGCTTGCGCACAAAGAACTCGCGCGGGCCGTCATCGAACCCGCGCAGACGCTCGGCAATGCGCTCCTGGACCTCGGCATCCAGGCGGCCCGGGTCCTCGGCGTAGTCCAGCAGCGCCAGCGGGTGCACCCCGATGGTGCCGTTGATGATGAACTCCAGCCGCGCCAGGCCGATCCCGGCATGCGGAAGCTGCGAGAAGGCATAGGCACGACCCGGGTTGGCCACGTTCAGCATCAGTTTGACCGGCAGCTTCGGCAGTTCGCCGATGTCGGTCTTCTTCACCGTGTACTCGAGTGTGCCCGGATACACGTGACCATCATCCCCCTCGGCGCAGGAGACGGTCGCCTGCATCCCGTCGGAGAGCACCTCGGTCGCATTGCCGCAGCCCACTACCGCCGGGATGCCCATCTCGCGGGCGATGATCGCCGCGTGGCAGGTACGCCCGCCGCGGTTGGTGACGATCGCGGCGGAGCGCTTCATGATCGGTTCCCAGTCGGGATCGGTCATGTCCGCGACCAGGATGTCGCCCTCCTCCATGGTGTGCATGGCATCCGGGGAATCCAGCACGCGCACGACACCGGCCCCGATCTTCGCGCCGATCGCCCGGCCCGTAACCAGCGGCTCCGCCTCGTGCGGCGCCAGTTCGTAGCGCTCGCCCGCGCCCAGCTCGACGCGACTCTCCACGGTCTCCGGGCGCGCCTGCACGATAAACAGCTCGCCGGTCTCTCCGTCCTGCGCCCACTCGATGTCCATCGGCCGGCCGTAGTGCTGCTCGATCGCCACCGCAAAGCGCCCGAGCTGCTCGGCGTCGGCATCCGACAGGCAGAAGCGCTGGCGCAGGTCCTCCGGGGTGTCCTCGGTGCGCGTGCCATCCCCGGTCAGCACCATGCGCACCGCCTTGGTGCCGAGGGTGCGGCCGATGATGGCGCGCTTGCCGGCCGCCAGCGCCGGCTTGTAGACCTGATACTCGTCGGGATTCACCGCGCCCTGCACCACCGTCTCGCCGAGGCCCCAGGCCCCGGTAATGAACACCGCATCACGAAAGCCGCTCTCGGTATCCAGCGTGAAGATCACACCGCTGGCGCCGACGTCGGAGCGCACCATGCGCTGGATACCGGCCGACAGCGCGACCTCGTCATGGGCGAAACCGTTGTGCACGCGATAGGCAATGGCGCGGTCGTTGTACAGGCTGGCGAAGCACTCGCGCAGCCGCTGCAGCAGGGCATCGATGCCGCGCACATTGAGAAAGGTCTCCTGCTGTCCGGCGAACGAGGCCTCGGGCAGGTCCTCGGCGGTCGCCGAGGAGCGCACCGCTACCGGGACCTCGTCCCCCAGTTGCGCGTAGTGTTCGCGCACCGCCTGTTCCAGCTCGGCCGGCAGTTCGGCCTGCTCGATCCAGCCGCGCACCTCGCGCCCGGCGGCGCGCAGCGCCTCGATGTCGTCGATATCCAGATCCGCCAGGCGCGCCTTGATCCGTTCATCCAGGCTGTCCTTCGCCAGCAGGGCGCGATAGGCATCCGCGGTGGTGGCGAACCCGCCCGGCACGCGCACCCCGGCCGCGCCCAGCTGTCCGAGCAGCTCCCCCAGGGACGCATTCTTGCCGCCCACCTTCGCGACATCGTTCATGGTCAGGTCGGCGAGATCGACTACCCAGTGCATGGCGACTCCTGGACTGCGGTGACCGGCCGGCACGAAGACGGCCGCGGGTTTGTGAACCCTTTAACAGGGGTGAACCACTATGATCAGCTAGACTTCGATGTTTTGTAACCTTCAGGAGACTGCGTGACTGCCCCAGCCGCCCGTCGTTCCAGCTTAACCCACTCCATCCTGCCGACCATGCTGCTCGGCTTGGCGTTCCTCGCGCAATCCGCCGTGGCCCACGAATCGGGCCCGTCCATGGCCATCCTGGGCACGGTGGAGGACGTACAGATCGTCGAGGAAGACGTCGTACTGGAGGCACGCATGGACACGGGTGCGACCTCCTCCTCGCTGAACGCACTGAACAAGGAGCGCTTCGAAAAGGACGGCGAGGACTGGATCCGCTTCGAGATCATCGATCCGGAAGACGAGGACGCCCGCATCACCCTCGAGCGCCCGATCGAACGGATCGTCCGTATCCGGCGCCACAGCGGCGAGTCGCAGGAGCGCCCGGTCGTGCGCATGGAGTTCTGCATTGGCAACCAGCTCCTGACCGCCGACACCAGCCTGATCGACCGCACGGCACTGACCTATCAGGCCCTGATCGGTCGCAGCCACATGGCCGGCCATATCCTGGTCGATTCCGGCGAGAAACACCTGCGCGCGCCCGACTGCGCGGCGGATGACCAGTGAAGCGCTTTCACCTGCCGATCCTGATCGTGCTGCTGAGCGCGGTCGGGCTCGGGGTCTTCGCCTACAAGGTCAGCGCGCTGGGCATGCCCCTGCAGCCGGACGCCACCGCCGAGACCTGGCAGGTGGAGGCACGGGTGCGCTATCAGCCCACCGGCGGCGCAGCCACGGTGGAGCTGCGCATCCCGCATCGCCTGCCCAATTTCTCCATTCTGGACGAAGGCTTCGTCTCGCGCGGCTACGGCCTGAACTCCATTACCCAGGCCGAGGATCGCCTGGCCCAGTGGACCACCCGCCAGCCACGCGGTGAACAGGTTCTCTACTACCGCGCCACGCTCTATCGCGACGGCAACGACCGCTCCGAGTCGGAGTACCCCGGGCCGGTGGCCGTACCCGACTGGACCGAGCCCTTCCGTTCCGCCGCCGATGCCCTGATCGACGACGTACGCGGCCGTTCCTCGGATATCCAGAGCTTTGCCTCGGTGCTGGTCAATGACCTCGCCAACGCCGCCCCCGCATCCAACGCGGCGGTGTTCATCGAGAGCGACGACAACCGCACGCGCCGCACCGAGACCCTGATCGAACTGCTGGCCACCGCGCGGATCCCCGCGCGCCAGGTGACGGCCCTCCGGCTGGTCGATGGCCGCCGCGACATCGAGCCGCAGACCTGGCTGGAGGTCCACAACACCCGGCGCTGGGTCCCCATCGACCCGGAGACCGGCGAGATCGAGTATCCCGCGGACGTAGTCGTCTGGTCGCACGGCAGCGCCCCGCTGCTCGAGGTATCCAATGGCGAGGCCGCCGAGGTCCGGTTCGCGGTCTCGCGCGGGGTGCAGGATGCCCTGGCGACCATCCAGCGCTTCGGCGACACCCTGGACACCCGCATCCTCGACTTCTCCACCCTGAACCTGCCGCTGGGCACGCAGAACACCTACCGCGTGCTGCTGATGGTGCCTCTGGGTGCGATGATCATCGTGTTCCTGCGCAACGTGATCGGCATCCAGACCTTCGGCACCTTCATGCCGGTGCTGATCGCGCTGTCCTTCCGCGAAACCCAGCTGCTGGCGGGGATCATCCTGTTCACCCTGATCGTCGCACTGGGCCTGGCCGTGCGCTTCTACCTGGAGCACCTGCGGCTGCTCCTGGTGCCCCGTCTGGCCGCGGTCGTCAGCGTGGTCATCATGCTGATGCTCGGGATCAGCGTGCTGTCGCATCAACTGGGCTTCGAGCGGGCCCTGGCGCTGTCACTGTTCCCCATGGTCATCCTCGCCATGACCATCGAGCGCATGTCGGTCGTATGGGAGGAGCACGGGCCGGCCGACGCCATTACCCAGGGCATCGGCAGCCTGGTCGTGGCGGCCGCCGCCTACGGCCTGATGGCCAACCGGCAGCTGGAGCACCTGCTGTTCGTGTTCCCGGAACTGCTGCTGGTGCTGCTGGCCGTGACCCTGCTGCTCGGGCGTTACACCGGCTACCGCCTGACGGAACTGTTCCGCTTCGGCCGTATCCAGGACGCGATGCGGAGGCCCGACTGATGCCGGCCTGGTTCCCGCGCTTCGTGCGCCCGAAGCTGCTGAAGGAACAGGGCATCGTGGGCATGAACGCCCGCAATGCCCGCTACATCGCGGCCTGGAACTCCCGGCGCTTCTACCCGCGGGTGGACGACAAGCTGCAGACCAAAAAACTGGCGCTGGATGCCGGCCTGTCGGTGCCCGATCTCTACGGGGTCGTGCGCACCCACCGCCAGATCCGCGACGTACGCCGCCAGCTGCGGGACTACGAAGACGGCTTCGTGATCAAGCCAGCGCATGGCGCCGCGGGCGACGGCATCCTGGTGATCGAGGGCTGGCGCGGCGACCGGCCGCGCCGGGCGGGCGGCCGCGCCATAGAGCTGAGCGAGCTGGACGACCACATCTCCAACATCCTGTCAGGGATGTACAGCCTGGGCGGGCGCCCGGACGTCGCCATGATCGAACAGCGGGTGCGTTTTTCCTCGGTGTTCGACGCGGTCTCGCACCGGGGCGTGCCGGACATCCGCACGGTCGTCTATCGCGGCTACCCGGTCATGGCGATGATGCGCCTGCCGACCCAGGACTCCGACGGCAAGGCCAACCTGCACCAGGGCGCGGTCGGCACGGGCATCGACCTGGGCTCCGGCCGGACCATCGGCGGGGTGCGCTACAACAAGCCCTGCCGCGAACACCCTGACAGCGAGCAGAGCATCGTCGGTCTGCAGATTCCTGACTGGGGCCAGCTGATGGAGCTCGCCGCGGGCTGCTTCGAGCTGAGCCAGCTCGGCTACCTGGGAGTGGACGTGGTCATCGACGCCGACCGCGGACCGCTGATCCTGGAGCTCAATGCTCGCCCGGGGCTCGCCATCCAGATCGCCAATGGCGAGGGCCTGGACCACCGCATCACGGCCGTGGACGCGCACATGGTGGCGCGCGAGACCGAACCGGCGGCCGACCGCGCCCGCTGGTCCGCCGAGATCTTCGCCCGTCCCGACGCCACGCGCCCCGAACAGCCCGACCCGGAGCCCGCGGCCGATGCCGAACCCGCCTGATGCCCGGGGCGGTTACGGACGCGATGAGTGTTTGGGCTATGCTAGGCGCATGACTGCCGCCGCCGAGACCCAGACGCCGGACATCGAACAGGCCCTTGCCGACGCCGAACGCGTCTGTGCCCGCCAGGGTGCGCGCCTGACCGAGCAGCGCCGGCGCATCCTCGAACAGATCCTGCGCACCGAGGGCGTGATCAAGGCCTACGACCTGATCCACGCCCTGTCCTCCGACGATCACAGCATCAAGCCGCCGACGGTCTACCGCACCCTGGCCTTCCTGCTGGAGCAGGGGCTGATCCACCGCATCGAGAGCCTCAATGGATTCGTCGCCTGCTCGCATCCCGGGGAGCGCCACGAATCCGCGTTGATGATCTGCGACGGCTGCGGCCAGATCACCGAGTTCCACACCCCGGAACCGGCCAGCCGCGCACTGGAAGAGGAAGCCGAGGGACAGGACTTCGCCATCGAGTCGCGCATGGTGGAACTGCACGGCCAGTGCGGCGACTGCCGTCGGAGTCAGCAGGACCGCGCCTGACACCGCCCCACCCTCTCAGCCCGCTTGCCCCACCTTCCTGTGACCGCTGGCTCAGCCACCCTTGAAGCGTTCCCGCCGATCCTGCGAGCGGATACCCGACTGGTCGTGCTGGGTAGCTTTCCCGGCGTGGCGTCGCTGGAGGCCCGGGCCTACTACGCCCACCCGCGCAACCAGTTCTGGCCCATTGCCGGGCAGATCCTCGGCGAACCCTTCCCGGAGCTGGACTACCCGGAGCGCATCCAGCGCCTGCTCGACCACGGCGTGGGCCTCTGGGACGTCTACGGGGCCTGCTCGCGCGAGGGGAGCCTGGACAGCGCCATCCGCGAACCGGTCCCCAACGATCTGGCCCGCCTGACCCGCGAGGCCCCGGGCCTGCGCGTGATCATCCACAACGGCGCCGAGAGCGCGCGGCGCATCCGCGAGACCCGCGCCCTGGGCGTCGAGGCCCTGCGCCTGCCCTCCACCAGCCCCGCCAATGCCCGCCTGAGCCTGACCGAAAAGCTGGAGCCCTGGCGCGCGGCGTTCGCCCGCGCGGGCCTCCCCCGAGACCGATCCGCCACAAGCTGACTGGCTGGAACGGGGTTGAATCCAGGGTTGTTATTGTATAACGTTCATGCCTTGACGTTACGCTATAACAACTCACCTTCATCGGCGGACCCACTGATCCTGGCTGCAGTCTGCCGTGCAACAAGGAGCTCGACATGTCCCGCGCCCCATACGCCCGCCCCGTCCTTGCCGGACTCACCGCCCTGGCCCTCGCCGCCCCCGGGGCCGCTGCCGCGCAATGGAGCGCCCAGTCCGAAGACCGTTCCTGGGGGCTGGACGTCTCGCTGATACTGGAAGGCATCTACTACAACGAAATGACCCGAGGGAACCAAGACCCGGCGGGCTTCGACGACGGCCACGACCATGGCCATAGCCATGGCCACGATCATGGTCATGACCACGGCTTCGACGACGGATTCAACCTGGGCCATAGCGAATTGGTCTTCGAGGCCAACCTGGGCGACCTCTTCGACGGCGTACTGATGGTCGGCTTCGACGAGGATCATGTAGAGGTCGAAGAGGCCTATCTGACCACCCGTGCCCTGCCTGGCGGCTTCCAGATCAAGGCCGGTAAGTTCCTGTCCGACATCGGGTACATTAACAGCCGCCACGGCCACGACTGGGACTTCGTCGACCGTCCGCTGGTAAACGAGTACATCTTCGGCGACCACGGCCTCCAGGAAACCGGCGTCCAGGCCACCTGGGTCGCACCGACCGAGGCCTACACCCAACTCGGGGTGGAACTGCTGCAGGGCGAAACCAGCGGAATCGCCAACTACGAGGGTAGTCAGTCGGCGCTCAACGGTCAGGAACGCATTCTTCGGGACCGCTCCGGCCCGCGCCTGGTCACCGCCTTCGCCAAGTTCGGCCCGGATCTTGGCCCTGACCACGCCGCGCAGTTCGGCGTCTCCGGTGGCTACGCCCGCAGCTATCAGGTGACGGACGAGCACTCCACCCGCTTCGAGGACTGGGACGGCAGCGCCTGGTTCGCCGGCCTCGACGCCGTCTACAAGTACAGCGCCGGCCGCGCCTACGGCCATGGCGACTGGCGGCTGCAGGGCGAGTACTTCTACCGCGAAATCGACGTCGACCGCCGTGACGTGAACTTCGAGGCAGACGGCAATGGCCCCGTGGGTTTCGTGCGCAACGAGCAAAGCTTCAAGAACAAGCAGGACGGTATCTACGTCCAGGGCGTCTACGGCTTTGCCCCGCGCTGGGAGGCCGGTCTTCGCGCCGAGGCCCTTGGCCTGACCAACGACGTCGGCCGCGGCGACGGCGACTCCTTCGGTACCTCCTATCGCCACTCCGCCCAGGTCACTTTCCGCCCGGTGGAGCCGGTGTTCCTGCGCGCCCAGCTGTCGCAGAATGACTTCATCGATGACGACGGCCACCGCGACCGCGGGCTGGAGTTCATGCTGCAGCTGAACGTGGCCCTCGGCGCCCACGGCGCCCATCGCTTCTGATGCCCACTCGCGCGGGCCCGCCCGGGCCCGCTCGCTTCCGCCCGTGTCGGCCAATCCGGCCGGCATCGGTACCGTGCTAGCACACCATATCCCCCAAGGAGTCCCGCATGTTCTTTCGCAAGACTCGCACCCGCAGCACCCGGTGGCTGATTTCCATCGCCGCCCTTACCCTGACCGCGCTGGTCCTGGCGCCCGCCCAGGCCGCGGCCGGTCTTAACGTCGTCGCCACCACCTCCAGCCTCGGCGCCCTGGCCCGCGAAATTGGCGGCGACCAGGCCGAAGTCCGCGTACTCGCGCCACCGGACCGTGATGCACACTATCTCGATGCCCGCCCCAGCTTCATGGCGGCCCTGCGCCGAGCCGACATGCTGCTGGAGCTGGGCGCCGGCCTGGAAGAGGGCTGGCTGCCGGCCGCGCAGCGGGGTGCCAGCAACCGTGCCATCAATTCCGGGCAGCCGGGGCACTTCCGAGCTGCGGACATGATCGAGCTGCGCCGCTCCATCACCATGGATGGCCCGAACATGGGGCACGTGCATGAAGAGGGGAACCCGCACTTCAACGCCGACCCGCTGCGCATGGCCGAACTCGCCCTCGCGCTGGGCCAGCGCATGGGCGAACTGCGTCCGGACCATGCCGACAGCTTCATGGAGCGAGCGGAACGCACCGCCGACCGCCTGCGCGCGCACGCCGAGGCACTGGCCGAGCAGGTCATGCCGGAGCAGCGCATCGTGGTCTACCACGAGGACCTCGACTATCTGGAAGAGTGGCTGCCGGTCGAGATCGTCGGCTACCTGGAGCCGGCCCCGGGCATCCCGCCCACCGCGCGCCACCTGCGCAGCCTGGTCAGTGATCTCGAAGGCACCGAGGGCACCGTCCTGTACGCCGAATTCCAGCCGCCGCGCGGCGCCGAGTTCCTCGAACGCAACCTGGGCTGGCCGAGCCATGCGGTCCCTCTGGATCCGCCGGCCGACTCCAGCCTGGATGGGTACCTGGACCTGATGACCACCTGGGCGCGAACGCTGCCCCAACGCTAACCCGGGGCGAAACATCTTCCTCACGATCGGGCCCGGAAAATGCTTTCCGGGCCCGATATCATTCAGGCCCCTCCAACGATTTCGAGTCCGCATGCCCCCTCAAACCGCGCTGCACGCAGAGGCCGCGCACCTCGGCTTTGATCGTCCGGTGCTGGGCCCGCTGTCCCTCGACGTACCCACGGGGGCCCAATGGGCCCTGACCGGCCCCAATGGCATCGGCAAGTCGCTGCTGCTGAAGGCCGTAACCGGCCAGGCTCGGGTCCACTCAGGCACCCTGCGGCTTGGCCCCGCGACGCGTGTCAGCCTGCTGGCGCAGGACCACCCCCGGCGGGACCCCTGGCCCTTGTGCGGTCACGACTGGTTCAGGGCGATGGGCGCCACCCCGCCCGATCAACCCCGGGTGCAGGCCTTGCTGGATCGTCGCCTCGACCGCCTGAGTGGCGGCCAGTGGCAGTTGCTGCGCCTGGCCGCGGCCCTGCACAGCAGCGCCCACCGGCCACCGGGGGAACGCCTGGTCCTTCTGGACGAGCCCGCCAACCACCTCGACGCCGAGGTGCGCGGCGATGCGGTCGACCTGATTACCTCCCTCCCGGCTGCTACGACACTGGTGATGACCAGCCACGACGACGAGTTCCTGCAGGCCGTCGGGGTCGAGAACCATCCATTGACGGACTACCTCGATGCTCGGTGACCTGTTGTTCGAACCGTTTGTCTCCGGGCTGCTGATCACGGGCGTGCTGGCCCTGGCCGGGGCCGGCCTGTTCCTGCGCGGGTCGGTCTGGCAGGCGCTGGCACTCGGACAGTGGGCCGCCGTCGGGGGCGTCCTGGCGTCGGTCGTCCACTGGCCGGTGCTGCCTGTAGCCCTGGCACTCGGGGCCGGAGTCATGGCCCTGCTGCAACGCAGCTCTGACCGCGAGCGCCTGCCGCTGGCCGTTTTTCTGGCCGGACTGGCGGCAGTGACATTGCTGGCCGCCAATTTCGCGCAGGCCAGCCTCGCCGCGGCCGCCTGGGCCGAGGGCCAGCTGTACTTCGCCGGACCGCGCGAACTATGGGCAGTGGTCGCGCTCGGGCTCGCCAGCCTCGTGCTCGCGCCCGGGCTGTACCACGTCTGGCGATACGCACAGCTTGCCCCCGACGTCCCCGCCACGCTCAGCCCGCGCACGTGGCTACGCCTCACGGAGATCGCCTGGCTGGTGGCCGCAGTGGTGCTGGGCAGCATGGTGCTGGGCCTGCCCGCTGCCCTCGCCACGCTGCTCCTGCCCGCCTGGGGCGCCGCCTATCTCGCACGCAATCTGCGCGGATTGTTCCTGTGGGCCCAGGCCCTGGCCCTCGCGGGCTTCCTGATCGCCTGGAGCGTCAGCCTGCCGCTGGATCAGCCGTTTGCGCCAGTACTCGTCCTGGTCAATGTCGGCCTCGCCCTGGCGGCCCGACTGCTCGCAATGTCACGTCCCTGAACCGATCGAGAAGTCACCGCGGAGCAGAATCATGCCCCCGAAGCCAACCCCCCATGGTGCAACCCCATCCGGCGGGCCGAAGCGCCAGGGCACCCACTCGCCGATCTTCCAGGCGATCGAGAAGCTGCAGGGCGCCCGACCCTGGGGAAGTGTGCTCGATGCCGGAACCGGACGCGCATCCATCGAGTGGATCTGTGCGCTGGAGACCGAGCGCTGGACCGCCGTCACGGCCTCGCAAGAGATGGCGAACACGGTGAAGAAGGCGGCAGGAAAAGACCGACGACGCGAAGATCGCATCCTCGTCGGCAACTGGGTGTCGGACCAGCTGCTGTTCGGCGAGCGCTTCGACACCGTCCTGCTCGACTACTTCATCGGAGCAATCGAGGGCTTCTCGCCCTACTGGCAGGACCGCGCGCTGCATCGACTGCGGCCTCATGTG
This sequence comes from Thioalkalivibrio sp. ALE30, assembly GCF_000377465.1. Classification (NCBI taxonomy): domain Bacteria; kingdom Pseudomonadati; phylum Pseudomonadota; class Gammaproteobacteria; order Chromatiales; family Ectothiorhodospiraceae; genus Thioalkalivibrio; species Thioalkalivibrio sp. ALE30. The sequence continues at coordinate 11,798 of NZ_KB898177.1, read as the reverse complement.
GGCGAGCGGCTGTATCTCGTCGGCGTGGAACCCTATGTACTGACCGAACCCAAGACCGAGTCTGACCGCATCGTGCGCGAAATCGGTCGCCTGCGGGATGCCTGCCTGCTGCTCGCGGGGAACCGCCCCTATCGCGAATACCCTTCGTCCTGGGTCATGCGCCATCTCGGAATCGCCGGCTTCCGGGTTCTGGATGTCCGCTATTTCCCGATTCACTACCGCGAGCGCTTCGTCAACGGCCAGCTCGACCTGTGCCTGCGCCAGCTGTCGCACTTCAATGACGATGGCCTGGCAAAGGCCATGCACCAGAAGATCGAGGCGCTGCGGGAAACCGCCCTGCCGCTGGCCCGAAGCAAGGAGGGCCTGCGGCACGGGGCGGATTACCTGATCACGGCCGAGCCGATGGCCGACCGGCATCGCAGCCTGCCCGACGCGGCAGGCACCTCTCAGTCAGTGCCGTCCGGGCCGTAGCACGGGCTACGCCATCGCCCCCCTGGGCCCGAGCAGGCCTCAGTCCGCTTGACAATGCACCGCAAGTGCGTATGATTCTCATTTAGATGCGCAGCCCGGACAGCTGTGTGTCGCCAGGACGAAAGGTGACTTCCTGCCTTTGGTCTCTCCAACCTCCGTAAGCATTGCCGCCGGATTGCGTATCCGGCGGCTTTTTTACGTGTCCACACGCTTGCCGAAGAGCGACCTGGCAGATGCCTGACCAACCCCACCGCCTTGTGGCGGTCCACGCTCCAACTGGCTGCTTCAGCGTTCCGCTGACGGCAGACGCACGACCCGCGCGACGGCGTCGTGTGCATGCAGGCTCTCGCGGTGGCGAACCTGGATGCGATAGCCGCGGGCGTAGTACTCCGGGCGCAGGGTGCTGTCCAGGCGCCGTACGGCATCTTCGCAGAACATCAGATTGCGGCCGTTGGCGAGCGCGAAGGCCTTCTCGTCGACGCGCTTTACCGCCGTTTGCAGGGCGGTGCCCAGCGCCTGTTCCACGCGATCAATCAGATCGGGCAGGGGCAGCGTCGATCCCAGCGGGTCCAGACCGACCGTGACGGTTGCCTCGCTTCGCTGGCTGTGGGGCGTCGCGACAATCCCCTCGGCCCGGCCCAGCCACTCGCGCACGGTTGCCGCATCCACGGCCGAGCGCGTGAAGTCGCGGTCGAACTGTTCCTGAATCGCCTGCCGCGCCAGGGCGGCGGAGCAGGGACAGGTGGAGGAATACCCCACCTGAACCTCCAGCTCCAGGGACACCGCCCCGGACTCGCTGCGTGCAGCGATCCGGAACGGGTAGCGCTTCCAGCCCGCAGCCGCACTGACCAGGGCCGGCCTTTCCAGCGGCAACTCCCCGGCCAGACGAACCTCGGCCACGCTGGACAGGCCATCGTGCGAAGCCAGAAACGCCTCGAGCACGCCCCACAGCCGCGCAACGTCCAGCTCGCGGGACTCCAGCTGTCGCAGGGCCCCGTAGAGCCGTGACATATGGATACCGCGCGCGCCCGCGTCGTCGAGGCTCACCCCCGCGCTTGCCCGGGCGATCACTGGCTGGCCGGTCAGATACAGCGGAAGGGTGATGTCTTCCATACCCACCCAGTCGAGCGCGGAGGCGTGCGTAGCAGCCGACGCGGCAATATCCGGTAGCGGATCGGTCGCGGAGGTTTCCGTATCCGGCGAGGCCGGAGACACACAGGTAGAGGACATAAGACACCTTTTTGCAGGCGGGTCGACCCCATCACAGGACGGTGGCCGATCCGTGTTGTCGGGGCGCAATCGAAACGTTATGGTATAACATCCTGATTGCAACCGACGGAACCCCATGACCCGCGACGAACTGCTGGCCATGCCTGCCGCGGCCTACATGAACGAGGCCCAGCTCGCGTACTTCCGCGAGCGCCTGCTCGAAATGCGCGACGAGATCCTGGCTGACATGGAGGGCGCCCGGGACGGATTGCGCGACAACGAACGCACCCCGGACGAGCTCGACCGGGCAGCAATGGAGGAGTCGCGCCTCCTGTCGATGCGGGTGCAGGAGCGCGAAGGCCGCCTGCTGCGAAAGATCGATGCGGCCCTGCATCGCATCGAAACCGGCGATTACGGCTACTGCGAGGTGAGCGGCGAACCGATCGGTCTGCCCCGCCTGCTGGCCCGCCCGACGGCGACCCTCTGCATCGAGGTCAAGGAACGCCAGGAAAAGGCCGAACACGTGTTCGTGCGCTGAGCCTGCCCAACCCTTCCATCCGGGCACATTCCGACGCCCGGGCATCCCGATTCCCTGGAGGTACCATGAAACGCCTGCCCGTCACCGTCCTCTCCGGCTTTCTCGGCGCCGGCAAGACCACACTGCTGAACAACATCCTGCACAACCAGTCGGGGCTGCGCGTCGCGGTCATCGTCAACGACATGAGCGAGGTCAACATCGACAGCGCCCTGGTGCGCGGCGGCCAGGATGCCGTCACACGTACCGATGCCCGCATGGTCGAGATGACCAACGGCTGCATCTGCTGCACGCTGCGGGACGACCTGCTGGTGGAGGTGCGCCGCCTCGCCGAATCCGGGCAGTACGACTACCTGGTCATCGAATCCACCGGCATTTCCGAGCCCATGCCGGTCGCGGCCACCTTCGCCTTCCGCGACGAAGACGGCCAGTCCCTGGACGATGTCGCCCGCCTCGACACGATGGTCACGGTGGTGGATGCAGGTGCCCTGCTGCAGGACTACGCGTCCAGCGATTTTCTGGGCGACCGCGGCGAATCCCTGGGGGAGGAAGACGACCGTACCGTCGTTGACCTGCTGGTGGATCAGATCGAGTTCGCGGACGTCATTGTCCTGAACAAGGTGGATCGCCCGTCGCCGGAACAACTGGATACCGTCCGCAGCGTCGTGCGCGCCCTTAACCGGGACGCCAGAATCATCGAAACCACACACGGCCAGGTCGCGCCGGAGTCCCTGCTGGGCACCGGACGCTTCGACTTCGACCGCGCGTCCCAGGCCGCCGGCTGGGCCCAGGAGATGATGGGTGGCCACACCCCGGAGACCGAGGAATACGGCATCTCCAGCATCGTATACCGCGTCAATCGGCCATTTCATCCGGAACGCTTTTTTGCCCTGCTGCACGAGGAATGGCCTGGCATCATCCGCAGCAAGGGCTGGTTCTGGCTGGCCTCGCGCCCCGACTGGGCCGGCACATTGTCTCAGGCCGGCGGGGCGCTGACCCACCACGCTGCCGGGTTCTGGTGGGCTGCCGTATCCCCGGAGCAGCGCCCCACCCACGAAGACTGGTGGGAGACGGCGATCGCGCCGGTCTGGGATGACCGATTCGGGGACCGACGCCAGGAGATTGTACTGATCGGCATCCACATGGACGCGGATGCGATGCGCAAACGTCTCGACGCCTGCCTGCTCACCGACGACGAGATGCTGGAAGGCCCGGAACGCTGGCTGAGCTACGCGGATCCCTTCCCGGTCTGGCGCCTGGGGTCCGAGACCGCCGAACCCGAGGTGGATGCCCCGGAAACCCGAGAGTCCCGCCCGGACGTAACCGCATGAACACTGCGCGAACGTCGCACCCGGTCGAGCGCGCGCCGTCAAGGCACCGCTTCGTCGACCGCGCCGCCGAGCTCAAGGGCATTCACCGCCACGATGTGAACGCGCTGATCTGGCGCCGAAGCCTGGATCCGCAACTCCGGGACCAGGCCCGGGCGCTGCTCTCCCGCGGCCCCGGGATGATTCTGGACATCCACTGCCGACCGGACCAGGTGCGCGAACGGTTGCACGGCGCCATCGACCGGGCACCGTTCAGGATTCATCGTCTGGCATACGATCTGGAGCGCCTGGCGCACAACTTTGCCGTCGTCGCGCATGCGATCAGTGTCCGCCTCCAGCTCGAAGTGCTGGCCCACCAGCCATGCCCGCTGTTTCACGTGGACAACAACGTGCTGCGGATGGTCTGCAGCTACACCGGCCCCGGAACCGAATATGCAGACGACCGTTTCCTGAACCGCGACCGGCTCCGTTGCGGCGACAACGAGGGCGTTCTTGCAGGCCATCCGCCCTTGGCACTTGAGAGCGGATCCGTGATCCTCATGAAAGGCGAACGTTCACCTACGTGCGGGGGGCTTGGAGCCGTCCATCGCTCGCCGCCGGTTGCGGGAGATCAACAGCGCCTGCTCGTACGACTCGACCACCCCTGACCCGCAAGCCCGTCGGACCCGGGACGGATCTGCTGCGCGTCTGGCAGAGTCAGTCCGTCAGGCTCCCCCGAGGAGACACTGACGGCCCTCGGTCCTCGGCCCCGGGCAGGGCCGGAGAAAGCGGACCGGCCCACAAAATCCACCGATCTTCATGATCGCTCGCATTCAATGCTTGACTCGCGCCTCTCCCTCGACGACTATGAATGCGAATGGTTCTCATTTCTTAGGAGGCACAATGTTCACGCTCGACGCATGGCTGGAAAACCCCGACCCCTCGCTCCGGATCATCGACGAGCCGTCTTGCCGAATCGTGGCCGAATGGCGCGGCCAGGAACTCCGCGATCTGCTGGATACCGGGATCATCGCCCCCACCGATTGCTGCGGACCGCAGGCCCGCGACCAGGCCCACGAAACGATCCGCGAGCTCATCCTGGAGGCCTGCCTCGAAGGTATCACCGTCCAGCGCAGACCACCGGCGCCTCGGCCGGACATGCCCGCGTCCATGAAACGGCCTGCGGACGGCGACGACCGTCCCAACCGCAATCCCCATCCGGAAGGGGCATCTTGCGAGCCCGCCACCGCTCGCAGCCGCTCTCGACGAATGACCTGTGCTCAGGGCCCCGGAGCGGCGCAGCCGACGAAAAAAACCCGTGACATTGCCAAGGGGCAGGTTCTCCACGTAGCGTTCCGGAAATGTCCACCCCTGCATTGACTTCGTGAACCGCGCCGAGCGGATCTTCCATCTGCACCGCCTGCTCCAGGCGCGCCAGCCGCCGTCGCTGGCGCACCTGATGGAGGCGCTCGAGGTCTCGCGCGCGACCATCAAGCGCGACCTCGAGTACATGCGCGACTTCATGCAGGCACCGATCGAGTACGACGCGGAGGCCAACGGCTACCGCTACGCACAGGATGTCCCGGCCTTCGAGCTGCCGGGGCTATGGTTCAACGAATCCGAATTGCTCGCGCTCCTGACCATGGAGCAGCTCCTGGAGGACGTGCAGCCGGGTCTGCTGGCGCCCACACTGGGGCCATTGAAGGAGCGTATCCGGGAGCTGCTCGCCAGCGGCGGGCACCAGCCGGACGCCGTGCGCCGCCGTATCCGCATCCAGCCCCTGGCCCAGCGCGGCAACCGCAGCGACGGCTTTCAGGCCGTAGCCGCCGCGACCCTGGACGAACAGCCGATCGCGATCGAGTACCACGGCCGTGCCCGCGACTCCGCCACCCAACGCGTCGTGCATCCCCAGCGACTGCTGTACTACCGCGACAACTGGTACCTGATCGCCTGGTGCGAAAAGGCCCGGGCCCTGCGCACCTTCGCGCTGGAACGCATCCGGTCCACCCGGGCGACCGATGGCCCCTACCACGACATCGACGAAGCGACCCTGGATGCCCACACCGGCGCGGCCTTCGGCATCTTCACCGGCCCCGCACAGGAATGGGCGGTGCTGCGCTTCACCCCGGAACACGCCCGCTGGGTCGCGGACGAGACCTGGCACCCGGACCAGACCGGCCACTTCGAGGGCGACCACTACCACCTGCGGGTGCCCTTCGGGGATCCCACCGAGCTGATCCAGGAGATCCTGCGCCACGGTCCCGGGGTCGAGGTCCTGGCCCCCGAAAGCCTGCGCACCCGTGTCGCCACCACGCTGCGCGAGGCCGCTGCGCAATACGCGGCTTCATCCTGATGCTGCGCCGCTGGCTGGCCCGCCGCAAGGCCGCCACCGTCTCCGGCCGGCTGGAAGCGATCTGGATCGCCGACCGGGCCGGCGCACCCATGCACGATTGCGCCGCCGTGGAGGTTACCGAAGCGGGCCTGACCGGTGACCGCTACGCCACCGGGCAGGGCCACTGGCACACGGTGGAGTCCTGCCCCGTCACCCTGATCTGCAGCGCCGAGCTGGACCGCGCCACACGGCGGGCGCGGCGCCTGCGCCAGCCCGCGACCCCGACGCCCGGCGACCACCGCCGCAACCTCGTGGTCAGCGGCCTCCGGCGCAGCCCGCGCGCGGGAACCTTGCGCATCGGTGTTGTGCGTTTTGCCATCACACGGCCGCGCCCGCCCTGCGGCTGGCTCAACCAGGTGGTCGGCTACAACCTCGCCGGCGCCCTGCGCCAGGACAGCGGCATCTGCCTGCGGCCACTGGAGCCGGGCACCATCCGGCGGGGCGACCCCGTGCACTGGGAGGCCGCCCCGGGGCCCGCAAGACACGATTAGCCGGGGTGGCTCATTCTGTGAGCCACCCCCGGTGCTACAAAGGTCGCAACCCCCCAGATGGAGCGCGACCATGCAATCGAACACCCCCAACCGCCAGGCTCGCCGCACCCCCGTACTGCGCGGCTACTACGCCCAGCGCGGCCGCTACAACGCCACCGCCACCACCGAGGAACTGCTGCAGACCATCCCGCTGGCCGGCTACCGCCACCACGACGCCCCGAAGCTGTGGAATGCGTTGAAGCGCGGCCAGGCCCTGACCCTGCGCCGCGAGCGGCTGAACCCGCACGATGACAAGGCCGTTGCCATCGACTGGATCGACCACCAGCTCGGCTACCTGCCGCGCGAACAGAACCAGCTCGCCGCCGACCTCCTCGACCGCGACGAGCCCCTGGTCGCCCGCATCATCGCCAAGCGTGATCAGGCCGACCCCCACAACCGGCTCGAACTGGGCCTCTACCGCGCGCGGCCGAGGACCGCGCCGGCCCACTAGGGAGACGCGGATCCTCCCCCGGGCGGGGCAAATCAAGCGACCCAGATGGTCTTGGCGTTCTGGAACTCGCGGATGCCGAGTTCGGAGAGTTCGCGGCCGTAGCCGGAGTCCTTCACGCCGCCGAAGGGCAGGCGCGGGTCGCTCTTGACGATGCCGTTGACGAAGGCGCAACCGCATTCCAGCCGCCGGGCCAGCGCCTCGCCGCGGGCCGGGTCGGCGGTCCAGACGCTCCCGCCCAGACCAAAGCGCGAGCGGTTGGCGAGCTCGATGGCATGGTCCGCGTCGCGCGCCCGGGTGACCGCTGCAACCGGGCCGAAGGTCTCCTCGTCGAAGGCCGGCATGCCGGGTTCCACGCCATCCAGCAGGGTCGGCGGGTAGAAGTAGCCGGCGCCGGCACGCGGCGCGCCGCCGGTGACCAGGCGGGCCCCGGCGGCCACGCTGCGGGTGACCTGATCGTGCAGCTCACTGCGCAGGTCGTCGCGCGCCAGCGGGCCGATGTTCGTGCCCTCGTCCATCGGGTCACCGATGACCAGGGCCTCGATAGCGGCCCGGAAGCGCTCCACGAAGGCCTCCGCGATGGCCTCCTCTACGATGAAGCGCTTGGCGGCGATGCAGGTCTCGCCGTTGTTCTGGAAGCGCCCGCGCACCGCCTGCTCGACTGTATGGTCAAGGTCGGCGTCGGCCAGCACCACAAAGGCATCCGACCCGCCCAGCTCCAACACCGAGGATTTCAGCGCCTTGCCTGCAGCCGCCCCAACCGCGCGACCGGCCCCCTCGGATCCGGTCAGGCTGACGCCCTGCACGCGGGTGTCGGTGATGATGCCTTCCACCGCGTCGGAGCCCACCGGCAGATTGCGGAACACGCCCTCGGGGAACCCGGCCGCCAGGAACACCCGCTCCAGGTGTTCGGCGCAGCCAGGCACGTTGGAGGCATGTTTGAGCAGTACGGTATTGCCGGCCAGCGTGGCCGGGATCGCCTGGCGAAAGGCCTGCCAGTAGGGAAAATTCCAGGGCATCACCAGCAGCACGGTCCCCAGCGGCTGCCAGGCAATGAACGAGCGGCTCGCGTCCGAGGCGATCATGGTGTCCTGCAGGTAATCCGGGCCGTGTTCGGCGTAGTACTCGCAGGCGGCGGCACACTTGTCGACCTCGGCCCGCGCCTCGGCCAGGCGCTTGCCCATCTCCTGTGTGGCAGTGGTCGCCAGGGTCTCGCGTTCCTCGCGCAGCACGCCGGCCAGATCGCGCAGGCGAGCGGCGCGCTCCGTCACGGGGCGCGCCGCCCAGTCCGGCGCCGCGCTCGCGGCACGAGACAATGCGGCCTCCAGCGCTTCCTCGTTCATGCGCGGGTAGCGCGCGAGGGTCTCGCCGGTGGCAGGATTGATCGCAGTCAGTTCGGGCATATCGGTGCCTCGGCGTCAGGGCCCGAAATACGGGCTTGTTTGAACAATGCAGGTCACCCGAGTATAAGACGTCCCGCATTCGCTTTCGGAAGGACCTTGCCACCATGTCGATCGATTCGATTCGCAATGTCTGCCTGCTGGGCGGCACGGGCTTCGTCGGCCACCACATCATTCGCCGACTGATTGATCGCGGCCTGAAGGTCCGCGTGCTGTCCCGCCGTCCGCATCGCCACCGCGATCTCCTGGTCAACCCCGAGGTGGATCTGGTCGAAGGCAGCGCCCATGACCCCGCCACCCTGGAGCGCGTGTTCGCGGGGCAGGACGCGGTGATCAACCTGGTCGGCATCCTCAACGAGCGCGGGCACAGCGGCGCCGGTTTCCGCACCGCCCATACCGAGCTGACCGAGAAGGCCCTGGCGGCCGCCGAGGCCCAGGGCGTGCGCCGCTTCCTGCAGATGAGCGCGCTCAAGGCGGACATGGACGACGCCCCCAGCCACTACCTGCGCAGCAAAGGCGCGGCGGAACAGGCGGTATTCGCCAGCGAATCCCTGGCGGTCACGGTTTTTCGCCCGTCGGTGATCTTCGGCCCCGAGGATTCCTTCCTGAACCGCTTCGCGACTTTGCTGAAGTTCTCGCCGATGATGCCCCTGGCCCGCGCCCGGGCGCGTTTCGCCCCGGTGTATGTCGGCGATGTGGCCGAGCACTTCGTCGAGGCCCTCGACGACCCGGATACCTTCGGGCAGGGCTTTGAACTGTGCGGCCCGAAGACCTATACCCTGGCCGAGCTGGTGCGCTACGTCGGACGCGTCTCCGGTCACCGGCGCCCGGTGATCGGCCTGCCCGACTGGGCCGGCAAGCTGCAGGCCAGCGTGCTCGAATTCGTGCCCGGCAAACCGTTGTCGCGCGACAACTTCGCCTCGCTGACCATCGACTCGGTCTGCGACGGCGAGCAGCAACTGCCCTGCCCGACCCGGCTCGAATCCATTGCCCCCAGCTATCTGGGTGGCGGCGGCGCCGGGCGTGAGGCCCGCATGCAGCAACTGCGTACTCTCAACCGCGGATCGGGCCGCGGCTGACCCGGATCGCGAACCCGGGGCCGCCATGCAGACCTATCTCGTCGGCGGTGCGGTTCGCGACCGCCTGCTGGGACGCCCGTTCACGGAACGCGACTACGTCGTCGTCGGTGCCACGCCGGAGGCGATGGAGGCCGCGGGCTTTCGCGCGGTCGGACGCGACTTCCCGGTCTTCCTGCACCCCGAGACCCACGAGGAATACGCGCTGGCGCGCACCGAGCGCAAGACCGCGCGCGGCTACCACGGCTTCCAGTTCAATGCCTCGCCCGAGGTGACCCTGGAGGACGACCTCGAACGCCGCGATCTCACCATCAACGCGATGGCCGAGGACACCGACGGCCGCCTGATCGACCCCTATGGCGGACGGGAAGATCTGGAAGCCCGATGGCTGCGCCACGTTTCCCCGGCCTTTGCCGAAGATCCGGTACGTCTGCTGCGGGTGGCCCGGTTCGCCGCCCAGCTCGCGCCCTGGGGCTTCCAGGTGGCCCCCGACACGCTGACCCTGATGCGCGAGCTCGTCACCTCCGGCGAGGTCGACGCGCTGGTCCCCGAGCGCGTCTGGGCAGAATGCGAGAAGGCCCTGAAGAGCCCCGCACCGCGGCGCTTCCTCGAGGTACTGCGCGAGGCCGGGGCACTCGCCATCCTGTTCCCGGAGATCGAGCGGCTGTTCGGCGTACCCCAGCCCGAGCGCTACCATCCGGAGATCGACACCGGCGTGCATACGCTGATGGTCCTGGACCAGGCGACCCGCCTGTCCGACGCCCCGGAGGTGCGCTTCGCCGCACTGGTGCACGACCTCGGGAAGGGCACGACCGACCCCGACATCCTGCCCAGTCACCACGGGCACGAGGAACGCGGGGTGGACCTGATCCGCGCCCTGGCCGAACGCCTGCGCATCCCCAATCGCTACCGCGACCTCGCGGTGCGCGTGGCGCGCTACCACGGCCTGGTCCATCGCGTGTTCGAACTGCGCCCGAAGACCGTAATGAAGCTGGTGGACGGACTGGACGCCCTGCGCCGCCCGGAGAACGTCGAGCCCTTCCTGCTCGCAGTGGAGGCGGATTTCCGCGGGCGCACCGGCTGGGAAGACAAGCCCTACCCGCAGGCCGAAGCCGTACGCCGCGCGGTGGCCGCCGCGCAGGCCGTGCAACCGCAGGCCCTGATGGCCGAGGGCTACAAGGGCAAGGCCCTGGGCGAGGCATTGCAGCGCGAACGCATCCGCGCGATTGCGGAGGTCCTCGACGAGCACCCCGACGCGTAGGAGATTCTATGTCTCTCCACAAGGGGTCTTAGGTTGATAGTCGGTCTGATGGTTCATCAGGGCGAAGGCGACGCGGGCCAGTTTGCGAGCCAAGGCATTCAGCGCCTGAGTCGTCGCCAGGCCACGGTCCAGGCAGCGCTGGTAGTAGTCGCTCCAGGCGGGTTTGGACTTGGCCTGCATCGCGGCCAGGTAGAGCAGCCGTCGCAACTCTGGATCGCCCTGCTTGGTGAGTTTGCGCTGCCCCCGTTTTGTGCCGGAGTCGCGGATGCGGACATCCAGCCCCAGGAAGGCGACGAACGCATCACTGCTGCGGAACGCGCCGCGATGGAACGCCATCGCCAAGCCGGTGGCGGTGAGCGGGCCCACACCCTCGATCTGCTGGCAGCGCCGAGTGTGATCCGACCAGCCGGCGCGACTGACCGTCTCGCGCAGCACACGCTGGAGGACGGTATCCAGCCGAACGATCTCCCGAAGCAGGTGCTTCAGGTGGGCCTGCAGTTCGGGTACGCCTCGCAGACTCTGCTCCAGCATGACCCGTGCCCGTACCAGCGTGGCACGCCGGCGCAGCAGCTTTTGCAGGGTCCGGTAGCCCTCGGGCGGCGGTGTCCAGGGGCGCAGTTCGTCCTGCTCGCGTTGCAGATAACGCACCAGCAGCCGGGCATCCCCGGCATCGGTCTTGGCCCGGCCACCGATGCTCTCGCGGTAGCGATTGAGGCGATAGCCATTGATCAGATACACCCGGTGGCCCTGATGATGGGCCTCCAGCGCCAGGGCCAGGTGATAGTCGTTGGTGGCTTCCAGGGCGAAGTCGGCCGGACCCTGCAAACCACGGACCCACCGGCGGATCGCCGGGAGCTCGTTGGGACACAGCTGTGCGGTTTCACCGTCGATGCTGATCCACAACTCGGCCTTGCCGACATCGACCCCGATCCGATGCGTTGCCATCATCACACCTCCCGAGCTAGCTTGGAGTGGTCTGTCGGGGCCTCACCGAACGCTGGCTTGCCATCTATCGTCGGTCCCGAGCCGATCGATTCCTTATCGGCGTTTAAGGTGAGGGGTGGGACGAACTCTCCTACCGTCTGTGCCACAGGCCAGATGCCAGCTTCGTCCCTCCACCCCGACAGACCCTTTCTAGGCCTGCCACGGGTAAACATACAAGGCCAGCC
>NZ_KB898176.1:0-82120 GCF_000377465.1 Thioalkalivibrio sp. ALE30 | reverse complement strand
ACAGCGGGCCGGGGTCGCGGCAGTCGGGCGTGTTTCTTGGTGACTTCTTTGCACGAGCAAAGAAGTCACTCGGGGCGCGCTGGCGAGTCAGCGCCAGGCAGTATGCGGACCGAAGGCACCGTAAACACCGGATGCCGAACCAGGACCAGCCACTGCCAGGCCTGACCACAAAACGGCGCAGAGCCGATCCGCTCGAATCTATGGCGACGAATCGGTGGCGGCCTGGGCCTCCAGTTGCGCCATCTCGGAGTCGGTGAAACCGGCGGCGCGGCGGGCGGCGTGGGCGAAGGGCGGGCGTACGCGGCCCGGCATGTACTCTGCCAGCAGCTCGAGGAAGAGCGGCTCGGCATCGAGCCCGCGCGCGTGGGCCAACTCGCGGAACCAGCGCGTGCCGATCGCCACGTGGGCGACCTCCTCGCGCTGGATGATCTCGAGAAGCGCCACGGTCGCGTGATCGCCCGCTGCTGCCAGGCGCTCGATCATGCCCGGGGTCACGTCCAGCCCGCGCGCCTCCAGCACGCGCGGCACCAGGGCCATGCGGATCATCACGTCGTGGTCGGTCGCGAGTGCGGCCTCCCACAGCCCGTTGTGGGCCGGCAGCTCGCCGTAGTCCGCCCCCAGCTCGTTGAGCCGCGCGCGCAACAGCCGGAAATGGCGCGCCTCCTCGGCCGCCACCTGCAGCCAGTCGCTGACGAACGGCGCCGGCATGTCGCGAAAGCGATACACGGCATCCAGCGCCAGGTTGATCGCGTTGAACTCGATATGCGCGACGGCATGCACCAAGGCCACTCGCCCGGCCGTCGTGTGCAGCCCGCGCCGCGGCAGGTCCTTCGGGTGCACCAGCACCGGCCGTTCCGGACGCCCGGGCACCTCCAACCGTTCCGGCCCGGAGCTGGCGACAGCCTCCAGCTCATCGGCCCACCAGTCGTCCATCAGCGCCAGCACGCGCTCGCACTTGGTCTCGGGATCGCACTCGCGCAGCGCCATTTCGGCCGCTCGGTAGAGATCCGAGCTCACGGGATGGGTGATCGGCTGACTCATGGCGGCCAAGGATACCCGTTCAGCGCTCGTCGGTCGGCATGCTGCGACGCAGCAGGATGGAGTTGCCGATGACCGACAGCGAGCTGGCGGTCATGGCGATCACGCCAATCATCGGGTGCAGCAGGCCGACCGCGGCGATGGGGATGGCGGCACTGTTGTAGCCCCAGGCCCAGAACAGGTTCTGCACGATCTTGCGAAAGGTCAGGCGCGAGAGTTGCGCGGCCTCGACGACCTTGGTCAGCTCGCCGCGCACCAGGGTCACGTCGGCGGCCTCGATGGCCACGTCCGCGCCGGCCCCGATCGCGATGCCGACATTCGCCTGCTGCAGGGCCGGGGCGTCGTTGATGCCGTCGCCCACCATCGCCACGTGGTCGCCGTACTCGGCCTGCAGTTCGCGGATCGCCTCGACCTTGCCCTCCGGCAGCACGCCGGCGCGGACCTCGTCGATCCCGACCTGCGCGGCCACCGCGTTGGCGGTGCGCTCGTTGTCGCCGGTGACCATCACGCAGCGGATGCCGAGGGCATGCAGCTGTTCGATGGCGGCCTGCGACTCTTCCTTGAGCGTGTCGGCGACCGCGACGATGCCAGCCGGCTGATCACCAATGGCCACCAGCATCGCCGTCTTGCCGGCATCCTCGAGCCGCCGCAGCGATTCCAGCAGGCCGGACGGATCCAGGCCCTGCTCCTCCAGCAGCCGCTGGCTGCCGACCAGGACGCGTTCTCCGCCGAGGTGGGCCTCCACTCCGCGCGCGGTGTGCGACTGGAACCGGTCGACCTCGGCAATCTCCAGTTCACGGTCGCGCGCGCCCTGCACGATGGCCTCGGCCAGCGGGTGCGCGGAGCCGGCCTCCACGGCCGCGGCCGCTTGCAACACGCGAGCGTCATCGAAGCCCTCGGCCGCGATCACGTCGGTCAGTGCCGGCTGCCCGCGGGTGATGGTCCCGGTCTTGTCGAGCACGATCACGCGGATGTCCTTCAGCGTCTGGATCGCGGAGCCCGAGCGGATCAGCACCCCGCGCTCGGCCCCCATGCCGGAGCCGACCATCAGGGCGGTGGGCGTGGCCAGCCCCAGCGCGCAGGGGCAGGCGATAACCAGCACGGCAATGGCCCCGAGGATAGCCAGCACGATCGGCGGGCGCTCCGAGTCGACCCAGGGCAGGAAGCCCTCGCCCCAGATCAGGATCGGCTGCAGCGCCCCGGAGAACGCCAGCCAGGCCGCGAACGCCGCCAGCGCGATGACCAGCACCGCCGGCACGAAGCGCGCGGTGATGCGGTCCGCCAGCTCCTGCACCGGCACCCGCGAGCCCTGGGCCTCGTTCACCAGCCGGATCACCTGCGACAGGAAGGTGTCGGCCCCCACGCGGGTCGCACGCACCTTCAGCCGCCCCTGCTGGTTCAGGGTCGCGCCGAGCACGCTATCGCCCTCGCCCTTGTCCACCGGTACCGACTCGCCGGTGGCGATGGATTCGTCCACGGTGCTCTCGCCGGAGACCACCTCGCCATCGGTGGGGACCTTCTCGCCCGGGCGCACGATCATCACCTCACCCACCTGCAGCGATTTCACCGGCACCTCGATTTCTTCGCCATCGCGTTCGACCCGGGCCGTCTTCGCGCCCAGGTCCAGCAGCTTGCGGATCGCGGAGGAGGCCTCGCCCTTGGCGCGGTACTCCAGATACCGCCCGAGCATGTGGAAGGCCATGATGGTCGCGGCCATCTCGATGAACGAGGTCATCGGGTAGACGAAGCCGATCAGCCCCAGCAGATAGGGCGGCAGCGAGCCCATGGAGATCAGCACGTCCATGTTCAGGCTGCGGCTTTTCAGCGCCCGCCAGGACGAACGGTGAGTGGCCGCGCCCCCGGCCAGGAACACCACCGGGAAGGCCAGTACGGCGACGATCAGCAGGTAGCCGGGGATTTCCTGCCAGAACATGTGCGGCATCATCAGCACCATGATCGCGATGGTCGGGATCATCGCGAACCACAGCCGGCGCCAGGCCTGCTTCAGATAGGCCGCGTCAATCTCGGCATCGTCCGCCTCGCTGCCGGCCTCCTCGGTCTCCAACGCCGCCACGTCATAGCCGGCCCCCTCGACCGCGGCGCGCAGGGCCTCGGCGTCGGGGCCACCGGGACCGGGTTCTATGGTCACACGGTGATCACCGATGTTGGTGCGCACCGCCTGGATGCCCTCCAGCTTCTCGATCGCACCCCGCACGATCCCCGCGCAGTGGTCCGACCCCATGCCGGGTACCACCAGACGCACCGTACCGGCGGCGCCCGTTTCGCCCTCGACTTGGGCGACGTCGTAGCCAGCCCCCTCGACCGCGGCCCGCAACCCCTGCGGGCCCACCTGCTCGGGGTCGTATCCCACGGTCACCCGGTGGCGGGCGATATTGGTCCCCACCGAGGCCACGCCGGGGGTCTTCTCCAGCGCCGCGCGCACGATCCCCGCGCAGTGGTCCGACCCCATGCCGGGGACGATCACCACCGCCTCGCGGGTGTCCGCTGGCCTCGCTTCCGTCGTCATCGCGCGCCTCCTCAGCGATTGCCGAACGGGTACTTGATCAGGGCGGCGATCCCGAGGATCAGCAGCACCAGGACGAGCAGCCCGATCAGGCCCCCGCCAAGACCCATACCGCCCATCCAGCCAAAACCTTGTTCATTCATCATGATGTAGTCCTCCCCGGGACAGAGTGAAAGACGCAAAGCGCGGTAATGCGCAGTGCGTGGGTGATGCGCGATCACCCGGGGCCGGGTGGAACCCCGGCCAGGGAGGAATCAGAGGGGTGGGCGCAGATCCGGTGCCGCGGGGGTACCGGGGCCCATGGCGACGGGAAGGGAAACCAAAACGGGCGCGGCCGCCGTGACCGGCGTGCCGGCGGGTGAAGGCAAACCCGAGACCCCGCAGACGCCACAGACCGCGCAGGGCATCTCGCAGGCCGAAGGCTCGGCTGGGATCACGAAGTCTGCAGACAAGGACTCCGACGCCGATCCGGCACCCTCACCCGCGCAGTGGTCCGCCGCAGTCATGCTGTCCGCGGCATCGCCGTGCATCATCCCGGCACCGGCGATCGGCGCCAGCAGCAGGGCGGCGACGATCAGCAGGTTCAACAGATGGTGCAGGGCTCGCGACACGGGCTGGCCTCGAACAGGTATTCTGCCTGCAAGTCTAGCAGCCGCTCCGGCTTTCGGTGTGACACAGATCAAGCCGCCCGAGCGTGTACGTTGATCCGTGTTTCCCTACAACACCGGCGCCAGCAGATAGGCAGCCCTTGCGGCCACCCGTCGCCAAAGCGGCAGGTCGTCCACATCCTGCCGGGTCATCTCGCGCGAGCGGGCAAAGTCGGCTTCAAACATGCGCGCCGTCTCGCGAGCGAAGGCCGGATCCATCACCAGCGCGGTGACCTCGAAATTCAGCCGGAACGAGCGGTTGTCCAGGTTCACGGTCCCCACCGCCGCGCCCATGTCGTCCACCACGAAGGCCTTGCCGTGCAGGAAACCCTCCTGATAGCGGTAGATGCGCACGCCGGCATCCAGCAGCGGACCCAGAAAGGCATAGGCCGCATGCGTGGTCAGCGGGTTGTCGGTGACCTCGGGGATCAGCACCCGTACGTCGACGCCACTGAGCGCGGCCAGTTTGAGCATGCCCTGCACGCCCTCGTCCGGCACGAAGTACGGGCTGGCGATCCAGATACGCCGATCCGCCGCATGGATAACCTGTTGCATCATCAGGCTGGCGGTCTCGAATTCGTCCGCCGGGCCGGAGGGCAGGATCAGCACCGGGACGCCATCGTCCGCCATGATCGCCGGCTTCCATTCCAGCTCCGGGATGTCTTCGGTCGCCCAGTGCCAGTCCTCCAGGAACACCGACTGCAGGGCCAGGGCGGACGGCCCCTCGATGCGCAGGTGGGTATCGCGCCAGGGGCCGATCTTCGGGTCCCGCCCGAGGTACTCATCCCCCACGTTCAGTCCGCCGACCCAACCCTGTTCGCCATCGGCCACCACGATCTTGCGGTGATTGCGGAAGTTCAGCTGGAAGCGATTACCGCGCCCGCGGGTCGAGTGAAAGTGCTGCACATGCACCCCCGCCTCGCGCAGGGCGTCGAGATAGCTGCCGGGCAGGCGGTAGCTGCCGATCTCGTCGTAGAGAAAATAGACCTCGACCCCGTCCTGCGCCCGCTCCACCAGCCGCCGCTTGAGTTCGCGCCCGATCGCGTCGTCGCGCACGATATAGAACTGCACCAGCAGGTAGCGCTCGGCCTGCTCGATCCCCTCGAAGATACTGTCGAAGGTCGCCTCGCCATCCACCAGCAGCTCGACCTCGTTGCCGTGGAGAAACGGCCAGCGGGCCAGCCGCTGCACCCCGTCCAGGTGCTTGCTCGGCTCTTGCGCGATGTACTGGTGGGACCACAGCTCCTCTGTCTTCGGCTGCAGGGCCCGCGCCAGAGCGGAGTCTTCGTCACGGCGCGCGACCACGTAGCCGCGAAACTCGCTGGCGCCGAATACCCAGTAGGCCGGCACGGCCACATAGGGAACGGTGTTGAGCGACACGATCCAGGCCACCGCGCCCTGCGGCGTCCGCGTGGACATCAGCGCATCCAGCGACGACAGGAACCCCAGCAGGTGGAAGCCAATAACGACCGTCAGCAGTACGCGCCAGCGCGGACGCCGGCGCGGCTTCGGATGGACATCACCGGATGCGGGTCTGGACATATCCGTGCGGTCGACCCGGGAGCCGCGTCAGAGCGCGTCGAGCCCGCGGGCCAGGTCGCGCTGGATGTCGGCGACCGCCTCCAGCCCCACGGCGACCCGCACCAGGGCCTCGGTAATGCCCTGGGCCTCGCGCCTGTCCGGGTCCACGCGGCCGTGGGTAGTGGTGGCCGGATGGGTGATGGTGGTCTTGGTATCGCCCAGATTTGCGGTGATCGACAGGAATTTCGTGGCGTCAATCACCGACCAGGCGGCCTCACGCCCGCCGGCGACCTCGAAACTCAGCACCCCGCCGAAGCCGCTTTGCTGGCGCTTCGCGATTGCGTGCTGCGGGTGGGACTCGAGCCCCGGGTAATGCACGGCCGTGACCTGCGGGTGGGCCTGCAGCCACTGCGCCAGGGCCAGGGCGTTCTCGCTGTGGGCGCGCATGCGCAGGGCCAGGGTCTCCAGCCCCTTCAGGAACACCCAGGCGTTGAACGGCGACAGGGTCGGCCCGGCGGTGCGCAGGAAGCCGTAGACATCCTTGCCGACGCGCTCGGCGTCGCCGACCACCGCGCCGCCCAGACAGCGGCCCTGGCCGTCGAGAAACTTGGTCGCCGAGTGGATGATGATGTCGGCGCCCAGATCCAGCGGGCGCTGCAGGATCGGCGTGCAGAAGCAGTTGTCCACCGCGAGCAGGGCGTCGTGCCGATGCGCGATCTCCGCCAGCGCGGCAATGTCCACCACCTCGCCCAGCGGGTTGGACGGCGTCTCGCAGAAATACAACCGGGTATTCGGCTGGGTGGCGGCCTCCCAGGCCTCGAGGTTCGACAGCTCGACGTAGGTCACCTCGACACCGAAACGGCCGAGGTAGTTGTTGAAAAGCACCGTAGTCGTGCCGAACACCGAACGCGAGCAGACCACGTGATCGCCGGCCTTCAGCAGGCCCATCATGGTCGCGAGGATCGCCGACATCCCGGAGGCGGTGGCCACACAGGCCTCGCCCCCCTCCAGCGCGGCCAGGCGGTCCTGGAAGGTACGCACGGTCGGGTTGGTGAAGCGCGAGTAGATGTTGCCGGGCGACTCCCCGCCGAAGCGCGCGGCGGCCTCCGCGGCCGAGCCGAATACGAAGCTGGAGGTCGGGAAGATCGCCTCGGAGTGCTCGCCCTCGGGCGTACGCTGGTAACCGTGCCGGATGGCTACAGTCTGCGGGTCGTAATCAGCGGGGTCGAAATCGGTCATCGGGGCATCCTTGGCTGCGGGATGCCACAGTGTACCGGGCTCAGTGCGCCGGCTGCAGGCGATCCGCCACGCGGGTCAACAGCTCGTAGCTGATGGTGCCAGCCGCGCGCGCGACCCGCTCCACCGGGAGCCCCTCGCCCCACAGTGTCACCTGGTCGCCAACCTGCGCGGCAGGCACCTCGGTCAGATCCACCGCCAGCATGTCCATGGAGACGCGCCCGATCAGCGGGCAGATCCGGTCACCGACCCGCACCGGCGTGCCCGACGGGGCATGACGCGGATAGCCGTCGGCATAGCCCATCGCGACGATCCCGGCGCGACCCGGTCGATCGGCCGTCCAGGTGGCGCCATAACCCACGCGGCTGCCCGGCTCCAGCTGCTGGGTCGCGATGACCGGGGCCTGCACCGTCATCGCCGGGCGCAGCTCGCCCTCCGGCCCCTCGGGCGGACGATCCGCCGGCGCGGAGGCCGGGTGTGCCCCGTAGAGCATGATGCCGGGCCGCGCCCAGTAGTCGCCGGGCGCGGCCCCCTCACCGCCCGAGCCCCAGCCGGCGAACAATGCAGCGGAGTTAGCCACGCTGCGGTATCCCGGCCACGCCCCGACGGCGCCGGCAAAGCATTCCAGTTGGTGAGTATTCTGCGGGTGGCCGGGCGTGTCGGCGCAGGCCAGGTGTGTCATCCAGTGCAGCCCCTGCTGCCCGTGCCCGGCGGCCTGGAGGCGCATCGCCACCTCGCCCGCCTGGCGCGGCTCGAAGCCCAGGCGGTTCATGCCGGTGTTCAGCTTGACCCAGACCTCGGGGAGGCGGATGCCAGAGGCATCCAGATGATCGAGCTGAGCCGGGTCATGCAGGACCGGCTGCAGGGCGAACTCGGCACAGGCGCGTGCGTCGCTGGCATCGTGCGGACCCTGCAGGACCAGCACCGGACCGTCGAAGCCGGCCGCGCGCAGCGCCCGGGCCTCGCCGACCTGGGAGACGGCGAGCCCGTCGCTGGCCGCCGCCAGGGCCTCGGCGGCCCATAGCAGCCCATGGCCGTAGCCCTCGGCCTTGATCACCGACCACATCGGGACACCGGGCGCCAGGCGTCGCGCCACGGCCAGGTTGTGCCGCAGGGCCTCGGGGTCGAGCTGGATGGTCGCCGCTCGCTTCACGTCCCGGGTCAGGCCTCGTGGCCGATCTCGCCGTAGACGTCGGGGGCGTAGTTCTCGAAACGGGTGAACTGCCCGCGGAAGGTCAGGCGCACGGTGCCGATGGGGCCGTTACGCTGCTTGGCAATGATGATCTCCGCAGTACCCTTGTCCGGCGACTCGTCGTTGTAGACCTCGTCGCGATACACGAAGGCGATGATATCCGCGTCCTGCTCGATGGCCCCGGACTCGCGCAGGTCGGACATCACCGGGCGCTTGTTCGGGCGCTGTTCCAGCGAGCGGTTGAGCTGCGACAGCGCGATCATCGGGACACTCAGTTCCTTCGCCAGGGCCTTCAGCCCGCGCGAGATCTCGGAGATCTCGTGGGCCCGGCTCTCGCCACTGCCGGGAAACTGCATCAACTGCAGGTAGTCGACGACGATCAGACCCAGCCCCTTGTGTTCGCGCATCAGGCGGCGGGTGCGCGCCCGCAGTTCGGTGGGCGACAGCGCCGGTGTGTCGTCGATGAACAGGGGCGCCTCGGAGAGCATCTGCACCGCGCTCGTCAGACGCGGCCAGTCGCCGTCCTCCAGGCGCCCGGAGCGCAGCTTCTGCTGGTTAATCCGGCCCATGGAGGACAGCAGGCGCATGGCCAGCTGCTCGCCGGGCATCTCCATGGAGAAGATCGCGACCGGCTCGGAGTTCTTCATCGCCACGTACTCGGCGATGTTCATCGCGAACGAGGTCTTGCCCATGGACGGACGCCCGGCGACGATCACCAGATCGCCCGGGTTCAGTCCGGAGGTCAGGGCATCCAGATCCTGATAGCCGGTGGCCACCCCGGTAATCGGGTTCTGGCTTTCGTAGAGATACTCGATCTGGTCGACCGCCGCGGTCAGCAGCGGCTTCATCCCGCGAAAGCCCTGGGCCCCGCGCGCGCCCTGCTCGGCGATGCGGAACACCTTCTGCTCCGCCACGTCCAGCAGTTCCTTGGAGTCGCGGCCCTCGGGGGTATAGGCCGAATCGGCGATCTCGGTGCCCACCGAGATCAGCGACCGCAGGATGGAGCGCTCGCGGACGATATCGGCGTAGGCCACGATGTTCGCGGCACTGGGGGTTTCCGCTGCCAGGCGGCCGAGATAGGCCATGCCCCCCGCGGATTCCAGCTCCGCGGTACGGTCCAGCTGCTCCGACACGGTGACCATGTCGAACGGGGCATTGCGATCCGCCAGCGTGGACACCGCCCGGAAGATCAGGCGGTGGTCGTGGCGATAGAAGTCTTCTGCGGTAATGCGGTCCGCCACCCGGTCCCAGGCGGCGTTATCCAGCATCAGGCCTCCGAGGACTGCCTGTTCGGCCTCCTCGGAATGCGGGGGGACCCGCGGATTCGGGGTCATGGGCGAGTTCATGCGACGAACCCGCCCACCTGCCGGGTATCAGCGACCCGGTGGGGCCACCCTCCCGACATCCGACGGATCACTCTTCGCCGATCACAACGACGCGAATGTCCACATCCACGTCCGAGTGCAGGTGCAGCCCGACCTCGAATTCGCCGGCGGTACGCAGCGGGCCTTCCGGCATGCGCACTTCCTTCTTCTCGACTTCGGTGCCCTTGGCGCTCAGCGCGTCGGCGATGTCCGCCGGGCCGATGGAGCCGAACAGCTTGCCTTCGCCACCGGCCTTCGCGGTGATCTCGAGCACGGTGCCGTCCAGCTTTTCCTTGCGCGCCTCGGCGGCGGCGAGGGCCTCGGCGGCGGCCTTCTCCAGTTCGGCGCGACGCGCCTCGAACTCGGCGATGTTCTCGGCGGTGGCGAACGTGGCCTTGCCCTGCGGCAGCAGATAGTTCCGCGCGAAACCGGGACGCACGTTGACACGGTCACCCAGGGTGCCGAGGTTATCGATCTTTTCCAGCAGAATGACTTCCATCTTTGTATTCCTGTAACGTTTGATCAGCGCCCGAAGGCACGCATTCTACACCGGTCTCGGACCGGTCTCACGGATTGTTGTCGCCGCCCTGCCCACCCGATGCGGAGCCGGGGCCCAGCCGCGAGCGGATGTCCGCCCAGGCGTCGATGACGCCGATGGTGGCGAGCAGCAGGAACATCTGCGGCATCGCCAGCGCCAGCAGGACGTACATCCCCACCAGCCAGAAGCTGCTCATGCCCTGACGGAAGGTCAGCGCGTGCATCAGCGCGATCCCCTGCAGGAAGAACAGCACCGCGAGGATGAACGCCAGTTCGGTCGCCAGCGGCACCGGGCCCAGATGGCCGATCCCCGCCAGCAGCAGCGTGGCCGCGCTTGTGGCGCGCCCGAACTGCAGTGCCCGAAACTCCTCGCCGAACGCCCCCGGGTTGTACAGCAGCGCCTGCCAGTAGCGACCCAGGAGCACCGAGAGCGTGAGGCTCAGCAGCAGGATCCCGGCAAACAGCCCGGTCAGGTACGGGGCGGCGCGGCGCAACGCCGCCTCGAGTTCCTGCGGACCGGTCTCGCTACCTTCGACCAGGGGCCCCAGCAGTCTCATCCCGGCCTCGGCCCAGGTGGACTCGAGATCCGGGACGAGCATATGGACGGCCAGCACCCCGAACCCGGCGACCCCGGCGGCGGCCTGCAGCGTGCTGCGCCACGAGACGGTCCGTCGCAGCAGCTCCGCCAACAGCGCCACCGGCGCCCATTGCACCACCCCGGCCACCACCCCCGCGAACAGCGGGGCCTCGGGCATCAGGGCAAACATTGCGACCCCGAGCACGAGCGCGGACAGCGCGATCACCAGCAGTGCCTGCCCGAGGCCAATGCGCAGCCCGACCAGGGCGACCAGCGCGCTGCCAAGCAGCGCCACCGGCGGCAGAAACAGCCCCGCCACACCAAAACCGGAGACCGCGCCCACGGCGCGGCCCCGGCTCTTCATCGCGAATTCGGCCAGTGCGCGCATGGCGACGGCCCCCGGCGAACCGGTACGAGACTTAGTGGTTGTCGCTGTACGGCAGCAGGGCGAGGAAGCGCGCGCGCTTCACGGCGGTGGCCAGCTGACGCTGGTACTTCGCGCTGGTGCCGGTCACTCGGCTGGGGACGATCTTGCCGGTCTCGGTGACGAAACCCTTGAGCAGGTTCAGGTCCTTGTAATCGATGTAATCGATGCCTTCGGCGGTGAACTTGCAGTACTTGCGGCGACGCGGAAAACGGGCCATCTCAACTCTCCTTCAAAAATTCGGTCAACGAACGGGCGGGACTTATTCGGCAGCGGCCGAATCATCGGAGGCGGACTCGCCGCCCTCGTCGTCACGCTCGCGGCGACGGCCCTTGGAGCCTTCCTCTTCCTGGCCCTTGGCCAGCGGGGAGGTCTCGGTCACAGCCTCTTCCATGCGCATCGCCAGGTGTCGCAGCACGGCATCGTTGAACCGGAAGGCGCTGGCGAGCTCTTCCATCGCCTCTTCCGAGGCCTCGATGTTCATGAGCACGTAGTGGGCCTTCACCAGCTTCTGGATCGGGTAGGCCAGCTGACGGCGGCCCCAGTCTTCCAGGCGATGGATCTTGCCTTCGTGGCCTTCGACCAGGCCCTTGTAGCGCTCGATCATCGCCGGGACCTGCTCGCTCTGGTCCGGGTGGACCAGGAATACAACTTCGTAGTGACGCATCGGGAACTCCTTTCGGGTATCAGCCTCCCGTCCACGCGGTGAGGCAAGGGTTCAACCCCGCGGGCGCGCCCGCGGGGCAGAAAGGCGCGATACGATAACCGAAGCGGGCGACAACAACAAGCGACGAACAGGCCAGGCGGCCGACGCCCTCAGTCCGGCGCGCCGGCCTGGCGCTGGCGCACCGCCTCGAACAGGGTTACCCCGGTGGCCACGGAGACATTGAGGCTCTCCACCGTCCCGTGCATGGGCAAGGCGGCCAGGTGGTCGCAGGCCTCCCGGGTGAGCCGGCGCAGGCCCTCGCCCTCGGCCCCCATCACGATCGCGGTCGGCGGGCGCAGGTCCAGCGCGTAGAGGCTTTCCCCGGCCTCGCCCGCGAGGCCGACGGTCCACATACCGGCCTGCTTGAGCGAGGCGAGCGTCCGCGCGAGATTTCCGACCGTTACCACCGGCACGGTTTCGGCCGCGCCCGAGGCCACCTTGATGGCCGCCGGGGTCAGGGCGGCGCTGTGGTGGCGCGGCATGATCACCGCGCCGGCCCCCGCCGCATCGGCGGTGCGCAGGCAGGCGCCGAGGTTGTGGGGGTCGGTCACCCCATCGAGAATCAGCACGAGGTCCAGACCATCGCGCACCCGCTGGATCAGGGTCTTTTCATCCACCACCGGACGCGGGGTGCAGTGCACGATCACGCCCTGGTTCTGGAACCCCGGATGCTGCTGATCCAGGCGCTCGCGGCCCACCCGCTCCACCGCGAGACCGCAGGCGCGGGCACGATGCAGCAGGCGCTCCAGCGCGGGCTCGACCGGGTCGGTCGCGAGCTGCAGGCGCTTCACCCGTTCCGGGGCACGCTCCAGTACCGCCGCCACCGCATGAATACCGCCGAAGGTCTCCGCGCGGCTACCCTTGCCACCCTTGCTCACCGCCTCCCTCCACGGGACACAACCGGCGGCGAACCCGCCGCGCGCTTGCGCGGGGATGCCGCGCCTCGCGATGGATGGCCCTGCGCACTCACCGGGCGGTACCTCAGGACGAGGAGGGACGCCGGCGCCGGCTGCGGCGACGGCCGGAACCTGCGGGCTTCTTGCCCGCCCCCTGGGCTTGCGGCTCCGACTCGACGATGGTGTTGCCGTCCTTGTCGGCCTCCGGTCGCGGCGGCGGGACCGCCTCGTTGCCGGGTTCCGGGGCATCGGGAATACCCTCGTCAGGGTCGGACACCGGGGCCGCCTCGTTCCCCGGCTCGGGGGCCGGGTCCGGGGTCGTGTCACCGGAGGCCGAACCACGGCGGCGACCGCCGCGACGGCGACGCTTCTTCTTCGGTGCCGGGGCCTCGTCGTCGGCGGCGGGTGCCTGCGGCTCGGCCGGAGCCGGGTCCGCCGCAGCTTCGGCCGGCTGGGTCTCGTCCGCCGGGGTGGCGGCCGGGGCGGTCTCGGCATCCTTGCGGCGCTTGCTGCGGCGGCTGCGCTTCTTCGGTGGCGCGTCCGTCGGCTTCGGCTTGCCCGGTTCCCCGGCCAGCGCGAGGTCGATCTTGCGATCATCCAGACTCACCCGGGCCACCTGCACCTGCAGTTCGTCCCCAATACGGAACACCCGTCCGCCGCGCTCGCCGGTCAGGGTGTGACGGGTCGGGTCGAAGTGGTAGAAGTCATTGTCCAGGCTGGTCACGTGGACCAGGCCCTCGATGTAGACATCCTTGATCTCGACGAACAGGCCGAACCCGGTTACGCCGGAGACCACGCCGGTGAAGGTCTCCCCGACCTTGTCCTGCATGTACTCGGCCTTCAGCCAGGCCTCGGCATCGCGGGTGGCATCGTCGGCGCGCCGCTCCGCCATCGAGCAGTGCTCGCCCAGCGATTCCATGTCGCTGTGCGAATACGGGAACGCCTTGCCACTGCCCTTGCGCAGCACATGACGAATGCCACGATGCACCAGCAGGTCGGGATAGCGCCGGATCGGCGAGGTAAAGTGCGCGTAGTCGTCCAGCGCCAGACCAAAGTGCCCGTCCAGTTCCGGGGCGTACACCGCCTGGCTCAGCGAGCGCAGCAGCACCGTCTGGATCAGCTGCTGGTCCGAGCGCTGGCGGGCGGCCTTCAGCACGGCCGTGTAGTCGGCCGGTGTGGGTTCGGCCCCGCCGCCCAGGCTCAGGCCCGCGCCATTCAGGAACTCGCGCAGCTCCTCGACCTTCTCCGCCGGTGGCTGGTCGTGGATACGATAAAGCGCCGGCACCTTGTGCTTCTTCAGGAACCGCGCCGCCGCGACGTTCGCCATGATCATGCATTCCTCGACCAGGCGATGGGCATCGTTGCGCTCGGTCGGGACGATCTGCTCGATCTTGCGGTCCTCGCCGAAGACGATCTTGGTCTCGGTGGTGTCGAAGTCGATCGCGCCGCGGCGATTGCGGGCTGCGTGCAGGGACTTGAAGACCTTGTGCAGGGTCTCCAGATGCGGCATCACATGGGCGTTCTGCTCGCGCAGGGCCGTGTCGCCGTCGAGCATCGCCGCAACATCGTCGTAGATCAGACGCGCGTGCGAGCGGATCAGGCCCTCGTGGAAGCGATAGCTCTTCAGCGCCCCGCGCGCGCCGATCTCCATCTCGCAGACCATGCTCAACCGATCCACCTTCGGGTTCAGCGAGCACAGGCCGTTGGACAGGGCCTCCGGCAGCATCGGGATCACGTTGTCGGGGAAGTACACCGAGGTGCCGCGGGTACGGGCCTCGCGGTCCAGGGCCGCATCGCGTTCGACATAGTGGGACACATCGGCGATCGCGACCCACAGGCGCCAGCCCTTGCCCTCCGGCTCGCAGTACAAAGCGTCGTCGAAGTCGCGGGCATCACTGCCGTCGATGGTGACAAACGGCTTCTCGCGCAGATCCAGACGGCCCTTCTTGTCCTTCTCGGCGACCTCGGCACCCAGTGCGTCGGCGGCGGCCGTGACGTCGTCCGGCCACTCGTGCGGCAGGCCATGGGCACGGATCGCGATGTCGATCTCCATGCCCGGGGCCATGTGTTCGCCCAGGACCTCCAGCACATCGCCCTTCAGGCGTGCGGTGCGCGAGGCGGATTCGCGGATACGCACCACCACGATCTGGTCGTCCTGCGCCTCGCCCAGGCCGTCCGGCGGCACCAGGATGTCGTGGGTAATCCGCTTGTTGTCCGGGGTCAGGACACCGACCCCGTCCTCGATCTTCAGGCGCCCGACCACCTGGGTGGTGTTGCGCTCGAGGACCTCCACGATCCCGCCTTCACGGCGGCCGCGGCGATCCATGCCCATGACCCGGGCCAGCGCCCGGTCGCCATGGAATACGCCGCGCATCTGCTTGGGCGACAGGAACAGATCGTCGTCCTGCTCGTCCGGCACCAGGAAGCCGAAGCCGTCCGGATGCCCGATCACACGGCCGCGGATCAGATCTTCCTGGTTGACCGGCAGATAGGCCCCTCGGCGATTGCAAAGGGCCTGGCCGTCGCGCTCCATCGCCTTCAGGCGGCGGCGCAGGGCCTCGAGACGATCGTCATCGTCGATCTGCAGCCGCTCCGCGATCTCGTCGTAGGACAGCGGGTTGTCGGCTTCCTGCAGGAGCCCGAGGATGAACTCGCGGCTGGGGATGGGGTTGTCGTACTTCTGCGCCTCGCGCTCGAAGTTGGGATCGGCGGGGGTCTTGCGACGTTGTCTTGGCATTCAGTGAACTCTGTGGATGTTGCAATGGGCAGCCCTTCGCCGGGAACCGGCCGGGCGCGCAAGGGAAACGCTGATTCAGGTGCCCGCTCCCGCTCGAGCCGCTTTCCAGCGTGCGATCAAGGCGCGGTGAGTGCAGTGTAGCGGAGCGACACCAGCGGACCGCAACACCAGCGGGTACATGAATCGGCGCTTCCCGAAGCGCCCATTATGAGGCATGCAGAATTTTGTTGCGCAGCGCGGCTTCGCGCCGGCCCGCCGGCGCCCGTCCCGGACGGCGACTTTCGGCCCCCGGGGCGTTGACAGCCTCGCGGGCGCGCACTATATTGCGCGCTCCTGAAGCGCAGGACACTCGGTTTTCACCGCTGTGTCGTCCCTCGTGCCGAGGTGGCGGAATTGGTAGACGCGCTAGCTTCAGGTGCTAGTGGGGGTAACCCCGTGGAGGTTCAAGTCCTCTCCTCGGCACCATTTTTCTGCTTCAACACACTCCCTGAACCACCCCGTAACGCGCGACATCCACATGGATGGCGTGGGTTTTTTCGTGGGCGCTGCCTTCGCGGGCGCGGCCCGTGGAGCATTCACCCGGGCCATTCGCATACCACATGGGCAAACCTCGACGCCGCTTCATACGCACGCGTCATGCGCACCCGCGTGCACAGGCGCCGGACCCCCGGGCCGGGACATCACCGAAGCCCGCGCTTGGTGACGCCCCGACCGTCCGGGCGGGATATCAGCTGTCGAACGGGTCGCGCAGCACCAGGGTTTCGTCGCGATCCGGGCCGGTGGAGACCATATCCACCGGGACCCCGACGACCTCGCTCAGCCGCTCCAGATAGGCGCGCGCATTCGCCGGCAGCTTCGCGTACTCGCGGATCCCGACCGTGGACTCCGCCCAGCCCGGCATCTCTTCGTAGATCGGGGTGCAGGCCGCATAGGCCTCGGCCCCGGAGGGCGGCACCTCGCGGCGCTCGCCACCACAGTCATAGCCGACACAGATCTGCACACTCTCCAGCCCGTCCAGCACATCCAGCTTGGTCATGCACAGGCCGCTGATCGTGTTCACCTGGACCGCCCGCTTCAGCGCGACCGCGTCAAACCAGCCGCAGCGCCGCGCACGCCCGGTGGTCGAGCCGAATTCGTTGCCCTGGCGCGCAAGGTGCTCGCCCATGTTGTCGAACAGCTCGGTGGGGAACGGCCCCGCCCCCACGCGCGTGGTATAGGCCTTGGTAATCCCCAGCACGTAGTCGATGTCCCGCGGGCCCACCCCGGAGCCGGTGGAGGCGCCCCCCGCGGTGGTGTTCGACGAGGTCACAAACGGATACGTGCCGTGGTCGATGTCCAGCAGCGTGCCCTGGGCGCCCTCGAACATCACGTCCTTGCCCTGCTCGCGCAGCGCGTGCAGCCGCCCGGCCACGTCCGTGACCATCGGCTGCAGTCGTTCGGCGTGCGCCAGGCACTGCTCCAGCACTTCCTGCTGATCGACGGTCGGCGCCTTGAAGTAGTGCTTCAGCGCAAAGTTGTGATAGTCCATCACCTCGCCCAGCTTGGCCGCCAGGCGTTCGCGGTGGAACAGGTCGTCCAGACGCAGGCCGCGACGCGCCACCTTGTCCTCGTAGGCCGGCCCGATGCCGCGCCCGGTCGTCCCGATGGCCGCCTTGCCGCGTGCCTTCTCGCGCGCATGGTCCAGTGCCACGTGGTAGGGCAGGATCAGCTGGCAGGCATCCGACAGACGCAGGCGGTCGGCGACCGGCACCCCCTTGGCCTCCAGCTCCTCCATCTCCGTGATCAGGGCCTCGGGCGAGAGCACCACCCCGTTGCCGATCATGCATTCCACGCCTTCGCGCAGAATGCCGGACGGAATCAGGTGCAGAACGGTCTTCTCGCCGCCGATCACCAGGGTATGGCCGGCATTGTGCCCGCCCTGGAACCGAACCACCGCGGCCGCATCCTCGGTCAGACGATCGACGATCTTGCCCTTGCCCTCGTCCCCCCACTGGCTGCCCAGCACGACTACAAAACGTCCCATCGTCATCAATGCTCCACTACCGTCCATTCGCCGTCGCGCTGCTCCAGACGCGCGCCGGCGGGTGATTCATTGTCCTGGCCATCCAGCTCGCGCACCACGCGCACCCCGCGTGCGCGCAGGTCCGCGATCGCGGCCTCCAGCGCCGCATCGCCGCTGGCCGGCGCACGCACGCTTTCCCGGGCCGGGGCCGCCACCCCGCCTTCGCGACGCACGAAGGCGCGCAGATCGGTACTGAACCCGGTCGCCGCCCGCGCCCGGCCGAATACCCGCCCAATGTCGTTATACCGCCCCCCACGGGCGATGGCCTGGCCGGAACCCGGGACGAAGGCGGCGAACACCAGCCCCGTGTGATAGGCGTAGCCGCGCAGTTCCGCAAGGTCCAGGTGCAGGTCCAGCCCCGGCTCGCCCGCCTCTAGGCGCGCGACCACGGCCTGCAGGTGATCCAGCGCCGCCTGCACCTCGGTCGGTGCGCCGTCCAGGGCCCGGCGGGCCTCGTCCAGTACCGCGGCGTCCCCGTTCAGATCGACCAGCGCACGCAGGCGCGCGCAGGCGACCGGGTCCATGCCGGAGGCCTGCCAGGCCGCCAGGGTCTCGTCGATCTCGGGCACACTCTTGCGCTGGAGCTGGTCGAAGAAGTCCTGCTCCTGGCTTTCGTCGAGGCCGGCGTCGCGCGCCAGGGCGCGATAGATCCCGACATGGCCGAGATCCATGCTCGGGCGGTCCACGCCGCAGACGGTCAGGGTGGCCAGCATCAGACGGATGATCTCGAGATCGCTGTCGATCCCGTCGTGGCCGAACAGCTCGGCACCCGCCTGCAAGGGGCTGCGCGAGCCGGACCATTCGTCCGCGCGGGTACGCAGAGCGGTACCCACGTAACACAGGCGATTCGGCCCCTGCACCCGCAGGCGATGCGCGTCGATACGTGCCACCTGCGGGGTCAGGTCCGCGCGCACACCCATCATGCGCCCGGTGAGCTGATCGGTGAGCTTGAAGGTCTGCAGATCGAGGGCATGCCCGGCCCCGGTCAGGAGGGATTCCAGATACTCGGCCAGGGGCGGCATCACGAGGTCGTAGCCCCAGGTGTCGAACTGGTCCAGCACACGGCGCCGGAGCGCCTCCAGACGCCGCGCGGCATCCGGCAAGGCCTCCTCCAGGCCATCCGGCAGCAACCAGCGGTTGATATC
The DNA here is from genome assembly GCF_000377465.1 of Thioalkalivibrio sp. ALE30. Classification (NCBI taxonomy): domain Bacteria; kingdom Pseudomonadati; phylum Pseudomonadota; class Gammaproteobacteria; order Chromatiales; family Ectothiorhodospiraceae; genus Thioalkalivibrio; species Thioalkalivibrio sp. ALE30. The sequence goes on along the minus strand of NZ_KB898176.1, from coordinate 63,514 downwards.
GGTCATGTCATCCCTGTCCTTGTCCTGTCATCCACCACGCCCGGCCCGCCGTCCGGCAAAAGTCGGGCCCGGATACCTCCGGGCCCGTTCAAACGGCGACCTTCGGGGCGGCCGCAGCCACCCGGTTCCCGCCCCGCTCAGCGGGTCGGCAGCGGCGCCGGACGTTCGCCCCCGGGGGCATTGAAGTACTGGAAGAACTCGGAGTTCGGTTCCAGGATGAAGGTACTGTTATCGCCGCTCATGCTGTTGCGATAGGCAATCAGGCTGCGATAGAAGCGGAAGAACTCCTGGTCCTCGCCGAACGAACGCCCGAGGGTCTCGGTCGCCCGGGCGTCACCGGCACCGCGGATCTCCTCGGAGTCGCGATAGGCATTCGCCAGGATTACCGTGCGCTCGCGGTCGGCCCGCGACCGGATACGCTCGGCCTCTTCCTGCCCGCGGGCCCGGAAGTCCTGGGCCACGCGCTGACGCTCGGCCCGCATGCGCTCGTACACCGACTCGGATACCTCGTCGGGCAGGTCCATGCGGCGGATGCGCACATCCACCAGATTGATGCCCAGCTCCTGAGCGGTCTCCAGTGCCGTCTGACGCACCGCGCCCATGATCGTCAGGCGCTCGCCAGCGACCACATCCTGCAGTTCGAAGCGGGCGAACTCGTTACGCATCCCGTCGCGCAGGATCTGCGCCAGGCGCTCCTCGGCCAGACGCTCGTCGCCGCGCGTGGCGCGGTAGAACTGTCCGACATCGTCGATCCGCCACTTGGCGTAGAAATCGACGATGATGTTCTTCGCCTCGGAGGTCAGGAACCGATCCGGCGGGATATTCAGCGTCATGATCCGGGCGTCGAACTTCTCGACGTTCTGGATCAGCGGGAACTTGAAGTGCAGGCCCGGGGCCGGGTCGACCTCGCGGATCTCCCCCAGGGCAAACTTGATCACGCGTTCGCGTTCGTCAACGGTGTAGGTCGACAGGGCAACGACGATACCGAGCACGACCACGGCAATACCGGCTATGCGGAGCATTAGCGCACCTCCCGCGAACGCTGGGCGGCCGGGTCGCGATCACCCAGCCGGCTGCTCGTACCCGAGCCACTGTTGAAGACACTGCGGCTGGTATCCAGCGGCCGCGGTGTCGGTGTGTCGCCGGAGCTGTTCCCGCTGCGCGCGGCGCCCTGGAACAACTGATCCAGCGGCAGCATCATCAGGTTGTTGCTGCTGCCCACGTCCAGCATCAGCTTGCGCGAATCCTCGAGCACGGCCTCGACCGCCTCCAGGTAGAGACGATCCCGGGTCACATCCGGGGCCTGCTGGTATTCGGCCAGCAACTGGTCGAAGCGCGAGGCATCACCCTCGGCCCGGGCGATCACCTGATCGCGATAGCCCTCGGCCTCCTCGATGATGCGGGCGGCCTGACCACGGGCCCGCGGGATCACGCCATTGGCGTAGGCCTCGGCCTCGTTGCGGAAGCGCACCTCGTCCTCGCGGGCGCGGATCGCGTCGGCGAAGGACTCCTGCACCGGTTCCGGCGGCTGCGCCTGCTGCATGGACACGGCGGTGACGATGATGCCGGCACCGTAGGCGTCCAGGTTCTCCTGCATCACCACGCGCGAGGACGAGGCGATCTCGCCACGCCCCTCGCCGAGAATGAATTCGAGGTTGTTCTTGCCGATGCGCTCGCGGATCGCCGACTCCATCACCCGGTTCACCGTGGCGTTCGGGTTGCGGACATTGAAGAGATAGTCGACCAGGTCGAGGATGCGGTACTGCACCGCGATATCGACATCGATGATGTTCTCGTCGCCGGTCAGGATCAGCGCGCGATGCTCGAGCGTCCGGACGTTGTCGACGTTCTCGATCTCGATGCGCTCAATGGGATAGGGCAGATGCCAGCCCGGCCCCGGGTTCTTCACCTGCTGGAACTCGCCGAAGCGCAGCACCACGCCGCGCTCGCCTTCCGAGATGATGTGGAAGCCGGACGCCAGCCAGACCACCAGCGCGATAATCAGGCCGAGGCTGACCAGGGCCTGGGCACCCCGGCCCATGCCGCCACTGCCGGAACCGCCCGAGCCGCCGCTGCCGCCCCCGCCGAAGATACCATTCAGCTGACGCGACAGCTTGCGCATCATCTCCTCGAGGTCGGGGGGCTGATTGCCACCCCCGCCGCCACCGCTACCGCGCTGGCCGCCGCCACCCCCACTCCAGGGGTCGCGGTTGTTGTTTCCCGGTTCGTTCCAGGGCATTGACTGGACTCCGTCGCTCGCTCAGGGCTGGCCTGCCGCGGCATCCGCGGACACCGGCAGGCATAAGGAGCCACATTCTAGGGAGCCGCCCCAACCCGGGCAACCTCGCCCGGAGGGAAAGGCGGGTTACTCGCCACCTTCGAGGACCACGAAGGCCTGGGCGTATTCGCGTTCGTCGCTGATGCTGAGATGGATCGCGCGCACACCGAGGCGGTCTGCCGTGGCCCGGGCCCGCCCGGCCAGCACGAATTCGGGGCGCCCGCGAGCGTCATGGGTCACCCCCGCCTCCGCCAGCGCCATGTCAGCCCCGACCCCGCAGCCCAGCGCCTTGGCCAGCGCCTCCTTGGCGGCAAAGCGCCGGGCCAGAAACCCGGCCGGTTCATGGGATGGCAGATCGGCCTGCTCCAGCGGATGCAGGATGCGCTCGGCGAGGCGGCGGCCGTGGCGCTCCCACATGCCGCGCATGCGCGCGACCTGCACCAGATCGGTCCCGATCCCGAGGATCATCGCGCTCAGACCGGGTACTGCCCGGCCGGAAGCCCCTGGCGGGCAGCATCCATCAGCCCGCGCATGTGACTGACCGCCTCGGGCAGGCCGGTAAACAGGGCCCGCGCGACGATCGAATGCCCGATATTGAGCTCGTGGAAAACCGGGTTGGCCGCGATCGGGCGCACGTTGTCGTAGTCCAGCCCGTGGCCGGCGTTGATCACCAGCCCCATCTCCCGGCCGGCGGCAGCGGCCTCGTTAATGCCGGCGAGCAAGCGTTCGCGCTCGGCCGCATCACGGGCGTTGGCATAGGCACCGGTGTGCAGCTCCACCACCGGCGCGCCAATGGCCACCGCCGCCTCCAGCTGGCGCGCATCCGGCTCCACGAACAGCGAGACCTCGATCCCCGCGGCGGTCAGGGGCGCGACAAACTCGCGCAGGCGCTCCAGCTGCCCCACGGCATCCAGCCCACCCTCGGTAGTCAGCTCCTCGCGCTTCTCCGGCACGATGCAGCACGCCGCCGGACGCAGCTTCAGGGCAATCGCCTGCATACCCTCGGTGGCCGCCATCTCCAGGTTCATCGGGACCTTGAGCCGGGGCTTGATCCCGAAGACATCGTCGTCCTGGATATGGCGGCGGTCCTCGCGCAGGTGCAGGGTGATGGAGTCCGCGCCGCTGGCCTCGGCCAGGCGCACCGCCTGCATCAGGTCCGGATACGGCGTATGCCGCGCCTGGCGAATGGTGGCGATGTGATCGAGATTGACCCCGAGCTTGAGCGGAGCAGGATGCGACATGAGGCGGTGCCCTTGGTTGGATGCGGTCCCGAAGCCTACAGCAGACCCCGGGTGCGCAGGGGCCGGCCGGCCAGGTGGATGTCGATCAGCCGGCGCATGAAGTCGCGACTGACGCGGGCATGATTATCCGGCACGTCCTCCCCGGTGGCCAGCGCCCGCAGCGCCGAACCGGGGATCGCCTCGCCCCGTCCGGCGGCCACGGGCTCCAGTCCGGCCTCCGGGTCGTAGCGATACCAGCCATCCGGGTCCAGCTCGGCCGGCTCGACATGCTCCAGCCCGGAGTCCAGCGGGGCAAGCAGGGCCCATTCGGCACGACGCAGGGCGGTATCGGCGCGTTCGCCCGCGGCCAGCCGGGCGTAGGCGGACAGCAGCGCGGGCAGGGCCTCCGGGATCGGGGCCTCGCGCGGGTACAGGCGCAGGATCAGCTCGTTCAGGTACAGCCCGCAGACCAGGGACCGTCCGGTCAGCGGGAAGACCCGCTGCTGCTCGGCGACGCTGAGGGTGGGCAGTTCGCCGCGCCCGCGCCAGGCCAGATCCAGCAGCACGAACGGCTGGACAGACCCGGCCTTGCCGCGCACCACCGCCGACAGGCGGCCGCTCCCGGCGGTCAGCAGATCCAGCACGCGGCTGTTCTCGCGCAGCGGGCGGGCGTGCAGCACGACCCCCTGGGTGACCGCCGACCCCGCGCCACTCATGCCCGTCGCGGGGCCCTCATCGGGGTTCTTCGATGCCGAGTTCGCGCAGGGCCCGCGGGTTGCGGGTCCAGTCGGCCTCCACCCGCACGGTCAGACGCAGCATGACCTTGCGCTCCAGCAGTTCTTCCAGCTGGACGCGGGCCGCCTGGCCGATCCGCTTGAGGCGCTGGCCACCCTTGCCGATCACGATTCCCTTCTGGCTGTCGCGCTCGACCAGGATGACCGCGTCGATGTGTGTCGTGCGCGGCTCGTCCGACCAGTCCTCCACGCGCACCGCCACCGAGTACGGAACCTCCTGCCCCAGATGCTCGAGCATGGATTCGCGGATCATCTCCTCGGCGCGAAAACGCTGAGGACGATCCGAGAGCTGATCGGGGTCGTACAGGAACGGGCCCTGCGGGAGGTGCCCCCGGATCTCCGCGATCAGGCCCTCCAGATTGGAGCCGGTCTTCGCCGACAGCGGCACCACGCCGGCATAGTCGAAACTCGCGGCCCGGGCCTGGATGAACGGCAGCAGCTCCTCCTTCTCGCGGAACTGGTCGACCTTGTTGATCACCAGCAGCGCCGGGCGCCCGGAATGCCGAATGGTCTCTTCGATGCGTTCGTCGCCCGGGCCGAACTGGCCGGCCTCGACGATGAAGCAGACGAGGTCGGCATCCGCCAGCGCCTGGCTGGCCGTGCGGTTGAGGACGCGGTTCACGAGCTGGGTGCGCTCGGTGTCGATGCCGGGCGTATCCATCAGCACAATCTGGTCCTGCCCCTCGGTCACGATTCCGAGGATGCGGTTGCGCGTGGTGTGGGGCCGCCGGGTCGTCGCCGCCAGCTTCTCGCCGACCAGACGGTTCATCAGCGTGGTCTTGCCCACGTTGGGCCGGCCGATCAGCGCGATCAGACCACAGCGCGTGGATTCGCCCGCGGGGCGGTCATCGGTTTCGCTCATTGTTCCTGTACCTGTTGCAGGCGCTTCAGGGCGGCCTCGGCCGCGGCCTGCTCGGCGCGGCGCCGCGAGGAGCCCTGGCCGCGCTGCCCCCAGCCCTGGGTGGGAAGGTGCACCGCCACGGTGAACTGGCGCTTGTGATCGGGGCCGGCCACCTCCAGCACCTCGTAGACCGGAAGCTCCGCATTGCGGCCCTGCAGCTGTTCCTGAAGGCGGGTTTTCGGGTCCTTCAGCGACTCGGCCGACGGCAGATCCTGCAGGCGCTCGGCGTACAGCGCCAGGGTGAACTCGCGCGCGGCCTGCATGCCGGCCTCGCGATAGGTCACCCCGATCAGGGCCTCCACGGCATCCGCGAGGATGGAGTCGCGGCGCTGACCACCACTCTTGCGCTCGCCCTGGCCCAGGTTCAGCGTGCCCTCCAGTCCCGTCTCGCGCGCCAGCGCGGCCAGCGACTCGCGATTGACCAGCGCGGCACGCAGGCGGGTCAGGTCGCCCTCCGGGGCGTCCGGGAGCTGCTCGTACAGGGCGTCGGCGATCACCAGGCCCAGCACGGCATCCCCGAGGAATTCGAGACGCTCGTTGTTGCGCCCGCCGGCACTGCGGTGGGTCAGCGCCTGGCCCACACCCTCGCCATCGCGCACGGCCGGCGGCAGCAGGCTGCGAAAGTCACGACTCACGAAAACACCCCTGGAGGCATGCAACGGATCGACGCCGCCCTCCTCAAGGGGCGAGTGTCTCGCTGTTCGAGAAGCGTGCCACCACGTCCACGTTGCCGAGGAATTCGCGGCGCACCTCGTATTCCAGGTTCAGGCGGCGGCCCTCCCCGTGCTCGGTCACGCTGAAGTTGTCCTCGCCGATCCCGTCGTATACCGAATTGATCTGGAACCGGCGATTGATCTCGCGCCACAGCTCGCGCTCGCTCTTGTCGGCGGCGCCGGTCTGGGTGGCCACATCCTGCATGATCGAGCGCACAGTCAGGAACTGGGTGTACTGCGTACCCATCTTGATCACGAAGGTGCCGACCAGCAGCGCGAGGAAGATCAGCGCAAGAATCGTCACCGCGCCCGCGCCCTGCATCGAGTGTCTGGAATGTCGCATGAATACCCTGCCCCCTGGTTGCCTGCTCCCGCGGAATACGGCCTAGCGAATCGCCTGGCCGATCCGGGAAAAGTCCCGATGGCCTTCATTGTAATCCCAATGCAGCCAGATGAAGAGCGCCCGGCCCACCAGGTGTTCCTCGGCGACGAACCCCCAGACCCGGCTGTCGTTGGAGTTGTCGCGGTTGTCACCGACCATGAAGTAGTGACCGTCGGGGACCGTGACCGAACCGTCGAGGCTCGCCTGCTGCTCGCGCATCAGGGTGTTGTAGGTGCGTCCATCCAGGGTCTCCTCGAACATCGACGCGCCCGACATGACCTGCCCGGAGCCCTCGCCCTCGAAGGTTCCAACCCGCTCGGCCGGCTGCGGCTCGCCATTCACGTACAGCACGCGATCGCGGAACGCGATGGTATCGCCCGGCAGACCGATGACCCGCTTGATGTAGTCCTCGGCGGGGTTGCGGGGATACTTGAACACCACGACCTCGCCACGCTCCGGCTCGCCGGTATCGAGGATCTTGGTGCGGGTGACCGGCAGGCGGATCCCGTAGGAGAACTTGCTGACCATGATGAAGTCGCCCACCAGCAGGGTGGGCATCATCGACCCGGAGGGGATGCGGAAGGGCTCGGCCACGAACGAGCGCAGGATCAGCACGATCAGCAGCACCGGGAAGAACGAACGCGAGTAGTCCACGAACCAGGGCATCGCCCGCTGGCGCTCCGGGCTGCGACGCCGCCGCAGGATCACCCAGCCCAGCCAGATCAGGCCGGTCACGGCGGTTGCCAGCACCAGGATCAGTTCGAGATTTGCCATGCCGTGTCCTCTGTTCCCGGCCCGCCGGGGAGTGCCCGACGGCCCTTCCGGGCCGCAGGCCTGATTGTCACTTCTTGTCGTCGTCCACCGACAGCACCGCCAGGAAGGCCTCCTGCGGCACATCCACCTTGCCGATCGACTTCATGCGCTTCTTGCCGGCCTTCTGTTTCTCCAGGAGCTTGCGCTTGCGGGTTACGTCGCCGCCGTAGCACTTGGCCAGCACGTTCTTGCGCATCGCCTTGACCGTGGCGCGCGCGATAATCTTGGAACCGATCGCCGCCTGGATCGCCACCTCGTACATCTGACGCGGGATGATCTTGGCCATGCGCTCGATGATCTCGCGCCCGCGCGACTCGGCATGGTCGCGATGCACGATGGCCGACAGCGAGTCCACGCGGTCGCCATTGATCAGGATGTCCACGCGCACCAGCGGCGCCGCCTGGAAGCGCAGCGGCTGGTAGTCGAACGAGGCATAGCCGCGGGTCGCGGACTTCAGCCGATCGAAGAAGTCGAGCATCACCTCGGACATCGGCAGCTCGTAGGACAGCTGCACCTGGCGCCCGAGGTACTGCATCTTCGTCTGCACACCGCGCTTCTCGACACACAGAGTGATCACCGCCCCTACATACTCCTGCGGGACCAGGATATTCGCCTCGATGATCGGCTCGCGGATCTCGGCCACCTCGTTGTTCGCCGGCAGCTCGGAGGGGTTGTGCACCGAGACCACCTCGCCGTCGTTGCGCTCCACCTCGTAGACCACGGTGGGCGCGGTGGTGATCAGGTCCAGGTCGTATTCCCGCTCCAGGCGCTCCTGCACGATCTCCATGTGCAGCATGCCGAGGAAGCCGCAGCGAAAGCCGAACCCGAGCGCCTGCGAGGTCTCCGGCTCGAACGACAGCGCCGCATCGTTCAGGCGCAGCTTGTCCAGCGCCTCGCGCAGGTCGTTGAAGTCGTCCGCACTGACCGGGAACAGCCCGGCGAATACCCGCGGCTGGATCTCCTGGAAGCCCGGTACCGGCTCGTCCGCCGGGTTGTTGAAATCGGTGAAGGTGTCGCCCACCTTGGCCCCGGAGATGTCCTTGATGGTCGCGATCAGATAGCCGACCTCGCCAACCTCCAGCGTCTTGCGGTCCACCGGCTTGGGCGTGAATACGCCGACCCGGCTGACCTCGTGCGCCCGCCCCACCGACATCGCCTTGATCTTCTGGCCCGCGTAGAAGCGTCCGGCCTTGACCCGCACCAGCGCCACCACGCCCAGGTAGTTGTCGTACCAGGAGTCGATCACCAGCGCCTTGGGCGCGGCCTCGGCATCGCCCTCCGGTGGCGGGATCCGGCGCACGATCTCCTCCAGCAGCTCGGCGATACCCTCGCCAGTCTTGGCGGAGACGCGCAGGGCATCCGTGGCCTCGATACCGATCACGTCCTCGATCTCCGCGGCCACCCGGTCTGGCTCGGCGGCGGGCAGGTCGATCTTGTTCAGCACCGGGACGACCTCGAGCCCCTGATCGATCGCGGTGTAGCAGTTGGCGACGCTCTGCGCCTCGACGCCCTGCGAGGCATCCACCACCAGCAACGCACCCTCGCAGGCATACAGCGAGCGCGAGACCTCGTAGGAGAAGTCCACATGCCCCGGGGTGTCGATGAGATTCAGCTGATAGCGCTCACCGTCCTGGGCGTCGTAGTACAGCGAGACGCTCTGCGCCTTGATGGTGATCCCGCGCTCGCGCTCCAGATCCATCGAGTCCAGCACCTGCTCGGACATCTCGCGTTCGGTCAGGCCATGACAGCCCTGGATCAGGCGGTCCGCCAGCGTGGACTTGCCGTGGTCGATATGCGCGATGATGGAGAAATTGCGGGTAAGGCGGGTTTCGGTCATGCAGGGGCCAGTTGGTCCAGCAGTGCCTTTCGGTCGAGGAAATGGCAGCAGAGAATGTCGCCGTCGACCGCAAGCACCGGGACCTTGACGTTGAAACGCGCCTGCAGCTCCGGGTCCTCGTCGATGTCGACGACCGTAAGCGCGAAAGTATAACGGCTTTTGAGGGCCATAATCTCGGCCAGCATGTCATGGCAGAGACCGCAGCTCTCGCGGTGATAAAGCGTCAGTTCGGTCATCCGCAAACGATCGGGAGGGCTGCCGACCGGGCCGACAGCCCTCCCTTGCTCCATGGCGGCCCCGGGGCGTGCGCCCCGAAGGCGGTCTCAGTCCCGCGGGATGCGCAGGGCGATGTAGGTCGGGTTGTCGCCGCGATACACCAGGACCGGCACCGTCCGCCGGTCGCCGACCTCGGCGATCTGTTGCTCCAGCGTCTCCGCCGAGTCGATGGCATGGCCGCCGAACTGCACGATCACATCGCCGGGGCGCAGGCCGGCGGAACGCGCCGGGTTGTCGACGACCTCCCGCACGACCACGCCGGCGTCCACGTCCAGCTCCGCGGCGCGTTCGGCCTCCAGCGGCTCCAGGACCATCCCCAGCAGGCTCTGCGGCTCGGTCCGCTCCGGCGTCTGCCGCTGTGGCCCGCCACGCTGGGCCGAGATGTCGTCCGGCAGGCGCTCGATCTCGACCGTGATGGTGCGGGTCTCGTCGCCGCGGCGCACTTCCACCTCGGCCTCGGTACCCACCGGCGTGCGCCCGACGATCGGCGGCAGAGCGGAGGAGTTGGGCACCTCGATGCCGTTGAACGACAGGATCACGTCACCGGTCTCGAAGCCGGCCTTCTGCGCCGGGCTGTCGGCCTGCACCCGCGCGACCAGGGCGCCGGTGGGCTTGTCCATGCCGAAGGAGTCGGCCAGCTCGCGCGTAACCTCCTGGATCAGCACACCCAGCCAGCCGCGCGTCACCTCGCCGTGTTCCCGCAGCTGCTGCACCACGTCCTCCACCATCTCGATAGGCACGGCGAAGGACAGGCCCATGAAGCCGCCCGTGCGGCTGTAGATCTGGGCATTGATGCCAATGACCTCGCCATCCAGATTCAGAAGCGGCCCGCCCGAGTTGCCCGGATTGATCGCCACGTCGGTCTGGATGAACGGGACGTAGTTCTCGGTCGGCAGGTTGCGCCCCTTGGCGCTGACGATGCCGGCGGTGACGGAGTGATCGAAGCCGAACGGCGAACCGATCGCCAGCACCCATTCGCCGACCTTCAGGTCGGACGAAGAACCCAGCTTCAGGGTCGGCAGGTCCTCGGCGTCGATCTTCAGCAGGGCCACGTCACTCTGCGGGTCCTTGCCGACGATCTCGGCGTCGAACACGCGCCGGTCGGACAGATGGACGACGACCTCCGAGGCTCCGTCCACCACATGGTTCGCGGTGATGATGTAGCCATCCTCGGTGTAGATGAAGCCGGAACCCAGCGAGTTGCGTTCGAAGCTCTCCGGGGCGCGCTCGCCCGAGCCGCCCGGACCGCCAAAGAAACGCTCGAACAGGTCCTCGAAGGGCGTGCCCTCGAAGTCCGGCATCTGGCCGCGATGCGGATTCTCGCGCTCGCGGGTGGTGGCGATGTTCACCACCGCCGGGCTGTGTTCCTCCGCCAGCGGCACGAAGTCCGGCAGCATGCGCGCCGAGGCCGGCAGCGACAGGGCGAGAAAGGTCAGGGCCACCAGTGCCCATTGCATCGGTTTCATCATCATCTGATCCGCATTGGGAAGTCGAAGGTTCAACGCTCTAGAAAGCCGCACCCACCCGCAAGTTCCCGCGGGCGCACACAGACCCTCAGGGTCGCGGCGTGAGCACGGAGCCGGCGGAGCCATGCACCCCCGAGGCCGGATGACGCTCCAGCAGCACCGGCGCCAGATCCGGCGCCCGACGGCGCAGCCAGACGCGTACCGCATACAGGCCCGCGGCAAAGCCCAGGGCGCCGGCGAGCAGGTGTATTCCCTCGCCCAGCCCGGGCGCGACCAGCATCATCAGGCCGGGCGCCGCCACCAGCCCGGCCAGTGGCAGCAGGTACATTGCAAGGGCCCCTGAGACCAGGGCCTGGTCACGGATCCCCAGGGTCACGGTATCCCCGGGCTGCAGCGTTCCAGGATGCCCGACGGTCACCTCCACCGCCTTGCGGCCGAGAACCTCGGAGAGCACCCCGCTGCCGCAGCCCGAACGGGCCGAACAACTGCCGCAGGTCGACTGGCGCTCGATGCGCACGCGCGCCGCATAGCCCTCCACCGACAGCACAATGCCCTGTTCGCGGATCCATTCACTCATGCTGCGCCCCGCGAGGAATCATTCACCGGAGTGGTACACGATCGCATCCAGCACACCCTGAACCGTGGCCCGCGGGACGTCGCCCACCGCGGTTACCTGGTGCCCGGCAATCGAGCGGGCCGCGCCGTGCGTGGCGCCCGCGCGGGTCGTGCCCTCGAACATTCGCTCGCCACTGGTCTTTTCGATATACACCGAAACCGAGGCAAGGCCGTCGCTCAGCACGAAGTGGCGCAGACGGGCCTCGCCATCCCCGACCGGACGTTCGGTCGCGGCGATCGCGGTAAAACCGTCCGGCAGCGCATCGAAGTGCCAGCCGTCCATGCCCGTCTGTGCGTCCCATTCGGGCTTTTTGTGGCCACGATCGGCCCGCACTTCGACCCGCTCCGCGTCTTCCTGCGTGGGCTCGAGAGCACCCTCGGCGACCTCCTCCAGACGCTCGAGACTGGTGAACGCGAGACGTTCCAGCAGATGGCCATGCCCGTCGTACAGCTCGCTCAGCAGCGGGAGCGCGGTTTCCGTATGCAGGCAGTAGCGATGACTGTAGCGCAAGGTATCGCGCGCCCGCGCCAGGATCATGCGGCAGTCGAGACCGGCCACGCGGTCCGCGCCCATGTCCTTCAGTTCATAGTGATCGTGGCGCTCAAGCAGGAACACCGGCGCACCGGCCGGTCCGTGCGGGGGCTCACCCGCCGCCGCCCGGGCACCCTTCAGGGCACTCAGCCGGTCGACCGAACGCAGGATCTCGCGCGGGGCGCCGGTCAGGGTCTCCAGACGTTCACGGTAGCCACCGTTCTCGGCGGCGTGTACCACACGGATGGCGTCCAGCCGATCGTCGCGCTGGAGCACGAAGGTCCCCTGGTAACTCTCCGAGTGCAGGCTGCCGGTCATACGCTGCAACCAGTCGGCGGGGGACGCCTCCCCCGCCAGGACCGGCAAAGGCAGACAACAAAGCGCGGTAGCGGCAACCAGGGCGTACGCGAGGCTGCGGCGCATCACGCGTTACTCGTCACTCACCGAAAAGCGAACACGACCCAGGGCGGTGGACCCCGGCCCCATCAGTTCCGCATGGTTTTCGAGGTATCGGGCAAAGCGCGGATCCAGGCCTTCCGGCTCGGTGGCCGGCGCCTCGGAACCCGTGGTGCTGACCCGCTGGATACCGTCGGCCAGCTGCGCCGGCGTGCCCTCGCTGGCGACCGGCGTCGCCTCCGGCGCACCGGAGTCGGGGCCGATCATCTGCATCCCGACCAGGGTGACCATCGCGACCGCGGCGGCGACGCCAGTACCGGCCACCGGCTTCAGCCAGCGCGGCTGATCCGGCTTGCGCGCGACCGACAGCGGGGCCTCTTCGGCCAGGGCCGCCTGGACGCCGTCCATGAAGCTCGCGGGTGCGGTGCGACGCATCCCCCCGCGCAGACTGTCGCCGATCAGGTGATAGCGTTCCCAGCGGGCCCGATCCTCCTCGGACCGCACCAGTTCGTCCATCAGGCGACGCGTCTCGAAGTCATCCGTTTCTCCGTCCACCAGAGCCGACAGACGTTCGTTCTTGGAGACTTGTTCTTTCATGGCGCTACTCGTTCAGTTGTTGTCTAGCAACGGACGCAAGGTCCGGTCGATGGCCTCGCGGGCCCGGAAGATGCGCGAGCGGACCGTGCCGATCGGGCATCCCATCGTCTGCGCGATCTCCTCGTAACTCAGTCCCTCGATCTCGCGCAGCGTGATGGCCATCCGAAGGTCGTCGGGCAATTCCTCGATGGTGCTACGCACCGCCCCTTCAATCTCTTCGGACAACAGCTCCCCCTCCGGGGTTGCACTGTCCTTCAGGGCGGAGTCACCGCCCATCTGTTCCGCGTCCTGCGCATCGACCTCGGCCTCGGGCCGACGCCGTCCCTGGGAGACAAGGTGGTTCTTGGCCGTGTTGATGGCGATGCGGTAGAGCCACGTATAGAACGCACTCTCGCCGCGAAAGTTCGCCAGCCCCTTGTAGGCCTTGATAAAGGCCTCCTGGGACACATCCAGGGCCGCCGCATGGTCATGGACATAGCGCCCGACCAGGTTGACGATCTTGTGCTGATACTTCAGCACCAGGATGTCGAAAGCCGCCTTGTCGCCGTTCTGAACTCGCTTGACCAGGGCCTCGTCGGAAGCCTTCTCGCTCATGCGGGGACTCCCGCCAGCACACCGGTCTCCGGTAATCTATGGTGCATGGACCGCCTGACTCGCATTAAGTTCGCTTTGCGCACAACACTGTTGCGCAAGGGCCACATTTTGCTCTGGCAACAAGCGCAGCACGTTACCTGACCCATGGGGACAGTACAACAACCGCGCCTGGCGGACGTCCTCGTGATCGGAAGCGGCGCGGCGGGGCTCTCCGCGGCCCTGCACCTGGCCCCGCATCGACGCGTCACCGTGATCAGCAAGGGTCCGGTCGACGAGGGTTCCACCCGCTATGCCCAGGGCGGCATCTCCGCAGTACTCGACCGCACCGACTCCTTCGACGCCCATATCCAGGACACCCTGGACGCCGGTGCCGGCCTGTGCGACCCGGACGCCGTGCGCCGCACCGTGGCGGCCGGCCCTGAGGCCATCCACTGGCTGCTCAACCTGGGCGTGCCGTTCACCCGGGAACCCCTGGAAGGCCGCAGCCGCCTGCACCTCACCCGCGAGGGCGGGCACAGCGCGCGCCGCGTGGCACACGCCGCCGATGCCACCGGCCGCGCGATCGAGGAGGCACTGGTGCGCAACGCCTCGGGCCAGGGCAGCATCGAGGTCTTCGAACGCCATGTGGCGGTGGACCTGATCACCCAGCCGGTGGATGGCAGCCGCCGCGTGATCGGCGCCTACGTGCAGGACGCGAAGACCCGCGAGGTGGAGACCCTGCTGGCGCCGACCGTGATCCTGGCCACCGGCGGGGCCAGCAAGGTCTATCTGTACAGCTCCAACCCGGACGGCGCGACCGGCGACGGCATCGCCATGGCCTGGCGCGCCGGCTGTCGCATCGCGAACATGGAGTTCATGCAGTTCCACCCGACCTGCCTGTTCCACCCGAAGGCGAAGTCGTTCCTGATCTCCGAGGCGGTGCGCGGCGAGGGCGGGGTGCTGCTCCTGCCCGACGGCGAGCGCTTCATGCCGCGCTTCGACGAGCGCGCGGAACTGGCCCCGCGGGATATCGTCGCCCGCGCGGTCGATCACGAGATGAAACGCCTCGGCATCGACCACGTGAACCTCGACATCAGCCACAAGCCGGCCGAGTTCATTCGCGAGCATTTCCCCACGATCTACGAGCGCTGCCTGGAATTCGGCTTCGACATGACCCGGGAATCGCTGCCGGTTGTCCCGGCTGCCCACTACACCTGTGGCGGCGTGATGGTGAACCACTTCGGTCAGACCGACCTGCCCGGGCTGTACGCCGCCGGCGAGGTGTCCTACACGGGGCTGCACGGGGCCAACCGCATGGCCAGCAACTCGCTGCTGGAGTGCCTGGTCTACGCCCGTGCCGCGGCCGATCACATCCTGTCGCAGACCGATCTGCCCGCCCCCGAGCAGCTCCCGGTCCCACCGGCCTGGGACGAGTCCCGGGTCACCGAGTCACAGGAAGAGGTGGTGGTGGCCCACGACTGGGACGAACTGCGCCGCCTGATGTGGGACTACGTGGGCATCGTGCGCGCCCGCGAACGGCTGCACCGCGCCGAGCGGCGCATCCGCATCCTGCAGGAGGAGATCCACGAGTACTACAGCCACTTCCGCATCTCCCCGGACCTGCTGGAGCTGCGCAACCTGGCCATGGTCGCCGAGATCATCGTGAAGAGCGCGCTGTCGCGCCAGGAGAGCCGCGGCCTGCACTATATCCGCGACTACCCCGACACCGATCCGGCACTGGACGGACAGCCCACGATCCTCGCCCCCGACAACGCCCTGCGCCCGCGCGACACCCGCCGCCCGTAAGCCACCCCGTCATTGCGAGGCGCCACAGGCGACGTGGCAATCGATGTGCTCAGCCACCTGATCCCGGCGCACTGCCAGCGTTGGGAGATTACTCGCTCCGCTCGCCCTTCGGGCCGGCCTGCGGCCGTTCAACGCAGCTTCGCTGCTTTTGTGCTTCGTCGCCTGCGGCGACTCGCAATGACCAATTCAGACCGCCGCCTGGCTCACTACCACCACTTCTCGTATTTCAGCTGGGCCTCGGGGATGCCCCATTCCGCCAGCAGGGTGGCCATGTCCTCGATGAACTCGCGCGACCCGCAGAAATAGAACAGCGCATCGCGCGGCAGGTCCAGCGACTCCAGCAACGCATGACTGATGCGGCCGGTATGCCCCAGCCAGTCCTCCGCCTCGCGCGTGACCGTCAGGCTGACGTCGATGTTCGGTGCCGCGGCCATCGCCTCCAGCTCCTGCGGGAACAGCACCTCGTCCTGGTGGGCCACGCTGTAGACCAGGTGGGCATAGACGTCCGGCATCCCGGCATGGATCGCGCGCAGGATGCCGAACAGGGGCGTGACCCCGATGCCCGCCCCCAGCAGCACCACGTTCTGCGCCATGCCGGGCTCGAAGAAGAAGCTGCCCTGCCCCGGCGTGATGTACACCGTGTCGCCCTCGCCGGCCTCCGTGTGCAGGTAATGGGTGGCCGCATGATGGTCCGCGTACTTGATGGCCAGCTGCAGCCGCCCGTCGGCGCGCGGCGCGGAGACCACCGAGTACCCCCCGACGAAGGGCTTGCCCTCCGCCTGCGGGATCACCAGGTCCAGCCACTGGCCGGCCTTGCTGGAAAACCGCTGCGGGTCCGCCGCCAGGGTGAATACCTTGATCAGCGGGGTGACCTGCTCGATGGTCTCGATCCGGGCGGGCAGAAAGTGGTCGGGCAGCTCAACGGCTTCGGTCATGTCGGGTCCTTGGTATCGAATGTGTCCCGGGTCGCGCGTTCAAGACGCCGCGCCTCCTGGTAAAGGGTCTCCTGGCGGTCGAAATCGAGTCCGGCCAGGGTCTCGCCGCTGGCCGCGGCCAGCGCCTCCATCTGGCGGAAACGGGCCTCGAACTTGCGCGTGCTGCCGCGCAGCGCGCCCTCCGGGTCCACCCCCAGATGCCGCGCCCAGTTGCTGACCGCGAACAGCACGTCGCCGACCTCCTCGGCGATGCGCGCCGGCGGCTCGCCCTGGTCCACCGCCGCCTGCACCTCGGCCAGCTCCTCGTGAATCTTGGCGACCACCGGGGCCGGATCGTCCCAGTCGAAACCCAGGCGCGCGGCACGGCGCTGACTCTTCACCGCGCGCGACAGGGCCGGCAACGCCAGCGGGATATCGTCCATCGCGCTGGTCTGGGCGCGCGCCGCACGCTCGCGCGCCTTGTCCGCCTCCCAGGCGGCCTCGCGCTCGGCATCCGAGCCGTGCTCGGCATCGGCGAACACGTGCGGATGCCGGCGCACCAGCTTGTCGCCAATCGCGCGGGCGACATCATCCAGATCGAAGCGACCGGCCTCCTCGGCGATACGCGCCTGGAAGACCACCTGGAACAGCAGGTCCCCCAGCTCGTCACGCAGCTCCCGGGTCTCCGCATCCGCGCCCTGGTCGCGGGCGACCACGTCGGCCAGCTCATAGGCCTCTTCCAGGGTGAACGGGACGATACTGCCCGCAGTCTGCGCCCGGTCCCAGGCACAACCGGCCCCGGGATCGCGCAACCGCGCCATGATCGCGCGCAGACGTTCCAGCGGGTTCGGCGACGCGAGCGAGCCCGGCGCGTCAGCGGGTGTGTGGTCGGTCATCGCGGGAGTGTACGGGGTCCGGCAGGCGGTAAAAACCGCCCACCGGATGAACATTCGGAACCGGTGGCTCCTGGCGGGGCCACCGGAAGGGATCGGACTAACCCTGCTGATCGGTCTCGCAGAGGCGCTTCTTCTCGTCCGGCAGGTTGTCCGGACAGATGCCGCAGCCCTCGTTGCCGGGCAGCGCCCAGTCGATCTTCTTCGGGTACGGCAGGTCCATCTCGTCCATGATCTTCACGAACTCGGCCTCCGGCTTGCCCTTGCCCAGGCGCGGGTTGCGCATCTTCTCCTGACCAATGGTGGTGATCTGGCGCTCCTCGTAGTCGTGCGCGGGGTACACCAGGGTCTCGTCCGGCAGGGTGAAGAACTTGTCCTGGATCGAGTGGTACAGGGTCTTGGCATCCCCCGACTGAAAGTCCGTGCGGCCGCAGGCTTCGATCAGCAGGGCATCACCGGAGAACAGCATCTTCAGGCCGACGTGATCCATCAGATAGGCATGGTGCGCATCCGTGTGACCCGGGGTGTACAGCGGGTTGATCACCAGGTTGCCCACCTGGAAGGGCTCACCCTCGCGCAGGCCGAAATCCCGGCAGGGCAGTTCGTCCATCGCCGGACCGCCCAGCTTGCAGCCGGTCTTCTCGCGCAGCATCCGCGCACCGGTGATGTGATCGGCATGGATATGGGTCTCGATCACGTAGTCGAGACTCAGGCCCATCTCCTGCAGCACGCGCAGATCGCGGTCGACGGTCTCGATGACCGGGTCGATCAGGGCCGTCTTCCCGGTATCCGGGCAGCTGAGCAGATAGGTATAGGTGGACGACTCGTCCTCGAACAGTTGCTTGAAGATCATGGTCTTTGCCTCCGTGGCCCGGCGGGCCGGTCGATGATGGCCTGATGCTAGCGAGCCGGTTCGGGTCGGACCAAACCACCCCGACTTTCCATGCAGGTGTTCCGATGGGAACCCCACTCCGGGTTGGAGTTCCCCGTGTGGGGGCACTTCATGTCGGGCCAGACGCCCGGCTATCATCCGCGGCTGACATTCGCACTCATCACACGCACGCACGCAAGGGGACTCATCATGGAAGCCAGCCAAGTGGCCGAACTCATCCGCGCCGGCCTGCCGGAGGCCCAGAAGGTCGAGGTCACCGGGGGCGAGGGCAAATTCGAGGCCCTGGTCGTCAGCCCGCAGTTCGCCGGCATGAACGCGGTCAAGAAGCACCAGACCGTCTACGCCACCGTGCGCGATCAGATCGACTCCGGCGAGGTGCACGCGCTGTCCATCCGCGCCTTCACGCCGGAGGACGCACCGGACGCCTGAGGCGTACCGCATCCGCCCATGCTGTCACCCAAGGGCCGCGAGGAGATCGAGCGCCTGCTGGAAGGCGGACTGGTCCAGGACTGGGGCGAGGCGGAGACCACGCTGCGCAACGTCACGCGCATGCTGCTGACCACCCGCCCCGACCTGCTGCGCCTGTACTTCACCCCCGAGGCCTGGGAGCAGATCACCACCTGGCCACAGAAGAAGGCCGCCAACGCGATCATCGCGGCCCTGCGCACCGGGGTAGTCGACACCCTGGGACGCCCGGCCATCGTCAACCGCGAACAGGCCCGGTTCTACCTGCTGTGCTTTCAGGATGACCTCGCCGAGCGCGTCGACGCCTGGTGCCGCGAGCATCCCGAGGAGTGCCCCCGGCGCAGCCGCAAGCACAGCAGCGCCCTGCCCGGTCGGCCAGACGCATGAGCCCCTCCGCGATCCAGACCTGCGGCGACCCCGGCCTGCGGGAGGCCCTCGCGGACCTGCTGGCGCGCTACGGCCTGCGTCTGGTGACACATCCGGCCCGGGCCCCGCTGCCCGGCACCTGGTGGGGCGAACCCGAGGCCGGGATTATCGGCCTGGAGGTCCACGTGCGCCCCGACACCCCGATCCACTCGGCCCTGCACGAGGCCGGACACGTGATCTGCATGGACGCCACGCGGCGTGCCACCCTGCACACCAATGCCGGCGGCGACGACCTCGAGGAATGCGGTGTCTGCTACCTGCAGATCCTGCTGGCTGACGAGCTGCCCGGCGTCGGCCGCGAGCGGCTGATGCGGGACATGGACACCTGGGGCTACAGCTTCCGCCTGGGCAGCACCGCCGCATGGTTTTGCGAGGATGCCGCCGACGCGCGCCGCTTCCTGCAATCCCACGACCTGATCGACCACGACGACCGGCCGCGCTTCGCCTGCCGCGGGGCCGCGGCGGCGGTTCCTGTGGCGGGATCGGATGCTACACTGGCGTCCATTGACTAGATCGCGCACGCGCGCCCGCCCCGCTGCCCTTCCTGCGGCGTCGCGACGCGGGAATGGATTGGCACAGCACGGACCGGGAACCGCCCCATGGATAGCACCAGCATCGACACCCTGCTTCAGGACCTGGACCTCACCTCCGGCCTGTCGGACCAGGCCCGCAGCGAACTCGCCTCGGCCTGCCTGGCACGGGAGCTGGACGCCGGTCGGCGCCTGCGCCCGCAGGAGGTCGAGGACCGCTACCTGTTCCTGGTAAGCGGCCAGCTGGTCCGCGTCAGCGGCGGCAGCCCGGCGCGTATCACCCTGGATGCGGCCGACCCCGACAGCCCGCTGCAGATGTTCGACCAGAACATCGGCCAGCAGGACTTCCTGATCACCGAGAAGACCTGCCAGATGCTGGAGATCCCGACCGCGGCCCTCGAAAAGGCCCACAGCGCTTCGCTGGTCGTGCATGACACCGACCTGGACGATACCGAAGGCGCTTTCTTCGGCGAGCTCTACGACCTGATCACCAGCAACCGGCTGGAGTTGCCGACCATGCCGGAGATCGCGCTGCGTATTCAGGAACTGACCAACGACCCGGACGCCGACCTCGACAAGCTGACCGAGGTCATCCAGCGTGACGGCACCATCGCCGGGGCGTTGCTGCACGCGACCAACAGCCCGCTGTTCCGCGCCGCCAAACAGATCCAGTCCGTGCGGGACGCGGTCAATCGCCTCGGTTTTCGCAACACCCGCATGCTGGCGATGAACATGGCGCTGCGCCAGGCGTTCAAGGCCAAGCACGCTTCCACCCGCGACGCCATGGAAGCCAGCTGGAAGCATGGCGCCCTGCAATCCGCCTACAGCTACCTGATCGCGGACTCGCTCAAGCTGCTGGACCGCGAACGCGCCCTGCTGGCCGGGCTGGTCGCCGGGATCGGCGCGGTCCCGATCATCCAGTTCGTGGAACTGCGCGAGGACCACCCCGACACCGAGCGCGTGCAGTCGCTGGTCCGGCGCCTGCGCAACCTCGCCGGTGTCCTGGTGATCAACTACTGGGACCTCGGGGGCGATCTGGTCACGGTCGCGGAGCATGCCGGGGACTGGGGCTATCGCGCCGGCGAACCGGATTACGCCAGCATCGCGCTGGTCGCGGAATGGGCCGCCCGACGCGCCGAGGGCGAGACCGTGCCCGATGCGGCCGAGGTCGCCGCCTTCGGCGTCCTCGGGATCGAGCCGCCGGCGCCGGGGGAACCGATCGCGTTCCTCGAGGAACGCGCCGAGGACCTGGCCGAACTCCGCGCGATGTTCAACGTCTGAACCCCCGTGATCGAAAAACGCCTTCCACAGCTGCGCCCGTTCGCCGAACTGAGCGAGCGCGCCCGCGACAAGCTGTTGCAGCATGCCCGCACCATGACGGTGGATCCGGGGTTCAAGCTGCATGCGCGCGACGAATTCCGCAGCATGATCTTCCTGCTGGAGGGGCGGATGATCCTGGCCAGCGGGCGCAACTCGGTCATGCTCAACGGGGACTCCAGCGAGGCCCTCAACCCGCTGTTCGAACCCCACGACTATCACAGCCATGCGATCGCCGCGACCCGCGCCACCCTGGCGATGCTGGACCGCAAGGTCTACGAGACCCTGGTCGACGGCGGCGGGCAGGACAGCGTCGAGGTCAGCGAGATCGAGCTGTCCGACCTCGAGGGCGAGCTGTTCGGCAGCATCTACACGCATGCCTACTCGGGCGAGCTGGCCCTGCCCCAGCTCCCCGAGGTGGCGCTGCACCTGCAGCAGGCCCTGAAAGATCCGGACGTCTCCATTGCCGAGGCCACCCGCATCATCGAGGAAGATCCGAGCGTGGCGGGGCGCCTGTTGAGCGTGGCCAACAGCCCGGCCATGGGCAGCCGCCGCGAGGTGTCACGCCTGCAGGATGCCGTGGCCCGGCTGGGGCTCGAACGCACCCGCCAACTGGTGATGGCCCTGGCCATGCACCAGGTCTTCATCCATCGCGACAGCCCCTACCACGACCTCCTCGAACGCCTGTGGCGCCGCTCCGCGCGCATCGCGGCCATCAGCTGCGTGCTCGCCGACCAGTGCGAGGCAGTCGATCCGCAGACCGCCCTGCTGGCGGGTCTGCTGCACCGGGTGGGCGCCCTTCCAGTGATCGCCGAGGTCGCCCGCACCCACCCTGACCGAACGCCGGAAGAGGTCGAACGGGTGTTGTTTCGTCTCGAAGGCCTGATCGGCGAACTGGTTGCCCAGCAATGGGATCTGTCATCCGATATCATTGACGCCATTCGCGATTCCGGCGGCCCGGAGAACCCCGAGGCCCCTGTCCTGACGGACATCGTGCGGATCGCACGCGCCGCGTGCCCGCGAGATGCCGAGGACGACCCGCTTGCCGACCGCATCCCGCTCGCCGATCTGCGGGCCGTGGAACGGCTCGGCTTCATCCTCGACGAGGATGGCAGCCTGCCCGCGATCGAGACCGCGCGGCAGGAGGTCGAGGAACTGATTCGTCAGGTTGCCTGACCCGGTACCGCCCAGTCGCCCCACGTCGGCCGCCCACACACCGGCCGCCCGAGAGATTCAGGGAAGGTCCATGGACACACGCACCCGCCCCCAGCCCGGAGAAAAACAGCGCGCCGCCGACAAAGTCGCGCGCATCCCGGTCAAGATCAATCCCACCGAGCGCCCGCAGCGCAAGCCCAAGTGGATTCGTGCCCAGAGTCAGGCCCGCCCCGAGGTGCAGCGCATCAAGGGCATCCTGCGCGAACAGAAGCTGCACACCGTCTGCGAAGAGGCCAGTTGCCCCAACCTGGGCGAATGCTTCGCCCACGGCACCGCCACCTTCATGATCATGGGCGACATCTGCACCCGTCGCTGCCCGTTCTGCGATGTGGCCCACGGCCGCCCGGAGGCACTGGATGCCGACGAGCCGCGCCATCTGGCCGAGACCATCCAGGCGCTGGGCCTCAACTACGTGGTCATCACCTCGGTGGACCGCGACGACCTGCGCGACGGCGGGGCCGGGCACTTCGTGGACTGCATCCGCGAGGTGCGCAGCCTGAACCCGAACACCCGGATCGAGATCCTGGTGCCGGACTTCCGCGGGCGCATGGACCGCGCGCTGGAGATCATGCACCAGGCCCCGCCGGACGTCTTCAACCACAACCTGGAGACCGTTCCGCGCCTGTACCGCGAGGCGCGCCCCGGCGCCGACTATGCCTGGTCGCTGGACCTGCTCCGGCAGTTCCGCGAGCAGCACCCCGGCGTGCCGACCAAGTCCGGCCTGATGCTGGGGCTGGGCGAGACCCGCGAGGAGTTGCTGGAGGTCCTGCAGGACCTGCGCGAGCATGGCTGCGACATGCTGACCCTGGGCCAGTACCTGCAGCCGTCGCGCCACCATCTGCCGGTGACGCGCTTCCTGTCGCCGGAGGAGTTCGACGAGCTGGGCGAACGTGCCCGCGAGATGGGCTTCAAGCAGGTGGCCAGCGGCCCGATGGTCCGCTCGTCCTACCACGCCGACCTCCAGGCCCAGGGCCTCGAAACCGCCTGACCCGCCCTGCCGTTTCCAGCCTCTGGGCCATCATCCCGTGCCCCGAGGCTGGCGCTGGCGCTTCGAGCCCCGGTGATTGCGATGGCTTCGTCCGGCCGCCTGCCATGATGTGGCTGGGCCTGGTTCGTCCTCCGGTGTTTACGTGCCTTCGGTCCACGTACTGCCGAGCGCTGACTCGCCAGCGCGCCGCGAGGTCCTTTCTTGCTTGCCCAAGAAAGGACCCAAAGAAGGGCACCCGGATTTCGCCCGGGAACCTTGCTCCAGGGCCCTCGGGCCGGCGGCGCTGAACTCGCTACGCTGCGCTTCGCTCAGACATCCAGCGCCTTCTTCCGGCCCGAGGACCCTTCCGCAAGGGGCTCCATACGGGAGGGGAAGGTCAAAACAGAAGGCATCCCAACGCCACGACACGACAACGGCCCTGCCGCCTGAACCCCCCGGCGCCCGCTCGCGGGCGCGGCACGCAACGGCCAAAGGCCGAGCGTGCCCAAGATGTCCGAAAGCCTAGCAATTATCCATTAACTATATCGCTGGGATAGCCGTTGTTTGGACCTGCCTCCCCGTTGTCGTCGCGCCGAGTGGAGAGGGTTTTCGCGGGAGAAAAGGCGCTGGATGTCTGAGCGGAGCCGCAGGCGCAGCGAGTTCAGCGCCGCCCGCGAAAAGCCTCGGAGCGAGGGAAACCCCGGCCCGCACAGCGGGCCGGGGTCGCGGCAGTCGGGCGTGTTTCTTGGTGACTTCTTTGCACGAGCAAAGAAGGACCTCGCGGCGGGCTGGCGAGTCAGCGCACGGCAGTACGTGGACCGGAGGCACCGTAAACACCAGAGGACGAACCAGGCCCAGCCACATCTTGGCAGGCGGCCGGACAGCGCCACCGAAAACACTCGAGGTCGAACCAGGGGGAAGCCTCAGGGCGCGGGACAACGTCCCAGCGCAAGCACGCGGACCAACTCGGGCGGCAACGCTGGTTCATGCCGCATGCGCGCAACCTCAGCGGGAAACAGCTGCGCGGCGAGGTGGGCAAGCAACTGCTCCCGGACCCGGTTGCCGTCCAGCGGACCGAGCAGCTGCTGCATGGAGGTCGCCGCTAGCCCCGGATAGCCACAGGGATTCATGCGCTGGAACGGCGCCAGATCCGGGGCGACGTTCAGGGCCAGCCCATGGATGCTGCGCCCGTGCCGGATACGCAAACCCAGCGCCGCAATCTTGGCCCCATCGACATACACCCCCGGCGCCTTGTCTCGACGCTGCGCAAGGATCCCCCATTGCGCCAGCGTGTCGATCACCGCCTGCTCCAGACCCGCAACCAGACGCCGAACCCCGATCCCCAGTCGCGGCAGATCCACCAGCGTGTAGACGACCAGTTGTCCGGGGCCGTGCCAGGTCACCTGCCCCCCGCGATCGATCGCCACCACCGGCGTCGCGCCGGGGTCCAGCAGGTGCTCGCGGCGGCCATTGCGGCCCTGGGTAAAGACGGGCGGATGCTCGACGCACCAGAACGCATCCAGCCGGGCTGCATCGCGTTCCCGCGCCTGGAGCTGCATCGCCTGCCAGACCGGGACGTAGGGCTGCATACCCAGCAGGCGGACCACCGGCCCGGGCGGGAGCACGTCGGTCACAGGATCATGCGCACCCGGTCGCAACGACCCAGGGAACGGTAGAAGGCGTCCAGCTGTTCCTGGCTGGTCGCGGTAAAGGTGATGGTGATGCCGACGAAGCGGCCGGCGCGCGAGGCGCGCTGCTCGATCACTGCGTCCCCGGCATCCAGATGCTCAGCGACACAGCCCTCGACTGCCTCCATCAGCTCCGGGTGGGCGTCTCCCATCACCTTCACCGGGAATCGGCAGGGAAACTCGATCAGGGTCTCGCGGTCGTCGCTCATGCGGCACCTCCGGACTGCAGGGGTTCGCTCACCGGCGCCCCGGGCTTGGCCGCCTGGTAGGCGGCGTGCACGGCCTGCCAGACCGGTCCGGGGCGCCCCGTGCCCACGGTGCGATCATCCAGCCGCGTAACCGGCAGGATCTCGCGGGTCGAGCTGGTGAGCCAAATCTCCCCGGCCCGGGCCAGCTCGTCGGCGCTGACCCCGCGCTCCTCCACCGGGTAGCCCAGCTCGCGCGCCAGGTCGAGCACCCGCGAGCGGGTGACCCCCGGCAGTACCGAGGCATCCAGCGGCGGGGTGATCACCCGCCCGTCCAGGACCACGATGACATTGCTGGCCGCGCCTTCGGTCAACTGCCCGTCCCGCAACAACACGGCCTCGACGGCACCCCGCTCGGTCGCATCCTGGCGGTTCAGCACATTGGCCAGCAGGGTGGTGGCCTTGATATCGCAGTGGCCCCAGCGGCGGTCCTCGGCCGTCACAGCGGCCACGCCGTCCACGCGGATGGTCTCCGGGAGGGGCCGGATCGGACTGACCATCGCCAGGACGGTGGGTTGCGCATCCACCGGGAAGGCATGGTCGCGCGGGGCCACGCCACGGGTCACCTGAAGGTAGACCCCGAGATCGGGCGTCGCAGGGTCGGCATTGCGCGCCAGCAAGTCCGTCAGAAGCGCACGCCACCCCTCGCGGTCAAACGGGTTGCGGATGCGGATCGCCGCCAGGGATCGCGCCAGGCGCTCCAGGTGCTCGGAGAGCAGGAAGAATTCGCCGGAGTAGCTGGGGATCACCTCGTATACCGAGTCTCCAAACAGGAAGCCCCGGTCCAGCGGCGAGATCCGCACCTGGTCCAGCGGCAGGTAGTCCCCGTTGTAATAGGCAATGCTCACGGGCGAAACACGGCTCAGAATGGCCAGGCCGACTGAATGCCCAGGGCCGCACCATCCCACAGGCGGCGGATCAGACCGCCCTGTTCCACCGGCTGCAACGCAACCAGCGGCTGGGTGCGGAGCACCTCGCCGTTCAGACGCACCACGACTTCGCCCACCGGATCGCCCGCGGCCAGCGGGGCCTCCAGCGGCTGGTTGACCTCCATCGAGGCGTCCAGATCGTCCTCGCGCCCCGGCGGGACCATGACCCAGAAGTCCTCCGCCAGGCCCACGGCCACTTCGGTCTGCGCCCCGCGATAGACCCGCGGGGTCCCCAGTTCGTGCCCGCCCTCGAACAGCTTGCGGGTCGCGGTGAAGCGCATCCCCCAGTTCACCAGCGCCTGGGACTCGTTGGCGCGGCGAGTACCGCCCTGCTGATGATCCGACGCCTCGATCCCCATGACCACGGCCACCAACCGGCGGTCGTTACGCTTGGCGGACGAAACCAGGTTGTAGCCCGCGTTCGAGGTCCAGCCGGTCTTCAGGCCGTCGAATCCGGCATCGCGCCACAGCAGCATATTGCGGTTGCTCTGCGAGATGTCGTTGTACTCGAAGGAACGTTCGCTGTAGTAGCCGTAGAGATCCGGGAAGTCGCGGATCAGCGCCCGGGCGAGCAATGCCATGTCCTGGGCGGTGGTGTACTGCGACTCGTCGGAGGGCAGTCCGTGCGGGTTGGCGAAGTAGGACTGGCGCATCCCCAGCTCGCGCGCCTGGGCGTTCATCATGTCGACAAACGCCCCCTCCGAACCGGCAACATGCTCGGCCAGCGCGGTGGAGGCATCGTTGCCGGACTGGATGATCATCCCGCGCAGCAGATCCTCGACCGCAACCTCCTCGCCGACCTCGATGAACATGCGCGATGCCCCGCGCATACCGGTCCGCCAGGCACGCTCGCTGACCGTAACCTGGTCGTCCAGCGCCATGCGGCCATCGGTGATTTCGCCAAACACCACGTAGGCCGTCATCAGCTTGGTCAGGCTGGCCGGCTCGCGCTCCACCAGCGGATCGCGGCTGGCGAGCATCAGGCCGGAGTCGAAGTCCATCAGCGCATAGCTCGCCGCCGTCACGTCCGAGGGCGGCCGCGGGATGCCGCCGGGCACGTTCGCGCCCGACCCGGCCACGGGCAGCTCCGACTCCTGCGCCTGCGCTGGAACCAGCGCCAGCAGGAGCGCCAGGATGACCGGCAGGCAGGCCGCCAACAGCGGCAGAAACGGGGTGCGGACGGACGAATTCATGATTGCGAAGGGCCTCCTGAAGGACCGAAATACGATAGCAGAATTGGGGCCCCGTACGGGCCGGAAATACCGGGAACGAGGGCTTACGGCGCGTCGGTCACTACGCGATAGTCCACGTGCGCCGCACCCTGCAGGCGATCGGTAATGGTGCGGACCGCATCGCTATCGGCCAGTGGGCCGATACGCACGCGGTGCAGTTGCGCACCGTTGTCCCGTTCGACGCTGGAGATCCGCACCGGCTCCAAGCCGAGCGCGCGCAGATCCTCGCGCACCTGCTCGGCCGAATGGCGCTCGGCGAACGCCCCGACCTGGACGAAACGCCCGGGACTCGCCGCCTCGCCATTGGTGCTGGCCGCGGCCGGCGCCGTTTCCTGCGGTTCGGGCGCGATGTCCGGCTGAGCTGCGGCGGCCACCTCGAGCGGCTCGGGCTCCGGTGCCTCCGCCACCCGGGCCGGCGTCGTGTCGCCCGGCCCCACCGCCCGGATGCGGACACGCGCGACCCCGGCATCGGTCATGTCGATGCGATGGGCGGCGGCGTAGGAGAGATCGATGATGCGTCCGTCCACGAACGGGCCGCGATCATTCACCCGTACGATCACCTGTTTGCCGTTTTCCAGATTGGTGACCTCGACGAAGCTCGGCAGCGGCAGGGACTTGTGCGCCGCGGTTATCGCGTACATGTCGTAGGGCTCGCCGCTGGAAGTGCGCCGTCCGTGGAACTTGGTTCCATACCAGGACGCGTAACCCTCTTCCTCGAAGCCGTCGCTCGTGCGCAGTGTGCGATAGCGCTGACCGAACACCTCGTACTCGGACGGATTGCCATAGCGGCTGGGCGGCTCGTCACGCGGCTCCGGTTCCGGGATCAGCGCCAGATCCTGCGGCACATCCGCGGGATCGGGGTAGCTGTCATACGCGGCATCGCCCAGCGGGCGGTCCGGGTCGGCCTTGTGGTCGGGGGTGGACGAACAGCCCGCCAGGACCAGCGCCAGCAAGACCGCCAGCGCGGCCCCGCCGGCGCCCGCGCGGCGCGGTTTACTCGGCCAGCGCCTCGGCCAGCTGGTGGACGGCCATCGCATACAGCGGGCTCCGGTTGTAGCGGGTAATCACGTAGAAGTTCGGATACCCGAGATAGTACTCGTAGCCATCCTCGCCCTCGAGGCGGATGAACGAGTACTGGCCGTCCTCGTCCACGGCCTCGTCGGGGTAGATCCCGTGTGCGGCCAGTTCTTCGAGGTCAAAGCGCGCCTGATAGTTGCGGCTGATCAGCGCCTCGTGGGCATCGCCCTCGACCCGGGCCCTGGCCACCACCGGCTCGCCGTGGTTCCAGTGGTGCGCGCGGAAATAGTTGGCCACCGACCCGATCGCATCCGGCCAGGAGTTCAGCAGGTCACGCTGGCCGGAGCCATCGAAATCCACCGCGTAGTGGCGATAGCTGGACGAGATGAACTGGCCACGCCCCATGGCCCCGGCGTAGGAGCCACGGGTCTCGCGCGGGTCGAGGCCCTCTTCATCCACCAGCGTCAGGAACTCGCCCAGCTCGCGGCGGAAGAAGTCGGACCGGGGCGGATAGTCGAAGCCCAGGGTCACCAGGGCATCGAACACGCGGAAACCACCGGTGTTGCGGCCGTAGTAGGTCTCGACCCCGATGATGGCGGCAATGATCTTCGGCTCGACGTCAAAGCGGTCCGCGGCGCGCTGGAGCCAGCGCTCATGCTCCTGCATGAACTCGCGCCCACGCTCGATGCGCTCATCGGTGATGAAGATCGGGCGGTAATCCTTCCACGGCCTGGCCTCGGCGGGGCTGGAGATCAGGTCAAGGATGCGCTGTTGCGGATCGGCTGCCGCGAACATCGCCTCCAGGGTCTCGCGGTCACGGCCAGCCTCCACCTGCTCGTCGATGAAGGCCTGGACCTCGTCGCGCTCGAGATACGGCGGGTCACCGGCGCGGAATTCACTTTCCGCCGCGGCCGGAAGGGAGGCGAACGCCAGGATCAGGGCCAGCCCGACCGGCATCAGGAGGGGACGGGCAAGGCGGGCCCACACGGGGCGCAGGGTCAGGGTCATCGATTCACCAGGCGTTTCTGGGAGGCTATGCTCATGAGAATACCGAAGGCGACCATCAGGGTCACCAGCGACGTTCCCCCGTAACTGACCAGGGGCAGCGGCACACCGACTACCGGCAACAGGCCGGTCACCATGCCGATATTGACCACCATATAGACCGCGAAGGTCAGGCTGATACTCCCGCCCAGCAGCCGGGCATAGCGGTCCTGCGCCAGCGCGGCGATCCACAGCCCGCGGGCGACAATCGCAAAATACAGCAGCAGCAAGAGTGCGACACCAATAAAGCCGAATTCCTCGGCGTAGACCGCAAAAATGAAGTCGGTGGAGCGCTCCGGCAGGAACTCCAGCTGCGACTGGGTCCCGTTCAGCCAGCCCTTGCCGTACAACCCCCCGGACCCGATCGCGATCTTCGACTGGATGATGTGATAGCCGGCCCCCAGCGGATCGGATTCCGGGTTGAACAGCGTGAGTACCCGCTGGCGCTGGTAGTCCAGCATCTGCGACCACAGGATGGGCACGGCGGCGGCCATCACGACGCCCAGGCCGACGAACCAGCGCCAGCCCAGCCCCGCGAGAAATACCACCAGTGCGCCGGCGGCCGCGACCAGCATCGAGGTCCCCAGGTCCGGCTGCTGCATGATCAGATACACCGGCACCAGGATCAGCACGCCGGTCACGAGGAGATCGCGAAAACGCGGCCGCCCACTGCGCAGCGAGAGGTACCAGGCCACCATCATCGGCACGGCGAGCTTCATGATCTCCGAGGGCTGGAAACGCATGAAACCGAGATCCAGCCAGCGCTGGGCCCCCTTGCCGACGTCCCCGACCCACATCACCGCCAACAACAGCAGGATGCCCGCCGCGAACAGCCACGGGGAGATCGCGCGCAGACCGTGCAGTGATACCTGCGCGACCAGCAGCATCGCGGCCACGCCCAGGCCGATGCGCATCAGTTGCCTCTCCACGGCCACCACGCTCTGCCCGGAGGCGCTGAACAGAACGGCCAGCCCGAGCAGCAGCAGGATCGACAGCAGGACCAGCAGCACACTGTCCAGGCGCAGGCTGCGCAGCACCCACTGGCTGACGGACATCTCACGGCCGGTTACGCTGATCATTCGTCCTCCGGCAGAGTCATGCCCGACCCTTCCAGCAGATAGGCGTCCATCACTTCGCGCGCCACCGGTGCGGCCACCCGGCCACCGGACCCTCCGTGTTCGACCAGGACCGCCACCGCGATCTGCGGATCCTCTGCCGGGGCATAGCCCACGAACAGGGCGTGGTCCCACAGACGCCGGGCCAGCTCCTCTTCGTCGTACTCTTCATCCTCGCCGAGGCTGAACACCTGCGAAGTGCCGGTCTTGCCGGCAATGGTGTAGGCCGGGCGGGTACTGCCCACGCTGCCCCAGGCGGTCCCGTGGCGGGCATGCACCGCCTCCACCAGCGAGCCGTGGATCGCATCCCAGTGCTGGTCGTCCACGACCACCGGCTCGCGCGTCACCGGTAGCGGATACTCCGGCTCCCCGGTCCCGTTGTCCATGGCGCGCAGCAGGTGCGGCTGATAGCGCACACCGCGCGTGGCCAGCGCCGCCGTAAAGTCGGCCATCTGCAGAGGCGTGGACAGCATGTACCCCTGGCCGATCGCGGTGATCAGGGTCTCCCCCGGGAACCACACCTCGTTGTGGGTGGCCCGCTTCCAGTCGCGGCTGGGCAGGATCCCCGCTCGCTCGCCGGTGGAATCGATCCCGGTGCGCTGACCGATCCCGAAGGCGCCAAGAATGGGCACCATGCGATCGATGCCCATGGTGTGGGCCAGATCGTAGAAGTAGACATCCGAGGACACCGCGATCGCGCGCGACATGTCCACCCGGCCATGGCCCTCGCGGCGCCAGTCACGATAGCGCCGTTCATGCCCCGGGAGCTGGTAGTACCCGCGTGCGAACATCTCGCGCTCGGCGGTCGTAACATCTTCGTCGAGGGCTGCCAGCGCGACCAGTGGCTTGACCGTCGAGCCCGGCGGGTACTGCCCGCTCAGGGCACGATTGAACAGCGGCCGGCGCTTGTCATCGCGCACCGCGGCGAAATCGGCCTGCGAGATTCCGTGGACAAAGGCCTCGGGATCAAAACCGGGGGCGCTGACCAGCGCCAGCACCTCGCCGTTATTCGGATCGATGGCCACGATCGCGCCATCCCGCCCGGCCAGCGCCCGGTAGGCCGCCTGCTGCAGGTTCACATCCAGGGTCAGGGTCAGGTCCGTGCCCGGCTGCGGCGGGGTCACCGACAGCTCGCGGATCACCCGCCCCTGGGCGTTCACCTCCACCTGGCGATAGCCTGGCCGGCCGTGCAGCAACTCCTCGTAGTAGCGTTCGACCCCGCTCTTGCCGATATGCGAGGTCCCGGCATAGGCCCGCCCGTCCACCCGGCGCAGATCCTGCTGGTTGATGCGCCCGACATAACCGACCGCGTGCGAGAATTTGGAACCCAGGGGATAGAAACGCAGCGGACGGGCCTCGATCTCGACCCCCGGCAACTCGTGGCGCGAGACCGCGATACGGGCCACAGTCTCGTCATCCAGCCCGGCCTTCAACAGCACCGGCTGGAACGGGCGCCGCTGCCGAACTCCGCGGTGGAAGCGCTCGATATCGGCCTCGCTCAGTTCCAGATAGCCGCGCAGGCGGCTCAGCAGGGAATCCAGATTACCGGCCTGCTCGACCGTGATCTCCAACTGGTAGGACGCCCGGTTGCCCGCCAGCAGGATGCCATTGCGGTCGCGAATCACGCCCCGGGTGGGAGCGATCGGCTCGACCCGTAACCGGTTGTTCTCGGAGAGAGTGGTGAAATGCGAGTGCGCGCCGACTTGCAGCCCCGAGAGCCGCCAGCCCAGCGCCAGCAGGATGGCGGCCAGGATGACCAGTGCCAGCAGGATGCGCACGACAAAGCGCTCGCGGTCCTGCTGTTCCTCGCCGTAGGCATCGCGCTCGGCCATCTCAGCGGGTCACGGCGTCACGACCAGGTCCGTGGCCCGCGCACGCAAACGCCGCACCGACCCTGCGGGACGGCGCGGCGCTGACCGACCGCTGCATGCAGCGGGGCGCGGCGTCAGATCTTGCTCTTCTGGTAACGCTTGTAGCTGGCAACAATCTCCGCCTTGGCTTCGTCGGCGCCAACCCAGCCTTCCACCTTGACCCACTTGCCCTTCTCCAGCTCCTTGTAGCGTTCGAAGAAGTGCTTGATCGAGTCCAGGAGCTCCTTCGGCACGTCGTCCGGGCTCTGGAACCGCGCGGACTGCGTGCACAGCTTGTCCACCGGCACCGCCAGGATCTTCGCGTCTACCCCGGCCTCGTCGGTCATCTTCAGCATGCCGATCGGGCGCGAGCGCACAACCGAGCCCGGCAGCAGCGGCACCGGGGTGATCACCAGCACGTCCACCGGGTCGTTGTCTTCCGACTCCGTGTTCGGGATGAATCCGTAGTTGCACGGATAGAACATCGCGACCGCCATAAAGCGATCAACCACCAGAGCCCCGCTGTCCTTGTCCATCTCGTACTTCACGGGCTGACCCTGGGTGGGGATCTCGATGACCACGTTGATGTCGTTGGGGAGATCCTTGCCGGCTTCGATCTGGTTGAGGTCCATGCTTGAGTAGTTTCCGATTGCTTTGAAGAGCGGGGGATTATACAGGGGAGACACCCCGCAAGGGCACCCATCAACAGTCGCATCAGGGAGACTCGAACGGCCGCGCGCGGTTGCGGCGCATCGGCCTCAGGCGGTATAAGACCGCGCTCGGGAAACGGTTTGCGGCCCGCCCTCGCCCCGGGCCGGCTGCCCGTTTCACCACCGCAATCACCGTGCCGTCCCGTTCCCGGCTAGTCCTGCGGTCCGGTACGGCACCCGGCAGGAGTCAGCTATGCGTATCGTCCTGATGGGCGCACCGGGGTCCGGCAAGGGCACCCAGGCCAAGAAGATGGTCGCCACCTTCGGCATCCCCCAGATCTCCACCGGCGACCTGCTGCGCGCCGCGGTCGCGGCCCGGACCGAACTCGGCAAGCAGGTCGAGAACGCGATGGAATCCGGCAATCTGGTCCCGGATGATCTGGTCCTGGGCCTGATCCGCGATCGCCTGCAGGAACCCGATGCGCAGAAGGGCTTCATCCTCGACGGCTTCCCGCGCAATGTCGCCCAGGCCGAGGCGCTGGACAGCATGCTGGCCGACATCGAGTCGCCGCTGGACCGCGCCATCCAGATCGACGTCCCGTTCGAGGAACTCAAGCAGCGCCTGACCGGCCGCGTCTCCTGCGGGGACTGCGGCGCGGTATTCAACACCCATACCTTCCCGCCACAGAAGGAAGGCGTGTGCGACCTGTGCGGCGGCGATCTGATCCACCGCGCGGACGACAACGAGGAAACCGTGGTCAATCGCCTCAAGGTCTACGAGGAGCAGACCCGGCCGCTGATCGAGTACTACGATCGCCACGGTCTGCTCAAGCACATCAACGGCACCCGCGACATCGAGCTGATCTTCGACGAGATCCGCCAGCTGCTGTCCTGACGTCGGGATGAGCCGCCGGCCCGCCAACCCCGCGCCGCGCCATCGCCCGATCGCGCGGCCGGTCGCGTGCGGGATCGGCCTGGTGACCGCGGCACTGCTCCCGCTCGCGCTGCCCGCGGAAGAACGCCCACAGGGGTGCGAGTTCGCGCCGGGGGTCGAGTGGCCCGAGCTGCGCACCCTCGAGGGCGGCCTCACCGAGATCGACGCCGACCAGGTGCGCCGGGACGGCGAACGCATCTCGGCCTCGGGCAACGTCCAGCTGTTCGAAGGCGGACAGCGCCTGGACACCGAGTTCCTCGAATACGACCGCGCCACCGGCACCGCCCGCACCGAAGGTGACACCCGCCTGTTCGACGGCGACCTGCTGTTGCACACCGAGGGCGGGGAATACCGCCTGGACGCGGAGACCGGCGAGTTCCGCAGGATCGACTTCCTGGTGCAGTCCATCCCGGCCCGGGGCAGTGCCGCCCTGGGCGTCCAGCACGCCCCGCACCGCCACGACTTCGAGGAGGCCGAATACACCACCTGCCCGGTCGGCAACGACTCCTGGTGGCTGCGCACCCGGGATCTGGAGCTCGATCGCGAGACCGGCGTGGGCGTGGCCCGCAATGCGACCATCCGTTTCAAGGGTGTACCCATCGCCTACACCCCGTATATCAACTTCCCGCTGGACGACCGCCGCAAGAGCGGCTTCCTGCTGCCCAGCGCGGGCACCGGCGGCCGCACCGGCTTCGATCTCGCGACACCCTGGTACTGGAACATCGCGCCCAACTACGACGCGACCTTCACGCCTCGCATCATGGCCGATCGCGGCGTCATGCTCGGCACCGAGTTCCGCTACCTCCAGCCCCGGCACAATGGCGTACTCGACGTGCGCTACCTGCCGGACGACCGCGAGACTGGCGAAGACCGCCACTTCGCCCAGTGGCGCCACCAGACCCGCATCACCTCCAATCTGAACCTGCGCGTCGACGCCGCGGATGTCTCCGACCGGGAATACTTCTTCGACTTCGGCAACTCGGACCGCTACGAGGGCGCCACACCCTATCTGCGCCGATCCGCCGACCTGACCTGGAACCAGCCGGCCTATCGCCTGCGCACCCGCATCGAGGACTACCAGATCGTCGACCCCGAGCTGAGCGCCGCCGGTGAGCCCTACCAGCGGCTGCCGCAGATCACGCTGGAGGCCGGGGAATACCTGGGCCACGGCCTCTCCTGGGATCTGGATACCGAACTGGTGCGCTTCGAGCGCAGCGAGGACCAGTCCGGGCGCCCCGTGGGTACCCGCCTCGACCTGAATCCCGAGGTGCGCTGGCGCCATGACACCGGCGGCTTCTTCTTCGAACCCGCCGCCGGTGTCCGCCACACCCGCTACGAACTGGACCGCCGCGACCAGACCAGCGGTCCGGAATCGATCAGCCGGACGGTACCACGCGCCTCGATCGACACCGGGCTGATCTTCGAACGTTCCATCGCCAACGGCCGCCGCCTGCAGACCCTGGAACCGCGCATCTTCTACGGCTACGTGCCCTACCGCGACCAGGACGACATCCCGATCTTCGACACCGGAGAGGCCGACTTCAGCTTCGACAACCTGTTCAGCCTGGACCGCTTTGTCGGCGCCGACCGCGTGGGTGATACCCATCAGGTCACCACCGCCCTGACCAGCCGCATCCTCGACCAGCAGACCGGGCGCGAGCGCCTGAGCCTGTCCGCCGGTCAGATCCACTACCTCGAGGACCGCGAGGTCCGCCGCGGCACCGGACAGGACCCGCTGACGGACTCGCGTTCGGACCTGGCCCTGGAAGGTCGCGTGCGCATCGGCGATGCCTGGAGCGGCCGCGGCTCCATCCTCTACAACGAGGACGCGCGCGAAACCACCCTGGCCGCGGTCTCGGTCGGCTACCATCCCTCCGAGCGCGCGCGGATCAACGTCGGCTACCGCCAGCGCGAGGCCGGCGCCCGCTCCATCGACCAGACCGACGTCTCCGTGATGTGGCCGGTCACCGATCGCATCGACGCGATCGGCCGCTGGAACTACAGCCTGCAGGAAGAACGCGACCTCGAACTTCTGGCCGGGCTTCAGTATCGTAGTTGCTGCTATGGTATCCGCGTGGTGGCGCGCCGCGCGTACAGCTTCGACGAGACCTACGACAACTCGATCTACTTCCAACTCACGCTGGACGGCCTGGCAAGGTTCGATTCCGGCGTGGATTCGCTATTGCGCGAGGGTATTGCCGGATATGACGCACGTCCCTGAACAACGCCGTGGCGGGGTCCGCACCCTGCTGCCCCTGCTGGCCGTCCTGGTCTACGGCCTCGGCCTGCCGGCCATGGCCCAGACGCCCGGGTCGGCACCCGGCGGGCTCTCGCAGGGCGCGGTCGAGGCACCGGTCACGCCCGGGGCCGCCCGTGACGGCGGCACCCCGGCGGCGCCCATCACGCCCGAGGGCGACCGCTTCACCGACCGCATCCTGGCGGTGGTGGGCGACGACGTGATCACCCAGCGCGAGCTGGTGGAGCGCATGAACCTGGTCGCCCAGCAGATGATCGAGCGCGGCAACCGTCCGCCCGACCAGGACACCCTGGCGCGCCAGGTCATGGAGCGCCTGATCGTCGAGCGCGTGCAGCTGCAGGAGGCCGAGCGCGTCGGCATCAACATCGACGAGATGACCCTGAACCGCGCGATGGAGAACATCGCCCGCGAGAACCGCATGACCCTGCCGCAGCTGCGCCGGGCTCTGATGCAGGACGGCGTGGACTTCAACGCCTTCCGCGAGCAGATCCGCCACGAGCTGACCGTCAACCAGCTGCAGCGCCGCCAGGTCGACCAGCGCGTCCGCGTCTCCGACCAGGAGATCGCCGACCTCATCGCCTCCGAAAGCGGCGCCATCGACCGCGGCGTGCGCTATCGCATCGCCCAGATCATGGTCGCCCTGCCCCAGGGCGCCGACGCCCGGCAGATCGCCGAGGCGCGCCAAAAGGCCGAGTCGCTGCGCGACCGCGTGCGCGAGGGCGAGGACTTCGCCACCGTCGCCATCAGCGAATCCGAAGGGCCGCAGGCCCTGGACGGCGGCGATCTGGGCTGGCGCTCCGCCGGCGAGATCCCCACCGTGTTCGCCCGCGAGGCCGTGCTGATGCGGACCGGCGAGGTCAGCGATGTCCTGCGTTCCCCCAGCGGTTTCCACATCATGAAGCTGCTGGACCGCGAGGGCGGTGACCAGACCCGCGTGCAGCAGACCCGGGTACGCCACATCCTGATCAGCCCGGACCAGGTGCGCAGCGAAGAGGACGCGCGCCGCCAGGCGCAGTCCCTGTACAACCGCATCCGCGAGGGCGCCAGCTTCGAGGACCTCGCCCGCGCCAACTCCGACGACCCCGGCTCGGCCGCCCAGGGCGGCACCCTCGGGTGGGTCAGCCCGGGCGAACTGGTTCCCGCCTTCGAGGAGGCCATGCAGGCACTGGAACCGGGCGTGGTCAGCGAGCCGGTGGAGAGCCAGTTCGGCTGGCACATCATCGAGGTCCTGGAACGCCGCGAGGTGGACACCTCGCGCGAACAGATCCGGGCCCGCGCCCGCGAGATCCTGCAGAACCGCAAGCGCGACGAAGAACTCGAGCTGTGGCTGCGCCGCCTGCGGGACGAGGCCTATGTCGAATACCGGGTCGACGGCTTCGGCTCCTGATCCGCGCGGGGCCCACCCGGTCCCGCGTCTGGCCCTGACCGCCGGCGATCCCGCCGGGATCGGGCCCGATCTCCTGATCGCCATGGCGCGGCAGCGCGGCCAGGCGCAGCGCGTCGCCATCGCTGATCCTGACGTGCTGGAGGCGCGCGCCCGCCAGCTGGGCGAGTCCCTGCGCCTGGTGCCCTTCGACCCGCAACGCCCGCGCGAGCCCACCCCGGCCCACACCCTGGAGATCCTGCCGGTACCGGTCGCCGCCCCGGTGGTCGCCGGCACCCTGAACCCCGCCAACGCCGAACACGTACTGGCCCTGCTGGCCAGAGCCGCCGACGGCTGCCTGGACGGCACCTTCGAGGCCATGGTCACCGGCCCGGTCCACAAGGGCGTGATCAACCGCGCCGGTATCGCCTTCAGTGGTCACACCGAGTGGCTGGCCGAACGCGCCGGGGCACCGACGCCGGTGATGATGCTGGCCACCGAGACGCTGCGAGTCGCGCTGGTGACCACCCATCTGCCCCTGCGCGCGGTCCCCGACGCCATCACGGCCGAACGCCTGGAGGCCGTGACCCGCGTGCTGCACCACGACCTGCGCCGTGACTTCGGCATCGACGAACCCGTGATCGCGGTCTGCGGCCTGAACCCGCACGCCGGCGAGGACGGCGTCCTCGGACGCGAGGAGATCGAGATCATCACCCCTACCCTGGATCGCCTGCGAGAGGCCGGCATGCATCTGCGCGGCCCACTCCCGGCCGACACCGCGTTCACCCCGCGCGCGCTCGAAGGCGTCGACGCGGTGCTGGCCATGTATCACGATCAGGGCCTGCCGGTCCTCAAGCACGCCGGCTTTGGCGGGGCCATCAACGTGACCCTGGGCCTGCCCTTCATCCGCACCTCGGTGGATCACGGCACCGCACTGGACCTGGCCGGCACCGGGCGCGCGGAGGTCGGCAGCTTCCAGGCCGCCGAACGTCTGGCGGAAACCCTCGCGGCCCGTGCCGCGGCCCGTGCCGCCGCCAGCAGGAGCATCTCGGGGACATGACCCGCCTCAAGACCTCGTCGCCGATCCGCAAGCGCTTCGGCCAGAACTTCCTGCACGATGCCGGCATCCTCGCGCGCATTGTCGCGGCGATCGACCCGCAGCCGGGAGACGCCGTACTCGAGATCGGGCCCGGCCGCGGCGCCTTGACCGCGGCGCTGCTGGAGCGCCTGGACCATCTGGTCGCCGTGGAGATCGACCGCGACCTGGCCGCCGGGCTGCGCGCCGGTTTCCCTCCGGAGCGCCTGGACCTGCACGTGGGCGACGCCCTGGACATGCGGCTGGCCGATCTCGGCCCCCTGCCCGAACGCGGCTGGCGCGTGGTCGGCAACCTGCCCTACAACATCTCCACCCCGCTGATGTTCCATCTCCTCGAACAGGTCGGCGCAATCCGCGACATGCACTTCCTGCTGCAGCGCGAGGTGGTGGAACGCATGACCGCCGCGCCCGGCAGCAAGCGCTACGGCCGCCTGACCGTCATGCTGGCCGCCCGGGCCTCGGCCACGGCCCTGTTCACGGTGCCGCCCGGGGCCTTTCACCCGCCGCCCAAGGTCTACTCCAGCGTGGTGCGCATCACGCCCCTGGCCGAGCCGCGGGTCGCACCGGCGCTGTACCCGACCTTCGCGCGGGTGGTGAACCAGGCCTTTTCCAGCCGCCGCAAGACGCTGCGCCGCGGGCTGTCCGGTCTGGCCACGATCGCGGACCTGGAGGCCGCCGGGCTGGACCCCGGGGAACGGCCGGAGAACGTCGACATCAGCGGGTTCGAGGCCCTGGCCCGGCAGATCCACGCAGGCGCGCACTGAGCCACCGGTCACCACGATCCGCTACCATGAACCCATGGACCTGATCGTTGCCGATGTCGGCGGAACCAACACCCGTGTCGCGCGCGCCCGCCGCGAGGCGGATGGCTGGTCCCTGCACGAGGCGCAACGCTACCCGAGCCGCGAGCATCCGGACCTCGCCAGCATCCTTGAGCACTGGCGCCACGAATACGCCACAGTGGATACGTTCGCCGCCGCCGGACTCGCGGTGGCCGGCCCGGTCCATCAGGGCCGGGCACGCGTGACCAACCTGGACTGGCCCGCCCTGGAGGCCGCCAGCCTCGGCGAACGCCTGGGTATGCCGGTCACGCTCCTCAACGACTTCGCCGCCATCGGCGCGAGCCTCGACGCGCTGCAACCCGGCGACTGCGAGACCCTCCAGCACGCGACACCCGATCCGGCGGGCCTGCGCCTGGTCGCGGGGGCCGGCACCGGGCTGGGCACCTGTCTGGTGGGTCCGCCCGGCCGGCCCGCCATCTATCCCGGCGAGGGCGGACACGCGCGCTTCTCGCCCGCCGGGCCCGAAGAGGCCGCGCTGGGCGATTTCGTAAGCCGCGAACTGGGCTACTGCACGCGCGAACACCTGCTGAGCGGGCGCGGGATCGCCCGCATCGGCCAGTTCGAGCTCGACCGGCAAGCGGATCCCGAGCTGGCGGAGGCCCTTGCCGCGCGGGACCCGGCAGCCGCTATCGGCGAACTGGCCCGGGCGGGCCACCCGGCCGCCGAGAACGTGATCGACCGCTTCGTCGGGCTGTATGCCGGACAGCTGGCCGACATGGCCCTGACCGCGCTCCCCACCGGCGGCATTTACCTGGCCGGCGGGATCGCGCCCCGCTGGGTCGACGCCTTCCGTGGCCCGCGCTTTCGCTGTGCCTTCCGGAATCGCCCACCGATGACCCACTTGCTTGAGCAATTGCCCGTGGCCCTTATCATGCACCCCGAACCGGGCCTGCTGGGCGCCGCCGTCTGCGCCAGCCGGTCCGCGACCCCCTGATGCCGGGTCTCCCGCTCAAACCTGGAGCCACAACCGCATGAACCCGCCCCAAGAGCACGACGCCGAAGCCCATACCATCGAGATCGAGGTGTCCACCGCCTACGTGGAGGACCAGTCCGAGCCGGATGACGACCGCTACGTGTTCGCCTATCACGTGGTCATTCGCAACGCCGGCGCGCTGACCGTGCAACTGCTCAACCGCCACTGGATCATCCGCGACGGCCGCGACCAGACGCAGGAGGTCCGTGGCGAGGGGGTGGTCGGCGAACAGCCGAGCATCGCGCCCGGCGACAGCTTCGAATACACCAGCGGCACGGTCATCGAGACCCCGGTCGGCACCATGGAGGGCTCCTACGGCATGCGCGACGAACGCGGCAACACCTTCGACGCGCCGATCCCGCCGTTCACCCTCTCCGTCCCGCGCACCCTGCACTAGGCCGGGCGGAACGATGGCGCTGTACGCCGTTGGGGATCTCCAAGGCTGTCTGGACCCGCTGGATCGACTCCTGGAACAGGTGCGGTTCGATCCGGCGGAGGACCACCTGTGGCTGGTCGGCGACCTGGTCAACCGCGGCCCGGACTCGCTGGGCTGCCTGCGCCGGGTCATGGACCTGGGCGATGCTGCCACGACGGTCCTCGGCAACCACGACCTCCACCTGCTCGCCACCGCACAGGGCGTCCGCACGCCCGGTGGCAAGGACACCCTGCGCCCGGTGCTGGATGCCCCGGATGCCGCGGACCTGCTCGACTGGCTGGCCCAGCGCCCGTTGCTGCACCGCGACACCGCCAGCGGCTGGACCCTGGTGCATGCCGGACTCCCGCCCGCCTGGGACCCGGAGACGGCCGCGCGCGAGACCCGGCGCGTGGAGGCCGAGCTGCGCGACCCGGCACGACGCCACGCACTGTTCGAGGTCATGTACGGCGACGAACCCAGCCACTGGAGCCCGGATCTCGAAGGATACGAGCGCCTGCGCTACACCATCAATGCCTGTACCCGCATGCGCTATCTCACCGCGGACGGCGGCCTGGAGTTCGCCGGCAATGGGCCGCCCGAGGAAGCGCCCTCCGATCTCCGGCCCTGGTTCCGGATGCCGGGGCGAGCCGCCGCCGGGCACCCGATCGTGTTCGGGCACTGGGCCGCGCTCGGACATCGGGTGGGGGCGGACTGGCTGGCGCTGGACAGTGGCTGCGTCTGGGGCAACTGCATGACGCTTGCCCGCCTCGATCACACCGACGGCGACCCGGCCCGCGTCACCACCTGGCAGACGCCCTGCCCCGCCTGACCCGCCCGCTACCGCACACCGCATTCCCAGCACTCGCCGCAGTCATCCAGCCGCCTGCCTTGCAGTGGCTGGTCCTGGCTCGGCCCCGGGCGTTTACGGTGCCTTCGGTCCGCCGCCTGCCCGGCGCTGACTCGCCAGCGCGCCGCGAGGTACTTCTTTGCTCGTGCAAAGAAGTACCCAAGAAACACGCCCGACTGCCGCGACCCCGGCCCGCTGCGCGGGCCGGGGTTTCCCTCGCTCCGAGGATTTTCGCGGGCGGCGCTGAACTCGCTGCGCCTTCGGCTCCGCTCAGACATCCAGCGCCTCTGATCCCGCGAAAACCCTCTCCACTCGGCGCGACGACAACGGGGGGTCAAGGTCAAGACAACGGCGGTTCCGACGAGATTGCTAATGGATGAAGGCTGGGTCTTCGCACATCTCGGGCACGCTCGGCCTGCGGCCGTTGCGTGCCGCGCCCGCGCAGCGGGCGCCAGGGGCTTTCGAGCGGCATTGCCTATGGTTAGGCGCAAACATGGTGATGCGTTCGGTTTT
Source organism: Thioalkalivibrio sp. ALE30 (assembly GCF_000377465.1). Lineage (NCBI taxonomy): Bacteria > Pseudomonadati > Pseudomonadota > Gammaproteobacteria > Chromatiales > Ectothiorhodospiraceae > Thioalkalivibrio > Thioalkalivibrio sp. ALE30. Next base: position 21,686 of record NZ_KB898176.1, on the reverse strand, counting down.
GACCTTCGCCTCCCGTATGGAGCCCCTCGCGGAGGGCGTGATGGGCCGGAAGAAGGCGCTGGATGTCTGAGCGGAGCGCAGCGCAGCGAGTTCAGCGCCGCCGGCCCAGCACGTCCGGAGCGAGGTTCCCGGGCGAAATCCGGGTGCCCTTCTTTGGGTCCTTTCTTGGGCAAGCAAGAAAGGACCTCGCGGCGCGCTGGCGAGTCAGCGCACGGCAGTACGTGGACCGAAGCCACCGTAAACACCAGAGGACGAACCAGGCCTAGCCAAAAATCGGCAGGTTGCGGACCGACGGCACCGTAAACACCGGAGGACGAACCAGGACCAGCCACCACGAGGCAGACAGCCAGACGAAGGACCTGCCTGCGCTGACGAACAAGCGCCTGGTGAGATGCGGTCAGCGGAGGAAGAGGGAGTAGGCCGGGTTACTGGTCTCCTCGTGCCACGGATACCCGACCTCCTTCAGGAACTCGCGGAACCGGGCCCGATCCTCGGACGGGATCTGCATACCGACCAGCACACGCCCGTAGGCCGCCCCATGATTGCGGTAATGGAACAGGCTGATATTCCAGGTCTGCCCCATATGCGTCAGGAAATTGAGCAACGCCCCGGGTCGCTCCGGAAACTCGAAGCGATAGATCCGCTCGTTGCGGACCTCGCCCCCATGGCCGCCGACCATATGCCGCAGGTGCAGCTTGGCGACCTCGTTCTCGGTCATATCGAGCACCTCGTACCCCGCCCCCTCCAGGGCCTCCAGGATCTCCCGGCGCTCGCGATCACCGCCCTCCAGCTTGATCCCGGCGAACACCTGCGCGTGCTCGTCGTCAGCATAGCGGTAGTTGAACTCGGTGATCCCGCGCTTGCCGATAGCCTGGCAAAACTGGCGGAAACTCCCCGGGCGCTCCGGGATGGTGACCGCGAACAGGGCCTCGCGATGCTCGCCGATCTCGGCGCGTTCGGCCACATGGCGCAGCCGGTCGAAATTGATGTTGGCGCCGCTTAAGACCGCGGCGAAGTTTCCGCCCTGCACGCCCTCGCGCTGGAGGTACTGTTTCATACCGGCCACCGCCAGGGCACCGGCCGGCTCGGCGACCACGCGGGTATCGTCGAAGACATCCTTGATCGCCGCACAGATGGAGTCGGTATCCACCAGCAGGACCTCGTCGACCAGATCGCGGCACAGGCGGAAGGTCTCCTTGCCGACCTGGCGCACCGCCGCGCCGTCGGCAAAGATACCGACCTGCTTGAGGTTGACCCGGCGGTTCTGCTGCAGCGCCTTGTACATCGAGGGCGCGTCGTCCGGCTCCACGCCAATGACCTTGATCTCCGGGCGCAGGCGCTTGATATAGGCCGCCATGCCAGCGGCGAGCCCACCGCCTCCGATACAGACGAACACAGCATCGAGTTCGCCCGGATGCTGACGCAGCAGCTCCATGGCCACCGTGCCCTGCCCGGCAATCACGTCGGGGTCGTCGAACGGATGGATGAAAGTGTAGCCGTGCTTGGCTTCCAGCTCGCGGGCGTGGGCGGCGGCCTCGTCGAAGGAATCCCCGTGGAGTACGGCCTTGCCGCCGAAACGACGCACCGCGGCGATCTTGATCGAGGGCGTGGTCACCGGCATCACGATCACGGCCTTGATGCCGAGGTGGTTCGCCCCCAGCGCGACCCCCTGGGCATGATTGCCCGCGGAGGCCGCCACCACGCCCTTGGCGCGCTGTTCCGGGGTCAACTGGGCGATCTTGTTGTAGGCGCCGCGCAGCTTGAACGAGAACACCGGCTGCAGGTCCTCGCGCTTGAGCCAGAGCGTCGAGCCCAGGCGCTGCGACAGGGTCGGCATCGAGTCCAGGGGTGTCTCGCGGGCCACGTCGTAGACGCGCGCCGTCAGGATCTTCTCGAGATAGGGGATTTGCATGGCGAAACCATAGCATGCGAGCGGTTCACGGTTCCGCTTGTCCCGGGGCCGGAGCAGTCGGTATCCTCAATGGGTTATGGATCGTACATGCGAGAGATGTTGATGAATCAGGACGAAATGAAGAAGGCCGTGGCCGAGGCGGCGCTGGAACGGATCGAGAGCGGCTGGATCGTGGGTGTGGGTACCGGGTCTACCGCGAACTACTTCATCGACGCCCTGGCGGGCATCAAGGGCAAGATCGACGGGGCCGTCGCCTCCAGCGAGGCCAGCGCCGAGCGCCTGCGCGGACATGGCATCGAGGTGCTGGACCTGAACTCCGCCGGCCCGCTGCCGATCTACGTGGACGGCGCCGACGAGGCCACCCGGCACCTGCACCTGACCAAGGGCGGGGGCGGGGCCCTGACCCGCGAGAAGATCGTCGCGGCCGCATCGAAGACCTTCGTCTGCGTGGTCGACGAGACCAAGGTCGTGGACTACCTGGGCGCCTACCCGCTGCCGGTCGAGGTGATCCCGATGGCCCGCAGCCATGTCGCCCGCGCCCTGTCGAAGCTGGGCGGCAACCCGGAGCTGCGCGAGGGCTTCAAGACCGACAACGGCAACGTGATCCTCGACGTGCACAACCTGCGCATCATGAACCCGGTGGAGCTGGAGTCCGAGCTGGACCACATCGCCGGTGTCGTGACCAACGGCCTGTTCGCTCGGCGGCCGGCGGACGTGATGCTGGTGGGTTCGTCCACGGGCGTCGAGGAGATGACCGCCAAGTAATCGGTCGGGGCGACCGCCATGACCGACACGGGCAAGTGGCTGATCGTCATCGGCGGGCTGATCGTGGTGATCGGCCTGCTCTGGCCCTGGCTGGGCAAAATCCCCTGGGGCCGCTTGCCCGGGGATATCGTGATCGAGGGGGAAAACAGCCGGTTCTATTTCCCGATCACCACCATGATCATCGTCAGCGTGGTGATCTCGATCCTGCTGGCGCTTTTCCGGCGCTGACCCGCCGCCAGCGCACGCGCTGTCAAACAAAAGGGCCGGGATCGCATGATCCCGGCCCTTTTTCAGTGCGAAAAACGCGGATGCAGGAAACGCTCCGGGCCTCGCCTAGCGCGCCATCACCTCGTCGTAGAAGCGCTGCAGGCCGCCCTCGAGGAAGCGGTAGTCCTCGACCCCCCGCTCCTCCAGGTGATACTGCAGCCAGCGCACCTGCTGCCCGTTCTGGTCGAAGATCAGCAGCGGGGCACCGTCCCGGCGGGCCTGGTCGACGATCCGATTGAGCGTGTCGATATTCTCCAGCGGCGCGGAGATCTCGCGCCCGGCGAACAGCGAAATCTCGTCGCGTTCCTCGTTGCCACGCACATCCACCACCACGGCATCGTCGTTCTCGCGGACGCGACGGGCAAAGGTGTCGGCCTCCAGCAGACGCGCCTCGAAGGCGTCGTCGGCAATCAACTGCGTCTCGGGGTCCTCGATGGGCTCACCGCGCAGGAGTGCCAGTCCGGGATAGCGTTCCGCCCAGTCCTTGACGCCGGCATCATACGCCTGGGTCGGGCCCAGCCCCGCGGAGTTGGCACGCGCCGCGGCGCGATACGACAGATAGCTCTCACGACCGTTGCAGTAGAACACCAGCGGGCCACCGTGCTGCTCCTCCAGTGCACGGACCTGGTCCTCGAAATCCGGGGCCCCGAGCGGGACGTGATGCGCCCCCTCGATGTGCAGGATGTCGTATTCCAGGCGCGGGCGGACGTCGATCACCGTGGAACGCGACAGCTGACCGCGCAGATCGAACAGGTCCACGGCATCCACACCAAAGCGCTCGTACAGGCTGCGTCCGGGGAACTCGACAAAGGCCTGGGCACTGGCCACGACAGGGGCACCGGCCAGCCCGACACAGAGGGCCATGACGGCAAGGCGGGGACTCAAAGAGCGAAAGGTCATGCGAACTCCCTTGCATGGACGGGTGAACATGCCGCACGCACTGCCGCGGCCCTGTTGGGGCGTATTCGACGCCCGTTGGGCGACGCGGCGAGACGGGGCTTTATTCCCCGGCCCGGCCGCTCGCCTCGCCCGATTGTAGCCAACCCGCACCCTTTGTGTGCAACGGAAACTACAGCAGCACCTTCTCAATCCCGCCCTCTCGCGCGCGGTCGATGAAGTTCTTCTGCCAGCCGTCGCCCATCAGGCGGTTGGCCATCTCGACCACGATGTAGTCGGTATCCAGCCCGGTGTCCTCGCGATAGCGCGACAGCCCCTGCTGGCAGGCCGGGCAGGAGGTCAGCATCTTCACGTTGCCGTTCTCTGCCTTCTCCTCGCCGGTCAGCTCCTTGATGCCCTTGTGCAGCTCTTCCTGCTTGCGGAAGCGCACCTGGGTGGCAATATCCGGGCGACTCACCGCGAACGTGCCGGCCTCGCCGCAGCAACGATCCGACTTCAGGACGTCCTGTCCCATCAGTTTGGAGGCGACGTCGGTCGGCTTGTGCGACTTCATCGGCGAGTGGCAGGGGTCGTGGTACATGTACTGCACGCCCTTGAGCCCCTCGAGCTTCACGCCCTTCTCCATCAGGTATTCGTGGATGTCGAGCAGGCGGCAGCCCGGGAAGATCCGCTCGAACTCGTACTTCAGCAGCTGATCCATGCAGGTCCCGCAGGACACCACGACGGTCTTGATGTCGAGGTAGTTGAGCGTGGTCGCCAGCCGGTGGAACAGCACGCGATTCTCGGTACTGATCTGCTGGCCCTTCTCGAAGTCGCCGCCGGCGTTCTGCGGATACCCGCAGCACAGGTAGCCCGGGGGCAGCACGGTCTGCGCGCCGACGTCGTAGAGCATGGCCAGCGTCGCCAGCCCCACCTGGCTGAACAGGCGCTCGGAGCCGCAGCCGGGGAAGTAGAACACCGCATCCGAATCCAGATCGGTCTTCACCGGGTCGCGCAGGATCGGCACATAGCGCGAATCCTCCAGCCCCAGCATCTGCCGCGTGGTCTGGCTCGGCAGGCCGGCGGGCATCGGCTTCTTCACGAAGTGCACCACCTGCTCGTGCACCGGCGCCTTGCCGGTGGTCGAGCGCGGGGTCTTGCCCTCGCCGGTCAGGTTCAGCTTCTTGAACGCGAAGTGCCCCAGACGCTGGGCGGCATAGCCCATCTGGATCGCGCCCTTGCGGATGCCCTTGATGGTGGCCGGATCCTTCGCGTTGAGGAAGGCCATGGACATCATCGTGGCCGGCGTCGCCTTGCGCTTGCCCTTCTTGTTGAGGATCGAACGCATGTGCATGGTCACGTCGCCAAAGTCGATGTCGACCGGGCACGGATTCAGGCACTTGTGGCAGATCGTGCAGTGATCCGCGACGTCGTTCATCTCCTCGAAGTGATTGAGCGACAGCCCGCGGCGGGTCTGCTCCTCGTAGAGGAAGGCCTCGACGATCAGTCCGGTGGCCAAGATCTTGTTGCGCGGCGAGTAGAGCAGATTGGCGCGCGGGACATGCGTATTGCACTCCGGCTTGCACTTGCCGCAACGCAGGCAGTCCTTGATCTCGTCGTTGAGATCGCCCAGTTCGCTCTGCTCCAGGATCAGCGCCTCCTGCTTCACCAGACGCAGCGAAGGGGTGTAGGCATTGGACAGCCCGGAGCCCTCGAGCAGCTTGCCGGCGTTGAACACGCCGTTCGGGTCGACCTGCTTCTTGTACTTCGCGAACGACTCGATGCGTTCGGGTTCCAGGTACTGCATCTTGGTCAGGCCGATCCCGTGCTCGCCGGAGATCACCCCGTTCAGCTCGCGCGCGAGGCGCATCACGTCGTCCACCAGACGCTCGGCCTGGTGCATCATCTGGTAGTCGTTGGAGTTGACCGGGATGTTGGTGTGCACGTTGCCGTCGCCCGCATGCATATGCAGGGCGATGAACAGCCGGCTGGTCAGCACGCGGTCGTGGATCCCGGCCAGGCGCTTGCGCACCGGCTCCAGCTGGTGGCCACCGAAGATCTCGAACAGCGGGCGCTCGACCTCGGCCCGGTAGGAGATCCGCAGGCTGCGCCGCAGCAGCAGGTTCATCAGCTTGTCGTGGTCGCGACGGTCAGCGCGGGCCGACTCGTCGAGCAGCTCGTCGCACTCCGACGCGAGCGTGAAGAAGTTCTCCGAGATCGCCTCCCAGCGCTTCTTCACCTCCTGCAGGACCTCCACGGCGCGCTCGCGCTTGGACTCGAACCACTGCTGGCCCTCGCCGCCGGTGTCCTCCAGCAGCTCGCGCAGCTCGGGATGGTCGCCGCGCATGCACTCCAGCACCTCGTCGACCATGGTCAGCTTGTTCTTCAGCGACTCGCGCACGTTCAGGGATTCGATCCCCTCGGTGTACTCCGCCAGACGCTCCAGCGGGATCACCACGTCCTCGTTGATCTTGAAGGCGTTGGTGTGGTGGGCGATCGCCGCGGTTCGGGCGCGATCCGCCCAGAAGCGCTTGCGCGCCTCGGGGCTGACCGCAATGAAGCCCTCGCCGTTTCGGGCATTGGCCGCGCGCACCATCTGGGCGGCCAGCCGACCCAGTGCATCCTCGTCGTCGGAGACGATATCGGCGACCAGCACCATCTTCGGCAGATCGCCGCGCGCGCCTTTCGGCGTGTACTTGACCGCGCGTACATAGCGCTCGTCCAGGTGCTCGAGGCCGGCCAGCAGGACGTCGTCCTCGGCATCCACCGCGTCCTTGATCTCGACAATCGCCGGGACGGCCTGGTGCAGGTCGGTCCCGTAGAACTCGAGACACACGGTGCGGATGTTGTCGGGCATGCGGTGCAGGATGAACTCGGCCGAGGTGATCAGGCCGTCACAGCCTTCCTTCTGGATGCCCGGCACGCCCATCAGGGCCTTGTCGGTCACGTCCTTGCCCAGGCCCAGCTTGCGGAAGCGCTGCCCCGGCATCTCGAGGATCTCGGGCTCGCCCTTCGGGGTCTTGCCATCCGGCTGATAGCGCGTCACGCGGAAGCGCACCGTCTCGGCGTCGTGGATCTTGCCCAGGTTGTGATCGAGGCGCTCGATGTACATCCACTCCGCCTCGGGCGTGACCATCGTCCAGGCCGCCAGGTTGTCCAGCGCGGTACCCCACAGCACGGCCTTCTTGCCACCGGCGTTCATCGCCACGTTGCCGCCGATGGTCGAGGCATCCTGCGAGGTCGGATCGACCGCGAACACCAGGCCATTGCGATCGGCCAGTTCGGAGACGCGCTTGGTGACCACGCCGGCCTCCACGCGCACCACCGGCACGTCGTGCTCCACGCCCGGCAACGGTCGCCGCTTGACCTCGCCGAGGCCCTCCAGCTTCTCCGTGTTGATCACCGCGGAACGCTTGGACAGCGGGACCGCGCTGCCGGTGTAGCCAGTGCCGCCACCGCGCGGGATCACCGTCAGGCCCAGCTCGATGCAGGCCGCGACCAGCGGCCCCATCTCTTCCTCTGAATCAGGGGTCAGCACCACGAACGGCAGTTCCACGCGCCAGTCGGTCGCGTCGGTCACGTGGGACACCCGCGCCAGCCCGCCGAACTGGATATTGTCCTTGTGCGTGAGGCCCTTCATGCGCTTGCGCACCTGGTCGCGCAGCGCCGCGGTGTCGGTGAATTCCTTGGCAAAGGCGGACACCGCCGCCTGTGCACGCTGGGCGAGCTTCAATGCCTTTTCGTTGCCATCGGCCCGGGCCGTGATCTGGTCCAGGCGATGCTGCATGGCGTCGATCAGCGCCTTGCGGCGCTTCTTGTCCTCCAGCAGGTCGTCCTGGATATACGGGTTGCGGGTGACCACCCACATGTCCCCCAGGACCTCGAACAGCATGCGCGCGGACACGCCCGTCCGACGCTCCCCACGCAGCTCGTTGAGGAGATCCCAGGTATCGGACCCCAGGAAACGGATGACGATTTCGCGGTCGGAGAAGGAGGTGTAGTTATAGGGTATTTCTCGAACGCGTTCGGCGGTCATTGAGGCGTGGCCCCCCGATCAAAGTGAGGCCAAAGAGTAACGGGTCCGCGCGCCCTGCGCATGAAGTCGCACTGTTGGTCCATGCTTTTGGGCACCAAACTATCCCCCGGGAACCACCCGGGCTCGCGGCCCGGGCGGTCCCGCAGTGTGCCCTACCAGTGGGCCAGGAGCCCCAGCACCCCGATCACGATCAGGTAGATCGCGACGATGTAATTGAGGAGCCGGGGACGGATCAGGATCAGAATCCCCGCCACCAGCGACAGGATGGCCATCAGCAGGCTCGGGTCAATATGCAGCGTCATGCAGCGACTCCCTTGCCGAACGCCGGCGCGTTCAGAACAGTTTTTCTTCCATCTCGAGATAGACCGCGTTGGCATTGCTGCGGTTGGTCTGCTCGAAGGCCGGGAGATCCTCGTAGTCGCTCCAGTCCATGGCCGCGTAGGCCTCGTCGAAGGTCTCCATGTTCTCCACGGCCGCGCCCATGTGCTCACGCAGCTTCACCAGGTAGTCACGCGTAAACTTCACCGCGCGGCTTGCCTGATCGGTGGCCTCGCCATGCCCCGGGACCAGGAATTTCAGGTCCATCTCCATCAGTTCTTCCAGACGATTGACCCAGTTCTCCGAATCCAGCGCGTCGTCCCCCAGAAACGGGATACGGCCGTCAAAGACGATGTCGCCGGCAAACACCACGCCCGTCTCCTCCACCACCATGATGATGTCGTCGGGTGAATGGGCCGGGCCGGCGTGCACGCAGCGAAAGGTCTTGCCGCCAAGACGGATGGTGTACTCGTCATCGAAGAACTCGTCCGGCGGGATGATCTGCGTGTCCTCGTCCACCCATGGGCTCAGCACTCCGCGACGCTGTTCCAGCCGCGCTACCGCGCCCGGCCCGCCGAGGTAGTCGCGTGCCCGTGCCTGGCCGATGATCTTCGCGTCGGTATGGTCGGCGAATGCCTGCAGGCCGTAGATGTGGTCCGCATGGTAATGCCCGGCGATCACGTACTTGATCGGCTGGTCGGTCACCTCGCGAATCCGGCGGATCATCTCGAAGCCCAGCGGCGGGGTCCCCAGGGCGTCGTAGACCACCACCCCTTCGTCGGTCACAACGAATCCGGCGTTCGATGTGTGCCCCTGGTTGTCGGGGTCCGGGATGCCGGAGATCCCGATCATGTACCAGGTGTCCGCGCCCTCCACTTCGTGGGCGGTGGTATCGACGGTCACGGGCTCGTAGGGGTTATCGGGTACCGACATCTTTGCTCCACTCCTCTTCTTGATGCGTATCCATTCGGCCCGTGGACGGGCTCTGGGTTATTGGACGGAGAAAAGACCGGAGAATTCCCTGCAATTCCCGATCCCCGCCCGGGGATTGTAGCGGAGCCGGGGACAACGATGAGAAGCCACTCGAGGAGCACAATCCAGAGGAGGACGAGCCAACAGCCCTCCACCTCCGGCAGGACGCAGATTGACGCCGCAGGGCCTGAGGGAGTCATTGCCACTCACGGGCGCGATCGTGCCTGACCCGTGCCAGAAGCACCGCATGGTTGGTTGCCCGTCAATGCTGAAATGCGGACATGCCAAACCGAGGGGCACACCGCCATGGCTGAGGGACCAGGATGATTCGACGGCTGCGCCGCCTCACCCCTTCGGGGCTGCACGCGCGGCGCGCGCGCAGTGCTTCGCTGCGCTTCGCCGAACCTTCCAGGTTCGAACCCTGGACTCGCTCAAATATCCATAGAAAAGGGCCCCACGAGGGGGCCTTTTCCGAAGGTAGCGACCAGTTTGAGGCAAATGGCGGGGAGCCCCATTGAGGGGCACACCGCCATGGCTGGGGGACCAGGATGATTCGGCGGCTGCGCCGCCTCACCCCTTCGGGGCTGCACGCGCGGCGCGCGCGCAGTGCTTCGCTACGCTTCGCCGAACCTTCCAGGTTCGAACCCTGGACTCGCTCAAATATCCATAGAAAAGGGCCCCGCGAAGGGGCTTCACCTGAAGGAGTGACCATTCTGAAGCAAATGACGGTGAGCCCCATCGAGGGGCACACCGCCATGGCTGGGGGACCAGGATGATTCGGCGGCTACGCCGCCTCACCCCTTCGGGGCTGCACGCGCGGCGCGCGTGCAGTGCTCCGCTGCGCTTCGCCGAACCTTCCAGGTTCGAACCCTGGGCTCGCTCATATATCCATAGAAAAAGGCCCCACGAGGGGGCCCTTTTCTATGGATGGCTGGGGGACCAGGATTCGAACCTGGGTTGACGGAGTCAGAGTCCGTAGTCCTACCGCTAGACGATCCCCCAGTAAACCGGATCGCGTGCGTCCCGCAGAAACTCGAGGCGAATTTTAACGCTTCGAGTACTGGGTTGCACGACGGGCCTTGCGCAGGCCGATCTTCTTCCGCTCCACCTCGCGGGCATCGCGGGTCAGATGACCACCACGACGCAGCGGCGAGCGCAGCTCTTCGTTGTACTGCACCAGGGCGCGGGCAATGCCCAGGCGGATCGCACCGGCCTGGCCGTTACCACCACCGCCCTCGACGGTTGCGATCACGTCGAAGTTTTCGGTGGACTCGGTCGCCTCCAGCGGCTGGCGCACGACCATGCGCGAGGTCTGGCGGCCGAAGAACTCGTCCAGCGGCTTCTGGTTAACCGTGATGTTGCCCGTACCCGGGCGCAGGAAGACGCGCGCAGCGGCGGTCTTGCGGCGGCCGGTGCCGTAATACTGATTGGTAGCCATTCGGATCGATTCCCTTGCTGATTCTGGCGGCTCAGACTTCGAGCGGCTGCGGCTGCTGGGCCGTATGCCGGTGTTCGGTGCCGGCGTAGACCTTGAGCTTCTTGAACATGGCCCGGCCAAGCGGGTTGCGCGGCAGCATGCCCTTCACGGCAAGCTCCAGCACCTTCTCCGGATGACGCTCGATCATCTGGGTGAAGTTGGCTTCCTTGATGCCACCCGGATAACCGGTGTGGTGGAAGTACTTCTTGTCCATGGCCTTGTTGCCGGAGACGCGAATCTTCTCCGCGTTGATCACGACGATGTAGTCGCCGGTATCGACATGCGGCGTGTACACGGGCTTGTGCTTCCCGCGCAGACGGCGTGCGATCTCCGTGGCGAGTCGGCCGAGGGTCTTGCCGTCGGCGTCGACGAGAAACCAGTCGCGTTCGACTTCGGCCGGCTTGGCGCTGATGGTACTCATGATGTTCGATGCTCCGAGGTCGGGGCGATTCAGAAAGCGCGCAAGAATAACGCTTCCCTTCACCCGATTCAAGCAAAAGGGACAATTCGCGAGACGGGCCACGCTCGACGTCCACCGGAGGCGAGGTGGCGGGCCGGGGCCTGCGCGAGCGCCCTCCGCACATAATAAAGGGGCCGCCCCGAAGGGCGGCCCCCCTTTCAGGCCCCGGGCGCAAGGCCCGGGGCGGCACGCAACCCGTTTACAGCTGGGCTTCGGCGCGCTCCTGCACTTCCTGCATCAGCTCGGGGTCGTTCTGCAGGGCCATGGCGACTTCGTTGTATTCCTCGACGCTCATGCCCGCATCTTCCACGGCGCTGACCATTTCGTCCTGCGCTTCCTGCTGCATGGACTGCGCCTCGGTCTCGTCCTCGGCGTTCTGCAGGCGGTCGGCGAAGTCCTCGCGCACTTCCTGCACCGCGACAAAGGCGGTCACGAAGGTGTCGATGTCCCCTTCGCTCAGGTCCACCTCGGGGGCTTCCTGCATCGGGGCACCGCCCTGGGCCGCGCCACCCTGGGCGCCACCCTGCGGCGGCTGGCCGCCCTGGGCACCGCCACCGGCGCCGGCACCGCCTTCCTGGGCCGGGGGCTGGCCACCCTGGGCGCCGCCCATGTCGCCACCGCCGGCGCCGCCTTCGGCACCACCATACTGCGCGGAGGCCGCGCCACCCACGGCAAACAGGGAGGTCAGGGCCATTGCGAGGATCGTCTTGCGCATATTCATCATGTTGCTCCTTATTCCTTTGGTTCGATCGGATCTTGCGGCCGACCGGGACCCGCCTAAAGCGGAACCCCCGTCCAGCCGCACCGCAACCGTGTGAGGAGGAATGAGCCCGTGCGGGCTGCGCTTCCCCGATTGCTGCCTGAGGAGGAGCAGGCATCGTGCCAACAATGGGAACCGGGACGATATTGATTAATAATCAGATGCTTAGCGATAGTTCGGCCGGCGGAGCCGCCGCCGGCTGCGGGTTTGCGTCCGAGTCATAATGACACATGGGTCAGCTCGACCCGGGTCAGGATGTCACGACGGGTCGGATTCACCGAGCTTGCGGTAGAGCGTCTTGCGTCCGATGCCGAGGATACGCGCGGCCCGCTGCTTGTTGCCGTCCACGTGCTCCAGGACCCGCTGAATGTAGTCGCGCTCGCGCTCTTCCAGCGTCGGCCATTGGGTGTCGTCGCCGACTCCCGCTACGGGTAACACCTCTGCGCCGGCACCACCGGCGGCCACACCCGCATCTTCGCCGCCGATCGCGAACACGCGTTCCGGCAGGTCCCGGGTCTCGATCACCTCGCCCGTGGCCAGGGTGGCGGCGCGCTCGATGAGGCTGGCCAGTTCGCGTACGTTCCCGGGGAAGGGGTAGCGCACCAGCGCGCGCAGGGCCTCCGGGCTCAGACGCCGCTCGGGCAGGCCTCGGGCCAGGGCTTGCTGGCGCAGGAACTGCAGGGCCAGGTACTCGACATCGTCACCGCGTTCTCGCAGCGGCGGGATCTCGATGCGGAAGGTCTCCAGGCGATAGTAGAGATCCTCGCGGAAACGGCCGTCGGCCATGTGCGCCTGCAGGTCCTGGTGGGTGGCCGCGACGATACGCACATCCGTCTCGATCTCCTCGTTGGCGCCCACCGGGCGCACCCGTCCGTCCTGCAGCAGGCGCAGCAGCTTGCTTTGCATCGCCACCGGCATCTCGGCGATCTCGTCCAGGAACAGGGTTCCCCCATGTGCCTCGGTGAACAATCCTCGACGGGCACCCTTGGCCCCACTGAAGGCACCCGCAACATGCCCCAGCAGCTCCGACTCCAGCAGGGCCTCGGGGATGCCGGCGCAGTTGAGCGCGACGAACGGCCCGTGCGCCCGGTCACTTTCCGCGTGCAGCGCCCGCGCCACGAGTTCCTTGCCGGTCCCGGACTCGCCGGTAATCAGGACGCTGCCGTCGGCGGCCGCGATCCGCCGGATCAGGTCGAACATCTGCAGCATGGCCGGACTGTGTCCCTGCATGCCATGAAACCCGTCGGCCCGGGCGAGCACCTCGCGATAGCGCCGCACCTCGTCCTTCAGGCGACGCGCCTCGGTTACCCGGTCCGCAGCCAGGCGCAGATGATCGAGGTCCACCGGCTTGGTCAGAAAGTCGTCCGCCCCCGCCTTCAGCGCGGCCACGGCCTGGTCGATGGTCCCGAAGCCCGTCAGCATGATGAAGCCCGGCGCCGGCACCCGGGCGCGCGCGTCCTCGAGCACCTGAAACCCGTCGGCGCCCGGCAGACGCAGGTCACTGACCACCAGACTGAAGGCCTGCTGTGCCAGTGCCCGCGCGGCGTCCTCGGCGCTGCCTACCGCGGTGACCGCGTAGCCGGCCTCGGCCAGCTCCTCGTGCAGCAATTCGCGATGTCCGCGGTCGTCTTCGACGACAAGGACCGATTCCGGGGGCGCGGCGGGTGTTTGTGGCGCGGCGCTCATAGGCGCGTCTCCTGCGGTTCGTCAGTGGCCAGCGGCAGATGCACGACAAAGCGGGTCTCCCCGGGCACGCTGCGATCCAGCGCGACCGTGCCGCGATGATCTTCCAGTGCCACCTGGACAACAGCCAGCCCCAGTCCGGTTCCCTCGCCCGTGGGTTTGGTGGTGAAGAAGGGCTCGAACAGGCGCGCCGCCTGTTCGTCGTCGATCCCGCGCCCGGCGGTCGGACCGTCATCGGCCACCACCAGGGTTACCCGGTCGGCCTCCGCCCGCCAGTGGACCCGCACCTCACCGGCGGCCGCCTGGGCCGCGTTCTCCAGCAGGTTCTCCAGCGCCTGTCCGAGGCGCAGACGATCGGCCGCGACGACCAGCGCCTCCCCGTCCACCTGGAACCGGATCGCGTCGGGCGCGTGCCGCGCGCGCACCCGCTCGACCAGGTCGCCGACCAGTTGCGCGAGGTCCAGGGGGCGTTCCTGCAGGGGATTGCGACGGGCAAAGTCCAGCAACTGCCGCACGATGGTCTCCACCCGCTCGAGTTCGGCCTGCAACGCCTCCATCTCCTTGCGCGCAGGATCCGGCTCCGGCAGGCGGCGAATGGCCCGCTGCACCCGCCCGGCAATAATCCCGAGCGGTGTCCCCAGCTCATGCGCCACACCGGCCGCGAGCTGGCCGATCGCCGCCAGCTTCTCCGAGTGCCGCAGCTTTTCCTCGAGCCGCACCTGCTCGTGGCGCTGCGCCTCCAGTTCCGCCTCCGAGGCCTCGCGGCGCTCCATCATGCGGTTCATCGAGACCGCCAGCCCGCGCAGTTCGGCCGGCCCGTCCTCCGGCGCCCGCAGGCCGCGCTGGCCATCGCCGATCGCGCGCATCGCGGCCATCAGGCGCGACACATGCCGGCCGACGGCCCGGTGGTAGCCGAACAGTACGACCAGCAGGAACAGCGCACTGACCGCCAGCATCAGCAACCCGCCCTGCCACTGCAGCTGCGTGACGAAGGCCCGGAACGGGGTCACATCGCGGGTCACCTGCAGCAGGCCCACGATCCGCCCGGCCGGATCCGACAACGGCAGGAAGAAGGAGAAGGTCTCGCGCCCCTGGTGCTCGCCGAAGGCCCCGAGACTGCCGGTCTCGCTGATGACCCGGGCCTCGCCGCGGCGTTGCAGGGTCGGGCTGGGCGGCCCACTGGCCGCGACCATGCGGCCCTCGGCGTCGTAGACGTAGACCCCGAACACCTCCTCGATCTGGAACAGCGAATCCAGCGACTGCTGCACCCCGGACACGTCGTCCTGCAGCATGGCGCTCGACACCGGGAGCCGGATCGAACGCGCCACCAGTTCGATATCCTCCTGCATGCGGTTTTCCATCTGGACCTGGAATTCGCGCAGGCCGAGCGCCACCACCGCGGCCATCAGCAGCAGCAGCGGCAGCAGCACGAAGGACAACACCGCGGTGCGCAGGCTGTTCAGGCTTCGGATCATGGGCGTTGGGTCATCATCGACGGGCCATCCGCGGCACGGGCCGGACTCAATGGTAGACACGCCCGGCAACAGGAGGCGAATTACAGGCAAAAAAAAGCGCGGGTCGAAGCCCGCGCCAAGAAAACCACCAAAGGAGGATGGAGGAGTCCACTAACCACTGACAGGGGGGACAGCGATTAGCGTATGCAAATCTTCTAATATGGCGATGTTCTTGTCAACCGGTGAAATACGCAGGGGGTCGTCCTTCACCGTTTCGTCATATCACGTACCCTTGAAGACCTGCATACCCCGTAAGACGCAGGTCCGCCCGATCTATTCCCGGGCATGAAAGCCACCCGCCGGGAATGCACCAAAAATCGACTTCGTTCACGGATCCCGCATCATGCTTCGTCACCTGAGCCACCCCGTCACCTCGCTTGCCCAGAACGCCACGCTGATCTGGTGCGATGCCACCGGGGCCGCGGCCTGGGTCGACCCCGGCGCGGATGCCGCGACCCTCGAACAGATCGCCCGCGAGCACGGCGTGCACCTGGAGAAGATCCTCCTGACCCACGGCCACCTGGACCATGTCGGGGCCACCGCCGAACTGGCCGCCCGTGCCAATGTGCCGGTGATCGGGCCGCATCGCGACGACGCCTTCTGGCTGGACCAGCTCCCGGCGCAGGCACAGATCTTCGGCTTCCCCGAGACCGCGCCACTGGTGCCCGACCAGTGGCTGGAGGATGGCGACACCATCGCGCTGGGCCAGACCACACTCCGGGTGCTCCACTGCCCCGGCCATACCCCGGGGCACGTGGTCTTCCACGACTCCGAGAGCGGCCTGGCCCTGGTCGGCGACGTGCTGTTCCACGGGGCAATCGGCCGCAGCGACTTCCCGCGCGGCAACGGGCGCGAGCTGATCGCCTCGATCACCGACAAGCTCTGGCCGCTGGGCGACGAGACCCGGTTCGTGCCCGGCCACGGCCCCGAGTCCACCTTTGGCGAGGAACGCCGCAGCAACCCCTTCGTCGGCGACGCGGCCCTTGCCGCCGGCGGACAGCCCGGCCGCGGCCGCTACTACTGAGCCCCGCGAAGCAGCATCTCTCAAATGAAACGGGCCGCCCCGAGGGGCGGCCCGTGTACGCACGGCGCCAGGCGTCTTCTCAGCCGTTGGCGCGCAGCGCGGCGATGCGCTGTTCGATCGGCGGGTGGCTCATGAACAACTTCTTCAGGCCCTGGGCCATGCCGCCACGGATCCCGAAGGCCGCCATCTGGTCCGGCATGTCCACCGGCCGCCCGGAGGCCCGGGCCAGCGACTCCAGCGCGCCGATCATCTTCTCGCGCCCGGCAAAGCGGGCCCCCGCCTCGTCGGCGCGGAACTCGCGCTGACGCGAGAACCAGAACACGATGATGGAGGCCAGGATCGCGAGGATGATCTCGGTCACGATGGCGGTAATCCAGAAGGCCGGTCCGTGACCCGACTCGTTCTTGAAGATCACCCGATCGACGAAGTGGCCGATCACGCGCGACAGGAAGATCACAAAGGTGTTCACCACGCCCTGGATCAGTGCCAGGGTCACCATGTCGCCGTTCGCCACGTGGCCGACCTCGTGCCCCAGCACGGCCTCGACCTCACCCTGCCCCATGTTCTGCATCAGTCCGGTGCTTACGGCCACCAGGGCGTTGTTCTTGCTCATCCCGGTGGCAAAGGCGTTCGGGTCGGGCGAATCGTAGATTCCCACCTCGGGCATGCCGATACCGGCCTGTTTGGCCTGGCGCTGCACCGTCTCCAGCAACCACTGCTCGGTGGCGTTGCGCGGCTTGTCGATCACGTGGACCTTCATCGTCTTCTTCGCCATCCACTTGGAGATGGCCAGCGAGATGAACGACCCGCCGAATCCGAACACGGCGGCGAAGATCAGCAAAGCGGTCAGGTCGAGATCGACCCCCTGTTCATCGAGGATGCTCTCCACACCCAGGATACGCAGGGTGATGCTGAGCACGATCAGGATGGCGAAGTTGGTCGCCAGAAACAGCAGAACACGTTTCATGAAGTTTTCCTGTACTCCATCAATCCATTTACGGGGATGTCGCAATCATCGGGGCGCACCGCGCGAATTCAAGCGCCACCCCGATCAGTGACCACCGGAGCGCCCCGGGGTTCAGGCCGGGCGCACTTCCAGGCGGTCCGCATTCTGGTAGCCGCGTGGCAGCTGGCGCCCGCGCCGGGCGCGCTCGCCCACGTACTCCGCCCACTCGGCCGGGGCCAGTGCCTTGAAGCGCTTGCCGGCGTGCACGACCAGGGTGTCCTGCGGCCCCAGCACGGCCACGTCGAGCACCCGCTCGGAGCCGTCCTTGAGGGCCGCGGACGGGATGCCGATCAGCTTGTTGCCCTTGCCGCGCGCCAGCTCCGGCAGCTCGGTGGCCGGGAACAGCAGCAGATAGCCGCGGGTGGTGACGACCGCGATGTGGTCCTCGTGCGGGTTGCGCACCGGGGCCGGCTGCAGAACGGCCGCCCCGTCGGGCACGGTCAGCACGTTCTTGCCGGCCTTCTGCCGCCCCAGCAGATCGCCCAGTTTGGCGACGAAGCCGTAGCCGTGATCCGAGCCCAGCAGCCAGCGGTCTTCCTCCGCGCCCGTTGCCATGCCGACAAAGCGCGCGCCCTCCGGCGGGTTCACGCGGCCGGACAGCGGCTCGCCCTGCCCGCGCGCCGACGGCAGGGTATGGGCGGGGATGGTATAGGTGCGGCCGGTGGAGTCGATGAACGCGACCGGCTGGTTGCTGCGCCCGGTGACCGCGGCCTGGAAGGCATCCCCGGCCTTGTAGCTGAGCCCCTGGGCATCCACGTCGTGGCCCTTGGCCGCGCGTGCCCAGCCCTTTTCCGACAGCACAATGGTCAGCGGCTCGGTGGGCACCAGCGCGGACTCGTCCAGTGCCTGCGCGGCGGCGCGCTGGACCAGCGGCGAGCGGCGCTCGTCGCCGTAGTCCGCGGCGTCCTTCTCGATCTCGCGGCGGACCTGGGTGCGCAGGCGGCGCTCGGACCCCAGGGTCTTCTCCAGCTGATCGCGCTCCTTGGCCAGTTCGTCCTGCTCGCCGCGGATCTTCATCTCCTCGAGCTTGGCCAGGTGGCGCAGCTTCAGCTCCAGGATCGCCTCGGCCTGGATATCGGACAGGCCAAAGCGGCTCATCAGTTCGGGCTTGGGCTGGTCGTACTCGCGGATGATCGCGATCACCTCGTCGATATTGAGATAGGCGATCAGCAGGCCTTCCAGCACATGCAGTCGCGCCTGCACCTTCTCCAGACGCCACTGCAGGCGCCGGCGCACGGTCTCGATGCGGAAGCTCAGCCATTCGCTCAGCAGCCCGGCCAGGTCGCGTACCTGCGGGCGCCCGTCCAGGCCGATCACGTTCATGTTCACGCGGTAGGTCTTTTCCAGATCCGTGGTCGCGAACAGGTGGGCCATCAGTGCCTCGACATCGACGCGGTTCGAGCGCGGGGTGATCACCAGGCGGGTCGGGTGCTCGTGGTCGGACTCGTCGCGCAGGTCCTCGACCATCGGCAGCTTCTTCGCGCGGATCTGGCTGGCGATCTGCTCCAGCAGCTTGGCCCCGGAGACCTGGTGCGGCAGCGCGGTGACCACGATGTCGTCGCCTTCGCGTTCATAGCGCGCCCGCGCGCGGATCGAACCCTGCCCGGTCTCGTAGACCTTTCGCAGCTCCGCAGGCGGGGAAATGATCTCCGCCTCGGTGGGAAAGTCCGGCGCCGGCAGGTGCTCGCACAGCTCGGCGACGGTCGCCTTCGGGTGCTCCAGCAGGTGTACGCAGGCCGCGGCCACCTCGCGCAGGTTGTGCGGCGGGATGTCGGTGGCCATGCCCACGGCAATCCCGGAACCGCCGTTCAGCAGCACGTTCGGCAGCCGGGCCGGCAGCACCTTCGGCTCGTCCAGCGCGCCGTCGAAGTTCGGCACCCAGTCCACCGTGCCCTGCCCCAGCTCCGAGAGCAGCAGCTGCGCGTAGCGCGAGAGGCGCGACTCGGTATAGCGCATCGCGGCGAAGGACTTGGGATCGTCCGGCGAGCCCCAGTTGCCCTGCCCGTCGACGAACGGGTAGCGGTAGGAGAAGGGCTGCGCCATCAGCACCATCGCCTCGTAGCACGCCGAGTCGCCATGCGGATGGAATTTGCCGAGCACGTCACCCACGGTGCGCGCGGACTTCTTGTACTTGGCCGTGGCCGAGAGCCCCAGCTCGCTCATGGCGTAGATGATGCGGCGCTGCACGGGCTTGAGCCCGTCGCCGATGTGCGGCAGCGCACGGTCCAGGATCACGTACATGGAGTAGTCCAGGTACGCCTTCTCGGTGAAGTCCTTCAGCGGCAGCTGCTCGCCGCTGTTGGCGAACAGGCTGGGGGTCTCGATATCGCTCATCGGCGCTCTCGCGAATGATGGGTGGCGCGGGCTTTTACCCCGGACCGGGCCCGCGTACTGTAGCGGGCACGCGCCCGCCATTCCACGGGGTCACGGGAAAACCGCCGAACCGGGGAGCGGAGAAGCCCCGGAGGAGTCCATTCGTGCTGGATACAGGCTGGATCGCCAGTATCGCTGCCGTCGCCGTGTTTGCCCTTGCGGCGATCAGCGTGGTGCACGCCCTGCTGCAGCGCCGCGACACCGGGACCATCATCGCCTGGGTCGGGTTGATCGTGCTGCTGCCGCTGGGCGGCTCGGTCCTGTACTGGCTGTTCGGGGTCAACCGCATCCGCCGGCGCGCCCACGCCCTGCGCGAGGGCTATCTGATCGCCGACCCGAGCGCCGGGGGCGCCACCCTGAGCGAGCCGCCGGAACGCTGGCAACGCCTGCTGCACTCCGGCGACCGACTGAGCCCTTTCCGCCTGGTCGGCGGCAACGCGATCGAACCGCTGTTCGACGGCGACCGCACCTATGCCCGCATGCTGGACGCCATCGACAGCGCCCGTCACAGCATCACCCTGGCCACCTATATCTTCGACTACGACCGGGTCGGGGAACGCTTCGTGGACCGCCTGCAGCAGGCCCAGGACCGTGGCGTGCAGGTGCGCGTGCTGATCGACGCCATCGGCGCCCGCTACAGCCGCCGCAACACCCTGCGCCGGCTGCGCCGAGCGGGGATCCCGGCCACCACCTTCATGCCGGTGCACCTGCCACGCAGTCTGGCCGCCTTCAACCTGCGTAACCACCGCAAAATGCTGGTGGTCGACGGCCGCCAGGCCTTCACCGGGGGCATGAACATCCGTCGCGGCCACAGCCACGCCGATCCGGGCCCCCACCCGATACACGACCTCCACTTCGAGCTGCGCGGCCCCGCCTGCACGCAACTGCAGCGGGTGTTCACGGAGGACTGGCAATTCGCCACCGGGGAACGTCTGGACGGCCCGCGCTGGTTCCCGGACACCGTTGACCCGGCCGGGGCCCGCGCCTGTCGCGGCCTGCCGGACGGCCCGGACGAGGACTTCGAGGTCCTGAACTTCACGCTGCAGTCGGCCCTGGCCGAGGCCCGCGAGCAGGTCACCATCATCACCCCGTATTTCCTGCCGGACGTGGCGCTGACCGGCGCGCTCAAGGCCGCCGCCCTGCGGGGCGTGCGGGTCGACATCCTGATCCCGGCCCGGAGCAACCTGCGGCTGGTGGAATGGGCCAGCCGCCCGCAACAGGGCGAGCTGCTGGAGCGCGGCTGCCGCCTGTGGCTCACCCCGCCGCCCTTCAATCACGCCAAGCTGATGCTGGTGGATCGCGAGTGGGCCCTGGTCGGCTCCGCCAACTGGGATCCGCGCAGCCTGCGCCTGAATTTCGAGTTCAATCTGGAATGCCTGGATGCCGGCCTGGGCGGCGAACTGGCCACCTGGGCCGACGGCCTGCGCGCGCAGTCGCACCCCCTGACCCTCGACGAGGTCCGCGCCCGTCCGCTCCCCGCGCAGCTACGCGACGGAGCCGCCCGCCTCCTCACTCCCTACCTGTAACGCGGGGCGACACTCCCCGGCCGGCGTGCAGACAGCGTTAGCCGGCCCCCATGCACCGCCCCCCCGAATGGGGGCGGCGGCCTGCGGTCTTTTGTACTGTAGGCGATGTCACGCGAATACCCGACGGGGCCCGATTCGCTTCGCCGCAGGGGAGTAAAGGGATGTTACGACGCGCGGAAACCGCAAAGGGACATCGATGAACGGGGTCCTGGTGCCGTCGCTCTATCTGGCCGCCGGCCTGGCCGCCTACGCCAGTCTGAGCCACCTGCTGCACAGCCGCCAGAGTGCGCGGCGCACCGAGCACCGCCTGTTCGCCACGATGTGCGCCCTGATGGTGGTGGTCGCCATCGGATCGGCCCAGACCTACCAGGCCGACAGCGTCGCGGCCTACACCCGCGCCCTTACCCTCAACATCTACCTGCTGGCCCCGTTCTACGTCAGTAGTGTGCTGAGTTATGTGCAGAAGCTGGCAGGAGGTGAGCGGCCATGGTATTCGGGTTGGTTAGCGACCACCGGAACCCCTCAAGGAGGGCGAGACCATGACCACTCACAAGAGCCAGGCTACTGCGGATCGCACGTCACTGCGAGCGCTTTTGGGGACAGACGAGGAACTGATGCGCACGCTGGTGCGCGAGGCGGTCCAGCAGGTTCTGGAAGCCGAGATGAGCGACCAGCTCCAGGCGGCACCGGGCGAGCGCACCGAGGGCCGCCTGGGCT
>NZ_KB898175.1:76809-111018 GCF_000377465.1 Thioalkalivibrio sp. ALE30 | reverse complement strand
TCCCTTGTGCAGAATGACTGCACGGCAGTCACCGCGCCTTGTTCGCACGCAAAAGCGACTCGAGCGCGGACGTGCGATTAAATCAGCGTCTCCCTGAGCGGCCTATCCCTCAGTCGGTTCGGTATTTTCGAACTATCGGGCGGAAATAACGCGATTTATTTTCGATTTTATCGACAGGATAATCGACCCTATCATCCGTAACCGTGGCGGCTGGACCGCTGCAGAGGGAACCCCATGAGTCTCCTGATCAACGGCGAACTGCGCGAAGGCTGGCTGGAAGAGGAGTCCGACGAGAACGGCGAGTTCGTGCGCCAGGACCAGCAGTACCGCAACTACGTGACCGCCGACGGCTCCGCGGGTCCCCTGGGCGAGGGCGGCTACCCGGCCGAGTCCGGGCGCTATCACCTGTACGTCTCCTATGCCTGCCCCTGGGCGCATCGCGCGCTGATCCTGCGCAAGCTCAAGGGCCTGGAGTCGCACATCGGGTTGTCGGTCGTGCACCACTACATGGGCGATGCCGGCTGGTCCTTCGATGACTGCGACGGCTGCACCGGTGACCGGGTGCACGGCTCACGCTACATGCACGAGCTCTACACCCGCACCGATCCGAGATACACGGGTATCGTGACCGTGCCGGTGCTGTTCGACACCCGGACCGACCGGATCGTGAACAACGAGTCGGAAGACCTGGTGCGCATGTTCAACAGCGCCTTCGACGGCATCACCGGCAATACGCTGGATTTCTACCCGGAGGACCTGCGCGAGGAGATCCACGCGGTCAACGAGCGCGTCTACGAGAATGTGAACAACGGGGTTTACCGCTCCGGGTTCGCGACCAGCCAGAAGGCCTACGATGCCGCCTGGGATCGTCTCTTCGAGACCCTCGACTGGCTGGAGGAGCGCCTGGCACGCCAGCCGTTTCTGGTGGGCGACCGGATCACCGAGGCCGACTGGCGGCTGTTTACCACGCTGGTGCGCTTCGACCCGGTCTACTACAGCCATTTCAAGTGCAATAGACAGCGCATCATCGACTTCCCGGCGCTGTCGGCCTACCTGCGCATGCTCTACCAGCGCCCCGGCGTGGCCGAGACCGTGCGCATGGATCACATCAAGGCGCACTACTACGGCAGTCATCCGATGCTGAACCCCAGCGGCATCGTGCCGAAGGGCCCGGTGATCGACTACACCCGGCCGCATGGCCGTCCCCTGGGCGATCTGCCGGCCGCGCTGCGGAACGCCGGTGAAACGTGACGGTCGTTACACTGTGGGGATTGGCCACCGTGGCCCGGCATCAGCGTGCCGGGCCGCATTCATGTAGGGGAATCGACAAGTGAAGGCGATTGGCGGGTTTCTGGGACTGGTCCTGGTGGTGGCGGTCGCCGCTGCTGCCTGGTACGCGGTTGGCCCGGAAGCGGGGGATGACGCGGCCAGCGACGCGCCTGCCGCCGAACGCGACGACCGCACGCCGGTGCGCGTTAGCGAGGTCGTCCCGCGCACCTTCGAGACCGTTGTCGAATCCCTGGGCACGGTGCAGGCCAACGAGTCCGTGGTGGTCACCGCCAGCGTCACCGAGCGCGTGGTCGAGGTCCTGTTCGACGACGGCGACACGGTGGAGGCCGGGGATGTCCTGGTCCGTCTTGATGCCGACGAGGAGCGCGCGGCCCTGCGCGAGATCCGTGTGCAAGTGGACGAGGCGCGGCGGGAGCTGGAGCGCGTGCGCGACCGCGTGGCCGATGGCGTGGTCACGCAGCAGCAGGTGGACCAGCAGCGTTCGCGGCTGAACGAGGCGGAAGCCCGCCTGGCGGCCGCGGAGGCCCGTGTGGCCAACCGCGTCATCCGGGCCCCGTTCTCCGGCCGTCTGGGCCTGCGTCAGGTCAGCGCTGGCTCCCTGGTCAGTCCGGGGACTGCGATCGTTGAACTCGATGACGTCTCGGTGGTGAAGGTCGATTTCGCGGTACCCGAGCGGCACACCTCGGCGATCCACCTGGGCCTCGATGTCCAGGGGCGCAGCGCGAACGGCGAATTCGCGGGGCAGGTCGCGGCTGTCAGCAACCGTCTGGACGTGGCGACCCGCACCCTCACCGTGCGTGCGCTGATCGAGAATCCCGACCTGCTGCTGCGCCCCGGCATGCTGGTGAATATGCGCCTGCCGCTGGACCCGGTCGAGCGTCTGGCCGTCCCGGAGGGCGCGATCCGCCAGGTCGCCGACCAGCACTTCGTGTTCCGGCTGCGTGACGACGACACGGTCGAGCGGGTGCGCATCCGTATCGGGCGACGCGATCCGGGGCATGCCGAAGTACTGGAGGGCCTGGAGCCGGGGGATACCGTCGTCTCCGAGGGCGTGTCGCGGGTGCGCGACGGCCGCGAGGTGCGCGTGCTGCCGCCGCGTGCGCCGGATAACGGCGAGGCCGGGGACGGGGCATGATCATCTCCGATGTCGCCAATCGCCGGCCGGTGCTGGCGATTGTCTTCAATCTGCTGCTGATCACCTTCGGTCTGATCGCCTACGACAGCCTGCCACTGCGCGAATACCCGGACGTGGACCCGCCGGTGGTCACGGTGGACACCATCTACCCCGGGGCCAGCGGCGAGATCATCGAGCGCGAGGTCACACAGCGGATCGAGGACCGCATCGCCGGGATCGAGGGGATCCGGTTTATCCAGTCCTCCAGCGAGGACGGCCGCTCGCGTATCACCATCGAATTCAACCTCAGCCGCGACATCGACGCCGCCGCGAACGACGTGCGCGAGGCGGTTAGTCGCGTGCTGGGCGACCTGCCCGACGAGGTCGACCCGCCCGAGGTGACCAAGGCGGACGCCGATGCCAACCCGATCCTGTGGCTGAACCTCTCCAGCACCACCATGGATGCGCTGGAGCTGGCGGACTATGCCGAGCGCAACCTGATTGATCGCCTGTCGGTGGTGGACGGCGTCGGGCTGGTGCGCCGGGGCGGCGCGCGCAGCTACGCGATGCGCATCTGGGTCGACCGCGAGGCCCTGGCCGCGCGCGAGCTGACCGTCACCGACATCGCCGATGCCCTGCAGCAGGAAAACGTGGAACTGCCGGCGGGGCGTCTCGATTCGCTGGAGCGCGAGTTCACCGTGCGCGTGGAGCGCCAGTACCGCACCCCCGAAGATTTCGCCGGGCTGGTGCTCAAGCGCGGGGAGGGCGGGCAGCTGGTGCGCCTGGGCGATGTCGCCGAGGTGAATATCGGCGCGGATACCGAGCGCAGCGAGTTCCGCGGCAACGGCGAGGACATGATCGGGCTCGGCATCATCCGCCAGTCCAACGCCAATGTGCTGGAGGTCGCCAATGGCGTGAAGGCCATGGCGGACCGCCTGCAGGACTCCCTGCCGGAGGGCACCTCGCTGGTCACCACCTACGACGAGTCGGTCTTCATCGAGGGGGCGATCCGCGAGGTCTACATCACCCTGGCGGTCGCGACTGCCGCGGTGGTGTTCGTGATCTACCTGTTTCTGGGCAGCTGGCGGGCGACCCTGATCCCGGCGGTGACCGTGCCGGTCGCGATTACCGCCGCGTTCATCGGTATCAGCCTGTTCGGGTTTTCGGTCAACCTGCTGACGCTGCTGGCGCTGGTGCTGGCGGTCGGACTGGTGGTGGACGACGCGATCGTAATGCTGGAGAACATCCACCGGCGCATCGAACGGGGCGAGCCGGGGCTGCTGGCGGCCTACCGCGGTGCGGGCCAGGTCGGGTTCGCGATCGTGGCGACCACCTCGGTACTGATCGCGGTGTTCGTGCCCCTGGCCTTCCTCGACGGCACGGTGGGCCAGCTGTTCACCGAGTTCGCGATCGCCATGGCCATCGCGGTCTTCTTCTCCAGCATTGTGGCGCTGACCCTGGCGCCGGTGCTCTCCGGGCGCCTGATGCACAAGGGCGATGACCAGACCGGTGCCGCCCACTACATCGGCCGCGGCTTCGCGGCGCTGGAGGCCGGTTACGGCCGCGGGCTGGCGAGCGGGCTCAAGGGGTCATGGCTGGTGGTGCCGCTACTGGCCGCGGTGCTGGCCGGGGCCTGGTATCTGTTCGACGAATTGCCCGAGGAGTTCGCGCCGCAGGAGGATCGCGGGTCCTTCTTCGTCCTGGTCGACGGACCCGAGGGGGCGAACTTCGAGTACATGAGCCGCCAGATGGCCGAGGTCGAGGCCCGTATCCAGCCGCTGATCGAGGACGGTCCGATCCGCCGCGCCCTGGTGCGTACGCCACGCGGCTTCGGCGGCTCCGAGCTGATGAATAACGGGTTTGTGATCGCGATCCTGGAGCACTGGGACGACCGTGACGTGTCCGGTCAGGAGGTGATCGACGAGATCCGCGGCATCATCAACGAGATGCCCGGGGTAGAGGCGCGCGTGGTCATGCGCCAGGGCCTTTCGCGCGGTCGCGTCGGACCGCCGGTGCAGTTCGTGCTCTCCGGACCGGACTACGACCAGCTCGAGGAGTGGGGCGAAATCATGCGCGAGGCCGCCGAGGGCATCGAGGGCCTGACCCGGGTGGATCTCGATTACGAGCCTACCCAGCCTCAGCTCAACGTGCGCCTGGATCGCGACCGGGCGGGCGACCTGGGTGTGTCCATGCGCGATGTCGGCCGTACGCTGGACATCGTGCTCGGCGGGCGCGACGTGACCACCTTCGTCGATCGCGGCGAGGAGTACGACGTGATCATCGAGGGCCTGGCCGATCAGCGCCGCACGCCGGGCGATATTGACAACCTCTACGTGCGCTCCAGTTCCGGTGCCATGGTGCCGCTGTCCAGTCTGGTCACCTACGAGGAACAGGCCGGTCCGTCCTCGCTGGAACGCTACAATCGCTCGCGCGCGGTCACCCTGACCGCCGGGCTGCGCGAC
Source organism: Thioalkalivibrio sp. ALE30 (assembly GCF_000377465.1). Classification (NCBI taxonomy): domain Bacteria; kingdom Pseudomonadati; phylum Pseudomonadota; class Gammaproteobacteria; order Chromatiales; family Ectothiorhodospiraceae; genus Thioalkalivibrio; species Thioalkalivibrio sp. ALE30. The sequence goes on along the minus strand of NZ_KB898175.1, from coordinate 106,152 downwards.
GGCATGACCCTGGGCGAGGCCCTGGACGCGCTGGATGCCAAGGCTGCCGAGCTCCTGCCGGCCGAGGCGGGCATCGACTACAAGGGCGAATCGCTGGACCTGCGCACCGGCTCGGAGGCGATCCTGTTTGTGTTCGCGTTGGCCCTGCTGGTGGTCTTCCTCGTGCTGGCGGCGCAGTTCGAGAGTTTCGTGCACCCGTTCGTGATCATGCTGACCGTGCCGCTGGCGGTGGTGGGTGCCCTGATCGGCCTGACCGTTACCGGCCAGACGCTCAATATCTACAGTCAGATCGGCATGGTCATGCTGATCGGCCTGGCGGCGAAGAACGGCATCCTGATCGTCGAATTCGCCAACCAGTTGCGCGACCGCGGGCGTGATTTCGACGCCGCGATCATCGAGGCCGCGCGCATGCGGCTGCGGCCGGTGCTGATGACGGCGCTGACCACGGTTGCGGGCTCCATTCCGCTGATCCTGGCCTCCGGGCCGGGCGAGGAGACGCGCTTCGTGATCGGGGTGGCGGTGTTCTCCGGTGTGCTGTTCGCGACGCTGTTCACGCTGTTCGTGATCCCGGCGGCCTATCGCCTGGTGGCGCGGGGTACGACGTCGCCGCTGGCGACCACGCGCCGCTTGCACGAGCTGGACGACGAGATCGACGATGTCGACGGCGAGCGCCGCGGGGCCCGCGCCTCCACAGCCCCGCGCGCCGAACCCTGATCACTCGGTGCCTGCTGCCTGCCCTGTTGAGGCTGGTCCTGGTTCGGCATCCGGTGTTTACGTGCCTTCGGCCGGCCGCCTGCCATGCGCTGACTCGCCAGCGCGCCGCGAGGTCCTTTCTTGCTTGCCCAAGAAAGGACCCAAAGAAGGGCACCCGGATTTCGCCCGGGAACCTTGCTCCAGGGCCCTCGGGCCGGCGGCGCTGAACTCGCTACGCTCAGAGATCCAGCGCCCCGAATTTATAGAAAACGGGCCGGCCCGATAACCCTTCCGCAAGGGACTCCATACGGGAGGGGAAGGTCAAAACAGAAGGCATCCCAACGCCACGACACGACAACGGCCCTGCCGCCTGAACCCCCCGGCGCCCGCACCGCGGGCGCGGCACGCTATGGCCGAAGGCCGAGCGTGCCCAAGATGTGCGAAGACCTAGCCTTCATCCACTGGCAAGACCGTCGGGACAGCCGTTGTCTTGACCTTGAGCCCCCCGTTGTCGTCGCGCCGAGCGGAGAGGGTTTTCGCGGGACGATTCAAAATAGAAACGGGGGCGCTGGATGTCTGAGCGGAGCCGCAGGCGCAGCGAGTTCAGCGCCGCCCGCGAAAAGCCTCGGAGCGAGGGAAACCCCGGCCCGCACAGCGGGCCGGGGTCGCGGCAGTCGGGCGTGTTTCTTGGGTACTTCTTTGCACGAGCAAAGAAGTACCTCGGGGCGCGCTGGCGAGTCAGCGCCTGGCATGCGGCGGACCGGAGCCACCGCAAACACCGATGCCGAACCAGGACCAGCCACCGCGAGGCAGGCGCCGGACCGAAGGCACCGTAAACACCGGGAGACGAACCAGGACCCGCCAATCAGCGATAGCGAAGCCTTCAGCGTTCGTGGCGGCCGTGTGGCGAGGTCAGGCGCGCGCCGGGGCGCGGGCGTCATCACGCCAGAGCCAGAGGATAGCGACGGTCAGTACCGCGATCACCGGCAGCATCGCGAGATTCATCCCGTCCCATCCCAGCGGTCGCAGCAGCGCCCCGGCCAGCAGCGAGCCGGCCGTGACCAGCGTGAAGATGGTCAGGTCGTTCACGCCCTGGACCTTGCCCTTCTCGGTGGCCGTATGCGTGGTCGTCAGCAGCGTACTGCCGCCAATGAACAGGAAATTCCAGCCCACCCCCAGCAGGAACAGCGCCAGCCAGAAATGCGCCAGCGTCTCCCCGTGCGCGGCGATCGCCACGCTGAACAGCACCAGCGCATTGCCGAGCGCCAGGATGCGCGTGATCCCGAGGCGGGTGATCAGATGGCCGGTCACGAACGAGGGGGCGAACATCCCCAATACATGCCACTGCATGACCAGGGCGATCTGGCCCATGTCGAAGCCGGCGTGGCGCATGGCCAGCGGCGTCGCCGTCATCAGCAGCACCATGACCGCATAGCCCAGCGCGGCGGCGGTCAGCGCGACGAGGAAGCGCCCTTGCGGCAGGATCTCGCGCATTGGCCGGGCCGGCCCGCGTTCCTCCGGCGGTGGCGCCGGCACGCGCAGCCAGGCCAGCAGCGTCATCGCCAGCAGGGCCAGGGCGCCGAGGACCAGATAGGGGCCGGCCTCCGGCGTGCCCGGCAACAGGGCCTGGGCCTGGTGGGCGTTCCACGGGCCGAGGAAGGCGGCCACGACGCCGCCGGCCATCACCAGCGAGATCGCGCGCGGGCGGAAGGCGGGGCTGGCGACATCGGCGGCGGCAAAGCGGTAGTACATGGCGAAGGCCTGGTAGGCCCCCAGCAGAAGGTTGCCCAGTACGAACAGCCAGAAGCCCTCGGCGAAAACCCCGGCCGCGGCCAGCGCGGCACCGCCGCCCCCGCCCACGCTGGTGCCCAGCAGGAAGCCGGTGCGCCGCCCGAAGCGCTTCATGAACAGCGAGGCCGGCAGGGTGGTGACCAGCGTGCCGACCATCATCGCGGCGACTGGCAGGGTGGCCAGGGCCGGATCGGCCGCCAGGCGTTCCCCGACCACGCCGCTCAGGGTCATCACCGTGACCGCGGCGATCAGGAACAGGGCCTGCCCGAGGGCAAGGATCAGGACGTTCGCGCGCTCGCGCGGGGTGGTCTGGCCGGGCATAGGAGTCCCTTCAAGGATCGTCCGGGCCGTCATGGCCCGGGGGCGATGCTGGTGTCAGTCGCGTGGATGAAAGTCGAGGACCGCCGAGTTGATGCAGTAGCGCAGCCCGGTCGGCGCCGGGCCGTCGGGAAAGACATGCCCCAGGTGCGAGTCGCAGCGCGCGCAGCGCACTTCGGTGCGTTCCATGCCCAGGGAACGGTCGCGGTGTTCGTCGACGGCACTTTCGTTCACCGGCGCGGTGTAGCTGGGCCAGCCGGAGCCGGAGTCGAACTTGGCGTGCGAGTCGAACAAGGGGGCACCGCAGGCGACGCAGTGGTAGGTGCCGGAGGCCTTGTGGTTGTTGTAGGCGCCGGTGAAGGGGCGCTCGGTACCGCCTTCGCGGGCGATGCGGTATTGTTCCGGCGTGAGGCGTTCGCGCAGTTCGGCGTCCGTCGGGCGATCGGATTGACTCATGCAACCTCCGGGTCGATAGGATTGTCTGCCAACAGACGAGGGTCTGTGGTGATGGGACCCCGAGGAACACCCCGGGTTCTGGGCCCGGACCGAAGACAAGACCGCTGGAGGTGGTCGTGGGCTGTCCCGATTGCGAACGTATTGACCTGCTGCCGGCGGCCTCCGGCACCCTCTATCTGGCGCCGGTTCTGGCGCATACTCGCGCGGCCCTGCGTCAGCGCATGGTAGACGAACGGCTGCCATGTGCCGAGCCGACCTCGGGGATCCTGGCCCTGCCAGTGAAGGGTGCCGGCGGGCTGGGCGAGATGCTGGTGCGGCTGGAACAGGCGCTGAGCAGCTCGGAGCAGGCCGGTTGTCGCGCGACCTTCGTGCCCGAGGGCGAGGACTTCGGGCTCGGACATCTGCAGGATACCCACCTGCTGTCCACGCTGATCGCCCGGCACAATGCCCGCGATCTCTCCGCGATCCTGGCCAACGATGCCCTGGACTTTCACTTCCAGCCCATCGTGCACGCGGCCGATCCGACCGAGGTCTTCGCCTACGAGGCGCTGGTGCGGGCCTCCACGCCGGGTGGCGACCCCATCCCGCCGCCGGAGCTGTTCAAGACGGCGCGTAATGCCGAGTTGCTATTCCATCTGGATCGCTCGGCGCGCATCAATGCGATTCGCCGGGCCAGCGAGCGCGGGATCGGCAGCCGGTTGTTCATCAACTTCAACCCGACCGCGATCTATGACCCGGCCTTTTGCCTGGAGACCACAGTGCGCGAGATCAATTCGCGCCCGGCCGGCCGTGCCGGGCCCAGTGGTTTCGTGTTCGAGGTGATCGAGAGCGATCAGGTCAACGACATCGAACACCTGTCACGGATCGTGGAGCGCTACCGCCGGGCCGGGTTCCAGGTGGCACTGGACGACCTGGGGGCCGGCTATGCCTCGCTGAACATGCTCTCCCAGTTGCGCCCGGATTTCGTGAAGATCGACCGCGAACTGGTCAGCGGTATCGATGGCGACACCTACCAGCAGAAGATCCTCGGCAAGATCGTGGAGCTGGCCCGCGACCTGGATATTCAGGTGGTGGCCGAGGGGATCGAGACCGCGGGCGAATGGCGCTGGCTGAAGGATCGGGTCGACTACTGCCAGGGTTACCTGTTCGCCCGGCCGGCTGCCGAGCCGCCGATGCCGCGCCACCCCGAGTCCGCCTGAGCGCCGCGTGGAGGGGGCCGTGACACGTGCACATCGGGCCCGCTTTCCATAGACTCGGGGTCATGAATCAGCTCCCCCCCGACGCCCGGAATCCGACGCTCGAATCCGCCTACCAGCTGCTGCGCGATGCCGAGGTGCGCTATCGCGGGCGCACGGTCGGCACCGTGGCGAGCCTGGACGAGCGGGCGCCGGCGGAGAACTATGCCGACTGCTTTATCCGCGACTTCGTGCCCTCGGGGCTGGTCTATCTGCTGAACGACGAGCCCGAGGTGGTGCGGGACTTCCTCGCGCTGATCCTGCAGATCCGCGATACCCAGGAGGAGATCGAGGGCCACCGCCGCCTGCCGCGGGTGATGCCGGCAAGCTTCCGGGTGTTCACCGACGAGAACGGCCGCGAGGCCCTGGCCGCGGACTTTGGCGACCGGGCGATCGGACGCGTCGCCCCGGTGGATTCCATGATGTGGTGGGTACTGTTGCTGCGCGCCTACCAGAACCGCACCGGCGACCACGAATTCATCAAGAGCGCGGATGTGCAGCGCGGCATCCGCCTGATCCTCAGCATCTGTCTGCAGGACCGTTTCGAAGTCTTCCCGACTCTGCTGGTGCCGGACGGCAGCTTCATGATCGACCGGCGCATGGGGGTGTTCGGCCACCCGCTGGAGATCCAGGCACTGTTCTACGGGATGCTGAAGGCTTCGCTGGCGATGCTGGAGCCCTGCGACCGGGATTCCGAACTCCTGTGCGAGCAGTCCGCGATCCGTACCCGGCAGCTGTCGGACTACATCCGCCACTACTACTGGCTGGATCTAGAGCGGTTGAACGATATCCACCGCTATCGCACCGAACACTTCGGCCACGAGTCCGAGAACGCGCTGAATATCTACCCCGAGAGCATCCCCGACTGGCTGGTGGACTGGATCCCGTCGGAGAGCGGCTACCTGGTCGGTAACCTCGGGCCGGGAAGGATGGATTTCCGGTTCTTCAGCTTCGGAAACTTGCTGGCGGTGCTGTTCGGGCTGGCCGACGAGCACCAGTCGCGCTCGATTATGCAGACCTTCGAGCAGCGCTTCGAGGACCTGATCGGGACCATGCCGGTGAAGATCTGCTATCCGGCGATGGTTGGCGAGGAATGGCGTCTGCTGACCGGGTCCGACCCCAAGAATACTCCGTGGTCCTACCACAACGGCGGCAACTGGCCGGCGTTGCTGTGGGCGTTCACCGGGGCCGCCATGCGGGTCGGGCGGCCCGACCTGGCGCGCAGTGTGCACGCGGTCGCGGCCGAGCGCCTGCATCGCGACCACTGGCCGGAGTACTACGACGGGCGCCACGGCCGCCTGGTCGGGCGACGCGCCAACTATCGCCAGACCTGGTCGGCCACCGCCGTGCTGGTCTCCCAGGGCCTGATCGACAACCCCGAGACCCTGAGCCTGTTCGACAGCCCGGAACCCGAGGTGCCATGAAAAAGACCCAGAGCAAGTCTCGTGATGGCGAAGGCCTTTACCTCGTCCTGATCAGTGTCCACGGTCTGATCCGCGGGCAGGACCTGGAACTGGGGCGCGATGCCGACACCGGCGGGCAGACGCTCTACGTGGTCGAACTGGCGCGGGCCCTGGCGCGCCACCCGCAGGTGGGCCGGGTGGACCTGCTCACCCGCCGCGTGGTCGACAGCAAGGTAGCCGACGACTACGCCGAGCCCGAGGAGGATCTCGGCGACGGGGCCCGGATCGTGCGGCTGGACTGCGGCCCGCGGCGCTACCTGCGCAAGGAAAAGCTGTGGCCCTACCTCGACTGTTTCGCGGACAACGCCCTGGGGCATATCCGCGGCGTGGGCCTGCGCCCGGACGTGATCCACGGCCACTATGCCGATGCCGGACATGTCGCGGTGCAGCTGTCGAACCTGCTGGGCGCCCCCATGCTCCAGACCGGCCATTCGCTGGGGCGGGTCAAGCGCGAACGCCTGCGCGAGAGCGGGATGTCGGATGCCGACATCGAGGCCCGCTACAACATCTCCACCCGGATCCACGCCGAGGAAGAGGCCCTGGCGCATGCGCATCGGGTGATCGCCAGCACCCGCCAGGAGATCGGCGAACAGTACGCCGCCTACGACAACTACCAGCCGGAACGCATGGAAGTGATCCCGCCGGGTACCGACCTGGCGCGGTTTCATCCGCCGAAGCGCGGGGAGCGCAAGCCGGCTATCTGGCCGGAGATCCGCCGCTTCCTGCGCTACCCCGACCGGCCGCTGATCATGGCGCTGTCGCGCGCCGACGAGCGCAAGAACATCCGCGCCCTGGTCGAGGCATACGCCGGGAATGACTGGCTGCGCGAGAACGCCAACCTGCTGATCGTCGCCGGCAACCGTGACGACATCGCGGACCTGGACAAGGGCGCACGGGATGTCCTGACCGACCTGCTCCTGCGTATCGACCGCCATGACCTTTACGGCCAGGTGGCGTATCCCAAGCACCATGACTCCGAGGACGTGCCCGACCTCTACCGCCTGGTGGCCTCCAGCAAGGGGGTGTTCGTGAACCCGGCGCTGACCGAGCCCTTCGGCCTGACCCTGATCGAGGCGGCCGCCAGCGGCGCCCCGATCGTGGCCACCAACGACGGCGGGCCGGAGGAGATCATCTCGCGCTGCCACAACGGCCAGCTGATCGACCCGCTGGACCCGGAGGGGATCGCCGACGCCATCCAGGGCATCCTGGCCGACCGGCCGCGCTGGCAGCGCTATTCGCGCGCCGGGCTCAAGGGCGTGCGCCAGCACTATTCCTGGGACGGCCACGCCGAGAAATACGTGAAGCTGGTGAAATCTCTGACCCGCGAGGTGCGCCAGGCGCGCCATCACGAGCGCCGGGTCTCCAGTCACCTGGCGCAGATGGATCGCGCCGTGATCACCGACATCGACAACACCCTGCTGGGCGACGACAAGGCCACCCGCGCGTTTGTCGCCTGGCTCAAGCGCAACCGCAAGCGGGTCGCCTTCGGCGTGGCCACCGGGCGGCGCATCGATTCCGCCGCGGCGATCCTCGAGGAGCACGGCGTGCCGACGCCGGATGTCTGGATTACCTCGGTGGGGAGCGAGATCCATTACGGCACCAAGCAGACCGAGGATCGCGGCTGGGCGCGTCACATCAGCCATCGCTGGGAGCCGGACCGGCTGCGCGACTGCCTGCGCCAGGAGAAGAATCTGGTCCTGCAGCCGGATGTGGACCAGCGGGCGTTCAAGGTCAGCTTCTTTGCCGAACCCCCCGGGAGTCTGGACGCGGAGACCGTGGCGACGCGGCTCTACCGCGAGGACCTGCACGCGCGGGTGATCTACTCCCACGACCGGTTCCTCGACCTGCTGCCGGTGCGGGCGTCGAAGGGACTGGCGGTGCGCTACCTGTCCGACAAGTGGGGCATTCCGCTGGAGCACGTGCTGGTCGCCGGCGATTCGGGAAACGACGAGGATATGCTGCGCGGCCGGCTGCTCGGCGTGGTGGTGGGCAATCACCAGCCCGAACTCGAGAGCCTGCGCGGCTTCCAGCGCATCTACTTCGCCGGGGCCACCCACGCCCGCGGCATCCTCGAGGGGATCGAACACTTCGATCTGCTCAACCGCTGCGAAATCCCCGGCGCCACCGAGCCCGACGAATAGACCGGCTTTTTCACCACGAAGCACACGAAGGCAGGGGCTGCAGGTCAAAGGCCTTTCACAGGAAGACTGGAAGGTTGGAAGATAGAAACTGGTGAAAGCCATTTGGGTCGTCCTGGTGCTGCCCGTGGCCGCGTACTTGTCGTGGCTGTCGATCTGGGATCGAGGCACCCTCCTCAGCGCCCGCTTCCAGTCTTCCCTTCTTCCTGTCGGCTTTTTCTTGCGAGCCTTTGGCGCCGGATCCGGTCAGGGGACGGGGAGGAGCAGGGCGATGCCGGTGAGGACGGTGACGACTTCGAAGGCGCGCTTGACCAGGCGGTTGCCGTAGCGCTGGGCCGCCCAGGCGCCGAGGTAGCCGCCGACGAAGCTCCCCACCAGAAGGGCCGGCAGCCAGTCCCACTGCACGGTGCCCAGCGTCCCGAGCATCAACGCCCCGGCGCCGTTCCAGACGAGGCCCACCAGGACCATGGTGTAGGCCACCGCCTGGGTGTAGCTCATGCCGTACCAGCGCACCAGCCACAGGGTGACCATCAGTCCGGTGCCCGAGGCGAGGGACCCGTTCAGCACGCCGATCAGGAACAGCCCGGCGGCCCCGATCAGGGCGTGGCCCCAGGAAAAGCCGATGGTGCGCACCGTCTGCCCCAGTTGCGGGCGGCGCCAGGAGTACCAGCCGAGGCCGATGGTCAGCAGGCCCAGGGCGATCTCGCCGGCCCTTGGCGGGATGCCGAGCACCAGCCAGGCACCGATTAACACCCCAGGCAGACCGGCCAGCAGGATAATGCCTAGGCGCGCGGGCTCGAATGTGCTTTTCTTGAGGTGGCGCAGGCCGGCGCCGGCGCCCAGCGCCACCGAGGCGATCTTGTGGGTGGCCAGCGCCACGGGGTAGGGAAGCCCCAGAAAAATCAGGGCGGGCAGCTGCAGCAGGCCCGCCCCGCCACCCGCCAGGGCGGAGAAGCCGTTGGCGACGATGGCGATCAATGCGAGTCCGAGGTGTTCGAGAATGGTCATTTGGGGTGCGTGCAACCGGAAGCGGGAAGGCCTGTGGCAATCGTGGGTGGCCGCGGTGCTGCTGCTGGGGCTGGCGGTTCCGGTACAGGCCGACATCTACCGCTGGGTGGATGATGACGGGACCGTACACTACTCCAGCACCCCGCAGCCGGAGACCAGCCAGCGCGAGCGCCGGATTTACGACTCCGAGGGCCGCATGCGCGAGATCCTGCCGGCGCCGATGAGCGCCGAGGAACGGGCGCAGGCCGCCGCCGAGCGCGAACAGGCGGAGCGCGACCTGGAGGCGACCCAGCGCGCGCGCCAGGACCGTGCCGCGCGCGAGCAGCAGCTGCGCCGTGCCTATGCCTCGCTGGACGAGATCGAGGAGCTGCGCGAACGCCGCGAGCGCTCGATTGCCGGGAATATCCAGCGCAGCGAGGCGCAGGAAAAGACGCTGTTGCGCGAACGCGAGCGTATCCGGCGGCAGCTGGACGGCGCGAACGAGGGTTCTCCGCTGGCCGATCGGTACCGCGCGGAACTGGAGGAGCTGGACGCCCGCATCGCCCGGGAGCGCCAGTACCGCCGCGGCCAGCGCGACCGGCTGTCCGCGATCCACGAACGCCTGGACCTGGATCGCCGCGACTTCCAGCAGCTGGTCATGAACGGCCGCGAATAGCGGTCGCGGGCATTAATCGTTCTCCTAGCGGCTGATCAGCGTTCCCACACCCTGGTCGGTCAGCAGCTCCAGCAGGACCGCGTGTTCCACGCGGCCGTCGACGATATGCGTGGCGTTGACCCCGCTGCGCACGGCATCCAGCGCGCAGCGGATCTTCGGGATCATCCCGCCGTGGATGGTCCCGTCGCGGATCATCTCGTCCACCTGCGGGGCCGACAGCTTGGGCAGGAGTTCCCCGTTGCCGTCCAGCACGCCCGGGGTGTTGGTCAGCAGGAAGAGCTTTTCCGCATCCAGCACCACCGCGAGTTTTTCCGCCGCGGTGTCGGCATTGATGTTGTAGGCCTTGCCCTCGCGGTCGAAGCCAATCGGCGCGATGACCGGGATGAAGTCGCTCTCGTCCAGGGTATGCACGATCGCCGGGTCCACGCCTTCGACCTCGCCCACATGGCCAAGGTCCACGGTCGGCTGGCCCTCAGCCGCGCCATAGTCGCGTAGCGGGGTGGCGCGGATCATCTGGCCGTCCTTGCCGGTCAGCCCCACCGCGCGGCCCCCGAAGCGGTTGATCAGCGAGACGATCTCCTGATTCACGATCCCGCCGAGGACCATCTGGACCACGTCCATGGTCTCGCGGTCGGTCACCCGCAGGCCGTTGACGAACTCCGTCTCCTTGCCCAGACGCTTGAGCAGCTCGCCGATCTGCGGGCCCCCGCCGTGGACGACCACCGGGTTCACGCCGACCTGCTTGAGCAGCACGACGTCGCGCGCGAACGAGGCCTTCAGGTGGTCCTCGGTCATGGCGTTGCCGCCGTACTTGATCACGATGGTCTTGCCCGCGAAGCGCTGGATATAGGGCAGAGCCTCGATCAGGACATGGGCAACGGAATGGGCCGTCTGGGTATCCATGGCGTTTCGGTGGTCCGCGAATGGGGGCGCAGTTTACCACTGCCGATCGCCCTTCGTGCGGCCCTCTCCTTGAACCTGCATCGAAGATGCATCGTTTGACCCGAGCGAAGCGCATCGGTATAAAGCTGCATCACATGTATAACAAAAGGTAGCCCGTGATGCTGCAATCCGTCTCGCTGTGGTTGACGATCCTGCTGGTCGTCCCCGTAACCGCCACTTTTTTATGGGTCGCCTTCTCCCGCCCTGCTGCGGTCGATGCCGGCGATCTGGCGGCCCGTTCCTATCGCCTGCGCGACTGGAGCTTCTGGATCCTGCTGGCGGTGGTTACCCCGGTGTTTCTCTACACCCTGACCCTGATGCCCTACGGCGCCGATGCGGAGGCCGAAGGGGTGCAGACGGTCAACGTGACCGGCCACATGTGGCGCTGGGAGCTGTCACAGGACGAGTTCCGCGCCGGCGAGCCGGTGCAGTTCCGCGTGACCAGCCAGGACGTGAACCACGGCTTCGCCATCTACGACGAGGACATGACCCTGTTGACCCAGACCCAGGCGATGCCGGGCTACACCAACACCCTCGAGTACACCTTCGAAAAGCCCGGTACCTACCAGGTGCTGTGCCTTGAATACTGCGGCGTCGCGCATCACGCGATGGTCGCCGAACTCACCGTCACGGAGTAAACGGACATGAGTGATACGACGATGGAGATGGCCGTGCCGCGCGGCCCTCGCAATGCGGTGCTGACCTATCTGGCGACCACGGTGGTCGTGCTGCTGCTGATGATGGTCTTCGGGCTGCTGATGCGCCTCGAACAGGCGGGCGTGGATCTGCTCGGGGCCGCTGGCTTCTATCAGGTGCTGACGGCCCACGGGGCCGGCATGGTCGGGGCGGTGGCCCTCGGATCCAGCGCGGTGATGTGGTACTTCCTGCGCCGTCATGTGGAGTTGTCCACCGGCGTGTTCCTGCTCAATCTGGCGTTGTTCCTGCTGGGGGCAGTGCTGATCCTGGGCGGGATCTTCATCGGCGGCTTCGCCGGTGCCTGGACCTTCCTGTACCCGCTGCCGCAGACCCCGATGGGGCTGTGGACGCAGGCCGCCGCGGCGTCGTTCTTCCTCGGGTTGCTGGCGATCGGGGTTGGCTTCCTGCTGCTGTACATCGATATTGCCCGCGCGCTGATCAAGAGCTACGGCGGGCTGGGCCGCTCGCTGGGCCTGCCGCAGCTGTTCGGTCGGGCGGGGGATCCGCCGCCGCCCGCGGTGGTGGCCAGCACCATGGTCCTGATCGTGAACACCCTCGGTATCGTGGCCGGGGCGGCGATCCTGACCATGAGCCTGATCAACCTGTACCAGCCGGGGTTCGAGATCGACTCGCTGTGGGCCAAGAACCTGATCTATTTCTTCGGCCACGTGTTCATCAACGCCACCATCTATATGGCGGTCATCGCGGTCTACGAGATCCTGCCGCGCTACACCGGGCGCCCGTGGAAGGTCTCGCGCGTGTTCCTTGCGGGCTGGGCGGCTTCCACCGTGATGGTGCTGCTGGTCTATCCGCACCACCTGCTGATGGACTTCTCCCAGCCGACCTCGCTGCATGTGCTGGGCCAGGTCATCTCCTACACCAGTGGCCTGCCGGTGCTGCTGGTGACGGCGTGGGGCGCGCTGACCAATGTGTACCGCTCCGGTATCCGCTGGGATATCGCCTCCGGCTTCGTCTTTCTCGGCGTGTTTGGCTGGGCCGCCGGCGTGATCCCGGCCATCATCGACGCGACCATCGTGGTCAACACGGTGATGCACAACACCCTGTGGGTCCCGGGGCACTTCCACTTCTATCTGTTGCTGGGTGTAGTCGCGATGATGTTCGGCTTCATGGCCTGGCTCACCCGTGCGCAGACGGAGGGCGACGGCTTCTTCGACCGGCTGGGATTCTGGACCTTTACCGGTGGCGGCCTGGCTCTGGTCGCGGCGTTCCTCTACAGCGGTGCGTCCAGTGTGCCGCGGCGCTTCGCCGAACACTTGCCGGAATGGGCGGCCTATGCCCAGCTGGGGTCGGTCGCCGCGGCCCTGGTGATCCTTGGAACGCTGCTCCTGGCGCTGCGGTTCTTCGTCGGACTGAAGCGGGTGGCGAACAATGTGGCGTAACGCGATCTACGGGCTGACGATTATCGCCCTGGGCCTGGGTGGGTTCACCACCCTGGCTCTGGCCACCGACGGGTTCCGCGCCTTCACCGCGGAGGAGGCCCGCCGTGTTGCCGCACGCGAGAATCCGGCGCCGGTCCCTGCGATGACGCTGGAGGATGCTCGCGGCGGGGAGCTGGACCTGGCCGAGCTGGGCGATCGCTATGTGGTGCTGGATTTCATCTACACCGGCTGCCACCACGCCTGCACGACGCTGGGCGCGAGCTTTCACCGGATCCAGGAGGCGCTGCCGGAGGCGGTACTGGGCGAGCGCGTGGCCCTGCTCAGTATCACCTTTGACCTCGAGAACGATAATGCCGAGCGCCTGCGCGAGTACGGCGAGCGTTTCTCGGCCAACCCCGAGGCCTGGTATCTCGCGCGTCCGCACAGCCGCGAGGATCTGGATCGCCTGCTGAATCATTTCCAGGTGGTGGTGATCCCGGACGGCGAGGACTTCGTGCACAACGGGGCCATCTACGTGGTCGAGCCGAATGCGCGCGTCGCCGCGATTCACGACATCGACGCGGTGGACGACGTGCTGGCCTACCTGGAGCCACGCTGGTGATGCGGCGGTCCGCCGTCTGGGCGGGGCCGGCCCTGCTGGTGGTACTGGTCCTGCCGCCGCTGCGGCCGTGGCTGGAGGCCAGCCTGATCGGCCATATGCTGGTGCAGATCCCGTTGCTGGTGCTGGCCGGCGTGCTGATCGCCCGGTCACTGCCGGAGGTCTGGCGCCTCCGGGCGGGCCGCCTGGATGCGTACGGCGTACTGGGCCTGCTGCTGGCGTTGTTCGTCGTGGTCTACTGGCTACTGCCCCGCAACCTGGATGCGGCCGTACTCGAGGCCGGGGCCGGTTGGGCCAAGATTGCGACGTTGGTGCTGCTGGCGGGCATGCCGCTGGGGCTGGTGGCGCACCGGCTGCCGTTGCTGGTGCGCGGGGTGCTGTGGGTCAAGGCTACGGCGATGTTCTTCGTGATGGGCTGGCTCTACCGCGAGGCCCCGGACCGGCTGTGCAATGCCTACCTGCTGGGCGAGCAGCAGCTTCTGGGAAATGTGATGCTCGGGCTGGGCGCGCTCAGCCTTGCGGCAATCCTGGCGTTGCTGCTGCTGGGGCCGCCGCGTCGACGGAGCGCCAATACCGGCCCGGCGCAGCCCTCCAGGCGAGAGGCTGTCATCCCCTCCGGATCGGTTGCCGAGCAGGCCCCGGCCGGGACGTGACCTCCGTCAGCCCCGGCCCGAGGAGCCGAAGCCGCCCGCGCCGCGGGTGGTCTCCTCGAAGTCCTCGACGACGCGGAATTTCGGTCGGGCGACCGGGACGATGACCAGCTGCGCCAGGCGTTCGCCGACCTCCAGGGTGTAGGCGTTCGCGCCCCGGTTCCAGCAGGAGACCATCAGCGGCCCCTGGTAGTCGGCGTCGATCAGGCCGACCAGGTTGCCCAGCACCAGGCCGTGCTTGTGGCCCAGCCCGGAGCGGGGGAGGATCATCCCGGCATAGCCCGGGTCCTCGATATGGATCGCGAGCCCGGTCGGGATCAGTTCGGCGGCGCCCGGCTCCAGCGTCAGCGGGGCCTCGATCATCGCGCGCAGGTCGACGCCGGCCGAGCCGTCGGTGGCCGGGGCGGGCAGCGGGAAGTCCGCGCCCATGCGCGGGTCCAGGATCTTCAGGTCAATCTCGGGGACGGGCATACGGGGTCCTTGTCCGTTTCGCATTCGATCAGCGTTGTTCCAGGCGCTCGACGATCAGGTCGATCAGCGCCCGGGCCAGCTGGGTCTTCGGCTGGCTGGGGAGCTGGCGCTCGCCACCCTCCCAGAGGCACAGCAATTCGTTGTCGGGGGTGCCGAAGGCGCGGCCCTCGCCGACCCGATTGGCGGCGATCAGGTCGAGTCCCTTGGCGCGGCGCTTGGCCTCGGCATGTTCGCGCAGGTGCTCGGTCTCGGCTGCGAAGCCGACCAGGAACGGGCGCCGGGGGAGGGAGGCCGCCTGTGTTGCCGCCTCGGCCAGGATGTCCCGGGTGCGCTCCAGCGCCAGGTGCATCACCGGATCGGATTTCTTGATCTTCTGTGCTTGCGGTTCGGCCGGGCGGTAGTCGGCCACGGCCGCAGCCGCGATCAGGATGTCGGCCTCGGGCAGGCGTTCCATCACCGCGGCGTGCATGGCGGCGGCCGTCTCCGTGGCGATGCCCGCGACGCCCGTGGGTACGGCCTCGGCTGTCGGGCCATGCACCAGAGTCACGTGTGCGCCCGCGTCGCGCGCCGCCGCGGCCAGGGCAAAGCCCATCCGCCCGGAGCTGCGGTTGCCGATAAAGCGCACGGGATCGATCGGCTCGAAGGTGGGACCGGCGGTGATCAGTACGTGGCGCCCGGCCAGCGGGGCGTGTGCCGGTTGCAGCAGCTCCCGCGCGATCGCGGCGGGCTCGCGCATGCGGCCCTCGCCCTGCTCGCCACAGGCCTGGTCGCCGCTGTCCGGCCCGATCAGGGCCACGCCACGCTCGATCAGGGTCGAGACGTTCGCCTGCGTGGCCGGGTGGGCCCACATCCGATGGTTCATCGCCGGTGCCAGCGCGACCGGCGCGGTGGTGGCCAGCAGCAGCGTACTCAGCAGCTCGTCCGCCAGGCCCTGGGCGTAGCGGGCGATCAGGCTGGCGCTGGCCGGGGCGACCACGATGCGGTCGGCCCAGCGCGCCAGGGCGATGTGATCCATGCCGGATTCCGCCTCGGCGTCCAGCAGCTCGGTGCGCACCGGCGCGCCGGACAGGGCCTGGAAGGTCAGCGGGGTCACGAAGGCGCGGGCGCCGGGCGTCATCACCACGCGCACCTCGCAGCCGGCGCGTTTCAGCTCGCGCACCAGCTCGCAGGCCTTGTAGGCGGCGATGCCGCCACTGACACCGACGAGGATCCTTGGCTTGGAATCGTGTTCCGTCATGCGGCGGATTCTACCCCCTAAGGGGACGCTTGCGTCTCTTTAGCTCTTTTCCTGGCGCGCGGAGACGCCGGCGGTCAGGGCATAGCGCATCGCGTCCTCCAGCGACAGCTCCAGCGGTTCGATGCGTTCGCGCGGGAGCATCAGGGTGTAGCCGCCGATCTGGTAACTCATGGGCATGTAGACCGCGACTGTGTCGGGGCCGCCAAGGCTGTCCGGAAGACCCGCGAAATCTTCGCGGGTGACGAAGCCGACCAGCTTGAAGTCGGTGCCGGGCAGCTGCACCAGCACGGCCTGGCCGAATTGCTCGTGGATGTCGCCGGAGACCAGGCGCGTGACGTCGCGCACGGTCCCGTGGATGGTCTTGACCACCGGGATGCGTTGCATCAGCCCTTCCAGCCAGTCGAACAGCCAGCGGACCACGTAGGCCTGGAGCAGTACCCCCAAGCCGAAGAGCAGGCCGATGCCGGCCAGGATCCCCATGCCCGGGAAGTACAGCAGATCGGGCAGGATGGCCTGCAACAGTCCTCCCAGCACCTCCTCGGCGGTGCTCCCCAGCCACCACAGCAAGGCCAGCGTGATGGCGGCCGGGAGGATGGCGGCCAGGCCGGTCAGGAAGGTTCGAGAGATTCGGCGCACAGCGGGCTCCGTGCAGGGGTATGCTCGGATGCTAACGCATTCGTGCTCGTGGCACGTCGACGACGGGAGCGGGGCGGGGGCGGCACTTTGGCACGTCCGCGCAGTCTATCGAGCGAGGCCGCCGGCACGTCGCCGGGTATGGGGAGTGACGAGATGCAGCGATGGAAGGGAATGAGCCTTTGGCCCCTGGTCCTGGCGATGATGGTGATGCCGCAGGTGGGGCTCGCCGGGTCCTCGGCCGCGGCTGCACCCGGGGACTACGCGATGACCCCGGAGGAGGTGGCGCCCGGGGTCTATGCGGTGATGACGCCGGCGCGGGATTTCCCCAGTCGCGAGAACCTGGGCTGGAACGCGAACATGGCGTTCGTGGTGACCGGTGACGGGGTGCTGGTGTTCGACACCGGCTCCTCCGAGACGATGGGTGTGGCCCTGCGCGAAGCGATCGCCGGGGTCACCGACGAGCCGGTGCGCTGGATCGTGAACAGCCACAGCCATGGCGACCACTGGCTGGGCAATGCGGCCTTTGCCGCGGAGGCGGAGATCATGGCCGGCTCGGCGGCGATTGCGCGCATGGAGGACGAAGGCGAGGGCTGGGTCGAGAACTTCCGCGAGATGACCGAAGGGGCGACTGGCGATACCACGCTGCGGTTGCCCGATACCGCAGTCGATGAGCGCATTACCCGCGACCTCGGCGGGACCGAGGTCGAGATCATCCCGTCCGGGGGCGCCCATTCGCCGGGTGATCTGAGTGTCTGGCTGCCACGGCAGCGCGTCCTGCTGGCCGGGGATGTGGTCTACAGTGATCGCGCGCCTTCTGTGTGGGATGGCGATGTCGCGCAGTGGATCGATCTTCTGGACGAGCTGATCGCACTGGAACCCGCCGTGGTCGTCCCCGGGCATGGCCGTCTCGAGGATGCCGCGACCCTGGAGCGGCTGCAGCGCTATCTGGTCACGCTGTGGGATGCCATTGAGGAAGGCGTGGAACAGGGACTGGCCGACTTCGAGACCGTGCCCCTGGTGCGCGAGCGGATGGGCGATCTGGTCGAGGCCTATCCGGGGTTCGAGGACAAGATCGACCGTTCGGTGGCGACCACCTACCCGGATGTCGAGGCGGCGGTGTTCTGAGACTGCCCGCGGGCGGCTTCAGAACTGCCAGGTGGCATGCAGCGACCCGAACTCGGCCGCGCCCTTGGCCTGGCCGCTGAATTCGCGCGAACGCCACACGTGGGTGTAGCCGATCCGCACGCCGCCCACATGAAAGACCGCGCCGGCGGTGAGTTCGCCAACCAGCGGGTGCTTGTCCACCGAGGGGCCGTCGCGGAACAGTGGGCCGTCTAGGAACAGGTCGTAGGCCATCAGGCGGGTGTCGACCCCGGCGAAGAAATAGCCGCCAACCCTGCTGGTCGGTTCGAAGGTATGCGACCCGGACAGGGCGGGGTTGATCCGTGTCGGGCCGTAGTCGCGCGGGAGGTTGCGCCCGGCCCGCATGATCGCCCCGGCGTTGGCGAAGGTGAACGGGCTGCCGACGGTTGCGCCCCAGTGCGGGGTCAGATCCCAGCCCCAGCCGCTCGCGGCATGCCGCGTGTAGCCCCGTAGCTGGCGCTCGTAGCCCACCATCAGGGTCGGTTCGTTGCCAATCTGGTCGTCCCAGCCCCGGGGTTGCGGAGCGCTGGACCAGCTGTGGACCTCTTTCTGGGTGCGATCTGCCAGGGAGGCCGGCCCCACGGTGCCGAGGGTGACCTGCAGGCGGTCCAGGCGGTCGCCGTGCTCCTCGGCCAGGCTGAAGTTCAGGTACAGCCAGCCCGCGTAGGGGCGGTCGTCCGGGTCCGCGGGCGAGCGTTCGATGTCCTCCGGCGTGTACATGTTCTGGCCCAGGTGGATGGCGGATTTCAGCCTTCCACGCTCCTCGCGCTCCACAAAATAGGGCAGGAAGTCGGCCACGCTTCGCAGCCACGAGGGGACCTTTTCCCCGCTGCGGGTCCAGCCGATGCGCACGCCGTTGGTGTAGTAGCGGTCCTCGCCGGCAAAAAGGTCGTTCTCGAACTCGAAGTGCAGGGCATCCACGCCGGTTTCCGCGCCGGCGGTCGGGCCTGCGGCCGCCAAGCCAAGGGCTGCCGCGGCCAGCAACGCCCGCATCCTGCGGTCGGGTGACCGTCCTCGAGGGGCAATGGCGTTCCGGTATGATTGGCGCATGGACCTCTCCAACCAGATCATCTTCCTGGCCGCGATCGTGTTGCTGGGGAGCATCCTGTCGAGCGTGATCACCTCGCGGCTGGGGGTGCCCCTGCTGCTGGTGTTCCTCGTGATCGGGATGCTGCTGGGCCCGGAAGGCCCGGGCGGTCTGGTCTTCGAGAATATCACCCTTGCGTATCTGGTCGGCTCGGCCGCCCTGGCGATCATCCTGTTCGACGGCGGGATGCGCACACCGGCCCGCAATTTCCGGATCGGGCTGAAGCCGGCGCTGGGGCTGGCCACCGTCGGAGTGCTCGTGACCTCCGGCCTGACCGGGCTGTTCGCCGTGTGGTGGCTGGGCCTGTCCTGGCTGGAGGGCCTGCTGCTGGGGGCGATCGTAGGCTCCACCGATGCCGCCGCCGTGTTCTCCCTGCTGCGCTCGCGCGGGCTGGAGCTGAAAAGCCGCGTCGGGGCCACGCTGGAGATCGAGTCCGGCTCCAACGATCCGATGGCGATCTTCCTGACCATCGTGCTGATCGAACTGCTGCTGATGCCCGATCAGCAGTTCGGTCTGGTGGTACTGGTCGAGTTCATCCAGCAGATGGGCCTGGGTGCGGTGCTGGGCGTCGGGGGCGGCCTGGCCCTGCTGGCCCTGATCAACCGGGTGCCCATGGCCGCCGGGCTTTATCCGCTGTTCGCGATGGCCGGGGCGCTGGCCATCTTCGGGCTTACCGGCCTGGTCGGCGGCTCCGGGTTCCTCGCGGTGTACCTCGCCGGCCTGCTGCTGGGTAACCGCCCGCTGGAGGCCTCGCAGAACATCAAGCGCTTCCACGACGGCATCGCCTCGCTGGCGCAGATCGGCATGTTCCTGATGCTGGGCATGCTGGTGACCCCCTCGGGGCTGCCGCCGGTGGCGCTGGACGCAGGGCTGGTGGCGGCCGTGCTCATCCTGGTCGCGCGCCCGCTGGCGGTCTGGATCTGCCTGTACCCGTTCCACTTTCCCTGGCGCGAGCAGGTTTTCATCGCCTGGGTTGGCCTGCGCGGGGCGGTGCCCATCATCTTGGCACTGTTCCCGCTGCTGGCCGGGCTGGAACTGGCCGGCCACTTCTTCCATGTCGTCTTCTTCGTGGTGCTGATCTCGCTGCTGGTGCAGGGCTGGACCGTCGCGCCCTCGGCGCGCTGGCTGGGCCTGGAGCTGCCACCCACCACGGCGCGGGTGCAGCGCACCGAGCTGGATATCCCCGGCCAGCAGGAGATGGAACTGGTGGGCTATCGCCTGGCAGAGACCACGCCGGTGGTGCGCGAGGCGTGGTCGAACTTCCGCCTGCCGGGCACCGCGCGGGTGGTGGCTCACCTGCGTGACGGCAAGCTGCTGGAGACGCTGGAGTTGCTGGACCTGCACGCCGGCGACCACCTCTACATCATGGTCGCGCCGGCGGACCTGCCGGACCTCGACCGCCTGTTCGTGCCCAAGGACGAGGTGCCGGAGCGCCTCACCGAACGCAGCGTGTTCGGCGAGTTCGCGCTCAATGGCGATGCCCAGCTCGGCGCGGTGGGCATGGCCTACGGCGCACCGGTCCCGCCCGAGCGCCAGGGCGACACCCTCGAGGCCTATCTGCGCCGTGAACTCCAGGCGGAGCCGGTCGTCGGCGACGCCGTCGATCTCGGCCCGATGCGCCTGGTCATCCGCGAAATGGATGGCCCCCGCATCACCCGCGTCGGTCTGAAACTCCTTCGCTGATATCCATTCGAAAGCTAGGTGTTCCTCTTTTCGATCAGGACCATGAAGTCGGTTATCTCATGTAGATCGGGAAATGGGATTTCTTGAGAGGACCACCACGATTTTGCGTCAGAGTGTAATAGCTGCATCAGGTGGTTGTATCTATTGTAGAACTGCGCAAGGCTAATGCTTTTCACCCGCTTGTGGTCTGCGTGTACTGCGCATTTGTTTCGAGCCCTTCGAAGTTCCTCCGGGAAAGACTCGACGAGTGCTTCTGATTCCTCGGTAAGATGATGTGGCGGTGCACTAACTTCTATGTCCGGTTGTAGCGAGTCAAGAACGCGACGAGCATGATGGCTCATGTATGAGTCAATAATTGCTGTCCTTGATCTATTATCTTTGCAGACCTCGGTGTCCCTTTGTTCTCTCGCGCAGCAGCCATAGTAGAACTCATAGAGACTTTGGGTGAAGCTGGCATAGGCGTTATAGCAGCGTATGGATAGCGCTCTGTTGCGTCCATGTATGAGGGCGATTGATTTGTATTTATTGAACAATATCAGTGCGTCGTCGCAGCGCAAGAATTCGTGCCGCAGAGCCATGCAGTGAAGCTTGTCAGTTTCGTCGCCGATCTCGAACTTCATGATCGCAGTTTAATTGAAGAATCCAGTGCGGGCGACGGCGATGCCCCTATTTCTCCAGCATGGCCTTGAGGCCGGCGAGGTGGGCGCGGGCGGTGAGTTGCTGGGTCTCGGGGTCCGGCGGTTTGGCGTCCGGCCAGTCGAGGTGTTCCTCGGGGAGTTCGTCGAGGAAGCGCGAGGGTTCGCAGTCGATGGTCTCGCCGTAACGGCTGCGTTGCTGGGCGTAGGTGATCAGCAGGGTCTGCTGGGCGCGGGTCAGGCCGACGTAGGCGAGCCGCCGCTCCTCCGCGATGGAGTCGTCCTCGACGCTGACCCGGTGCGGCAGCAGTTCTTCCTCGAAGCCGACCAGGCAGACATGCGGAAACTCCAGGCCCTTGGCGGTGTGCAGGGTCAGGAGCTGCACGGATTCGTTACCGTCCTGGGAATCGCGGTTGCGGTCGAGGATGTCCATCAGGCTGATGCGGTTCACGATGTCGGCCAGGTCCATGCCCTGATCATCCTCCGCCTCGTCGTCACCGTATTCGGCGCTGGTGTTGCCGCCGCCCATGCGCCCGACCCAGTCGATGAATTCGCGCACGTTGTCCATGCGCCGGGTGGCGGCACGCGGGTTGGGGCTGTTCTCCAGTAGCCAGGACTCGTAGTCGATATCCTCGATCAGGGCGCGCAGCAGGGCGTCCGGGGCCTCCTCCGCGCCACGGCGCTGGAAGCCGTCCACCCAGTCGGTGAAGCGTTCCAGCCGCGCCTGTGCGCGGGCATCCATGTATTCGGACAGACCGGCGCCGCGTGCGGCCTGCAGCAGCGAGGCCCCGCGCTGGTTGGCGTAGTGGCCGAGCTTTTCCAGGGTCGCCGGGCCGATCTCGCGGCGCGGCACGTTGACCACGCGCAGGAAGGCGGTGTTGTCGTCCGGGTTGGCCAGCAGGCGCAGGTAGGCGACCAGGTCCTTGATCTCGGCCTTCTCGAAGAACGACTGCCCGCCGCTCAGGCGGTAGGGGATGCCCTGTTCGCGCAGGAGCTTCTCGAACAGCCTGGACTGGTGGTTGCTGCGGTAGAGGATGGCGAAGTCGCCCCAGGTCGCATTCAGGCGAAAGCGCCGGCGCATCAGTTCGGAGACCACGCGCGCGGCCTCGGTGTCGGCGTCGGAGCAGCCGATCACCTCGATCTTCTCGCCCTCGCCGAGCGCACTCCAAAGACGCTTCTCGAACACGTGCGGGTTGTTGCCGATCAGCGCGTTCGCGGTATGCAGGATGCGGTTGGTGGAGCGGTAGTTCTGCTCCAGCTTGATCACCTCCAGGCGCGGGAAGTCCTGCTGCAGGCGCGCGAGGTTCTCCGGGCGCGCGCCGCGCCAGGCGTAGATCGACTGGTCGTCGTCACCGACCACCGTCAGGCCGTCACTGACCCCGATCAGCAGGCGCACCAGCTGGTACTGCGCGGAGTTGGTGTCCTGGTATTCGTCCACCAGCAGGTGGCGGATGCGGTCCTGCCAGCGGTTGCGCAGTTCCGGGTCGTCGCGCAGGCAGTCCACCGGGCGCTTGATCAGGTCGTCGAAGTCCACTGCGTTGTAGGCGCGCAGGGCGTCTTCGTAGCGCGGGTAGAGGTTGGCCGCGGCGATCGCCTCCGGGGCGTCGCTCATCTGGCTGGCTTCATGCAGTGCCTCTTCCGGCGTCATCAGGTCGTTCTTCCAGCGGCTGATGTGGCCAATCAGGGCGTCGACCTCGGAGCCGGTATCGTCGCGGTAGGTGATCTCGCGCAGCAGCTGCCGGCAGTCACCGGGGTCGAGGATGGAGAAGCCGGGGCGCAGCCCCGCCGCCTGCAGCTCGCGACGCAGGAAGTTGAGCCCGAAGGTGTGGAAGGTGGAGACGTTCAAGCCCCGGGCCTGTTCGCGTGACAGTCGCCCCTGGACACGTTCGCGCATCTCGCGCGCGGCCTTGTTGGTAAAGGTGATCGCCACGATCTGGCGTGCGGCGAGGCCGCGCCGCTCGATCAAGTGAGCGATCTTCTCGGTGATCACGCGGGTCTTGCCGGAACCCGCCCCGGCCAGGACCAGCAGGGGGCGGTCCGTGGTGGTCACGGCGGCCTGTTGTTGGGGATTCAGTTCGGACACCGGGGCGGTCGATTCCTTCGCAGCGGGGCGCGTAAACTAACCCACGATCCCCGATTCATAAAGACAGCAGCGGTGAGGGTAATCCATTGACCAACGGACCGCGTGCCGCGGCATCCGCCGCGGGTCGGGAGTCGCTCCCGATATTGACCCAGTTCGACTTTCATCAGCATCTGATGGATGTCCCGGGGCCGGCGGTCATCCTGTTCACGCGCCAGGGCTGCGGGGCCTGCAAGGTCATGGGGCGGGTCCTGGCGGAATGGCAGGCGGCGGGGGATGCGCCGGCGCTGTTCGAGGTGGATGCCGAGACCGATACCGCCCTGGTGCGGGAGTTCGAGGTCTTCCATCTGCCGGCACTGTTCGTGTTTCAGGCGGGGGCCTATCACGGTCGCCTGGAAGCCCCGCCGCGCCTGCCCCTGTTGCGCGAGGGGCTGGCGGCCGTCCTGGCCCGACCGCCCGAGGAGGCGCCGTGAAATCCCCGCACGCCGAAACCGTCACGCCGGACCGGGACTGGTACCCGCCAGCGCAGCGCCTCGACAGCCCGAACCAGGACGAGCGTCCGCCCGGTCAGCAACCGGAACTGATCGTGGTGCACGCGATCAGCCTGCCGCCGGGCGAGTTCGGTGGAGGGTACGTCGCCGAGCTGTTCCAGAATCGTCTGGATCCGGATGCCCACCCCTACTTTGCCGAGGTCGGCGGCCTGCGCGTCTCCGCCCATGTGCTGATCGACCGCGAGGGCCAGGCGACCCAGTTCGTGCCGTTCTCCCGACGCGCCTGGCATGCGGGGGTGTCGCGGTGGCAGGGACGCGAGCGCTGCAACGACTTCTCCATCGGGATCGAACTGGAGGGGACCGACGAGGATCCCTTTACCCCGGCGCAGTACGCCGTGCTCGCGCGAATGATTGGCTGGGTCCGCACCCGCTGGCCGGATATCGGGCCGGATGCGCTGGCCGGCCACAGCGATATCGCCCCGGGACGCAAGACGGATCCGGGTCCCCATTTCGACTGGGCGCGCCTGCGGCAGGAACTGCACGAGGTGAGCGCATGATTGTGGACCTGCTGCGTCACGGCGAGCCGGAGGGCGGCCAGCGTTACCGCGGCCATGGCTGCGACGACCCGCTGAGCGCGCGCGGCTGGAGCCAGATGGAGCGGGCGGTCCGGGGCGAGGAGGAGTGGCAGTATGTCGTCAGCTCACCGATGCAGCGCTGCCGCGCGTTTGCCGAGCACTACGCCTCCACACAGGACCTTCCGCTGATCCTGGAGCCGCACCTGCGCGAGATCGGTTTTGGCGACTGGGAGGGGCGTACGCGGGTCGACCTGCAGCGGGATCGACCGGAGGAATACCGCGCGTTCTATGCCGACCCGGTGCACGCGCGCCCGGCCGGTGCGGAGCCGCTAACGGCCTTTCGCCGCCGGGTCGAGGCCGGTTTCGATGGGGCCTTGCGGCCGCTGCAGTCCGAACGGGTGCTGATGGTGGTGCATGCGGGGGTGATACGCGCGCTGATTGGCTGGGTGCTGGGCGTGCCGGACGACCGCCTGTACCAGCTCGATTGCGAGTACGCCAGCCGCACCCGGCTGCATCGGCATCCGACCCGGGGCTGGCGGCTGCTTTACGCCAACCGGGTCTAAGCCCGGTTGTTAGCCGGCCTGGCTGCCGCGCTTGGGGACGGCCTTCACCGACAGGTAGTAGTCGTTGTTCAGGACGTCGATCAGCCGGTCGATGTTCGGATGCTTGCCCGGGTTGGCGCGGGCGTCGTCGGCGTGGCTGCCGTACAGCAGCAGGCCCGAGTTGGCCGCCTTGGGCCCGATGCCGCCGTAATCCAGCGCCAGCTGGTAGTAGATCTGCAGCGACAGGCTCTGGCCGTCCACGTTCTCGATGGTCGCGGTGGGGTTGTAGTCCTCGCCAAACAACTCCAGGCGTTCGATATTGCTGACGTCGGGCAGCTTCTTGGACATGTTCCGGCTCCTCGAAAGAATCGCGGCATTATCGGGGCATGACCCGGCGGCGACAACCAACCCGCGAAGGCGGCAGGGTCGCCCCGGGTCAGCGAGGAATGTGCCGCATGCTAAGATACGAGCTTTTGCCGAGGGGACACGAACATGTCGCGAAGCGCGTTCATGGAGGCCGCCCAGGCCGCCGCTGATGCCGCCGAGAAGGTGATCCGCCACTACTACGAGGCGGGTGTCGACGTCGAAACCAAACCCGACGACACCCCGGTGACCCGGGCCGACGTGGAGAGCGAGCAGGCGATCCGCCAGGTGATCCGTGAGCATTTCCCGGATCATGGCTTCTATGGCGAGGAGACCGGGCAGTCGGACATGGACTCCGACTATGTCTGGCTGATCGACCCGATCGACGGGACCAAGAGCTTCGTGCGGCGCTACCCGTTCTTCTCCACCCAGATCGCGCTGATGTACAAGGGCGAGCTGATCCTGGGGCTGTCCAACGGCATCCAGTTCGGCGAACGGGCCTGGGCGGAGAAGGGCCAGGGCGCCTTCCTGAACGGCAACCCGATCGCGGTCGAGAAGACCGTCGATCTCGGGCGCGCCTCGCTGTCCACCGGCAACCTCAAGTCCCTGGCGCAGAGCCCCGAGGGGTGGACCGCGCTGGGCGGCATTATGGCCGAGGTCAACCGCACCCGCGGCTACGGGGATTTCTACCACTACCACCTGCTGGCACGTGGCAGCATCGACCTGATCATCGAGTCCGACGTCAACATCCTGGACATCGCCGCACTGGCGGTGATCGTGCGCGAGGCGGGCGGCGTGTTCACCAACCTCTCCGGTGGAGAGCTCGACCTGAAGACCGCGAACGTCCTGGCCGCGGCCACCCCGGAACTGCATCGCACGGCCCTGGACCGCCTCGGCTGGAAGGACTAGCGGCGGACTGATTGAACCACTGAGGACACAGGGGGCACAGAGAAGGGCGGTCTACAGGAAGGCGGGAAGATTGGAAGGGGAAAGCAGCGATTGGCTGCAGGCTGGCTGGTGATGCCGCGCATTTCGGGGCGATCATTGGCCGGGCCCTGCATCAGTAAGCTGTTGGTTTTTCCAGTTGGCCGTAAATGGTGTCCGTATCGGAAACCGAAGTCATTCTTCCGGCCTTCCTGGCTTCCTGTGACCAGAACCGAACGTCAGGTCGCGGCGCCGTTCCCGTTGCCGTTCCCGTTGGCCTCCACCAGCCCGTGGGCGCGCAGCTTCTTGCGCAGGGTGGCGCGGTTGAGCCCGAGCAGGGCGGCGGCACGGCTCTGGTTGCCTCCGCAGCGCTCCAGCACACTGGCCAGCAGGGGGCGCTCCACCTCGTTCATGACCAGTGCGTAAAGGTCGTGGCTGCTTTGCCCGTCCAGGGTCTCGAAATACTGATCCAGCGCTCGCCGGACCGAGTCCGCCAGCACGCAGTCGGACGGGAGCGTGGCCGCAACCGATGCTTCCTGGACGTCCGGGTCCTGTTCGAGTGGCATGTTCACGCTCATGCAGCCTCGCTTGCGATTCCCGTCAGGTGGGCGCGCAGGCGCCGCAGTTGTTCGCTGGCCGTGGGGGCGGCGAGAAGGTCAGCCCGGGCCGCCCGGGTGCGGGCCTCGTCGAGACCCAGACCAAGAAGATACCAGCCCAGGTGCTTGCGCGCGATACGCACACCCTGCGGTTCGCCGTACTGGGCGTGCAGGCCGGTGACGTGTTCCTCGATCAGGGCCAGGCGCGCGGCCAGGTCCGGTGTCGGCGGGATCGCTTCGCCGGCCAGCGCGGCGCGGATCTGACCCGGCAGCCAGGGCTGTCCCTGGGCGGCGCGTCCGATCATCACCCCCGCCGCGCCGGTGGTATCCAGTACCCGCATCGCCGTGTCCGGGTCCGTGATGTCGCCATTGGCGAGCACCGGGATGGAGACCGACCGGACGATGCGCGCGATCGCGGCATGGTCCGCCTGCCCGCGGTAGGCATCGGCCCGGGTGCGTCCGTGCACGGTCAGCATCGCGATGCCGCAGGCCTCGGCAATGGATGCGATCTCTTCGCCGTTCATTCGCTCGCGGTCCAGGCCCAGGCGCATCTTCAGCGTGACCGGCACGGTGACGGCCTCCGTGAGCGCCTGGAGCAGTTCGCGCACCCGCTCCGGCTCGCCCAGCAGGGCCGATCCCGCGGCCTTGCTGCAGACCTTCTTCGCGGGGCAGCCCAGGTTCAGGTCGATCACGTCGGCGCCCCGGCGCACGTTCTCCCGCGCCGCCTCGGCCAGCGGCTCGGGTTCGTTGCCCAGCAGCTGGACGATGCGCGGGCGCGGCTCCTGACGGTGGTCCAGCCGGTGGCGGCTCTTGTCGCTGACCCACAGCCGGGTGTTGGAGGTGACCATCTCGGATACCGCCGCGCTGGCGCCCAGGCGGCGGGCCAGCAACCGGAACGGGCGATCGCTCACGCCGGCCATGGGGGCCAGGAACACGACGGGGTCCGCGAAGTGATGGATTCCGAGCTGCATCTGGGGCTGACGATTGAATCGGGGAAGCCGGGGAGTCTAGCACCTCGAGGCGCCCGCCGCCGGTGGTCAGCGTGCTCGCATTTCCCGTTCCAGGGAAACACGGATTGATATCCGCACTCCCTGCCTCAAGGCTATTGCGAGCGTGTAGATGGATCAGTGTTTCCTTGGCCCTCGGCGTATGCCCTCTCGGGTCACGCGGGCCATCGCCACGCTGCGTCGGACGTCGCGGCTACGGGCGTTGTCCAGCCACGGCCCCAGCCAGCGGAACGGGGCCAGAAGCCGGGCCACGCCGCGCAGGGCCCGGGTGTGCCGCGGGCTCCAGTGTTCGGCCTGGTACAGGGCCAGCAGGTCGCGCCCCAGAGACTCGGCGGTGTCGTCTCCCGCGGCCCAGGTGGTGGCATCCGCCAGGTGCTGGAACAGGTCGTAGACCTGGGCCAATTCCAGTGACAGGACCCGGTCAAGGTCCTCCTCGAAGTCCACGCGATAGAAGTGCTGGCCGTCGAACAGTACGTTGCGCAACTGGGCGCCGCCGTGCCAGCAGCCGGCGCGATGAAAAGTAGCGAGGTTGCGTGTCACTGCCTCGAGTGTGGCGCGGCGGGCCGCCGGGTCCTGTTCCCGAAGCGTGTGTTCGACATTTTCGCCGCAATGGCTGTACATCACCGCGTCCGGCAATTGCGCGACCACCTGTGGAACCGGTTGCCCCAGCGTCTGGAGTGCCCGAACGCGCTCCATCTCGTACCAGCCATCGCGTGGCGGGGCGTTGCCCGGCGCCGTCAGGAATGGGAAGAAGGTACGGCAAAGTACCCGGATGGCCCATTGCTGGTGACGGCTGCGCGCCTTCTCGCGTACCCGCTTGATGACGTAGCGTTCTCCGCAGAAATCCAGGCTGACAATGCGCCCCGGATCTCGCGCTAGGCGATCCTGCGCCGCTTGAACGAGTTGCGGGTCGGGGGTGTCGGGCATAGGTCAGCGGGGCTGGATCTGGATGCCCGTGATGCGGGCATGGGGGCTGGTGAGGCTCAGGCGCAGGGTGGCGGGTTTGTGGGGGGGCATCGGGGCGTCCGTGTCGGTGTAGTCGTTCGGGGTCAGGCGCAGAGCGCCATGGCGCGTGTCCAGCTGGTCGCTCAGATGGATGTCGAGGACGGGCCAGGCCTGCCGCACCGGGCTTTCCAGCTGGAACTGGAGGTGCAGCGTGCCATCGATACTGGTGAAGAAGTCCGGTGTCGACACCCGGATGCGCTCGGGCGCGCGCAGCGGGTTCCAGACCGGGCAGGGGAGGGTGGCGCACAGCTGGGCGCGAGTCTGGTCCAGGTAATGGTTATGACCCGGTGCCACGGGCGGGAAGGCCAGCAGTTGCGCGCCCAGCAGAACGCTCAGGCCGGCGGCCACGAACACCCCTGGCCAGACACGGCGTCGGGCGGGGGCGGCCAGGTCCAGAGGGCCCGGGTGGCGTTCGATGTCGATGGCGGTGGCGATGACCGGCGCACTCTCGATCGCGGGGGTGCGAGCGGGCTGCGCGGGAAGGAGCCCCTCCCCCAGGACGCGTTCGCCGGCGCCGCCGATCTCGAGGGCCGGGAACAGATCGAACTCGGCGCCGCAGTGGGTGCAGTGCACCCGCCGCTGGCGGATCTTGGACCCGCGGGCGAGGGCGTGGGTGACGCCGCATTGCGGGCAGCGGGCGAGCATGTCAGCGTCCGGATGGCCGTAGCTGCGTCCGGTCGAGCGAGAAGGACGGTACCGGCGCGACGATGACCATGGGTTGGCGTGTTCCTAGGGAAACACTGATCAATGTACACATTCGCGCTCGAGTCGCTTTTGCGTGCGAACAAGGCGCGGTGACTGCCGTGCAGTCATTCTGCACAAGGG
>NZ_KB898175.1:0-76504 GCF_000377465.1 Thioalkalivibrio sp. ALE30 | reverse complement strand
CCTCGGAGCGAGGGAAACCCCGGCCCGCACAGCGGGCCGGGGTCGCGGCAGTCGGGCGTGTTTCTTGGGTACTTCTTTGCACGAGCAAAGAAGTACCTCGCGGCGCGCTGGCGAGTCAGCGCCTGGCAGGCGGCGGACCGGAGGCACCGTAAACACAGGATGCCGAACCAGGCCCAGCCAACAATCGGCAGTATGCGGACCGAAGGCGCTGTAAACCCCAGAGGCCGAGCCAGGACCAGCCTCAACAAGGCAGGCGGCCGACCGAAGCCTTCCCGAACGAAGGCCGGTTGCGGGTCGAGCGGTTAATCGAGGCGCAGGGAGTAGTCGATCGCGTGGAGGTGCTTGGTCAGCGCACCCACGGAGATGTAGTCCACGCCGGTCGCCGCGATGGCCGCCAGGCTGTCGGGCGTGACCCCGCCGGAGGCCTCGGAGATCGCGCGGCCACGAATGAGCAGCACCGCAGTGGCCAGGTCGTCCAGCGACAACTCGTCGAGCATGATGACGTCGGCACCGGCGGCCAGGGCCTGGTCCACCTCGTCGAGGGTCTCGGTCTCCACCTCGACCCAGCGTCCGGCACCCAGGGTGCGGGCGCGCTCGACCGCGGCGGCGATGGAGCCGCATGCGGCGATGTGGTTTTCCTTGATCAGCACCGCATCCCACAGCGCCAGCCGGTGGTTGTAGCCGCCGCCGCAGCGCACCGCGTACTTCTGCCCATGCCGCAGCCCCGGAAGGGTCTTGCGGGTGTCCAGGACGCGGCTCTCGGTGCCTTCCAGGCGCGCGACCCAGCGCGCGGTCTCGCTGGCGGTTCCGGAGAGGGTCTGCAGCAGGTTCAGGGCCGCGCGTTCGGCGGCCAGGACGGCCCGGGCCGGCCCCTCGAGCGTCGCGATCACCCGGGGTTGGCCGTCCACGGTTACCCGGGCGCCCTCGGGTACCTGCCAGTCGATGCGGGTCTCCGGCGCGAGGCTGGTGAATACGCGCTCGAACCACGCCTGTCCGCAGACGATCGCGGGCTCCTTGAGCAGCAGCGTGGCGCGCGCGACGCGTTCGGCCGGGACCAGGGCGGCGGTCAGGTCGCCGTCCAGACCGTTGGGGCCCAGGTCTTCCGCGAGGGCGGCCTCGACCTCGCGCACGAGCATGGCGGCATCGGGCCGCGCCGGGCCCTGGGCGAAAGGGTCGCTGGGGCCGCCTGCGACCGGGGCCTTATCCGTCATGACGATCCGGGATCGGGCGGTGGGCCACGTAGTCGTCGCGCAGCTTCTTCACCAGGCCGGCCAGGAGGATGAGCGCGATCAGGTTAGGTGCGGCCATGGCGATGTTGGCGATATCGGAGAAGTTCCAGACCACGCCCAGCGGGATGGTGGCCCCGATCACGATCAGGATGACGAACACGATGCGGTAGGGCATGACCGCGCGCTCGCCGAACAGGAAGTAGGCCGAGCGGTCGCCGTAGTAGGACCAGGCGATCATGGTGGAGAAGGCAAACAGCATCAGACTGATACCCACCACCATGGCGCCGAACGGGCCCAGGGTGGAGCTGAAGGCGGTGGCGGTCAGGGAGGCACCCACGACGTCGTCGGCGCGGTCAATGTAGGCCCCGGTAACCACGATGGCCAGACCGGTCAGGGTGCAGACCACGATGGTATCGATAAACGGCTCGAGCATGGCCACCGAGCCCTCGCGCGGCGGATCGCCGTTCTTGGCCGCGGCATGCGCCATGGCCGAGGAGCCCAGGCCCGCCTCGTTGGAGAACATGCCGCGCGCGACGCCGTACTGGATGGCGAGGCCGATCGCGCCGCCGCCGGCGGCCCACGGATTGAGCGCAAGGTTCAGGATGGTGGCGACCGCGGCCGGGACGGCATCGATGTTGGCGACGATCACCACGAAGGCACCCAGCATGTAGATCACGGCCATGAACGGGACGATGGTCGAGGCGATCATGGCGATGCGCTTGACGCCGCCGATGATGACCAGCGCCACGAGCACGGCCATGGTCAGGCCGATGATCAGGGCCATCCAGCCCATGATGTCGTCGTCCGCGCGCAGGTCCGGCACGATGAAGGTCAGGCCGTCGACCACGGAGTTGGCCTGCACCATGTTGCCGATGCCGAACGAGGCGATCAGGGTGAAGGCGGCGAACAGGATCGCCAGCTTCTTCATCTTCAGGCCGTTGAGGAGCGTGAACATCGGCCCGCCGGCGATGCTGCCGTCCGGAGCGATCTCGCGGTAGCGCACCGCCAGGGTGGTCTCCGCGAACTTGGTCGCCATGCCGAAGAAGGCGGTGACCCACATCCAGAACAACGCCCCCGGGCCGCCCAGAGCGATGGCCGTGGCTACGCCGGCGATGTTCCCGGTCCCGATGGTGCCGGACAGCGCGGTGGAGAGCGCCTGGAACGGCGAGATCTGTCCGGTGCCGCCGGCCCGACCGTCCGACCCGCGCAGGGCACGCCAGCCCTCGCGGAAGGCCACGACCTGAACGAGACCCAGGCGGATGGTGAGATAGAGCCCCGTGCCCAGCAGGAGGATCAGGGTAATCGGGTTGCCCCAGAGAAGGCCGGCGGTGTCGCCGAGGAACTGGTCGATGGTGTCGAGCATCGGTGGGTCCTTGTAATCCGGGTGGGACGGCCGCAGTGCTGGCCGAAAACTCTACCGCGCACGGCCGTCGTTTACGATAGGTTGAGCGCACCGCGGCCATAGCCTGTGCCTGTGAAACCCGCAGGCGGCCCGGGAATCCATGGTAGAAACACCACGCCGTCAGGACGTTCAAGGATCGAGCATGAGCGAATCAAACGAGCCCGTTGTCGAATACGATCACGGCAAACCGGTCCCCCGGGTCTTCCTGATCGGGTCGCTGATCGCGCTGGCGGCCTTCATCTGGCTGGTCAGTCTGGTCTGGCCTTCGCTGGAAGAGCGGCTCGTCGGCCTGAGTACGCTGCAGATCGGCCTGCTGGCGAGCTTCGTGGCCGGGCTGATGACAGCCGTGGGCGCGCTTCCGATCTTCTTCCTGCGCCGGATCAGCCAGTCGGTAGAGGACGCGATGATGGGCTTCGGCGCCGGAGTGATGCTCTCTGCCACGGCCTTCGAGCTGGTTCTGCCGTCGGTGGAACAGGCCGAGCTGCAGTATGGCGGCGTGGGTATGGCGATTGTCGTGCTGGCGGTGGGTATGGCGCTCGGGGGCGGCGCGCTGCTCGCCTTGCACAAGTGCGTGCCGCACGAACACTTCCACATCGGCCCGCAAAGCGGGGCAGACCCCGCCAAGATCCGCCGTGTCTGGTTGTTTATCTTTGCCATCGCCCTGCACAACCTGCCCGAGGGATTGGCCGTCGGCGTAGGTTTCGGGGGCGATGACGTCCGTGACGGGATCGCGCTGGCCATCGCGATCGGTCTGCAGAACATGCCGGAGGGGCTGGTGGTGGCAATCGCCTTGCTGTCGCTGGGCTACAGCAAGTGGGCCGCATTCGGGGTGACCCTGCTGACCGGGCTGGTGCAGCCGGTCGGTGGTCTGATCGGGGCCGGCGCCATCACGCTGATGGAGTTCCTGTTGCCCTGGGGGCTCGCCTTCGCGGCCGGGGCGATGCTGTTCGTCATCAGTCACGAGATCATCCCCGAGTCGCACCGCAAGGGGCACGAGGCGCAGGCGACGGTCGGCGTGCTGGTCGGTTTCGTCGTCCTGCTGGCGATCGACCTGGCGCTGTAGGGCGCCACGCACATGCACCGTCATTCCGAGGAACCCCAGACGACGCGGCACAAAAACGCGCTGCGCGCTGAACGGCCGCAGGGCGGCCCGAAGGGCGGGCGCAGCGAGTCACCTTCGAAAGCTGGCCGCGCGTCAGCATCCGGTGGTTTCGTAAGGAGGTTGCTTCGTCGCTGCGCTCCTCGCAATGACGGTGCCCCGGTTGCGCGAAGGGGGCGCGGGTCGAGCGGTTGCTCCGGGCCGGAAAGTCGCCGCCGGGCGTCCGGGCTTTCGCGCCGGAGATATTTTGGTCTACAATTAGTTTCGTCTGCGGGTGCCCGACAATGCCCGCACACCGTTCTGGAAGAGATCTGCGATCGCGAGTCGATTGGCAGACGCCGAAGGCGCAACATCCGCCCGGAATCGCTCAGGCTACAGGACCGGAACGGTGCAGGAGACACACTCTGGAGAGCGGCCGGAAACGGCCCACCGAAGGGGGCGGTCACGCAGTCCGGAAACGGATTGACGCGACGCAAACTCTCAGGTTTCAGGACAGAGGGGCGGCTGGCAGATCATCCCTGCTGGCCGCCCCTTTTTTTATGCCCGGCGCACGGCGACCGGGCCTCGCGGTTCCACCGGCGGCTGCCGGCGAATCGACCACGAAACGGACGCAAGGCGAGAATCAGATGACGACGTTGAAGACAACTCCGCTCCATGCCGCGCATCAGCGCGCGGGGGCCAAGCTGGTCGATTTCGCCGGCTGGGAGATGCCGCTGCACTACGGCTCCCAGATGGAGGAGCACAAGCACGTGCGCCAATCCGCAGGGATGTTCGACGTCTCGCACATGCAGGTCGTGGATATCCATGGCCCGCAGGCGCAGGCCTTCCTGCGCTACCTGCTGGCGAACGACGTGGCCAAGCTCAAGACCGAGGGCCGCGCGCTGTACAGCTGCATGCTGAACGAGGCCGGAGGGGTGATCGATGACCTGATCATCTACTGGACCGGGGGCGCCAGTTACCGCGCGGTGGTCAATGCCGCCACTGCCGAGGGCGATATCGCCCACATGCAGAAGGTCGCGAAGGATTTCGATGTGAACGTCGAGCCGCGCCCGGAGTTCGCGCTGATCGCGATCCAGGGCCCGCAGGCGGTGGAGAAGACCCTGCCGCTGCTGCCGGATGACCTGCGTAGTGCCGGGGATCTCAAGCCGTTCTCCGCGGTCTGGAATGACACTTGGTTCGTCGCCCGCACCGGCTACACCGGCGAGGACGGTTTCGAGGTGATGCTGCCGGCCGAGGCCGCCGACGGTTTCTGGGAGAAGCTGAAGGCCGCCGGCGTGCACCCCATCGGTCTCGGCGCGCGCGACACCCTGCGCCTGGAGGCCGGCATGAATCTCTACGGCACGGACATGGACGACCAGACCAATCCGCTGACCGCGAACCTTGGCTGGACCAT
Source organism: Thioalkalivibrio sp. ALE30 (assembly GCF_000377465.1). Taxonomy (NCBI): domain Bacteria; kingdom Pseudomonadati; phylum Pseudomonadota; class Gammaproteobacteria; order Chromatiales; family Ectothiorhodospiraceae; genus Thioalkalivibrio; species Thioalkalivibrio sp. ALE30. The sequence continues at coordinate 71,381 of NZ_KB898175.1, read as the reverse complement.
CGCGCTTAAGGATGCCGAACGCGATTTCATCGGCCGCGCGCCGATCGAGCGGTCGAAGGCCGAGGGCGTGCCGGAACGCATGGTCGGGCTGGTGCTGGACGGGCGCGGGGTGCTGCGTGGCGGCACCCGCATCGAGACCGAGGCCGGCGACGGCGTGGTCACCTCCGGCAGCTTTTCGCCCAGCCTCGGGGTGTCGGTCGCCTTCGCGCGGATCCCGGCCGGGGTCGAGGCCGAGGAGCTGCACGCGGACATCCGCGGACGCAAGCTGCCGGTGCGCGTGGTGAAGCCGGTGTTCGTCCGCAATGGCGAGCCGCAGATCGAACTGAATCGCTAACGAATTATTGCCTCATGCCGCGTGTGCCGGACTACACTGCGCAGGCGGGATCCAAACGAAAAAGGAAGACGTCATGAGCGAAGCACCGAAGGACCTGAAGTACACCAAGAGCCACGAGTGGGTGCGCAGCGAGGCCGATGGCAGCGTGACCGTGGGCATCACCGATCACGCGCAGGAACTGCTGGGTGATCTGGTGTTCGTCGAGGCCCCGGAAGCGGGCAGCAGCATCGAGGCGGGTTCGGCCTGTGCCACCGTGGAATCGGTCAAGGCCGCCTCGGATATCTATGCGCCGATCTCCGGCGAGGTGACCGAGGTGAACGAGGACCTGGCGGACAGCCCCGAGAAGGTCAACGAGTCCCCCTTCGAGGACGGCTGGCTGTTCAAGGTGAAGCCCTCCGATGCCGGTGAGCTGGACGCCCTGATGGACGCGGATGCCTATGCCGCGCACGTCGAGGCCGAATCCTGAGCGTAGCTGTGCATCATCGGTCCCGGCCGCGTCCGGCCGGGACCCAACCGAAGTTCGCCGCAATCGGCGAAAGCGAGACCTGACATGCCGTTTATCCCGCATACCGAAGAAGACATCCGCGCCATGCTCGATAGCATCGGTGCCGAATCCGTCGAGGATCTTTTCGACGAGATCCCCGCCGATCTGCGCTCGCCGCCGCTCACGGGGATCCCCGAGGGCGAGAACGAGATGGGGATTACCCGCCTGATGCAGGAGCGGGCCGCGAAGGACGGCATGCCATCGAATTTCATCGGGGCCGGTGCCTACGAGCACCACATCCCGGCCGCCGTGTGGCAGATCGCCACCCGCGGCGAGTTCTACAGCGCCTACACGCCCTACCAGGCCGAGGCCAGCCAGGGCACGCTGCAGCTGATCTACGAATACCAGACCATGATCAGCCGCCTGACCGGGATGGAGGTCTCCAACGCCTCGCTGTATGACGGCGCCTCTGCCCTGGCCGAGGCCGTGCTGATGGCGGTTCGCGTGAACCGCCGCTCCAAGGCCAAGCGCGTGCTGCTGCCGGGCGCCCTGCACCCGGACTACCGCAAGGTGGTCAGGACGCTGATCGGCAACCAGGGCATCGAGCTGGTGGAGCTGCCGTTCGACGAGAACACCGGCCAGACCCCGGTGGACGCCCTGGCGCCGTATGCCGACGAGGACGTCACCGCCATGGTGATCAGCCAGCCGAATTTCTTCGGCATCCTCGAGGACGTGGACGCCCTGACCGGCTGGGCCGAGGAGCGCGGCATCCCGGTGATCGCCGTGGTGAACCCGGTCTCGCTGGCGCTGCTGAAGCCGCCGGGCGAGTGGGGCACCAACGGCGTCGACATCGTGGTCGGCGAGGGCCAGCCACTGGGGGCGCCGCTGTCCTCCGGCGGGCCGTACTTCGGCTTCATGACCACCCTGAAGAAGCATATCCGGCAGATGCCGGGGCGGATCGTCGGCCGCGCCGAGGATGCCGACGGCAAGCCCGGCTTCGTGCTGACCCTGCAGGCGCGCGAGCAGCATATCCGCCGCTCCAAGGCGACCTCGAACATCTGCACCAACCAGGGCCTGGTGGTGACGGCCGCGACCATCCACATGTCCATGCTGGGTGACGAGGGTCTGACCCGCGTGGCCGAGGCCTGCTACGCCAACACACACGCGCTGGTGGAAAAGCTGGCGGCCAAGGGCATCAAGCCGCGCTTTACCGGCGAATACTTCCACGAAGTCGCGTTGGACTTCGGCGGCGATGCCGCCAGCCGCGTGCAGACCATGGCCGACGCTGGCGTGCTCGCGGGCTTCGAGCTGGGCCGCGACTACGCGCAGCTGGATGGCTGCGTGCTGGCCTGCGCCACCGAGACCAAGACCGAATCCGACCTCGAGCAGTACGTGACCACGTGGGAGCAGGCCGCCTGAGGCGGTCTGATTCCCCGGGTCAACGACCCCACGCGCCATACACACAACGCCGGGAGGCAACCATGGCCGAAATCAAGCTGCAAGGTAACCCGATCAACACCAACGGCGACCTGCCGCATGTGGGCTCGCCGGCCCCGGACTTCAAGCTGACCAACAAGGATCTGCAGGATGTCTCGCTGGCCGACTTCGGCGACAAGCGCAAGCTGATCTCCATCGTGCCCAGCCTGGACACGCCGGTCTGCGCCGATTCCACCAAGAAGTTCAACGAGATGGTGGCCAGCCGTCCGGATCTCGAGATCCTGATCGTCTCCGCCGATCTGCCGTTCGCGATGAGCCGCTTCTGCGCCGCCGAGAACCTCGAGCGCGTGACCGTCCTGTCGATGATGCGCGATCGCAATTTCGCCAAGGACTACGGCGTGCTGATCCAGGACGGCCCGCTGGCCGGGATCACCGCCCGCGGCGTGGTCGTGCTGGATACCGACAATCTGGTGATGCACGCCGAGCTGGTCTCCGAGATCGGCGACGAGCCGGACTACGACGCCGCGTTCGCGGCCCTGGATGACCGGGCCAACCTGAGCCCGACCCAGTAACCGGCGCGGAGAACCACTGCGCCGCCGGCGGCCGGGCCCCAGCTCGGCCGTCGTCACCCGAATATGCAAGCGAGAAACCGCTATGAGCACCACAGACGCCCATCTGATCTTCGAACGTTCCCGCGCCGGTCGCTCGGCCGTGGCCCAGGCGCCGCGCGAGCATGCCGCGACCCGCATCCCCGCGAACCTGCAGCGCAAGTCCGAGCCGGGTCTGCCGGCCGCCTCGGAACTGGACGTGGTGCGGCATTACACGCGGTTGTCGCAGAAGAACTTCTCCATCGACACCGAGTTCTACCCGCTGGGCTCGTGCACGATGAAGTACAACCCGCGCGCCTGTAACAGCCTGGCGATGCTGCCCGGATTCCTGAACCGGCATCCGCACGCCCCGGCCAGCCACAGCCAGGGCTTCCTGCAGACCATGTTCGAGCTGCAGGAGATGCTGAAGGAAGTGACCGGCATGAAGGCCGTGTCGCTGGCGCCGATGGCGGGTGCCCAGGGCGAATACACCGGCGTGGCCATGATCCGCGCCTACCACGACGCCCGCGGCGATACCGAGCGCCGCGAGATCATTGTCCCGGACGCCGCGCACGGCACCAACCCGGCCACCGCGATCATGTGCGGCTACGAGGTGCGCGAGATCCCCACCGACGAGACCGGCGACGTGAATATCGAGGCCCTGAAGGCCGCGGTGGGCCCGCAGACGGCCGGGATCATGCTGACCAATCCGTCCACCGTGGGCGTGTTCGAGCGGCGGATCTCCGAGATCGCGAAGATCGTCCATGACGCCGGCGGCCTGCTGTACTACGACGGCGCGAACCTGAACGCGATCCTTGGCAAGGTGCGCCCGGGGGACATGGGCTTCGACGTGATCCACATGAACCTGCACAAGACCTTCTCCACGCCGCATGGCGGGGGTGGTCCGGGTTCCGGTGCCGTGGGCGTCTCCGAGCGCCTGCTGCCGTTCATGCCGATCCCGCACGTGATCGAAGCGGAGCAGGGCGGTTACCGTTTTGCCGAGGAGTCCGACCGCCCGCAGAGCATCGGCCGCCTGTCCGCGTTTGCCGGTAATGCCGGCGTGCTGCTGCGCGCCTATGTGTACATGCGCATGCTGGGCCGCGAGGGCATGGTGCGGGTCTCCGAGTTTTCTACCCTGAACGCCAACTACCTGGCCCGGGAACTGGCCGCGGCCGGTTTCGATCTGGCCTATCCCAAGCGCCGCGCCACCCACGAGTTCATCGTCACGCTGAAGAAGCAGGCGAAGGAACGCGGCCTGACCGCGGGCGACGTCGCCAAGCGCCTGCTGGACCACGGTTACCACGCGCCGACGACGTACTTCCCGCTGCTGGTGCCGGAGTGCCTGCTGGTGGAGCCGACCGAGACCGAATCGAAGGAGACGCTGGACGGCTTCGTCGAGGCGATGGCCTGCATCCTGGCCGAGTCGGAGAACGACATGGAGACCATCAAGGCCGCCCCGCACACGCTGCCCAATCGACGTTTCAACGAGGTGGCCGCGGCCAAGGCGCTGGATGTGGTGTTCCAGCCCACCGACGAGGGGGGCGAAAGCGCGCCCCGGACCGGTACTCACGGCTAGGGTCGGATCCACCCCGGGCGCTTCGGCGCCCTGCTCGAGACGCCCCCGCTCGCCGGGGGCGTTCTCGTTTTGCACGGCAGTAATCGCGATTTTGTAGGGTCAAGCAGAAACCAGACTCGGCATCTGGTAGTTTCTGGATTCAGTCTACTCAAGCACTGTCAGGCCCGAGGGCAGCCGGCACCGCGAGCGTGTGTCGACCAGGTCTCCGCAAAGAGAGACCAAGACGGGCAAGGAATGCAATCCAATGAGCGAGATTTGTGGCATCCACGGCTATGCGGCGCTGTTCGAACATGCGCCGGTGGGGCTGGCCGAGATGGATACCGAGGGGCGCATCCTGCGCGCCAATCTCCGCCTTGGGGCCCTGCTGGCTTTTGATCCGGCGGATCTGGCCGGTGCCACGCTGGAAGCGCACGTCTGCCCGGACGACCGCGAGCGGGTGGAGGCTCATCGCCATGCCCTGCTGAATGGCGGGTGCGGCAACGGCAAGGTCGAGGCTCGGCTGCTGGATGCCACCGACCAGGCCCAGTGGGTGGAGTTGACGACCAGCCGCATCCCGGCCACCGAGGACAGCCCCGAGGCGCTGCTCGTGGTGGTCAACGATATCGGCACGCGCAAGGCGGCCGAGCAGCGCACCGAGACCCTCCTGCGGGCCAGCCCGGCGGTGATCTACACCATGGATCCGTCGGATCTGGGCACCATGACCTGGCTCAGCCGCAACGTGCAGACGGTGACCGGCTGGAGTCCGGAGCAGATCACGCGCGAGCCGGACTGGCTCCTCACCCATCTCGCCCCCGAGGATTACCGGCGCTGCGCAAGCCAGATCAAACGCTGGTTGGCGGAAGGCGCCCGCGGGTTCTGTCGCCTGAACTATCGCCAGCGCATGCCCGGCGGACACTGGCAGTGGCTGGAGGACCAGGTCACCGCGATCCGGGACGATCAGGGGGCGGTGGTCGAGCTGATCGGCGCCTTCCAGGACGTGGGCGCCCGGGTGGAAACCGAGCGTCACCTCGAGAAGATCGCGCAGAACCTGCCGGGGGTGATCTATCAGTACCGTCAGTCCCCGGACGGGCATGCGGCGTTCCCGTATGCCAGCGAAGGGATCGTGGATATCTACGGGGTTACGCCCGAGGCGGTGATGCGCGACGCCAGCAGTGTCTTCGAGGTGATCCATCCCGAGGACGTGGGCCGGGTGCGGGCGAGCATCGAGGCGTCCATGCGCTGCCTGGCGCCCTGGCGCCAGCGCTACCGGGTGCGTCATCCCGAGCGTGGCGAGATCTGGCTGGAAGGGCATTCCAGCCCCGAGGCCCTGGACGACGGCAGTGTGTTGTGGCACGGCGTGATCCTGGATATCTCCGAGCGGGTGCAGGCCGAGGAGGCGCTCCATCTGCGCAAGCGCGAACTGGCCGAGGCCCAGCGGATTGCCCACATCGGCAACTGGGTGTCGGACTTCGTGCGCAACGAGATTCGCTGGTCCGACGAGGTCTTCCGGATCTTCGGCCTGCGTCGCGGCCAATGGGGCGCGACGCACGAGGCCTTCATGCAGTCCGTCCATCCCGACGATCGCGACCGTATCCAGGCCGAGGTGGATGCGGCGATGGCCGGGGAGGGAACGCTCGATACCATCCATCGCGTGTTGCGCCCCGGCGGCGAGGAACGCGTGGTGCACGAGCGCGGCTACGTCGAATTCGCCGAGGACGGCCGGGCCTTGCGCATGATCGGGACGGTGCAGGACATCACCGAGCGTCACCAGCTGGAGCGCGAGCAGCGCCTGCTGGCGGCGACCTTCGACAGCAGTCAGGCGATCTTCATCACCGACGTCGAGGCGACGATCCAGCGTGTCAACACCACCTTCACCGAGCTGACCGGCTTCACCGAGGCCGATGCGCTGGGCCAGAACCCCCGGATCATGAACTCCGGCCGCCAGGATCGCAGCTTCTACGAGGAGATGTTCCGGGCCGTGCGCGAGCAGGGGCACTGGTCGGGCGAGGTATGGAACCGGCGCAAGGACGGCCGCGTCTTCCCGCTGCACGAGATCGTCACCGCGATCCGGGATGCCAACGGGGCGATCGAGTATTACGTCGCCATGTTTCACGACATCTCGCGGCAGAAGGAGCTGGAGGCGGCGCTGGAACACCAGGCCTTCTACGATCCGCTGACCGATGCGGCCAATCGCGGCCACTTCGAGGCCCTGCTGGAACAGGAGGCCCGGCGCGCCGATCGCTATGCGGACCCCTGCTCGCTGGTGATGCTGGACCTGGACCATTTCAAGCGAATCAACGACACCCATGGCCATGATGTCGGGGACGAGGTGCTCCGGCGCGTGGTCGCCACCACGAGCGATCGGCTGCGCCAGGCCGATGTGCTGGGTCGCTGGGGCGGGGAGGAGTTCATGGTCCTGCTCCCGAGCACGAAGGCCGAGGCGGCCTGTCGCCTGGCGGAGGACCTGCGGCGCCAGGTGGCCGCGCTGGAGTTGCCCCATGTGGGGTCGGTGACCATCAGTCTGGGGGTGGCCCAATGTCGCCCGGGCGAGGCGATCAAGGACTGGATCAAGCGCGCGGACGACGCGATGTACCGGGCCAAGCACTCCGGGCGGAATCAGGTGGTGCGACGCGATTGAACGACCATGGACGCCGAGCCGGAGCGGGGGACGCGCCGGCAGAATCCGGGCGTGACGGTCTGTTCGATCGCGCGGCCGTGGGGTTGCTGTATCTGGACGCGAACGGTCGCGTGCGGGCCGCCAACGCGCGCCTGGCGGACTGGCTGGGCTGTGCCCCGGAGGATCTCGAGGGACAGTCGCTGGCCGAGTGTGTCCCCGAGGACGCGCGCAAGGCCCTGCGCGATGCGCTGGCCCGCGCCGGAGCGGGCGAAGTCACCCTGGACCTGGAGCTTGCGGCCCCGGGTGATCGAGGTGTAGCGCCGATGGCCTGCACGGTCGTGCTGGCGCCCGATCCGGACGGGTGGCTGGCCACGGTGCAGCGCCGGGAGCCGGGCGACTCCGCGGCCCGGGTCTACGAGCAGACCTTTACCGCCAATACCGCGCCGAAGCTGCTGATCGATCCCGAGGACGGTGCCATCGTGGATGCCAACCCCGCCGCGGAGGCCTTTTATGGCTATTCGGTCGCGCGGCTCAAGGCGATGCATATCCACGAGATCAATACGCTGTCGGCGGCCGAGGTACGCGCCGAGATGGCCCGGGCGGCGCGCGAGGAGCGCCGGTTCTTCCGCTTCCGGCACCGCGTCTGCGGTGGCGACGTGCGCGATGTCGAGGTGTATTCGGGTCCGGTGGTGCTGGACGGCCGGCGCTACCTCTACTCGATCATCCACGATGTCTCGGAGACCCGCCGCTACGAACGCGAGCTGGAGTTCTACGGGGTGGCGTTCGGCCGGCTGCCGGTGGGCGTCTACCGCAATACACCGGGGCCGGAGGGCCGCTTCGTGCGGCTCAACCCGGCGATGGTGGAGCTGTTCGAGGCCGCGACCGAGACCGAGCTGCGATCGACGCCGGTCCGCGAGCTCTACCGGGACCCTGCCGAGCGGACGGCGCTCAGTCGCGATCTGGCGGCGTACGGGCGGGTGGTCGGACGCGAGGTGGATCTGAAGACGCTGCGGGGGCGCCCCTTCCGCGCCCGGATTACCGCCTACCGGACCGAGGATGCGGACGGTCAGTGTGTGTTCGACGGGGTGATCGAGGACATCACCGAGCTGCGCGCGGCCGAGGCGTTCCAGACGCGCCTGCTGGCAAGCCTTGCCGAAGGCGTATTCGGACTGGATCGCTATGGCCGTTACACCTTCCTGAATCCGGCGGCCTGCCGTCTGCTGGGTTTCGAACGGGAGCTGGATGCCCTGGGGCAGGAATCGCATTCGACCAACCATCACGTGCTGACAGATGGGACGCCCTACCCGCCGGAGGCCTGTCCCATCTACCGCGTCCTCGAGACGGGCAGGCCACTGGAGGCCTGGGATGATCACTTCGTGCGCACCGACGGGAGCCTGTTCCCGGTCAGTGTGTTTGCCGCACCCACATTCGACGTGTCCGGTCGGGTGGACGGCGCCGTGGTCTCGTTCCAGGACCAGACGGCCCGGCGCGAGCGCGAGGCCCACCTGCTGAAGGCGACCGGTCATCTGCCGGGTGCGATCTACCAGTACCGGCTGTATCCGGACGGTCGTCATGAATTCCCGTTTGTCAGCGAGGGTGCGCAGCGGGTGTACGGGGTTTCTCCCGATCTCATCCAGGAGGACGCGGATGCCGCCTTTGCCCGGGTCGATCCAGACGACCTTCCGCGTATCCAGGCGAGCATCGAGGAGTCGGCGCGCACCATGGGCCCCTGGCAGGTCCGTTATCGCGTACGTCATCCACTGCGCGGGACGCTCTGGGTCGAGGGTCGCGCGACCCCGGAGGCACCGCGCCCGGATGGCAGCATCGTCTGGCACGGGGTGATGATCGACATCTCCGAGCAGGTAGCTATGGAGGACGCCCTGCGCGCGCGGGGCGAGGAGCTTGCCGCGGCACAGCGCATCGCGCACATGGGGAGCTGGGTCTGGGACATCGCGGCCGATCGCACACACTGGTCGGACGAGGTCTACCGTCTCTTCAGTCTGCGCAAGGAAGATCAGGAGGCGAACTACGCGGGATTCCTGCAGGCCGTGCACCCGGACGACCGCGATCGCGTGGCCGCGACGGTCGAGGCCTCGCTGGAGAGTGGTGAGTACGACATCCATTTCCGGATCGTGCGCCCCGACGGGCGCGAGCGCGTAGTCCATGCACGCGGATCGACGCAACACGATGCAGGGGGCAAACCCTGTCGCATGATGGGGACCGTGCAGGACGTGACGGAACGCCACGCGTTGGAGGAGAACCTGCGCCGGCTGGTCGGCATCCTGGAGTCCACTCCGGACGTGGTCGCGATGCACGGCCCGGCCGGCAACATGCTGTTCCTGAATGGTGCCGGGCGGCGTCTGTTCGGCCTGCCCCTGTCCTCCGGGGAGCCCTGGGATCCCGAAGGCGGCTGGAACAGCCGCGATCTGCCGGCCGAAACGGGCTCTCTGGAGACCGCGATTCGGCGGTTCCACCCGCCCTGGGCGGCCGACCAGATCCTCCAGGAGGCCGCACCCGTCGCGATGCGGGACGGGGTCTGGGAAGGGGAGACCGCGATACTCGACGCCCAGGGTCGGGAGGTGCCAGTGTCGCAGGTGATTGTCGTACGCCGCGATGGCCACGGGGATGTGCGACAGATCTCCACCATCCTGCGCGACATCTCGCAGCGCAAGGCGGTCGAAGAGGCCCTGCGCGAGAGTGAGCAGCGATTCCGCCAGCTGGCCGGCTCGGTCAACGAGGTCTTCTGGCTCCAGGACGCGGACTCCATCCTGTACGTGAACCCGGCCTACGAGCGGGTCTGGGGCTACAGTCGTGAACATCTGTTGCGCGATCCGGCGGCGATGCTGGAGGCGGTGCACCCGGAGGACCGGGCACGGGTGGAATCCGTTTTTCTGGCGCAGCCACTGTGGAATGCCCGGACCGACGAGACTTTCCGGATCCGGCGGCCGGATGGGGAGCAACGCTGGGTGCGCGTCCACCGCTATCCGGTGACGGATCCGGAGGGTCACGTTACCCGAGTCGCGGGCACCGCCGTCGATATCACCGAACTTAAGACCACGCAGATGGAGCTGGAGCGCAATCAGGCTGAATTGGAGCGTCAGGCGTTTTACGACCGTCTGACCGGTGTCGCCAACCGGCGGTACTTCGAAAGCCTGCTGGACCGCGAACTCCGGCGTGCCGAACGCTATGGACAGGCCTTTTCCCTAGTGATGTTCGATCTTGATCATTTCAAGGCCGTCAACGATACCTATGGCCATGCCACCGGGGATGTCGTGTTGCAGGACGTCACCCGGGTGGCGGGCGAGCGTCTGCGCGCTTCGGACGTGCTGGGGCGCTGGGGCGGCGAGGAATTCATGGTCCTGCTGCCGGGGGACGACGCGGAGGCGGGTGCACGGGTCGCCGAATCGATCCGCGCACGCGTGGCCCAATATGCCTTCCCGGAGGTGGGCCGCGTGACCATCAGCCTCGGGGTGGCGGCCTTCACCTTTGGCGAACCGCGCAGTGACCTGTTGCGCCGGGTCGACGAGGCGCTTTACCGGGCAAAGCGCGAGGGTCGCAACCGGGTGGCGATCGCGGACCCGCCGGCAGGTTCGGTCGTCCGGACCGGGGACGAACCCGATGGCGCATAGCGGGCGTCGCGGCCTGAGTCGGGTGTGGCACGCGTTCGGGTATTCCTGGCGCGGGCTGCGCGAGGCATTCCGTCACGAGGCCGCCTTTCGCCAGGAGCTGGCGCTGGCGGTCGTGCTCCTGCCCCTGGCGATGGTGCTGGGGCAGGATGGCGTCGAACGCGCATTGCTGGCGGGCAGCGTGCTGCTGATCCTGGTGGTGGAACTGCTGAACTCGGCGGTGGAGGCGGCGATCGACCGCTTCGGCGACGGGCATCACCCGTTGTCGGCGCGGGCCAAGGATATTGCTTCGGCCGCCGTGCTGGTCAGCTTCCTGCTGGCGGCACTGGTCTGGGGCCTGGTCCTGCTCTGATCGTCGGGGCATCCGCGCCGCTGGCCTGGCTCATCCCGGCCGTAGCGAAGTGTAGAGCCGGGATCTCTGGCGCAGGAGGTACTACGAGGCGCGAGGCTCCGGGGTCACCGCTGCGCGGTGCCCGGGATGGCGGACGCGGGGCGTGTGGCGATCAGCGAGCGTCCGCCGCCATGCAGTCGGTGAAGCCGTCGGCCAGGCCCTGCATCAGGTCGAACCAGGCATCCGGGCCCGGCTCCAGTTCCGCCCCGATGGGGTCGAGCATGCCGAGGTGGGTGTCCGTACCCTCGACCACGGTCTCGGCGAGGGCCGGGCGGAACTGGGGTTCAGTGAACAGGCAGGTGACATCGCCCTCGGCCAGGCGCGTGCGCAGTTCGGACAGTCGGCGCGCCCCGGGCATGCGCGACGGGTCGACGCTGATGGAGCCGGCCGCGTTCAGGCCGTAGTGCCGCTCGAAGTACTGGTAGGCGTCGTGGAACACCATGAAGCGCTGGTCGCGCACCGGCGCCAGTTGTTCGGCGATCCCGGCATCCAGGTCTTTGATGCGCTGGAGCGAGCGATCCCGGTTGTCGCGGATGGTGGCGGCCTGGTCCGGGTCGTGTTCCGCGAGGCGGTCGGCCAGTTGTTCGACGACGGCCGTCGCCACAGCCGGCGACAGCCACAGGTGGCTGTCGACACCGCCGTGCGCGTGCCCGTGCCCGTGCCCGTGGTCGTGGTCATGCTCGCCGTGCCCGTGCCCGTGCCCGTGCCCGTGCCCGTGCCCGTGCCCGTGCCCGTGCCCGTGCCCGTGGTCGTCCGACCCGTGTGCATCGGGGGCATGCTCGTCATGGGTGTGTCCGTGGTCCCCGTGCTCGTGGTCCCCGTGTTCGTGGTCAGCGTGGTCGTGTTCATGCCTGTCGAGCGCTTCGTGGTGATCGCCGCGCGCGTCATGTCCGTGGTCGCCATGGTCGTGATGACCTTCCCATACGCCGCCGCTACGGCCTTCCAGCAGGTCCAGGTCGAGGTCGTGCATCAGGCTGATCACGGTAGCGCGGTCGGAGATCCCGCGCAGCGGCCGCTCGAGGAAGCCTTCCAGCTCCGGGCCGACCCAGATGACCACGTCGGCCTGTTGCAGGCGGCGCGCCTCGGAAGGCCGCATCGCGTAGCCGTGGGGCGATGCGCTGGCCGGGACGAGCAGTTCGACCTCGTGGGTATCGCCGGCCAGTGCGGCAACCAGACTGTGGACGGGTAGAATCGAAGTGACAATGCGCGGCGCGTCCGCCTGAGCGGGAACGGTCAGCCCCGGCAGCAACGCCAGGGCCAGCAGCAGGGCGGGGAAGATCGGACGGCGAAAGGCGGAACGCATGGGCGGATTCTCCATCGGGGCTATCAACGTTATACTATACCAACATGATCCGAAAAAGCCCTTCCCAGCCCGCTGCAGCGGAAATCGACGCATCGCCCTTGCTGGCGGCCCGTGACGTATCGCTGGAGCGTGCGGGTCGGGTAATCCTGGATCAGGTCTCCGTCCAGGTGCGACCGGCCGAGGTGACGGTGGTGATCGGCCCCAACGGAGCTGGCAAGACCTCTCTGCTGCGCGTCCTGCTGGGGCTGTGGAAACCGGGGCGGGGTCGGGTGCAGCGCCGACGCGGCCTGCGCATCGGCTACATGCCCCAGCGCCTGCAGATCGAGCCGGTGTTGCCGCTGTCGGTGCAGCGCTTTCTGACATTGCGCCAGCGGGCCCCGGAGGCGGTGCTGCGGGAACGGCTCGAACGGGTGGGGGTGCCGCACCTGCTGCACAAGCCCGTGCAGTCGCTCTCCGGGGGAGAGATGCAGCGGGTACTGCTCGCCCGCGCGCTGCTCAATCGACCGAACCTGCTCGTGCTGGACGAACCGGCTCAGGGGGTGGATATCGTCGGCCAGGGCGAGGTGTTCAAGCTGATCGACGATATCCGCCACGAGACGGGTTGCGGGGTGCTGATGGTCTCGCACGACCTGCACCTGGTGATGGCGGGGGCGGATGCGGTGATCTGCCTGAACCAGCATGTGTGCTGTACCGGGCGGCCGGAAGAAGTATCGCGGCACCCGGAATACCAGCGCCTGTTCCCGGAGTCGGACATGCAGGGGATTGGGGTCTACCGGCACGATCACGACCATGTGCACGACGTGGCCGGGGAAGTGCATGAGCATCACGCCGGCTGTGCCCATGGTCGGCCGTCAGGCCCCGGCGGAGGCGCGTCCCGATGATGGAAGGGCTGCTCGACGACTTCCTGGTGCGCGCGTTGCTGGCGGGCCTGATGGTGGCGGCTGTCGCCGGGCCGCTGGGGGCCTTCGTGGTCTGGCGGCGCATGGCCTATTTTGGCGATACCGTGTCGCATTCGGCCCTGCTCGGCGTGGCCCTCGGGGTGTTGCTGGGGCTGAACCTGAACCTGATGGTCACGCTGGTATGCGTGGCCATCGCGATCCTGCTGGTGCTGCTGCAACGCCGCCAGGAACTGGCCGCGGACACGCTGCTCGGGATCCTCGCGCACAGCGCGCTGTCGCTGGGGATCGTCGCGATCACCTTTATCGAGGGGCTGCGGGTGGACCTGATGGCCTACCTGTTCGGCGACATCCTCGCGGTCGGGACCGGGGATCTGCTGTCGATCGCCATTGGCGGCGGCGTGGCCCTGCTGCTGCTGGTCGTCCTGTGGCGCCCGCTGCTGGCGCTGACGGTGCACGAGGAGCTGGCACAGGTGGAGGGCGTACCGGTGCTGCTGGTACGGCTGGGCCTGATGCTCCTGATCGCGCTGGTGATCGCGGCGGCGATGCAGGTCGTCGGGGTGTTGCTGATCACCGCGCTGATGATCATCCCGGCTGCCAGTGCACGGCGCTTCGCCACCACCCCCGAGCAGATGGCGATCCTTGCCGGCATCATCGGCATGCTGGCAGTGGGGGCCGGGCTGTGGGGCTCCTTCCAGTACGACACGCCGACCGGCCCGACCATCGTGGTCGCCGCGATGCTCGGCTTCATCCTGGTGCATCTGCTGCCGGGCCGCTTGATCCCCCATTTCGGCGGCCGCTGAACCCCTTTGTATTCACCACGAAGCAGACGAAGGCACGAAGAAAGGCCAGGTCAAAAGCAAGAAGCTTGAACAGGAAGAAAGGAAGTCAGGAAGGATTCTGAAATGGGTCTGTCCCTGCGGTGCGGGCCTGCGCACGCCGGTTAGCCCTGATTCATATCATCCTTCAAATCTTCTCATCTTCCTGTTAACGCCCTTGACCTAGCTTTTCTTCGTGCCTTCGTGTGCTTCGTGGTGAACAAAAAGGGCGCCAGGGAGCGGTCAGCGGCGGCGTTCGAGGCGTTCGAAGGTGAAGGGGCAGGCGTGGCGATCGTCGGCCTCGTGGTGTTCGGACCAGACGACGTCCCAGTCCGCGGGGTCGATCGCGGGGAAGTACGTATCCCCGGCGTGGCGCTCGTGCACGCGGGTCAGGTGCAGCACGTCGGCGCGCGGCAGGGCCTCCTCGAACAGGCCCGCGCCGCCGATCACGAAGGCCGGGCCCGCCTCGATGCTGGCCAGGGCCGCGTCCAGATCCGAGTAGACCTCGACGCCGTCAGCGCGCCAGTCCGACTGGCGGGTCAGGACCAGATTGCGCCGCTTCGGTAGCGGTCGTCCGATGGACTCGAAGGTGCGCCGCCCCATGATCATTGGGTGGCCGTTGGTCACGCGCTTGAAGTGCTGCAGGTCCTTCGGCAAATGCCAGGGAAGGTCGTTGTCGCGCCCGATCACGTGATCCGGATCGAGCGCGACCATCAGGTGGATCTCGGGTTGGCGCATGTAGAGATAGTCCGATCGCGGATGGGTCAGGCGGCGTCGACCTGAATGATTTCGCTCTGGCAGTGCGGCTCGGGAATGGGCTCCCCTTGCTCCCGGAGGCCTTCGAGATGGAACTTGATGGCCTCCCGGATTAGGGTTACGACCTCTTCGCGGCTGGCCGCCGAGGCCATACAGCCGGGCAGATCGGGCGCATATGCACCCCAACCATCCTCGCTTTCCTCGATGATCACGGTGTAGTTCATCATCGCCTCCTCGGGTTTTTGTCCTTGAGACCCGCCTGTTTCAGCGCATTGTTCAGTGTTCCGGGGGGAATATCCAGATCAGGTTTTCCCGCCACGGTTACAAGTCCCGGCTTCGTTGGATGCTTGAATTGGCGGTGGCTGCCTCTTTGTCGAACCTGAACCCATCCATCGCGTTCCAGGCATCTGATCAGTTCCTTGATCTTCATTCGGCTTCCTTGCCGGTATCCATTTGCGAGGGTAGCGGAGTCAGATGGCGATGGGGGCCTTGATCGGGGGGTGGGACTGGTAGCCGCGGACCTCGATGTCGTCGAAGGTGAAGGCGAACAGGTCGGTGACGTCCGGGTTCAGGTGCAGAGTCGGCAGCGGCAGCGGCTCGCGTCCGAGCAGTTCTTCGACCTGGTCCTGGTGGTTGCGGTAGAGATGGGCGTCGCCGAAGGTGTGCACGAATTCGCCCGGCTTCAGGCCGACCACCTGCGCGAGCATGTGGGTCAGCAGCGCGTAACTGGCGATGTTGAACGGCACCCCGAGGAAGACATCGGCGCTGCGCTGATAGAGCTGGCAGGACAGGCGGTCGTCGGCCACGTAGAACTGGAACAGGGTGTGGCAGGGCGCCAGCGCCATGCGTCCGGCCGCCGCGTTGGCCTCCGGCGAGACGGACTCGTCGGGCAGATCGGCCACGTTCCAGGCGCTGATGATGTGGCGCCGGGAATGCGGCCGGTTCTGCAGGTTGTCGACCAGTTCGGCCAACTGGTCGTGGCCGGCCCAGTTGCGCCACTGGGCGCCGTAGATCGGGCCCAGGTCACCGTCCTCGGTCGCCCATTCGTCCCAGATGCGGATCTTGTTGTCGCGCAGGTAGCGGATATTGGTGTCGCCGGCGATGAACCACAGCAACTCGTGGATCACCGAGCGCAGGTGAGTGCGCTTGGTGGTTACCAGCGGGAAGCCGTCAGCCAGATCGAACCGCATCTGGTAGCCGAACACCGAGCGCGTGCCGGTACCGGTGCGGTCCGGACGATCCGTGCCATGGTCGCGGATGTGCCGCACCAGATCGAGGTATTGCTGCATCTCAGGAGGCCTCCGGGGCCGGGCGGGCTGCGGGCAGCGGGTTGCGCCGCGACCAGACGATCAGGGCCACGCCGAACAGGATAACCGGCAGGCTCAGGACCTGGCCCATGGTCAGCCAGTCGAAGGCAAGGTAACCGATGTGGGCGTCGGGCACGCGGACGAACTCGATCGCAAAGCGGAAGCCGCCGTAGAGCGTCAGGAACAGCCCGGAGATCAGGCCCGTGCGGCGCGGCTGGCGCGAGACGATCCACAGCACCACGAACAGCACCAGCCCCTCGAGAAAGGCCTGGTACAACTGCGACGGGTGGCGCGGGATGTAGTCCGCGGCCGGGAAGACCATGGCCCAGGGCAGGTCGGTGGGCTTGCCCCACAGTTCGCCGTTGATCCAGTTGCCGATGCGGCCGGCGCCGAGGCCGATCGGGATCAGCGGGGCGATGAAGTCGGTCAGGCGGAAGAACGGCTGGCCGATCTTGCGGGCATACAGCCAGCAGGTGACCAGCACCCCGGCGAGTCCGCCGTGGAAGGCCATGCCACCTTCCCAGATGCGGAACAGGCTCACCGGGTCGGCCAGTGTGGCGTCCAGGTTGTAGAACAGGGCATAGCCGAGCCGTCCGCCGACCACGACCCCGACCACGCCCCAGAACAGCAGGTCGCCGACCTGCCAGGGGTGCAGGGGGTCCCAGTCGCGGGTACGCGTGCGCCAGACGCCGAGTGCCCAGAAGGCGATGAAGCCGACCAGGTACATCAGGCCATACCAGTATAGGGTCAGCGGGCCGATGGACAGCGCGACCGGGTCGATAAACGGGTGTGTGGGCATGGGCGCTTGCGGATGAAAAACCGGCTGCACATGCTACCCGGCCGGGCGCCGGCATGCACCTGCATGCGGGTCGCCGGATCCACTTTCCAGGAGGTCGCGCGATGAATCGACTGGCCGGGGCCAGCAGCCCTTATCTGTTGCAGCACGCCGACAACCCCGTGGACTGGTATCCCTGGGGCGAGGAGGCGCTGGAACGCGCCCGCCGCGAGGGCAAGCCGATCCTGCTGTCGATCGGCTACTCCGCCTGCCACTGGTGCCATGTGATGGCGCACGAGTCCTTCGAGGACCCGGACACCGCCGCGGTGATGAACGAGCGGTTCGTCAATATCAAGGTGGACCGCGAGGAGCGCCCGGATCTCGACCGCATCTACCAGAACGCGCATATGCTGCTGTCGCAGCGTCCCGGGGGCTGGCCGTTGACCGTCTTCCTGACGCCCGACCAGGTGCCGTTCTTTGCCGGGACCTACTTCCCGAGCACCCCGCGCCACGGCCTGCCGTCGTTCGTGGATCTGATGACGCGGGTTGCCGATTTCCTCGCCGAGCACCCCGACGAGATCCAGCGCCAGACCGAATCGCTGCAGCAGGCGCTGGGTCGGATCTACCGCCCCGCCGGCGGCGCGATCCCGGCGCTCAGTGTCATCGACAAGGGACGCGCGGAACTGGCGAAGACCTTCGACGAGCAGTTTGGCGGCTTCGGGGATGCCCCCAAGTTTCCGCACCCGGCCTCGCTCGAGTGGCTGGCCTGGCATGCGGCGCGCCATGGCGATGCCGAGGCCGACCGCATGCTGGGGCGCACCCTGGACGCGATGGCCGCGGGTGGCATCTTTGATCAGGCGGGGGGTGGCTTCTGTCGTTACTCGGTAGACGCCCGCTGGATGATCCCGCACTTCGAGAAGATGCTCTACGACAACGGCCCGCTGCTGGGGCTCTACGCCGAGCGCGCGGCCGGCGGCGATCTTCGCGCGCGGCGGGTGGTGGAACAGACGGTCGCCTGGCTGAAACGCGAGATGCGGGATGGCTCCGGGGCCTTCTACTCGAGCCTGGACGCGGACTCCGAGGGCGAGGAGGGACGCTTCTACGTCTGGGATCCGGACACCGTGGAGGCGTTGTTGCCGGAGGTCGAATGGGCCGTTGCCAGCCGCGTCTGGGGGCTGAACGGCCCGGCCAATTTCGAGGGACGCTGGCATCTGCACGAGGTCGCGCCGCCGGCGACCGTCGCGGAGGCGCTGGGGATCGACGAGGCGGAGGTGAACCGGCGGCTGGATCAGGCCCGGGAACGTCTGCTGACGGCCCGCGCGGAGCGGGTGCGACCGCACCGGGACGAGAAGATCCTCGGCGCCTGGAATGCCCTGATGATTTCCGGACTGGCGCGGGCCGCGCGCGCCCTGGGGCGTCCGGAATGGCTGCACCTGGCACGTGATGCGATGACCGCCGTGCGCGAGCGTCTGTGGCGCGACGGCCGGCTGTACGCCAGCGTGCGCGAGGGGGCCACCGGTGCGATGCCGCGCGCCTATCTCGACGATCACGCCCTGTTGCTGGAGGCCACGCTGGCGTTGCTGGAGACTGAATGGGACAGCGAGCTGCTGGGCTGGGCCGTCACTCTGGCCGATACCCTGCTGGCGGAATTCGAGGACCGCGAGCACGGCGGTTTCTTCTTTACCGCCGGCGATCACGAGGCGCTGATCCAGCGCCCGAAAGTGTATTCCGACGATGCCATGGCCAATGGCAACGGTGTCGCGGCGCAGGCCTTGCAGAAGCTCGGGTTCCTGCTGGCCGAGCCACGGTATATCGAGGCGGCCGAGCGCACCCTCGCCAACGCCGGACCGATGATCGAGCAGGCCCCGGTGGGACACATGAGCCTGCTGATGGCGCTGGACATCCACTACCAGCCGCCGGCCTTGGTCGTGCTGCGCGGGGCGGCGGACGAACTTCCCGCGTGGCAGCAGCGTCTGCGGGCGCAGGCTGCTCCGGTATGGGCCCTCGCGATCCCGGCCGATGCCGGCGACCTTCCCGCTGCGCTGGCGGAGAAGGCCGCCCCGGAGACGGGTGTGCGTGCCTATCTCTGCCGCGGGCTGCAATGCGAGGCGCCCGTGACTGACCCTGCGGCGCTGGACAGCGCGCTCTCACAGGGTTGAAACGCCTGATCACGTACCCACGGTAGAATGCGTCCGGTGGTAGGAGCCTTCTTGCAGGCGAAGCCCCTGCCAAACTCCGACATGGGCAGGGGCTTCGCCTGCAAGCAGGCCCCACAAAAACATCCAGATCATTGCATAAGGGAAGGTTCGAATGAGCGAGAAGAAGCTGATGGATTTCGTCGCCGAGGCGCGCAAGAACGTGAAGGAGATTGCCCCGGCGGATCTCGCCGAGAAGATGGAGGCGGGCGAGGACTGGCTGGTGGTCGACGTGCGCGAACCCTATGAGTTCGAAAAGATGCACGCGCCGAATTCCATCCTCGTCCCGCGCGGCCTGCTGGAGGGCGCGGCCGACCCCAACACCCCGCACCGCATCGACGCCCTGGTGGAGGCCCGCGAGAAACCGGTGGCCGTGATGTGCGCGACCGGCGGCCGGGCCGCCATGTCCGTGCAGCGGCTGCAGGAGATGGGCTTCACCAACGTGGTGAATATCGCCGGTGGCATCAAGGGCTGGGAAGGCGAGGACCTGCCGGTCGAATCCGGCGCCTACACCGGCAAGCTGCCGTAGCACGGCCTCGCGGGGCGGGGGCCGGTGCCTCCGCCCCCAATGCCACCCTCTGCGGGTGGGCATCCGACGGCGGGTTCACCCGACCGTCATCGTTTCTACACGGGATGGTCAAGCGCGCGGCGTAGTCTCCGGGGCAGTTCAACCGGAGGTCGCCACCATGACCGCACCGCCTCGCTCCCTGTCCGTGTCCTCCACGGATGCCGAAACTGCCTATCGCGTCCATCTGGCTTCCAGCCCCGCGGATCTGGAAGCCGCCCAGCGCCTGCGCCACGAGGTCTTCGCCGGCGAGATGGGGGCAGCGCTGCCGGACACCGCCTCGGGGCTGGATCGTGACCCGCTGGACGCCTTCTGTCATCACCTGCTGGTGCGTGACCGACGTTCGGGCGGTGTGGTGGCCTGCACGCGCATCCTGACCGAAGAGAGTGCGAGCACGGCCGGCGGTTTCTATTCGCTGTCCGAATTCGAACTGGGCCCGCTGATGAATCTGCCCGGGCGCACTCTGGAGGTCGGTCGTACCTGCGTGCGCGCGGACCATCGCCAGGGCGGCGCCATCAACGCACTGTGGACCGGGCTGGCGCGTTTCATGAATGCCCATCGCTACGACTACCTGATGGGCTGCGCCAGCCTGCCCCTGACCGAGCAGACACCGGCCCAGCTGGCCTGGCTGCGCATGTTCCATCGGGCCCCGTCGCGCCTGCGGGTCACCCCGCGCCGACCGCTTCCCAACGCCCTGACCATCTGCCACGGCACGCCCAGCCGCAGCGGTATGCCGCCGCTATTGAAGGCCTACCTGCGCCTGGGCGCGCGGGTCTGCGGCGAGGCCTGTTTCGATCCCGATTTCAATGTGGCCGACGTGCTCGTCTTGCTGGATGTGCGCGCCATGCCGGACCGTTACCATCGGCACTTCCTGGGCGCCGCGGCGCCTGCAAGCCGAGGAACGGAACATGACCGGAACACTGCGGGCACTGGTTAGGCTGATGCGTATCGTGCTGCACATGCTGGCGGGGGTCTGGCTGACCTGGCGGATGGCCCGCCGCGAGGCCGACTTCGAGGAGCGCAGTCGCATCCGCCGGGCCTGGTACGACCGTGCCCTGTGGATCGCGGGGGTGCGTTTCCGGATCCATGGCGAGCCGCCCCGGCGGCCGTCGCTGGTGGTCTCCAACCATGTCTCCTGGCTGGATATCCCGTTGATCGGGGCAGCGCTGGACCCGTGCTTCCTGTCCAAGGCGGAGATCGCGCGCTGGCCGGTCATCGGCTGGCTGGCCCGGCAGCACGACACCCGCTTCATCGAGCGCGGTGCGCACCAGGCCTCCGCCCATGTCGAGGCCATGCGGGCTGGCCTGGACGAGGGCCGCCACTTCGTGGTGTTTCCGGAGGGGACGACCAGCCGGGGCGAGTTCGTGCGCCGTTTCCACCCGCGCCTGTTCGCGGCCGTCACCGGCACTCGGCATCCGGTGCAGCCGGTGGCGCTGGCCTACGAGCGGACGCCCGATGGCGCGGTTCCGGTGTCGTATTCCGGCGGGGATCGCCTGATCCCCAACGTATGGCGCTTGCTGTGCCGCCGCGAGACGCGTGTGGACCTGCATTTTCTGGCGCCGCTGGAAGTCGCGGATCAGGACCGGCGCAGCCTGGCGGACGGTGCCCGTGAGGCCATCGTCCGCGTGCTGGACCTGCCACTGGAACCGCCAGCTGGTCGCGAAAGCGATCGCTCGCCTGCATAGCGCCGGCCGCGGCACGGGGATTCATCATGTGGTCGCAACCGCACATCGAGTCCCCGGGCCCCTGCCGCACACGCCTGCATCTGGCGCTGGTCACCGAGACCTGGCCGCCGGAGGTTAACGGCGTGGCGCATACCCTCGCGCGGCTGGTCGAGGGGATGCGCGAGCGTGGCCACCGGGTGCAGGTCGCCCGCCCGCGCCAGCCGGGCGAGGTGGCGCGCCCCTGCGGGGCGGGCGACGAATCAGGGGCGTGTGACCACCTGCTCGCGGGCCTGCCGCTGCCTGGCTACAGCGGCCTGCGCATGGGTCTCCCGGCGCGCCGCCGGCTGCAGGCCCTGTGGTCGGAGGACCGCCCGGATGCCGTGTATATCGCCACCGAGGGTCCGCTGGGGCATGCGGCCCTGCGCGCGGCGCGGCGCCTCGGGATTCCGGTCGCCTCGGGTTTTCATACCCATTTCGACGGCTATGCCCGCTACTACGGTGTCGGCTGGCTGACCCCGCTGGTGCGCGCTGTCCTGCGCCGTTTCCACAACCGCTGTGACGTGACTCTGGCCCCGACCGGGGCACTGGCGCACACGCTGGCGGCGCAGGGATTCCAGCGCGTGCGGGTGATGGCGCGGGGCGTGGATACCCGGCGTTTCACCCCGGCGCGGCGGTCATCGCGCCTGCGCCAGCAATGGGGTGCGGCGACCGCCACACCGGTCGTGCTGTACGTCGGGCGCCTGGCACCGGAGAAGAATCTGGCCCTGGTGGTGGATGCCTTTCGCGCCATCCAGGCGGCGCGCCCCGACGCGCGCCTGGTGGTGGTCGGCGATGGCCCCTCGCGAACGGAGCTGGAGCGGGCCAATCCGGACGCGATCTTCACCGGCCAGCAGGTGGGCCAGGCCCTGGCACAGCACTATGCCAGCGCCGATCTGTTCCTGTTTCCGTCGACTTCCGAGACCTTCGGCAATGTGGTGATCGAGGCCATGGCGAGCGGGCTCCCGGTGCTGGCCTTCGATTCGGCCGCGGCTCACGAGCATGTGACCAGCGGCGTGAGTGGCGCCCGGGTGCCGCTGACGGGAACGGCGTCCGAGGATGCCGCCGCCTTCGTCGGCGCGGCGGGCGCTCTCGCGCAGGATCCGGAGGCCTGGCGCGAGATGGGCCGTCAGGCGCGAGCGCATGCCCGCGGGCTCGACTGGGTCGAGGTGGTGGCCGAGTTCGAGTCCCAGTGTCTGGGAATCCTCAAGGAGGGTCGCGATGCGCGTCCTGCAATGGATGGATGAGCTGGAGCTGGCGGTCTGCCGGCAGTTCAACCACTACAATCGGCGCCGCGTCGTCAGCGGGTTCTTTGGCGGGGTGAGCCGGCTGGGCGACGGGGTGGCCTGGTATGCGCTGATGCTGGTGCTGCCGTTGCTGCACGGGCCGCAGGCGGCTTGGGTCAGCCTGCAGATGGCGGTGGTGGGGCTGGCGTCGCTGCCGGTGTACAAGTGGCTGAAGCGACGCACCAGCCGGCGGCGGCCCTGCCACCGTGATCGCCCGTTCACGCGGACGGTGGACCCGCTGGACGAATTCAGCTTCCCCTCCGGCCATACCATGCACGCGGTGGGATTCACCGTGGTCCTGGTGGCGTGGTTCCCGGTCTGGGCCTGGCTGGTGGTGCCGTTCGCGGCGCTGGTGGCCGCCTCGCGGCTGGTACTGGCGCTGCACTATCCCAGCGACGTCGCCATGGGCGCGCTGATCGGGGCGTCCATGGCCGGCGCGGTGCTGTGGCTCGCCGGGTTGTTCTAGGGAAACACCTCGCGTCATCCCGGCCGTAGCGCAGCGAAGAGCCGGGATCCCCGCTTCGCGGAAGCCCCATCGCCCTGATCTGCCCCGGCGTTGGAGATCCCGGACAACCGCTGCGCGGTTTCCGGGATGACGCCTTAGCGGGCGGGATCAGCCGCGGGAGGCGAGCGCCTCTTCGTTGTAGGCGGCGTCGATGGTGACGATGGTTTTCTCCACCAGGCGGAAGCCCTCCACGGGTGCGTCATCGCCCATGTACTTCAGGCGGGTCGGGCCAATGGCCTTGACCGCCTCGGCGCGTTCCAGGGTGGTGTCCGGGCTGTCGGCGCCGGCCCCGTCCATCAGCGCGACCAGGACCTCGGCCGCGATGGGGTTGCGGTGTTCGCCGCTGCGCGCCTTTTCCAGCGACGCGGCAGGGTCGCCGTCCAGGAACACGCCGTCCATGTGTTCATCCAGGTACTGCAGCAGTTCGCTTAGCGTCATGATGCGCCTCCCGTTGGGTCTCGAGTGGCCGCCAGCGCGCATGGGCGCGGCGGCGACCGGTGATCGGTGGGTTCAGCCCTGCTGCGCGTAGGCGGCCCGGGCGGCGGGCATCGCGCGGCCGGGGGTGACGGCCCCCATGTCGGCCAGCACGGCCTCCAGCGCGGACAGGCACAGCAGGACGTTCTTCTCGTTCGCGCCGTAGCCCATCAGGCCGATACGCCAGACCTTGCCGGCATACGGTCCCAGCCCGGCGCCGATCTCCAGGCCGTAGCGGTTCAGCAGTTCGCCGCGCACCGCGGCCTCGTCCACGCCCTCGGGCACGTGCACCGCATTGAGCTGCGGCAGGCGATGCTTGGCATCCACCAGGAAGCTCAGGCCCATGGCCTCAAGGCCGGCGCGCAGGGCGTCGTGGTGGCGGCAGTGACGCGACCAGCTGTTCTCCAGGCCTTCCTCGGCAAGGATTACCAGCGATTCGTGCAGGGCGTACAGGGCGTTGACCGGGGCGGTGTGGTGGTAGGCGCGCTTGCCGCCGCCGCCCCAGTACCCCATGACCAGGTTCAGGTCGAGGAACCAGCTCTGGACCTTGTGGCTGCGCGCCTGGATGCGCTCTACCGCGCGTTCGCTGAAGCTGACCGGCGACAGGCCCGGGGTGCAGGACAGGCATTTCTGCGAGCCGGAGTAGATTGCATCCACGCCCCAGTCATCCACGTACAGCGGGCTGCCGGCGAGGCCGGTGACCGAGTCGACGATGCTCAGACAGTCGTGTTCGCGCGCCAGCCGGCAGAGGGTCTCGACGTCCGAGCGCGCGCCGGTGGAGGTCTCGGCGTGCACGAAGGCCAGGATCTTCGCATCCGGGTTGCCCTTCAGCGCGTCCTCGACCTTCTGCGGGGAGACCGGGGCGCCCCAGTCGTCCTCGACCACCACGGCAGTGGCGCCACAGCGCTCGACGTTTTCCTTCATGCGCGTGCCGAACACGCCGTTGATGCAGACGATTACCTTGTCGCCCGGCTCGACCAGGTTCACGAAGCAGGTCTCCATGCCGGCGGAGCCGGGGGCGGAGACCGGCAGGGTCAGCGCGTTACTGGTCTGAAAGGCGTACTGCAGCAGGCCTTTCATCTCCTCCATCATGCCGACGAAAACCGGGTCCAGGTGGCCGATGATCGGGCGGCTCATCGCGCTCAGAACACGCGGGTTCACATCGGAGGGGCCGGGGCCCATCAGGGTGCGCTGCGGGGGGAGAAAGGATTTTGCCTGCATGGATGCGTCTACCGGATTGGAAAAGGGGGAATCTAGATCGCCGCCGGGGCGCGGGCAAGCGCCCCTACGCACCGGCGGGAGTTGCCGGACAGTGACGCTCGAGCAGCGTGAGCCAGTGCTCGACCGGGGTGTCCGTGCCACTTTGCAGATGGGTCTGGCAGCCGATGTTGGCGGTGACGATGCGCGCGGGGCCCGCGGCCTCGAGGTTGTCCAGCTTGCGCTGGCGAAGCCGACCTGCCATCTCCGGCTGCAGGATCGAGTAGGTGCCGGCAGAGCCGCAGCACAGGTGCGGCTCGATGACCGGAACCAGATTGAAACCGGCGGCCTGCAGGAGCGGTTCCACGCGCCCGGGCAGGGCCTGGCCGTGTTGCAGGGTACAGGGGGCGTGCCAGGCCACTGGTGGGTGATCGGCCGGTGCGCGGATCCCGAGCTCGCGGATGCTTTCGGCGTCGAACAGTTCCACCGGGTCGCGAACCCGTGCCGCCAGCCGGGCCGCGCGCTCGGCGTACGTCGGGTCGTCGGCCAGGATGTGCCCGTAGTCGCGTAGCAGCACGCCGCAGCCACTGGCGGTGCTGACGACCGCGTCGACGCCGCGCTCCAGGACCGGTTCCCAGGCGTCGAGGTTGGCGCGGACCCGGGCGCGGGTCCGTTCCTCGAAGGCCAGGTGGTGTTCCACCGCTCCACAGCAGCGGGCCGCCCCGGTCTCCACTACCTCGACGCCGCGGCGGGCCAGCAGGTGGCGCAGGGCCGCGTTGATGCGGGCGTCGATGGCGTCATGCACGCAGCCGCCCAGCAGCAGCACGCGCCCATGCTGGAAGCCGGGTCCCGCAGCACCGTTGGCGGGCCGGGGTACGGTCCCGGTGGCCTGGCGCGGCGGCACGCGCCGCTTCAGTCGCGCGGGCAGGGCCGGGCGGGCGAGACGCCCCAGCCCGAGGGCCAGACGGAACGGCCAGCGCGCCGGCAGGGCGCGCGCCAGCAGGCCGCGCAGCAGCCGCTCGCGCCAGGGGCGGTCGAGGTCGCGCTCGACGACCTCGCGGCCCACCGCCACCAGGTGGTTGTAGTCCACGCCGGAAGGGCAGGTGGTCATGCAGTTGAGGCAGGTCAGGCAGCGGTCCAGATGGGTGCGCGTGGTGGCATTGGCCTCGCCGCTCTCCAGGACCTCCTTGATCTGGTAGATCCGGCCGCGCGGCCCGTCCAGCTCGTCGCCCTGTTCCTGGTAGGTCGGGCAGGTGGCGTTGCAGAAGCCACAGTGCACGCAGGCGCGCAGCGCGTCCTCGGCGATGCGCGCCGCCGGGTCGTTCTCGAAGCGGGGGTGCAGGCGGGTTTCCATGGTCTCAGCTCGCCCGGGCGGGGCGTGGATGGGGGGCAATCAGTGGGGCGAAAAATACCCCGTCCGGGTCCATCGCCGCGCGGACTTCCCCTTCCAGGCGCGCGTGCGGCGCGGGGCGCGGGTGCAGCCAGGGGCCGCCGGCGGGATTGCCCAGCCACAGCCGGGCATGCCCGCCCGCGTCTGCGACCGTCGTGCGGACCGTTTCCGGGGCCGCGCTGGAGCGCAGCCAGCGCTCGCCGCCGCCCCAGTTCATCAGCCACTCGCCCGGCAGGTCGAGGGGCGGGGTCGCCGGCGGCAGGCTCAGACGCCACAGGCGTTCGTCGCCGGTCACCGAACCGGTCAGGAACGGCAGGTGACGATCGCGCAGCCGGGTCCAGAAGGGCGGACCCTCCAGATCGGCATCCGCGCCCAGGCGCTCGGCGGCCTCCTGCACGGCCTCCTGCCCACCGCCCAGGCGGATCCGGGTGATCCCGTCGGCCCAGGCCAGGCCGGAGAAGGGCAGGGCGGTGCGTCCCCAGTCCCGAGCCTGCTGGATGAATTCGGCCGCGGAGGCCTCGCGGCGCAGCCAGGCCTGGTAGGCGGGGGCGGGGAGCAGCTTGAAACTGGCTTCCAGCAGCAGGCCCAGACTGCCCATGCTGCCCGCCATCAGGCGCGAGACGTCGAAGCCGGCGACGTTCTTCATGACCTCGCCACCGAAGCGCAGGATCTCGCCGCGGCCGTTCACGATGCGCGTACCCAGCAGCGCGTCACGCAGACTGGCGGTCCAGGGGCGGCGCGCGCCGGACAGCCCCAGGGCGACCATGCCGCCCACGGTGCTGGACGGGGTGGGCATGGCCGGCTCGAAGGGCAGCATCATGCCGACCTCTTCCAGCGCGGCCTGCAATTCCATCACCGGTGTGCCGGCACGCACCGTCACCACCAGCTCGCTGGGGGCCAGATTGACGATGCCGTGGTGGCGGCCTGCCTCCAGCAGCTGCACATCCGCCGGATATCCTTCGGGGAACGCGAGGGCACGCTGACTGCCACTGCCGGTGATGGCCAGGCGGTGGCCGGCTGCACTGGCCGAACGGATGCGCTCGGCCAGTAGCAAGGACTGGTCGGTTCCGGGTTCCATCAGATGCGGGCGCGGCCGGGGCTAGCGGGCCACGCGGAAAGTTCGGTAACGGATCGCTGCGCCAGAAGCGCCGGCGCTGCGTTGGGCAAGTTTGAAATAGCGTGGCTATTCCGGCACTTGCCCGCCTTGCTCCGGCACTTCTGGCTGTGCTCCATCGTCACCGAACTTCCCGCATGGCCCACTAGCCCGTCTCCAGTGTCAGGCGTACCCGTTCCAGGCGATGCCGCACATCTTGAGCAAGGTCCTCGACACCGGGCTTGTTGACCAGACCCATCACCGCGACCGGGTCCATGAAGCCGACCGTGCAGGTCCCGTTCTCGTTGTCCTGTACCAGGACGTTGCAGGGCAGCAGCAGCCCGATGTTCGGATCCGCCTCGATCGCCTGGCGGGCCAGGTTCGGGTTGCAGGCGCCGAGGATGCGGTAGGCCCGATGATCCAGGTCCAGTTTCTTCTTGAAGGCCGCGGCCACGTCGATCTCGCTGAGAATGCCGAAGCCTTCCTCGCCCAGGGCGGCCGTGGTGCGCTCGATCACCTGATCGATCGCGCCCGGCACGATCACGTTGAAGCCGTATTGAGGTTGTTCCATCGCGGGTCCTCCGTTCGTGGTGAGGTCGGGTTACGCCGACAGCGCCGGGGCGTCGGCGGATGGCCCGCCTCCCGGTGGTGTCGTGCGCCGGCGCTGGTTCCAGGCGACCAGGAGCCCCAGGGCCAGCGCGGGGAGGTAGAACCAGTAGGGACTCGGACGGTCGGTGGGCACCAGCACGCCGGTGATGGCCCAACCACCCTCCAAGCCTACCCGGCCGGCCGGGCTGCCGAAAGCAACCGTTTGTATCTGCGCCTTCTGCGCGTCGGGATCGAAGCGCACGTCCAGGCCGGCATCGGCCAGGCGTTCGCGCGGAGCCAGGTCCGGGCTGCCCAGCGGGAACATCACCGTGCGGGTGATCTCGCGGCCCTCCAGGTCGATGCCGGTGGCCTCCACGCGCAGCGAGTCACGATCCGGGATCGTTTCGACGACCTCCAGCAGGGTCTCCGGCGGCTGGTGCGCAAAGGGCGGCGCGATGCGGTCCATCAGTACCGTGGGCACCAGCAGCACGAAGGCCACCACCAGCAGGGCGCCGGATTCCCAGTAGCGGCTGCGGGTCAGGAACCAGCCCTGGGTGGCTGCGGTAAACGCGAGGATGCCCGCCAGCGAGCCGAGGAATACCAGCGTCAGCTGGAACACGTTGTCCACGCCGATCAGCAGCAACTGGCTGTTAAAGATGAAGAAGAACGGCAATGCGATGGTGCGCAGGCTGTAGGCAAAGGCCTGGATCCCGGTGCGGATCGGGTCGGCCTTCGCGATCGCCGCGCCGGCAAACGAGGCCAGACCCACCGGCGGCGTCACGTCGGCCATGATGCCGAAATAGAACACGAACAGGTGGGCCGCGATCAGCGGGATCAGGATGTCGTGCTGGGCGCCCAGGTCGACGATGATCGGGGCCATCAGGGTCGCCACGATGATGTAGTTCGCGGTGGTCGGCAGGCCCAGCCCCAGGATCAGGCTGATCAGGGCCGTCAGCACCAGCACCAGCAGCAGGTTGCCGCCGGACAGGGTGTCCACCAGGTCGGTCAGCACCAGCCCGACGCCGGTCATTGCCACGGTGCCGACGATGATCCCGGCCGCGGCGGTGGCCAGGCCGATACCGATCATGTTGCGCGCGCCGGTCTCGAAGCCCTGAAACAGCTCCCATACCCCGACCCAGGTCGCCTGCAGCAGCCGGCCCTGGCGCCGGAACAGCGCGACCAGCGGGCGCTGGGTCAGGACGATGAAGATCATGAAGGCCACCGCCCAGAACGCCGCCAGCCCCGGCGACAGGCGTTCCACCACCAGAGCCCAGACCAGCACCACCAGCGGCAGCACATAGTGCAGACCGCCCAGTACCGTGGGTAGCACGCGCGGCAGGGGTTGCTCGGTGTCCAGGGGTTCCGGCTCGGGTTCGCGGGCGACGATCCACAGCAGGATCAGGTAGGCCGCGAACAGCAGGCCGGCGATGATCCAGGCGGCGGCGTCGCCGGCCACGTCCTTGATCCAGCCCAGCCCCCAGTACACCGCGGCGGCCAGGATGATCAGGCTGGAGACGGTGATCCCGAAGCTGATCAGGCGCCCGCGCCAGGTGGTCACGGTGGCGCGCTGGAGCCCCTCCATGCCGTTCTTGCAGGCCTCCAGGTGGACGATATAGATCAGCGCGATATAGGCGATCAGCGCCGGCAGAATCGCGTGTTTGAGCACCTCCACGTAAGGGATGCCGACGTACTCGACCATCAGGAAGGCGGCGGCCCCCATCACCGGCGGCATCAACTGGCCGTTGACCGAGCTGGCCACCTCCACCGCGCCGGCCTTGTGCGGGGCGAAACCGACCCGGCGCATCAGCGGCACGGTGAAGGTGCCGGTGGTGACCACATTGGCGATGGACGAACCGGAGACCACCCCGGTCATCCCCGAGGCCATCACCGCGGCCTTGGCCGGGCCCCCGCGCAGGTGCCCGAGCAGGGAGAAGGCGACACGGATGAAGTAGTCGCCAGCGCCGGCGCGTTCCAGCAGCGCGCCGAACAGCACGAACAGGAACACGAAGCTGGTGGAGACCCCCAGCGCGATCCCGAACACCCCCTCGTTGGACAGCCACTGCTGCGCCATCGCGCGCGGGTAGCTGGCGCCGCGATGGGCGATCAGGTCGGGCATCAGCGGCCCGGCGAAGGTGTAGAACAGGAAGATCGCCGCGATGATGGTCAGCGCCGGGCCGAGCACGCGGCGTGTCGCCTCCAGCAGCAGGATCAGACCGATCCCGGCCATGACCAGGTCCAGCTCGGTGGGGGCGCCTGGGCGCGCCGCCAGCGCCTCGTGGAACAGGTAGAGGTAGAGCGCACTGAAGGCCGCGACCGCGGCGAATACCCAGTCGCCCAGGGGCACACGATGCACGGGGTCGTTCCCGCGCAGCAGGGGCCAGGCCACTACTACCAAAGCAATGCCCAGGGCCAGATAGACCTCGCCGAGGCGTTCAAGGCCCAGCAGCTGCCATAGCCCTAGTGCGATCAGGGCCAGGCCGCCGAGGGCATAGAGGATGCCGATCGCGTGCTGCCAGCCCTTGCCGCGGGCGGTGGGACGTACCGCGGGGAAGAGCAGGTAGCCGAGGAAGATCGCGAAGGCCAGATGGATGGAGCGGGCCTCGGTCTCGGAGACCACGAAGACATCCACCCAGTCGGCCATCGGCGCGGCGATCCAGATCTGGAACAGCGACCACGCGACGGCCGTGATCCAGATGAGACTGCGGGTCGCGCGGCCGGGGTGGCGGCCGCCGGTCTCCAGCTCGGCGACCTGGCGGTCCTCCGGGCTGGCGGCATCCTGGGCTCGGGTATCAGTCATCGATCAGTCCTGCCTCGCGAAAGTAGCGTCGGGCGCCGGGGTGCATGGGCGCGGACAGGCCCTCGTCCACCATGCCCTCGCGTTCGAGACCGCTGAAGGCCGGGTGCAGGCCACGGAAGGTCTCGAAGTTCTCGAACACGGCGCGGGTCAGTTCAAAGGCGGCGGTGTTCGACGTGCGGTCCGAGGTGACCAGGGTGGCGCCCACGCCGTAGGTGCGGATGTCCTGGTCCTGCCCTGGGTAGGTATCGGCGGGAATCACGGCGGTGAGGTAGTAGGGGGTCGAGCGGATCAGTTCCTCGATGGCCGGCCCCTCGATGGAGACCAGGCGTGCATCACAGGTGGCGATGGGCTCCTGGATCGCCGCCGAAGGGTGGCCGACGGAGAACACGAAGGCGTCGATGCGATTGTCGCACAGGGCCTGGGCCTGCTCGCGCGAGGGCAGCTCGCTGACTCGGCGGAAGGTATCGTGATCCCAGCCGAGCTTCTCCATCAGCTCTTCCATCAGGGTGCGCTGGCCGGATCCGGGGTTGCCGATGTTCACGCGCTTGTCCGGCAGATCATCCAGTCCGGCAATCTCCGCGTCGGGGCGCACCACCAGGGTCAGGGGCTCCGGGTGCAGGCTGAACATGGCCCGCAGGTGCGTGGCCGGCCCGAAGGCCTCGAAGCGGCCGCTGCCATGGTAGGCGTGGTACTGCAGATCCGACTGGGCCACGCCGAAATCCATGTCACCGGAGCGCACCATGTTCAGATTGAACACCGAGCCCCCGGTGCTTTCCGCGGTGCAGCGCATCCCGTGTTCGTCGCGGCGAGTGTTGAACAGGCGGCACAGGTGCTGGCCGGCCGGGTAGTAGACCCCGGTGACGCCGCCGGTACCGATGTTGATGAAGCGCTGCTCGGCCGCCGCCAGGGGCGCGAGCAGCAACAAGGCCAGGCTCAGGCCCAGGGCCGGCAGCCCGCGGGTCAGGTGACGTGTAGGGATGCGGTGCACGGCGGATCCTCGCATGTGTTCTCCCGGGAACAGGCGGTATCGCGAGTGTAGGGAATCGGGCCGTAATGTACACGCCCGCCGGTCCGGGTAACGCGGCAAGGTTTTTCTGGCTCTGCGGTCAAGCGGCGCGTAGGGTGAGGCCTCCATCCGACGCAGGCATTGCCTCATGTGGCTTGAAACCCGCTGTGACTTCGAATTCGAGATCCCCGTCCCGACACCGTTCGTGCTGATGCTGCGCCCGCGCAGCGGCCCGCTGCAGTGGATCGCGCGCGAGGAGTATCGCCTGGTGCCGAACGCCCCGGTGACCGAGTTCGTGGATGTCTACGGCAATCTCTGCCAGCGTCTGGTCGCGCCGCCGGGGCCATTCTCGATCCACACGGCGGCCGAGGTGCAGACGGCCGATGCCCTGGATCGCGCCCCCGGCGCCCCGTTTGTCGAGGTACAGGCCCTGCCGGACGCGACCCTTGGCTACCTGCTGCCCAGCCGCTTCTGCGAATCGGACCGTTTCAATCGCATGGCGACCGAGATCACCGCCGGGCAGTGGCTGGGCTACGACCAGGTGGCCGCCATTGAGCAATGGCTGCGTGACCGCATCGAGTATCTTCCCGGCACCAGCGACATCCCGATCTCGGCGGTGGAGGTGAACCAGCGCGGGAGTGGGGTGTGCCGCGACCTGGCGCATCTGGGCATCGCCCTTTGCCGCAGTCTCAGTATCCCGGCGCGCATGGTGGTCGGGTATCTGCACGGCCTGCAGCCGATGGACATGCACGCCTGGTTCGAGGCCTTCGTCGGCGGTCGCTGGTACAGCTTCGATGCGACCCAGCCCGAGTTGCGGGGCGGCTATGTGGTGGTGGGCTATGGCCGCGACGCGGCGGATGTGGCGATCTACAACCAGTTCGGGCTCCCGGTCTACCCGGTCCGCCACGACGTGGATGTCCATCGCATCGAAGCACCCGCCTGACGCGCGCCGGGCGCGGTATTCCACGGTCACGGGAAGGGGCTTGAGCCGGCCCCGTCCGCGCCGAAGGGACCGGCATCAAAGTACTTGATCGGGCTCGCGAAACCCGCAATTTCGGAGCGTTCGCGAGGCGTCGTGGTGGGCGCCCCGGGAGCCGCCCGGTCTGAAAAGAGGGGCCGGATGACGTATGATAAGCGGCCTTTTTGACGGCAGTGCCGCCTTCCGGCGGGCGCGCCGCAATCCACCGAATCCGAAGCCTTGAACGGGAGAACCGAATGTTTTCGATCGACATGAGTATCCACGGTTACGACGACGAACTCTGGGGCGCCATCAGCAAGGAAGCGCAGCGTCAGGAAGAGCACATCGAGCTGATCGCCTCCGAGAACTACACCAGCCCGCGCGTGATGGAGGCCCAGGGCTCCGTGCTGACCAACAAGTACGCCGAGGGCTACCCGGGCAAGCGCTACTACGGTGGCTGCGAGTACGTGGATATCGTCGAACAGCTCGCGATCGACCGTCTCAAGGAACTCTACGGCGCCGACTACGCCAACGTGCAGCCGCATTCCGGCTCGCAGGCCAACGCGGCCGTGTACATGGCCCTGCTGCAGCCGCATGACACCGTGCTCGGCATGAGCCTGGACGCCGGCGGCCACCTGACCCACGGCGCCAAGCCGAACTTCTCCGGCAAGATCTACAACGCGGTGCAGTACGGCATCACCGACGAGGGCCTGATCGACTACGACGAGGTCCAGCGTCTGGCCACCGAGCACCAGCCGAAGATGATCGTCGCCGGCTTCTCCGCCTACTCGCGTGTGGTCGACTGGAAGCGCTTCCGCGAGATCGCCGATTCCGTGGGCGCCTACCTGATGGTGGACATGGCCCACGTCTCCGGCCTGATCGCGGCTGGTGAATACCCGAATCCGATCGACCACGCCCACGTGGTCACCTCCACCACGCACAAGTCCCTGCGCGGGCCGCGTGGCGGCTTCATCATCACCAAGGGTCAGCCGGAGCTGAACAAGAAGTTCCAGTCGCTGATCTTCCCGGGTACCCAGGGTGGCCCGCTGATGCACGTGATCGCCGGCAAGGCGGTGGCGTTCAAGGAGGCCCTGGAACCGGAATTCAAGACCTACCAGAAGCAGGTGATCGCCAACGCCCGCGCGATGGCCGAGGTCCTGGTCGAGCGCGGCTATGACATCGTCTCCGGCGGCACCGACAACCACCTGTTCCTGCTGAGTCTGGTGTCCAAGGGCATGACCGGAAAGGCCGCGGATGCCGCGCTGGGCCGCGCCAACATCACGGTCAACAAGAACGCGGTGCCGAATGACCCGCAGTCCCCGTTCGTGACCTCTGGCATCCGCATCGGCACCGCCGCGCTGACCACGCGTGGCTTCACCGAGGCCGAGTCGCGCGAGCTGGCCGGCTGGATCGCCGACGTGCTGGACGACCACGAGAACGAGCAGGTGATCGACGCGACCCGCGACAAGGTCGTCGAGATCTGCCGCCGATTCCCGGTCTACGGCGCGCCCGAATAATCTCGGCGAGTCACGGGTCGCGGGCGCGGGATGCGCTGTCCGTCCTGTCATGATCAGGACACCCGCGTGGTCGATTCGCGGGTGGCCGGCCCGGAGCAGGAACAGATCCGGCGCCGGCGCCAGTGCCGCGCCTGCGGGGCGCGCTTTACCACCTTCGAACGGGCGGAGTTCAGCCTGCCGCGGGTGGTCAAGCGCTCCGGCGAACGCGTCGCCTTCGACGAGGAAAAGCTGCGCAGCGGACTGCGCCGGGCCCTGCACAAGCGTCCGGTGAAGACCGACGATGTCGAGCGGGTCATCGACGACATCAAGCGCCAGCTGTCCGCGCTCACCGCCCCGGAAGTGAAATCCGACCGGATCGGCGAAATGGTCCTGGCCGCCTTGCACGGCCTCGACCATGTGGCCTATATCCGGTTTGCCTCCATTTATCTCAGCTTCGCCAGTGTGCAGTCCTTCCGCGAGGCCATCGAACGGCTGGAGGAAGACCTCAGCCCGGAGATGCGCCGCTCGCAGCTGCGCCTGATCGACGAGGAGGCGCCCGGTCCTGCCCCGGAACCGGCGGCGGGCGGCCCGCAGGTGCCACCGGGGAGTGGTGACTCGTCCAGGGGGGAGTGATGGAAGCACCCACGACCGAGCAGGCGATCACGGACCGCCGTTACATGGCGCGGGCCCTGGAGCTGGCCGACTACGGCCGCTTCACCGCGGACCCGAACCCGCGGGTCGGGTGCGTGATCGTGCGCGACGGACGCGAAGTCGGCGCGGGACTGCACTGGAAGGCCGGCGAGGCCCATGCCGAGGTGAACGCACTGCGGGCGGCCGGCGAGGCCGCGCGTGGCGCAACCGCCTACGTCACCCTGGAACCCTGCAGCCATCACGGCCGGACCCCGCCCTGCACCGATGCCCTGATCGGCGCCGGGGTAGCCCGGGTCGTGATCGCCATGCAGGACCCCAACCCGCAGGTCTGTGGCGGCGGGATCGAGGCCCTGCGGGCAGCAGGTATCCCGGTCGACAGCGGCGTGCTGGAGGCCGAGGCGCGTGCCCTGAACCCCGGATTCGTGCGGCGCATGGAGCAGGGACGCCCCTGGGTGCGCGTCAAGCTTGCCGCGAGCCTCGACGGGCGTACCGCCATGGCCTCCGGCGAGTCGCAATGGATCACCGGCGAGGCGGCGCGCCGCGACGTCCAGCAGTGGCGGGCCCGCGCGGGCGCGATCCTGACCGGCAGCGGCACCGTGGTCGCCGACGACCCGCGCCTGAACGTGCGCATGAAGCCGTTCGACCTGGCCGCCCATGCCGGGTTTCCGGATGACCCCCGCTATTACGACCTGCCGGGACGCCAGCCCCTGCGGGTGATCCTGGACGCCCGCCTGCGGACGCCGCCGGGCGCGCAGATCCTGCGCGAGGGACCGGTCTGGATCCTCACGGGGCCCGATGCCGCGGACTCGCCGGCCGCGGACACCCTGCGCGGCCGAGGGGCGGAGGTCCGGCCCGTGCCGCTGGCGGAGGAATCCGCCGAGGGCGGGCTGGATCTGGGCGCGGTGCTGGCGGAGCTGGGCCGCGCCGAGGTCAACGAGCTGCATGTGGAATCCGGACCGGGTCTGGCCGGGGCGCTTGCGCGCGGTGGCTGGGTGGACGAATGGCTGATCTACCAGGCCCCCCTGCTGATGGGCTCCAATGCTCGCCCCCTGGTCGAGTGGCCGCTGGCCCGCATGTCCGAGCGCGCCGAACTCGAGATCGTCGATTCCCGCTGGGTCGGCGAAACCCTGCGCCTGCGCGCCCACCCGCGTTCGTGAAGGCCGATTTCACCACGAAGCACACGAAGGCACGAAGAAGGGAAAGGTCAAGGGCGGTCTACAGGAAGACGGAAAGAGTGGAAGGATGACTGGGTTTGAAACGGGGTGCGCAACCGCATCGCATGGGCAGACCATGACCATCCGCTATTGTGCTTTACCGAAAAACCCTTCCAATCTTCCCATCTTCCTGTGAACCGCCTTTGACCTTCTTCGTGTCTTCGTGTGCTTCGTGGTGAACAAGGGTTTTCCGGGCAGGAACCGGGTAAAAGGGCGGGGCGTGGTGCGAATTCATTAGGGTTTCCCTATGATGGGCGGCGAGCAGCCCGGCGCGGTCCG
This sequence comes from Thioalkalivibrio sp. ALE30, assembly GCF_000377465.1. Taxonomy (NCBI): domain Bacteria; kingdom Pseudomonadati; phylum Pseudomonadota; class Gammaproteobacteria; order Chromatiales; family Ectothiorhodospiraceae; genus Thioalkalivibrio; species Thioalkalivibrio sp. ALE30. The sequence continues at coordinate 35,101 of NZ_KB898175.1, read as the reverse complement.
TGCGGGCACCCCGGAACGAGCGGACGTCCATGTTTACCGGAATCATCGAGACCCTAGGCAGCCTGGAGCGCCTGACCCCCAGCGGTGGCGACGTGCGGCTGCACGTGAACGCGACCGGGATGGACCTGTCGGACACCCGGCTGGGGGACTCGATCGCGGTGAACGGGGTCTGCCTGACGGTGACCGACCTGGCGGGCAGCGGCTTTGCCGCCGATGTCTCGCGCGAGTCGCTGGAGGTGACCACGCTGGGCCATCTCGGACCGGGGGACCGGGTGAATCTCGAACGGGCGCTGGCCCTGGGCGACCGCCTGGGCGGGCACATGGTGTCCGGGCACGTCGACGGCGTCGGCGAGGTGGTGGCGATGGAGCCCGATGCGCGCTCGACCCGCGTGCGCTTTCGCGCGCCACCGGCACTGGCCCGCTACATCGCGGCCAAGGGCTCGATCACTATTGATGGCACCAGCCTGACCGTGAACCGCGTGGACGGCGCCGAGTTCGAGGTCAACATCATCCCGCATACCTGGTCCCTGACCCGCTTCGCCGTCTATACGGTGGGCACCCCGGTCAACCTCGAGGTCGACCTGATCGCCCGCTATCTGGAGCGTCTGATGCTGGGCGAGCGGGCGGCCGAGCCCGGCGCGCAGGCGGGCGACCTGTCGGAGGCCTGGCTGGCTGAACAGGGCTTTCCCAATCAATCCGGGCCGCGCGACTGAACGCACGGCCCCCGACCGAAGGCACGCATGGAATTTTCCAGTACCGAAACCATCCTCGAGGAACTGCAGGCCGGACGCATGGTGGTCATCGTCGACGACGAGGACCGCGAGAACGAGGGCGACCTCTTGATGCTGGCCTCGCACGCGCGGCCCGAGGACATCAACTTTATGGCCAAGTACGGCCGCGGCCTGATCTGCCTGACGCTGACCCGCGAGCGCTGCAAGCAGCTCGCGCTGCCGCTGATGGTGACCGACACCAATGACGTGCATGGCACCAACTTTACGCTGTCGATCGAGGCCGCCGAGGGCGTGACCACCGGCATCTCGGCCTACGATCGCGCACACACCATCCGGACCGCGGTCGCGCCCAACGCGAAGCCCGAGGATATCGTCCAGCCGGGGCACGTGTTTCCGCTGATGGCACAGCCCGGCGGGGTCATCGTGCGCGCCGGCCATACCGAGGCCGGGTGCGATCTGGCGCGCCTGGCTGGGGCCGAACCGGCGGCGGTGATTGTCGAGATCCTGAACGAGGACGGCAGCATGGCGCGGCGTTCGGATCTCGAACGCTTCTGCGCCGAGCACGATCTCAAGATGGGCACCATCGAGGACCTGATCCGCTACCGGATCGAGAACGAGAAGACGGTGCAGCGGGTTTCCGAACGCCCCTTCCCGACCGAGTACGGCGAGTTCCGCTTGCTGGCGTTCGAGGACGAGGTGGATCACGAGCTGCATTTCGCGCTGGTGCGCGGGGAGCCGAAGCCGGACCAGGAGACCCTGGTGCGTGTCCACCTGGAAAGCACGCTGTACGACACGCTGGGTTACGCCGGTCCGGATCGTGGCTGGCCGCTGGACGATGCCCTGCGCCGGATCGACGCGGCCGGCGAGGGTGTGGTGGTGGTGCTGCGCAAGCACGAGAGCCCGGAGGCCCTGGCCCAGCGTCTGGAGCATATCGGCCAGCCGGCGCCGGAAGAGCGCAGTGGGCGGGAGAACTCCGCCGAGTGGCGCATGTATGGCATTGGTGCCCAGATCCTGGCTGACTGCGGGGTGGGGCGCATGAAGCTGATGTCGGCGCCCAAGCGCTTTCATGGCCTCGGTGGCTTCGGCCTTGAGGTGGTGGACTACGTCCACGAGTAGCCCCCGGCCGCCTGCCTCGTGGTGGCTGGCCATGGTTCGTCGCTCGGTGTTTACGGTGCCTTCGGTCCGCCACCTGCCCGGCGCTGACTCGCCAGCGCGCCCCGAGGTCCTTTCTTGCTTGCCCAAGAAAGGACCCAAAGAAGGGCACCCGGATTTCGCCCGGGAACCTCGCTCCGGACGCGCTGGGCCGGCGGCGCTGAACTCGCTACGCTGCGCTTCGCTCAAACATCCAGCGCCTTCTCCCGGCCCATCACGCCCTCCGCGAGGGGCTCCATACGGGAGGCGAAGGTCAAAACCTACCGTATCCCCACCCTTACTCCTAACCATAGGCACCGCCACCCGAAAGCCCCCGGCGCCCGCCACGCGGGCGCGGCACGCAACGGCCAAAGACCGAGCGTGCCCAGGATGTCCGAAGACCCAGCCAACATCCACTAGCTATATCGCTGGACTAGCCGTTGTTTGGACCTGCCTCCCCGTTGTCGTCGCGCCGAGCGGAGAGGGTTTTCGCGGGAGACAAGGCGCTGGATGTCTGAGCGGAGCCGCAGGCGCAGCGAGTTCAGCGCCGCCCGCGAAAACCCTCGAAGCGAGGGAAGCCCCGGCCCGCGCAGCGGGCCGGGGTCGCGGCAGTCGGGCGTGTTTCTTGGGTACTTCTTTGCACGAGCAAAGAAGTACCTCGGGGCGCGCTGGCGAGTCAGCGCCTGGCAGGTTGCGGACCGAAGGCACCGTAAACACCGGATGCCGAACCAGGACCTGCCACCACGAGGCAGGTGGCCAGACGAAAGCACGGTAAACACCGAACGATGAACGAAGGGTAGACATGACCGGGCAGGACCCCGGGCCGAGGCCACTGAAAATACTGGCGCCAAATGCAGGGCCAGTCAGCGGTATGGCAGGCGGCCCGTCGCCCGATTCGTGCGGGCGCGCTCTACCGCGCGGGTTCGCGGTGCTACACTAGGCGGCCTTTGCAACTCGGCCCCGCGGGTCGGCCCCGAACGGCCGCCTCGTCTCCGTCTCAATCGGAATGAAACCATGCACGACATCAAGACCCTGGAAGGCGTATTCACCGACGCCGCCGACCATCGCTATGGCCTGCTGCTGGCGCGCTTTAACAGCCTGATCGTCGAACGCCTGCTGGAAGGCGCGGTGGATACTCTGAAGCGCCATGGCGTGCAGGAAAAGAATCTGACCATCGCTCGTGTGCCGGGGGCCTACGAGCTGCCGCTGGCGGCCCAGGCGATGGCGCGTTCCGGGCAGTATGACGGGGTCATTGCCCTGGGCTGCGTGATCCGCGGCTCCACCCCGCATTTCGACTACGTCGCCGGCGAGGCGGCCAAGGGCCTGGCCCAGGTGCAGATGGCCGAGGACCTGCCGATCAGCTTCGGTGTTCTGACGACGGACTCCATTGAGCAGGCGATTGAACGCGCCGGCACCAAGGCCGGCAACAAGGGCGCGGATGCCGCGATGGGCGCGATCGAGATGGTCAGCCTGATGCGGCAGCTGCGCGGCGGCGCCTGAGCGAGCACGAAACCGACGTGACCGAACCTGGCAATCCCTCCCAACCCGACCGTCCGGCCGCCAAGGGCGCGGGCGGCGCCCGCGCCAAGCGCCCGCGCAGCACGCCCGAGCAGCGGGCGCGCCATGCGCGCTCGTTCGCGCGGCGCCGCGCCATGCAGGCGCTCTACTCCTGGCAGATGACCGGCGCCCACCCCAAGGACATCCTGGCCGAGTTCCGTGACGACGAGGAACACGCCAAGGCGGATGCCGAGTATTTCCGCGAACTGCTGATCGGCGTGACCCGCGACCGCGAGGCCCTGGATGCCCGCATGGAGCCGTACCTTGGCCGCCCGCTGGACCAGCTCGACCCGGTGGAGCATGCCTTGCTGTGGCTGGGTCAGTGGGAGCTGGCCGAGCGTATCGAGGTGCCCTACCGCGTGGTGATCAACGAGGCCGTGGACCTGGCCAAGCGCTACGGTGCGGAGCAGTCGCATCGTTACATCAACGGTGTGCTGGACCGGCTCTCCGCCGAGCTGCGCGGTCCCGAGCGCGCCACGCCGCGCTGATCTCGCGCGGCTCCGCAGCACGGCCATGGCCGGCACCGACTCCGAGTTCGACCTGATCCAGCGCTATTTCGGTGCGCCGTCGGCGGACGTGAACGCCGAGGGCGTTCGGCTTGGCATCGGGGACGATGCCGCCCTGCTGGCTGTGGCGAGCGGCCACGAGCTGGCCGTCACTGTCGACACCCTGGTTGAGGGTACCCATTTTTTCCCCGATCACCCGCCGGCGAGCGTCGGGCACAAGGCCCTGGCTTCCAACCTCAGTGACCTGGCCGCGATGGGGGCCGAGCCGCTGGGCGCGCTGCTGTCGCTGACCCTGCCACGGGTCGATCATGACTGGCTGGCGGGTTTCAGCGAGGGCTTCCTGGCGCTGGCCGAAGAGGTTGGTATCCCGCTGGTAGGCGGGGATACCAACCGGGGCCCTCTGGCAATCAGCGTGACCGTGCTGGGTACCGCGCCCGCGGGCCAGGCCCTGCGCCGGGCCGGGGCCCGGCCCGGCGACCGACTGGTGGTATCCGGTGCGTTGGGCGGGGCGGCCTTCGGGCTTGCCCACGAGACCGCCCGGCGGGCGCGGGGCGCCGCGGGCGCGGCTCTGCCCGCCGATGCCCGGGAGCCGGCCTGCGACCGGCTGTTCTGGCCCCGGGCGCGGCTGGCCCTGGGGCGCGGCCTGCGGAACCGTGCCCGGGCGGCTATCGATATTTCCGACGGCCTGCTGGCGGATCTCGGGCACCTGTGTGCCGCGTCGGGCTGTGGCGCGCGGGTCGACTGGCCCGCCGTCCCCCGCGATCCGTTGCTGGCACAGATCCCGGACGATCAGGCCCGCGAGTATGCGCTCGGCGGAGGCGAGGACTACGAACTGCTGTTCGCACTGCCGGCCGGGGAATCGCTGGATCTGCTGGCCTTCAGCGTGGATGTGCCGCTGACCGTGATCGGGGAATGCACGGAGGGTGACGCGGTGGTCGTCGAGGACGCGGACGGGCGGCGACTGGACGTGACGCGGGCGGGCCACGATCATTTCGCGGACATCGAAGAACACTAGGGACAGGGTAGCCATGACGGAGCAGAAGAACCGCAAACCGCAGATGCCATCGGCGAAGACCGTATTCGGCGATCCGATCCACCTGCTGGCCTTCGGCTTCGGCAGCGGCCTGTCGCGCTGGGCGCCGGGCACCACCGGCTCGCTGGGTGCGCTGGTGCTGTACTTCGCGATCATGAATTTCCCGGAATGGGCCTACATCGCCGTGACCGTGATCGTGGTCATGGCCGGCTTCCACATCTGTGGCGAGAGTGCCCGCAAGCTCGGTGTGCACGATCACCCCGGCATCGTCTGGGACGAATGGGCGGGCATGCTGATTACCCTGGCCTTTGCCCCCGCGGGGCTGATGTGGGTGGTGGTCGGCTTTCTGCTGTTCCGGATTTTCGACATCCTCAAGCCCTGGCCGGCGAACTATTTCGACCACAAGTGGCAGGACGGCCACGGGATCATGATGGACGATGTGGTCGCCGGCCTGTACGCAGGCTTCGCCCTGGTGATCCTGGGCGGGTTGTTCCAGCAACTGGTGGTCGAGGCGTAGGACAGCACTCGGGTGGGCCCGGGTGTGAACGGGTCGGCAGAGTCGCGCGATGGCGAGAACTCGTGCGGATACGGCAACGCCTCAGGGTCAGGTATCCACCAAAGGAGTGTGTGGCATGAAGATCTCCATGCGTCATTGGCTTCAAGTCTTGTTCGTGAGTGCCCTCCTGGCGTCTGGCGGCGTTCAGGCGCAGCCGGCGGGCGGGCCGCCTTCGGGCGCCCCGGGCGCCAGTGGCGACACGCCGGCCGCTGGCGACCTGCCACCCGGACACGGCGGTACTCCGCCCGGGCAGCGCCGCGGCGACCCGCGCCCCGATCGGGGGCCCGACCTTCCGCGGGCGCCGGATCCGTCCTCGCCGCCGTCGCCGGACGACGCGCCGCTGCCGGACCCGTCCGATCTCCCCGAGCCGCCCACCCCGCCGAGCCCGGATCTCCCGGGGCTCTGACCGAGCGCGGCGGATCCGCCCTGCGCACGTGTTCCCGGGGTGGGGCGGTCTCCGTTTGACCGTGTAGTGGTCAATTCATTTCGGACGTCCCGATCGGTGCTCCCGTCCTTCGCTCAGTGGGAGGTCGTTGGGGTACACACAGGCCGGCTGGATGGGAATGGTCCCCAAGTGCACCGACTGGTCCGTTACTTCGCCTGGCGGCCGAGCGTGCGCAGCTGCTGCAGCCAGCGCTCGCGCGCAGCCGCGTTGCCGCCGTTCTGGCCGATCAGGGTGTGGCGGACGGGGCCGAAGCCACAGAAGCGCAGGATGTTCCGCTCCAGGCTCTTCAGGCTGTGGGCGCCGAACCACCAGCGGTAGGCGAGGGCCGGCATGCCCATGGTGACCACGATGCGCACTGAGCGGCCCTTCAGCCGCGTGTGGCGCAGGCGGTTCATGTCGCCATCGGCGACAAAGGCTGGCCTGAGGGTCTGTTCCAGGAAGGCCTTCACCCCGGCCGGCATGTCGCCCAGCCACAGCGGGTAGATCAGCACGATGTGGTGGGCGGCCTCGATCAGGGCCTGGGCCTCGAGGATCGCGGGCGGGACGCTTGCGTCGAGGAACTCGGCCTGGCTCCTGAGCAGCGGGACATCACGATGGGCGATGGTGTAGGTGTCCACCGCGAAGCCGCCCTGTTCGGCCCCCTCGCGGTAGGCGTCGGCGAGCGCGTGGTCGAGATGGCCGCCGGCCGGGTCCGGGTGCCCCTGGAGGATCAGGATTCGCGTCATGCGTTGGCCCTCGTGATGGCTGAGCCCGTTTCCCAAGCGTAGCCCAGCCGGCGGACGCGGTGGTTCCGGTACGGGCCGTGGTGTGAGGGGGCGGTTGGTTGGCCGCCAAAAACGCCTCCGGAAACCGGTTCCCTGGCACGAGGGTCTTGCCTACCATAACGGGGTGCGCTGCGGTGGCTTGTAGCGTCGGGACGCGGAGGCGAAATGGCATTCGATCCGGTTGTGCTGTTCTTCCTGCTGGGGGCGATCGCGGGTCTGGCGAAGTCGGACCTCAAGATCCCGATGGCGATCTACGAGGCGCTGTCGATCTACCTGCTGCTGGCCATCGGCCTGATGGGCGGGGTCAAGCTGGCGGAAAGCGAGTTGCTTCCGTTGCTGCTGCCGGGCCTGGCGGTGCTCGCCGTGGGTTCGCTGATCCCGCTGATCGCGTTTCCGGTGCTGTACCTTCTCGGGCGGATGCCGCGGGCGGATTCGGCTTCCATTGCGGCCCACTACGGTTCGGTGTCGGTCGTGACCTTCTCGGTCGCGGTCGCGTTTCTGGCGTCCCGGGGTCTGGACTACGAGGGGCACATGGTGGTGTTCCTCGTACTCCTGGAGATGCCGGCGCTGGTCATCGGGATCCTGCTGGCGCGCATGGGCAGCCGGGGCCCCACTCGCTGGGGCAAGACCCTGCACGAGGTCATCTTTGGCAAGAGCATCTTCCTGCTGGCCGGTGGACTGGTGATCGGGTTCGTTGCCGGCCCGGATCACATCGAGCCGCTGGAGCCGATGTTCTTTGATCTGTTCAAGGGGGTGCTGGCGTTGTTCCTGCTGGAGATGGGGCTGGTGGCCTCCAGCCGCATCGCGGATGTCCGCCAGTACGGGCTGTTCCTCATCGTCTTTGCGATCGTCATGCCGATCGTCTCCGCGATCCTCGGGATCCTGCTCGGATGGGGCCTGGGTATGAGCCTGGGGGGCACGCTGCTGCTGGCCACCTTGTATGCCAGTGCGTCGTACATCGCGGCGCCGGCCGCGATGCGCATTGCCGTGCCCAAGGCCAACCCCGCGTTGTCGATCGGGGCCTCGCTGGGTGTGACGTTCCCGTTCAATATCTTCCTGGGCGTTCCGCTGTATTTCTGGATGGCCCAGACCCTTTATTCGCTCGGAGGCTAGCTCGATGCAAGGCGATGACATGTACCTGCTGACGGTGGTGGCCGAGGCGATCCTGGAGGAGATGCTGATCGACGAGGTACGCGCCATGGGGGCGGCCGGCTACACGGTGACCGACGCACGCGGCTGGGGCCGGCACGGCAAGCGCCGGGGCAACTGGCGGGCCGGCGGCAACATCAAGCTGGAGGTCGTGGCCTCGTCGGAGCTGTGCGAGCGGATCGCGGCCCGGTTCAAGGAACAGTACGAGTCGGACTACGGATTGCTGATGTTTACTGTGCCCGTCGCCTTGAAGAATTGATCCGGCGGGGCAGTCAGGCAGCCTCCATGCAGTGAAGTACTTCACGAAATGCCCGGGAACTCGCCCCTGCGCCTTGGGGGGCGCGGGGCTCGGCTGCTATCACCGGGGGCCTGAACCAATGGCTTCACGGCCGCAAGGAGTTTCCCATGACCCGGTTTCGCAGTACCGCATTGATCATTGCCCTTGGCTCGCTCTTCGCCGTGGGAACGGCCCATGCCCAGGCGCAGCAAGGCGGCCAGCAGGGGGGCATGGGCCAGGGTACACCCCCCGCCGAGCGGGGTGCCCCTCCGGCGGGCGGGCAGGACACCCCGGGGCACGGCGGCATGCCGCGCGGCCAGGGCCAGGAGCACGGTCAGGGTATGCCGCGCGGCCAGGGCCAGGAGCGTGGTCAGGGCATGCCCCCAGGGCAGCCACAGCAGGCACCCGGCCAGCCGCCGGGCCAGGGACAGCAGGCCCCGGGCCAGATGGAGCGCGGTGGTCAGCCGGCCCCCGGTCAGGGCGGCGCGCCGACCGCGCCTCAGGGGCAGGGCCAGCCGCCCGGTGGCCAGGGGCAGCCGCAAGGACAGGGGCAGCCCCAGGACGCGCCGCCGCTGGGCCAGCAGCGTCAGCCCCGCGGCGCGGATGCGCCTCCGCTGGGGGACCAGACCCCGACGCGGCCGGACACCGGTAACCGCCCGGCCGAACCCGCCGATCCGGCAGAGCCGGCGGACCCGGCGGACCCGGCAGAAATGGGCAATCTCCCGCCGGTGGACTGATCGCGGTGGCCCGGGACATCGCGCTTCGTCCGGGAGGGCCCGAAGCGGGCCCTCCTTACGTCCGGGCGAGGATGCGGTAGGGCCCGGGATGCCCGTCGCGGCCGGACTCGACCAGGGCAATCGTGTCCGTCGCCCAGTGCAGCGGCGTTTCGATCCGCTCCCGGGCGGGCGGCGCCGCGTGGCGGCGCAGCGAAACGTGCGGCCGGAACGGGCGGGGCGGGCCGGTGTCGATGCCGCACTCCCGGCAGAGGGCATGGGCCCGATCCGCGAGGTCCAGGAGGGCCGCCGGCGGATCGTCGGGGCCGACCCAGGTGATGCGCGGCCGCGCGAAGTGCCCCAGTCGGTCCAGGGTCAGTTCCAGTGGGTCGCTGGCGAGGCTCCCGAGGTGACCGGCCAGGCAATCGGCCTGCCCGGCGGGAACTGTGCCGGCGAAGGCCAGCGTCAGATGCAGATGTTCGGGCGGGATCGGACGGCCGGGACCATCCAGGGTGCGTCCCAGCCGATCCAGTCGTTCGCGTGTGGCCGTGTCGGGCCACAGGGCGAGGAAGACTCGTCGGAACTCGGGGGCCTCGGCCACAGCGGCGGGTTCAGGTGCGTGGTCGCGGCAGATTTTCGCGCTGACGGCGTTCCCACAGGGTCTTGCGGCTGATGCCCAGCGCCCGCGCGAGCTCCGTTTCGGTCATGCGGTCCTGGTTCTCCTGCACGAACTGGCGGAAGTACTCGTTCAGGCTCGAGCCCCGGGGCTTGCGGCGCGTCGGGAAGGCCGGGTTGGGGTGTTCCCCGGCCGCGCCGGCGTCCGGGGCCTCCAGGCCCATGTGCTCCGGCGCGATGTGTCCATCGGGGCAGAGGACCCATCCGCGCTCCAGGGCATTGGCCAGTTCGCGCACGTTGCCCGGCCAGTCCTGGGCCTCCAGGGCATCCCGGGCCGCTTGCGTCAGGCGGGGGACCGTTCCCGATCCGGCCAGCCCCTCGAGGAAATGCTGCGCTAGCGGCAGGATGTCCTCGCGCCGCTCGCGCAGGGGCGGGATCGCCAGCTCCAGTACCCGCAGGCGGTAGTAGAGGTCGGCCCGAAAGGCCTGATCCTCGATCATGCCCTCCAGATCGCGATGGGTCGCGGCCAGCAGGCGCACGTCGACCTTCTGATTCTCGTTGGCGCCCACCGGACGGATCTCGCCGTCCTGCAGTACGCGCAGCAGGCGCGCCTGGGCCGCCGGCGCGAGTTCGCCGATCTCGTCCAAGAACAGGGTGCCGCCATGGGCGCTCTGGATCAGGCCGGTGCGGGCCTTGACCGCCCCGGTGTAGGCGCCCTGGGCGTGCCCGAACAGCTCGGCCTCCACCAGGCCCTCCGGGATGGTGGCGCAGTTGACGGCCACGAAGGGCCCCCCGGCGCGCGGGCTCAGTTCATGCAGGGCGCGTGCGGCGAGCTCCTTGCCGGTGCCGGATTCCCCCCGCAGCAGCACGGTGGAGTGCGTGGCCGCCACGCGCCGGATCTGGTCGCGCAGCCGCTGCATCGCGGGGCTGTCGCCGATCAGGCCCAGGCCCGGGTGACTGAGGGTTTCGGTCCCGGCGTCGGGCGGCTCGGGCGGGAGGCGGTCGCGCGCCTCGCGTTCGCGCAGGGCGGCGCGCAGGGTCAGCAACAGGGCGTCGTGGTCGAAGGGCTTGGCGATGTAGTCGGCCGCGCCCTCTTTCATCGCGTTCACCGCCGAGGGGACCGATGCGTAGCTGGTCATGATGACCGTGGGCGAGCGGGTGAACTCGGGCAGCAGCTCGATGCCCTCGCCGTCCGGCAGGCGCAGATCCACCAGCTGGAGGTCGTAGGGGTCGGCCGCGGCCAGGGCGCGCGCCTCGGCCAGGTTCTCGGCTACGCCGACCTCGAAGCCGTGATGCTCCAGGAACCGGCGCACGGCGCGGCGGATCGGGGCTTCGTCGTCTACGAGCAGGATGCGGGTCATCGGTCTTGGTGCGGCAGCATGAGCAGGAATCGGGCCCCACCCTCGGGGCGGTTGGCGGCCATCAGGGTACCACCGTGGTCGCGCACGATGCTGTAGGCCACCGGCAGGCCCAGGCCGGTGCCCTGACCGGCCGGCTTGGTGGTGAAGAAGGGCTCGAACAGGCGCTCCAGACTGGATTCGTCGATCCCGGGGCCGGCATCGTCGATGGTGATCTGGATGTGGCGGCCATGGACGCGCGCGGCGATCACGACCGTGGAACCCTCGGGCGAGGCCTGCTCGGCGTTGGTCAGCAGGTTGATGAAGACCTGCAGCAGCGTGGCATGCGACCCGCGGACATGCAGCCCCTCCAGGCCCATGGTGGAGAACTGCAGGTCCTTGCGCCCGGCCAGGCGCGTCAGGCGAATGGCCTCGGCCAGGAGCTCGTCCAGCGCGATGGTCTCGAAGTGCCCCGCGGACGGCCCCTCGTCGGCGTGGGCGAAGGTGATCAGGGACTGCACGATCGCATTGATGCGCCGGGTCTGCGCGAGGATGTCGTCGGCGATGCCGCGGATCTCGTCGGGATCATCCTCCAGCGGCAGGGTCTGGGCCAGCGAGGCGATCCCGGTCAGCGGATTGCCGATCTCGTGGGCGACCCCGGCGGCAAAGCGGCCGATGGAGGCCAGGCGGTCGCCGTGGGCGATCTCGGACTCGAGCTGGGCGCGCTCGGTTACGTCCTCGATCAGGACCACGCGCCCCTCCACCTGGCCATGGGCATCCTGCAGCTCGGAACGGTGCAGGTTCAGGCGGCGATTGCCGGCGGGCAGATCCACGTTCAGCTTGTACCACTGCCGGTCCGGGCTCTCGAGGAAGGCCGTCAGCAGGCCGCTCCAGGGGCTGTCGAGCCGGCCGATGTTCTGGCCCACGGCGTCCTCGGTGGCCACACCGGTGAGTTGCGCCAGCGCCTGGTTCCAGCCGGTAATCTCGCCGCTATTGGTCAGGCTGGCCACCCCCAGCGGCAGCTCGTGCAGGATCTGGCGATGAAAGCGGCGCAGGGCATCCAGTTCGGCGGCCAGACCGGACAGTGGCAGGGAACGGGTCTCCAGCTGCTCCTCGATGCGCCGCAGACTTTCGCTGAGCGTCTGGCGGCCGGCGGCATCCAGGCGCAGGTGCTGGTCGACGATCATGCGCGCGAGGACCGGCCCGAGCAGACCGGACAGGTTGCGCTCGATACGTTCGCGCAGGTGGCGCAGGTCGCTGCGCGAGCGCGTGTGCCGCGGCAGGCCGAGGTCGTCAAGTGCGCGCTGGACCTCGTGATGCGCGGCACCCGGCCCCAGGGTGGCCGCCAGGGCGGTTTCCATCTCGGTCACGTCGCCAGCCAGGGGCAGGCCGGCCCCGGCCCCGGTGGACTCGTTGGGGCAGCAGGCTCGGCCGGCCTCGATCTCCTCGCGGTTGGGGCGGGTCAGCAGCGACCCGATCACGAACAGCAGGGCGTTGATGCCCAGGCTCAGCATCAGGGCGAAGGTCCATGGGTCCAGCATCCCGGCCAGCAGCCACTGTTGCGGGTCCGGCAGTCCGGTGGCGATGCCGGCATCCGACAATAGCGGCATTACCAGGGTGAAGGCCCAGCCGGCGATGCCCGCGGCCAGTCCGAGCAGGAAGCCGACCCGAGTCGCCTGCTTCCACAGCATCAGACCGATCAGGCCCGGCAGGAGCTGGGCCACCGCGGCGAACGAGATCAGCCCCAGCTGCGCCAGCCCCTCGACCACCTGCAACAGGCCGTAAAAGGCATAGCCCAGTCCGATGATGAACACGATCCAGATGCGCCGCCCCCAGAGCAGGCGGGTATAGATGTTGGCGCTGCGTTCTTCTTCGTTCAGCCGGGTCAGCGGCGAGAGGTAGTTGGTCCCCATGTGGGCCAGCGCAAGGGTGGTCACGATCATCATGGCGCTGGCGGCGGACAGCCCGCCGATAAAGACCAGCAGCGCCAGGCTGGGCGACTCCAGCAGTCCGGCGATCCCGATGGCGTAGTAGTTCGGCGAGATGCCGAGGCCGGCCGCCTCGCCGGCCCAGTAGAGGATCGGCATCGGCAGGTTCAGCAGCAGCAGGAACGCCGGGAAGGCCCAGGCGGCGGTGGTCAGGGCCTGGGGGTTGATGTTCTCGGTAAACAGCATGTGGAACTGCCGCGGCAGCAGGAAGGCCGCGGCAAAGGCGAGAATCATCATCGCGAACCAGCCACCCTCGCGCACCGGGACGTACAGCGCATCGACCGCCTCGGGATGCGCGGCCAGCCAGTCGTCGAGGCCGGCGAAACCGCCGAACACCGCGTACAGGGCCACCGCCGCGATGCCGAGGATGGCGATCAGCTTGACGATGGATTCGAAGGCGATGGCCAGCACCAGGCCGGCGTGCTTCTCGCGCGGGGCGATGTGGCGGGCCCCGAACAGGATCGCGAACAGTGCGATGGTGGCGCTGAAGGTCAGGGCGAGCAGGTGGGGCGGGGTTTCCGCGGTCAGGACCGCGGCGGACTCGGCCACCGCCTTGATCTGCAGGGCGATGTACGGAAGCACGCCGGCCAGCATGAACAGGGCCACCACCGGTCCGGTCAGGCGACTGCGGTAGCGAAAGGCGAACAGGTCGGCCAGTGAGGTCAGTTGCTGTTCGCGGGTCACGCGCAGGATGGGGCGCAGCAGCCAGGGCGTGGCGGCGAAGGCCAGGGTCACGCCCAGGTAGATTGTCAGGTACAGATAGCCCTGTTCGGCCAGGAAGCCGAGGTTGCCGTAGAACGTCCAGGAGGTCGCGTAGACCCCCAGCGACAGGCTGAAGACCCAGCTGTTCGCCGCCAGCCGGCCGACCCGGGGGACGCGGTCGGCCAGGAAGGCGATGCCGAACAGCAGGGCCAGGTAGGCCACGCCCACCGCATAGAGCAGGCCGAGGCTAAGGGTCACGACGACCGCCCCGGCTCAGGGCCGCGATGGCCAGGATGAAGACTGCCCAGGCGGCGAACGGCCACCACCAGGCGGGGCTCAGGTGGGCGACCCAGATCACCAGCGGGCTCAGGAACAGCAGGGCCCCGAGGAGGGCGATCAGGATGGCGCGCGGGGCGTCCATGGTCAGATGTTCCCCCGTGCCGGGCCGCTGCGGGGCACGGGTTCCTGCGGGGCCTTCCGGATTGGCGCGCGGCGGGACAGCATGCGGCGAGTCTACACCGCGGCGGTGGCTCCGGGCAGCGCGGCGTGCAGCGGCAGGTATGCCGCGAGCGGCCGGCGCCGTAGCGGTTCCAGGGCCTCCGCCAGCTGGGCACCGGGCGCGTCCGGGGCCTGTCGGTCGGCAGGCGCGAGTCCGATCTGCCCCAGGGTGTCGGCGAGGTGGCGCCGCGCCGCATCCGCTCGAATCCCCGTAGCACCCGTGGCCTTGGCGAGTTTGTCGCCGCCGGGCGCGACCAGCACCGGATGGTGGGCATAGGCCGGCGGGGGGTTTCCCAGCGCCCGGTAGAGCTGCAGCTGGCGGGGGGTGGAGCCGAGCAGGTCGATCCCGCGGACCACATGGGTGACGCCCAGGTCGAGGTCATCGACCACGGTGGCGAGCTGGTAGGCCACGATGCCGTCCGCGCGACGGATGACGAAGTCACTCCCCAGGGCCTCCAGGTCGAAGGCGACCGCACCGAGAAAACGGTCCTCGATGGTCCAGTGGCGCCGGCTGGCGCGGGCGCGCAGGGCGCGGGGCTCGCGACCGGGCGGCAGGCCGTGGCGACAGGTGCCCGGATAGACGGGGCCTTCCCAGCCAGGGCGGCCGTGGGTAGCCAGGTCCTTGCGGGTGCACCCGCAGGGAAAGGCCCGGTCGGTGTCCATCAGGGTATCCAGGGCCCGCTGGTAGGCGGGGCCGCGCTGGCCTTGCCAGACAATCGGTCCGTCCCAGCCGAGGTCGAAGGCCTCGAGGGTGCGCAGAATGGCATCGGCCGCCCCCGGGCGAACCCGGGGGGCGTCGATGTCGTCGATACGCAGGTGCCACTCGCCATTGGCACTCCGGGCGTCCAGCCAGGAGATGACGGCGGCCAGCAGGGAGCCCGCGTGCAGCGGGCCGGAAGGGGTCGGGGCAAACCGGCCGACGTAGCCGTCGACCGGGGACTGCGGTTCGGGCGTGGGGGTCACGGCCCGGCCGGGATCAGGCGCGCTGCTTTTCCTTGATCTCGTCGAGCTGCTTGCAGTCGATGCACATGGTGGCCGTCGGGCGGGCCTCCAGGCGACGAATGCCGATCTCCACGCCGCAGGTCTCGCAGTAGCCGTAGTCGTGGGTTTCGATCTTGCGCAGGGCCTCGTCGATCTTCTTCGACAGCTTGCGCTCGCGGTCGCGGGCCCGCAGTTCCAGGCCGAACTCTTCTTCCTGGGTGGCGCGGTCGGCCGGATCGGCGAAGTTGGCCGCGTCCTGGCGCATGTGCCCCACGGTGCGATCGACTTCCTCCGCCAGTTCCTGGCGCCATGCCCGCAGCAGGCTGCGGAAATGGTCCAGCTGATCCGGATTCATGTACTCTTCGTCCGGCTTCGGCTCGTAGGGCGCAATGCCCCCGGCGACCATGTGCTGGGTGGAGGGCTTGTCGGTCTTTTCGTCTGCAGCCATGCGGGCTTTCTCCGGCTGGAAAAATGAGGCGCACTTAGTACCAGAGTCGGACGGGGCGGGCAAGTCCCGTGCCATGACGGTTTGCGCCCGGTCGCCTCCGGACCTGCAGGGGCTGCGAGCGGCGGGGCACTGTTTTCAGCGAGATACGAGAAGGGACCGGGAATCACGATGGCGGAATTGCAGGCACTGATCTTTGACGTCGACGGCACGCTGGCGGACACCGAGCGGGACGGTCATCGGGTGGCGTTCAACAAGGCGTTCGCGGACGCGGGCCTGGACTGGGACTGGAGTGTGGCGCGCTACGGCGAACTGCTGCGGGTCACCGGCGGCAAGGAACGCATTCGCCAGTACCTGTCGGAAGATCATCCCGAGGCTCTCGAAGAGCCGGGGATCGATGCCCGCATCCGCGAGCTGCATGCGGCCAAGACGCGTCACTACGTGGCCATGCTCGAGTCCGGCGCGATCCCGTTGCGCCCGGGCGTTCGCCGCCTGCTGGACGAGGCGGAGGCCGAGGGACTGCGCCTGGCCATCGCGACCACCACCACCCCCGAGAACGTGACCGCGCTGCTGGAGGCCACGCTGGGAAACGCGGGGCCGTACCGCTTCGAGGTGATCTCCGCCGGGGACGTGGTGCCGGCCAAGAAACCCGCGCCGGATATCTTCACCCATGCGCTGGAGGCGATGAACCTGCCCGCCAGCGCCTGCCTCGCCCTGGAGGATTCCGACAACGGGATGCGTGCCGCGTGCGGCGCCGGGCTGGAGGTGGTGGTCACCACTAACGACTACACCCGGGAACAGGACTTCGAGGGCGCGCTGGCGGTGCTGGACGGGTTCGGCGAGCCGGACGCACCGGCGAGGGTTCTGGCCGGTCCCGCGTTGCCGGGCCCGGCGGTGGATGTGGCCACGTTGCGGTCCTGGCACGCCAGCGCCCAGTCGTAGCGGGACGGGGCAGGTCAGTCGAGCTCGCGCGGAGGGATGCGCGGGTCCTCGATCTCGGTCTCGTCCAGCATCTGCGTATCCAGCATGAAGCCGATCGCGGCGTCGCTGATGCCGTTGATCACGAACTGCACGGCCAGCACTGCGAGGATCAGGCCGAAGACCTTGGTCAGGATGTCCTTCCCGGTGTCGCCCAGGTACTGGACGATATAACGCGAGTAGACCATCGCGTAGTAGCAGGCGACCATGCAGGCCAGCACGCCGAGGAACACGAGTCCCGTGTGATAGACGGTCGGGGCCTCGCTGGTCAGGATCATCACCGTGGCGATCGCGCCCGGGCCGCTCATGAACGGGATCGCCAGCGGTATCACCGAGATGTCCTCGGTCACCTGTCCCTTGTCGGCCTTGACCTCCTCGGCAGTCTCCTTCTCGGTCGCCCCCTTCTGCCGGATCATGCCGATCGCGATGCCGAACAGGATGATCCCGCCGGCGATACGAAACGCCGCCAGGGTGATCCCGAACAGCTGGAAGATCACCCCGCCCAGCAGGGCGAAGGCGAACAGCAGGGAGGTGGCGACCTTCACCGAGCGCAGCGCGATCGCCCGGCGCTTCTCCTCCGATGCGCGCGGCAGCATCGCCGTGAAGATGAACGCCGTGGTCAGCGGGTTCACGATCACGAACACCGCCAGGAAGGTAACGACCAGGTATTCGAGTAACACAAGCATGTGTTCGAGCTTAGGCCGGAACCCGCAAGGTTGCGAGGCAGGCTCGCGCAGGTGGTCGGGTCATACCGCTCGCCACGACGCTGCGCGCCTCGCGATGACGGTGCCCCCTTCGCGTCATTGCGAGGAACAACGCGACGAAGCAATCTCCATGGGAGGCCCCGGCACCGGACCGTCGCATGCGTGGGCAGGGACGGGGCCCGGTCGTTATACTCTGCGCGCATGAAGAAACGCCTGCATCCTGAATCCTTCCCGACCCTCGAGCACTTTGTCGGCAACACGCCGCTGGTGCGCCTGCAGCGCATGGCGGCGGACCTGCCGTCCACCGTGCTGGTGAAGCTCGAGGGCAACAATCCCGCCGGTTCGGTCAAGGACCGGCCCGCGCTGAACATGATCCAGGCGGCCGAGCGCCGCGGCGACATCCAGCCCGGCGATACCCTGATCGAGGCGACCAGCGGCAATACCGGCATCGCGCTGGCGATGGTCGCGGCGATGAAGGGCTATCGCATGGTCCTGGTGATGCCGGACAACATGTCCGCCGAGCGCCGCGCCTCGATGAAGGCCTTTGGCGCCGAGCTGGTGCTGGTCTCGCGCGAGGAGAGCATGGAGGGCGCGCGCGACCTGGCCGACCGCATGGAGGCCGAGGGCAAGGGCCGAGTGCTGAACCAGTTCGGCAACCCCGATAACCCGGACGCCCACTACATCGGGACCGGGCCGGAGATCTGGCGCGACACCGAGGGCACGGTGACCCATTTTGTTTCCGCTATGGGGACCACCGGCACCATCATGGGCGTGTCGCGCTATCTGAAGGAGCGCGACCCGGAGGTGCAGATCGTCGGCGTGCAGCCCACCGAGGGATCGTCCATCCCCGGCATCCGGCGCTGGCCGGAGGCGTACCTGCCGACCATCTTCGAGGCCTCGCGGGTCGACCAGACCGTGGATGTGACGCAGGCGGAGGCCGAGGACACCATGCGCCGGCTGGCCGCCGAGGAGGGCATCTTTGCCGGGGTCTCCTCCGGCGGTTCCGTGGCCGCGGCCCTGAAGCTTGCAGCCGCGACCGAGGGCGGCACCTTCGTCGCGATCATCTGTGACCGCGGCGACCGCTACATCTCCACCGGCGTGTTCCCGTCATGAGTGCCCCGGTCCTGATCTTCGATCTCGAGACCGTCCCCGACATCGACGGCGCCCGGCGCCTGCACGACTTCGACGGCCTCGACGATCACGAGGTGGCGGAGGCGCTGTTCGCCCTGCGCCGCGCGCAGGCCGGCACGGAGTTCCTGAAGCACCCGCTGCACCGCATCGTCTCCATCGGCGTGCTCTACCAGGGCGGCGACGCGCTGAAGCTCTCTGCCTTCGGGCGCGAGGGCGAGGATGGCCAGGCGCCGACCGAGGCCGAGCTGCTGCGCCAGTTCTTCGATGTAATCGACAAGCGCACGCCGCAGCTGGTCAGCTGGAACGGCGGCGGCTTCGACCTGCCGGTGCTGCACTACCGCGCGCTGGTCAATGGCGTGCAGGCCCCGCGCTACTGGGAGCAGGGCGACGACGACCGCGAGTTTCGCTACAACAACTACCTGTCGCGTTTCCACTGGCGCCATGTGGACCTGATGGACGTGCTGGCCGGGTTCCAGGGCCGTGCGGTCGCGAGCCTCGACATGATGGCGAGCCTGCTCGGCTTCCCCGGCAAGCTGGGCATGGATGGCTCCCAGGTCTGGCCGGCCTGGCGTGACGGGCGTCAGGCCGAGATCCACGACTATGTGGAGCACGACGTGCTGAACACCTATCTGGTCTGGCTGCGCTTCGAGTACATGCGCGGCAATCTGACCGACGCGGCCCTGGCCAGTCGCCAGCAGCAGCTGGCCGAGTACCTGGAGGCCAGCGGCGCGGCCCACCACCGCGAATTCCTCGACGCCTGGCAGCCGGCCGGACGCGCGGACTGATGGCACGCATCGACAAGACCCCGTTCGAGGCCACCATCGAGGAGGTCACGCTGGACGGCCAGGGGGTAATCCGCCGCGATAGCAAGGCCTGCTTCATCCACGGTGCCCTGAAGGGCGAGCGGGTGATGGCCCAGCAGACCGGGCGCAAGCGCCGTTTCGATTCCGCCGAGGTGGTCGAGGTGCTGGAGCCGGCCCCGGGCCGAGTCGATCCGCCCTGCGAGTTTTTCGGCCTGTGCGGCGGCTGCAAGCTGCAGCATGCCTCCATCGAGACCCAGCGTGCGATCAAGGAGCAGGCCCTGTTCGATGCCCTGGAGCGTATCGGCCACGTGACCCCGGAGGCCCGTTTCGAGCCGCTGACCGACACCACCCTCGGCTACCGCCGCACCGCGCGGCTGGGGGCGAAGTACGTGCCGAAGAAGGGCGGGGTGCTGGTCGGCTTTCGCGAGCGCGGCAGCCCGTATCTGGCCGAGATGGACCACTGCGAGGTGCTGCACCCGGCCGTGGGGCAGCGCATTCGGGCCCTGCGCGAGCTGATCGGCGGCCTCGAGGCGCGCGACCGCCTGCCGCAGATCGAGGTGGCGGTGGATGACGACGAGCGCGTGGCGCTGATCTTCCGCAACCTCGATCCGCTGTCCGAGGCGGACAGCGCGCGCCTGTCGGCCTGGGCGGAGGCCGAGGGCATTCAGGTGTACCTGCAGCCTGGCGGCCCGGAGACGGTGGAACCGCTGGCCGGGCCGATCGAGCCACTGGTCTATCGCCACCCGGACTACGGCGTGTCGGTCCCGTTCATGCCCACGGACTTCATCCAGGTGCATGCCGGCATCAACCGCAAGATGGTCCCGCAGGCGCTGGCCGCGCTGGACCTGCAGCCGGGCCAGCGGGTGCTGGATCTGTTCTGCGGGCTGGGCAACTTTACCCTGCCGCTGGCGCGCAGCGTGACGAACGGCGAGGTGGCCGGCGAAGTAGTTGGTGTCGAGGTGGACGACGCGATGCTGGCACGGGCGCGTGCCAATGCCCGTGACCAGGGCATTGCCAACACGCGTTACGAACGCGCCGACCTGGACGACGTTGAGGCCCTGAAGAACGCCGCATGGCTGCACGAGCGCGCCGACCGCGTGCTGCTGGACCCGCCGCGCACCGGCGCGGCCGCGGTGATCGAGGCTCTGGCGCCGCAGCGGATCGAGCGCATGGTGTATGTGTCCTGCAACCCGGCCACGCTCGCCCGTGACGCCGAGCGCCTGGTGCATCATCATGGCTATCGCCTGGAGCGGGCCGGGATCATGGACATGTTCCCGCATACCGCGCACGTGGAATCCATGGCCGTATTCCGGCGCGACTGACGCGCGTCGATATCCGAGGGGAATTGCATGCTGGAGATCGTACAAGCGGGCGGGTGGCTGATGCTGCCGATCCTGCTGTGTTCCGTACTGGCCGTCGCCATCGTGCTGGAGCGGCTGTGGACGCTGCGTCGCTCGCGCGTGGTCCCGCCGCGCCTGCTGACCTCGGTGTGGGAGCAGATGCGCACCCAGGGGCTCAAGCTCGACGACATCCAGCGCCTCCGGGCCGGCTCGCCCCTGGGCGCGATCCTGGCGGCGGGGCTTGCGACCCATGACCGGGCCCGACAGATCACGCAGGAGAGCATCGAGGAGGCCGGCCGGCGCGTTGCGCATGAGCTCGAGCGCTACATGAACACGCTCGGCACCATCGCGATGATCACGCCGCTTCTGGGTCTGCTCGGCACCGTGGTCGGGATGATCGAGGTGTTCACCGTAATCACCGAGATCGGCGTGGGCAGCCCGCGCGATCTGGCTGGGGGGATCTCCCAGGCCCTGATCACCACCGCCGCCGGTATCGGCGTGGCGATCCCGGCACTAGCCTTCCACCGCTACTTCCGCGGGCATATCGACGAGCTGGTGCTGGAGATGGAGCAGGAGGCCACCAAGCTGGTCGAGGTGATCCACGGCGAGCGCGCGGCCGGCACGGCCGAGGGCGAGGCCACGGCGTGAATTTCCGTACCCCGCGACGACAGGAGGAGCCGGGCGTCAATCTGACGCCGCTGATCGACGTCGTCTTCCTGCTGCTGATCTTCTTCATGGTCTCCACGACCTTTGACCAGCACGCGGACATCGAGCTGACCCTGCCCTCGGCCGACCGCGAGGCCGAAGCGGTGGAGCGCGCCTGGATCGACATCGTGGTGGATGCCAACGGCAACTACTTCATCAACGGCCAGGAGCTGATCAATCGCCGCGCCGAGACCCTGGAGCGTGTGCTGTCCGAGACGCGCGAGGGTCGCGAGGATGACCCGGTGCTGATCCGCGCGGACGCCAACGCCAGCCATCAGTCGGTCGTGCGAGCCCTGGACGTGGTGGGCCGCCTGGGCATTACGTCCGTGTCGATCGCCACGCTGGGCGAGGCTGCCGATGACGACTGACGAGCAGCATGCGCAGCACTTCGATTCCGGCTGGACGGTCTACCGTCGCCTGCTGAGCTATGCCTTCGTCTACTGGCCATTGCTGGCGATTGCCACGGTCGCGATGCTGGGCATGGCGGCGACCGAGGCGGGCTTCGCCGCGCTGATGAAGCCGCTGATGGACGAGTCCTTCGCCGAGGGCGAGGGCCATCCCCTGGTGGCGTGGATTCCGCTGGCCCTGATCGGCCTGTTTCTGGTCCGCGGTGTGGCCGAATTCGGGTCGGTCTATGCGATGCGCTATGTCGGGCGGCAGGTGGTCAAGCGCCTGCGCGAGGAGCTGTTCGAGCGGCTGCTGCACATGCCGGTGCAGCGCTTTCAGGAGCAGAGCAGCGGCGAGCTGATCTCGCGCGTGACCTACAACGTGGAGCAGGTGGCGACGGCCGCGACCGACGGCTTCAGTACCCTGGTGCGCGACACCCTGACGATCATCGCGCTGCTGGCCTGGATGTTCTGGCTGACGCCGACCCTGACCCTGACCATCCTGATCATCGCCCCGGTGCTGGCCGTGCTGGTGCGCGTCGTCACCAAGCACTTTCGCCGCATCTCGCACCGCCTGCAGTACAACATGGGCGACGTGACCCACGTGACCCAGGAGGTGATCGAGGGCCACCGGGTGGTGCGCATCTTTGGCGGCGAGACCTACGAGCGCGGGCGCTTCGAGGACATCAACGAGCGCAACCGCCGGCTGCATATGCGCATGGAGGGCATCAAGGCCGCCTATACCCCGACCATCCAGTTCCTGGTCGCGGCAGTGCTGGCCTTCGTGATCTGGGTCGCGACCTCGGATTTCGGCGACGACACGGTCACAGCCGGCACGTTCGTCTCCTTCCTGACCGCCATGCTGCTGCTGTTGAGCCCGATCCGCCGGCTGTCGATGATCAACGCGACCCTGCAGCGCGGTATCGCGGCCGGGCAGAATATCTTCGCGGTGCTGGACGAGACGCCGGAGCGCGACACCGGCCACGTGCCGCTGGACCGCGCCGAGGGCAAGCTGGCATTCGAAGACGTGGCGTTTCGCTACAGCGCGGACGGCCCGGATGTGCTGAAGGCCATCTCCTTCGCGGTGGAGCCAGGCGAGAACGTGGCCCTGGTCGGGCGCTCGGGCAGCGGCAAGACTACGCTGGTCAATCTGCTGCCGCGTTTCTATCACCCGACCGAGGGGCGCATCCTGCTGGACGGCCACGACCTCGAGACCATCCGCCTGCGCGACCTGCGTCGGCAGATTGCCTATGTCGGCCAGAACGTCACCCTGTTCGCGGACACCGTCGCCGCCAATATCGCCTATGGGCGCCCCGAGGCGACCGAGGCGGAGATCCGCGAGGCGGCGCGTGCCGCGCATGCACTGGAATTCATCGAGCGCCTGCCCGACGGGATGCAGACCCTGGTGGGGGAAAACGGTACCCGTCTCTCCGGGGGGCAGCGCCAGCGTCTGGCGATCGCCCGCGCCCTGCTGCGGGATGCCCCGATCCTGATCCTGGACGAGGCGACCTCGGCGCTGGACAACGAGTCCGAACGCCAGGTGCAGGCCGCGCTGGATGCGCTGGTGAGCACGCGAACCACGCTGGTCATCGCCCATCGCCTGTCCACGGTCGAGGGCGCCGACCGCATCCTGGTGATGGACAACGGCCGCATCGTGGAGAGCGGGCGGCACGAGGAGCTGATTGCTCGAGGCGGGGTCTACACCCACCTGCACCGCCTGCAGTTCCGCGAGGAGGCGGGGGATGGGGGCTGATGCCGGGGGCTACGGGGATCGTCCGCTCCCGGTCTGGCGCGCGACCTGGCGGGATTACCGCCGGGGCGATGGCAGCCGGGCACGCGCCCGGCGGGGTTTCCTCACCCCGCCCGCGGATCGCGGGCGGCTGATCTGGATCAAGGCCGGCGGCAGTCCCGAGGACGTGCGCCTGGGGATCGAGCTGCTGGGGGCGGTGCGCGACAAGCGCCAGGACGTGCGCATCGTCCTGACTTTCGAGCAGGACTACCCGGAACTCTTCGAGCGCCACATGCAGCCATTTCGCAAGGTCGGGGTGGGCTACGGCCCCTGTGACCGGCCGCGGGTGGTGCGCCGGGTGCTGCGGCGCTTTCAGCCCCACGGCATCCTGCTGGCCGGTGGCCGGGCGCCGGTCAATCTGTTGCAGGAGACCGAGGCGCCGGTGATGGCGGTGAACACCGCGCCGGCTGCCGGGGGCATGTCCCCGGTGGCCTGGCACTGGCCCGTCGATCCTGTCGCCGCCGAAGGCTGGCCGGCCGCCGCCCGCGCGCACGCGTTGGACCCGGCCGACCCCCAGGCCCGGTTCGTCGAGGCGCAGGCCGATGTGGTGCTGCGCTCGCTGGTCGGGGGCGGGGTGGAACGCCTGTGGTGGTGGCATGGCACGCCGGCGCAGTGGCTGGCCTGGCGGGCGGCCTGGGAGGCCTCCGGCTGGGGTCAGACCGACATCCTGCTGGCCAGCCTGCGTGGGGAGACGGACGCCGCCTCGTTGCCAGGTGCCGATCAGGTGGTCTCGGACTGGGACCGGTCGGCGCTCCCGCCGGGGACTATCCTGCACCTGGATGATCGGCGCTGGTTCGCGGCCGCGGCCAGTGCCGCCCATGCGGTGCATCTGGCCGCGCCGGATCGCCAGGCCCTGTGGCAGGGCCTGGCCGGCGGCGCGGCCGTGAGCCTGGGCGAGGCGCCGGCCGCGGAGGTGCCCTGTCCGGTGCTGGGCGAGCCGGACGCGGTGCTGGCGGCCTGGCAGGCCCTGCGGGACGACCCGGCCGCGCGGCGCCAGCAGGGTGACGCGGCCCGCCGACGCTTCTGGGAGGAGCGACGCCAGGTGGATGCAAATTTCGACGCCGTATTGCAGCAGGTCTGGGACTGGTAGCCATGGGCTCGCTGCAGGCATGGCTTGGTGCCCGGCTGTGGGATCAGTGGAGCCAGCGCGGGCCGTTCGCGGCGGCGATGTTTCCGCTGTCGCTGGTGTATGCCGGGCTGGCCGAGTGGAACCGTCAGCGCCAGGAACAATTGCGGCGCGACATCACCATCCCGGCCAAGGCGGTGATCGTGGTGGGGAACCTGACGCTGGGTGGCAGCGGCAAGACGCCGATGACCGTCTGGCTGGCCAAGCGTCTGCGTGCCGCCGGGTATCGGCCGGGCATTGTCAGCCGTGGCTACGGCGGTCGCGGGGACGTCGCCGGGATCGCGGTGACGGCCGATTCCGATCCGGTCATCGTGGGCGACGAGCCGTTGCTGATCGCGCGGCGCACCGGGGTGCCGGTGCAGGTGGACCGCGACCGGGTCCGCGGCGCGCGGGCCCTGACCGAGCAGGGGGTGGACGTGGTCATTGCCGATGACGGCATGCAGCATCACCGCCTGCCGCGCGACATCACCATTCTGATGGTCGACGGCAAGCGCCGCTTCGGTAACGGGCTGTGCCTGCCGGCGGGGCCGCTGCGCGAGCCCAGGCGGGCGCGCGAGCGGGCGGATTTCGTGATCGTGACCGGGGGCGAAGCTGGCCCCGGCGAGATTCCGATGGAACTGGTCCCGGCCAGCCGGCTGCTGCGGGTGGATGGGGCCGACGAGTCGCGCAAGCCCCACCGGTTTGCCCGGCGCGATGCCCACGCGATCGCCGGTATTGCCGATCCAGAGCGCTTCTTCCGTACCCTGGAGGCGGCGAAGATCGGTATCATTCGACATCCGTTTCCCGACCATCATCGCTTCCTGCCGCACCAGATCCGCTTCGATGACGAGTTGCCGGTTCTGATGACCGAGAAGGATGCCGTAAAATGCCGGTCGTTTGCGCAGGACAATCACTGGTACTGGCCGATCGCGGCCCGGTTGCCAACCACTTTCGAGCCGGCGCTGCTCGCGCGTCTGGAGACCGTCAGTCGGCTCAAACACCTGGGGTAATGCATGGACAAGCGTCTGCTCGATATTCTGGTCTGCCCGGTCACCAAGGGTCCGCTGAAATATGACCGCGAGAACCAGGAGCTGATCTCGGTCTCCGCCGGGCTCGCCTATCCGATCCGCGACGACATCCCGGTGATGCTGGAGGACGAGGCCCGCGTGCTCTCCGAGGACGAGAAGGAACGCTGGCGCGAGGCCTGAGTCGCCGCATGACGGGCTTCGTCGTGGTGATCCCGGCCCGCATGGCCTCCAGCCGGCTGCCGGACAAGCCGCTCGCGGCGGTCGCCGGGCGCCCGCTGATCGCGCATGTGATCAGCCGGGCCCAGGAGAGTGCCGCGGGCCGCGTGATCGTGGCCGGGGATGACGAGCGCATCCTCGCGGTCGCGCGCCAGTGCGGGGCCGAGGCCTTCCTGACCGATCCCGCGCTGCCCTCGGGCACCGACCGCATCGCCGCGGTCGCGGCCGCCGAGGGCTGGGGGGACGAGTCCATCGTGGTCAACCTGCAGGGCGATGAACCGCTGACCCCGGGACCATTGCTGGATGACCTGGCGGCCCTGCTGGCGCAGACCCCGCAGGCGGACATGGCCACCCTCGGCGTGCCCATCCGCTGCGCACAGGACCTGGCGGACCCCAACCAGGTCAAGCTGGTGACCGACCGCAGAGGCCGGGCGCTGTACTTCTCCCGTGCCCCGATCCCCTGGGATCGCGAGGCCCACCGCGCCGGGCAGGTACCGGCAGTAGAGCAGGCCACCCGCCACCTGGGCCTGTATGCCTACCGCGCCGGGTTCCTGCGGCGTATGAGCGCCGAGCCGCCGGCCCCGCTGGAAGAACTGGAGCAGCTGGAGCAGCTGCGCGCCCTCGACATGGGCGCGTGGATCCAGGTCGGCCGCCGTGCCGAGGCCCATCCGCCCGGCGTCGATACCCCGGAAGACCTGGACCGCGTCGACGCCTTCCTGTCCGGGCGCACCCGCGCCTGATCCCCGCCCGCGGACTCAGTTCGAGCGCAGGCCCGCCTGCAGGCTGCGCGCCAGGGCCTGGCCGTCGCGGGTCGCGGCGTCCGGGGAGGGGCTGAAGGGTTGCAGTGTGGCGATCACCCGGTGCTCGAGGGTGGTGTCGCTGTTGGTCGGTTCCGGGTCGATGTAGCCGTGCTCGCCGAGCCATGCCTCCAGGCGCTCGCGCGTCGCGCTCTGGAAGCGCTTGACCGCGCCCTGTTCCAGTTCCCGGACCAGGGCCTCGGCGTCTCCGTCCACCTGCGTGGCCAGTTCACTGACTGCTTCGATAAAGGTATCGCTGATCACGCCGGAGCCCTCCAGCGCGGCACGGTCCACGGGGCGCCCGCGGCCCTGGCGCCAGGCGCGCAGCCAGGCGCGCGCGCCCTCGACCCGGGCCGCAAGCTGCTCGCGCCGCGCCGGGTCCCCCAGGAGTTCGGCATCGGGCCCGCGCAGGACGGTCTCCAGCGTGCCGATGCTGTCCACCCCCAGGGTGAGCAGCCGGTGCAGGGCGTCAAGGTCGTCGCGCAGCAGATGGAACGGGTGGATCCGCGCCGCATCCTGCCACGGGTCGATCGCGGGCACGCCGAGCGTGGTGGCGTAGTCCTCGGGGCGGGCGTCGCCCGGGCTCGGGATCGCCAGGCGTTCGGGCAGGGCCAGGTCACCGGCATCGGTGATGGCGTGCTGGGCGCCGCGCACGGCCGGCAGGTCGATGATCCGCACCGTGGCGTCCCGGGCGGACCAGTAGCGCGCATCCTCGGGCTGGGCCGTAAGATAGAAGACCTGCCGATCATCCTCCTGTGCCAGTAGCTGGAGGCTTTCGGCGACCGCGCGGAAGCGCTCGGGGTCGGCGGTGCCCAGGGCCTCGTCCAGGAACAGTGGCAGGGGCGTGCGCCCGCGTTCGGCCTCCAGCGCGAAGGCGATGCGCACGGCCAGCACGAGCTGCATGCGCGTGCCGCTGGAGAGTTCCGACAGGCCGCGGGTGTCGCCACTGGCGGTCTCGCGCGCGCCAAATGGCGTGGCCGTCTCGCCGGGGCTGAACAGCAGCTCGTATTGATGGCGCGTAAAACGCTGAAACCAGTCACGTGCCCGGCGCAGGGCAGCGGGCTGCGCGGTCTCTTCGTGCTCGATGGTGACCTGGTCCAGCAGAAACTGGCCCGCGGTGGCGAACAGGGCCTCGTCCAGACGCGTGTCCAGGGCGTCGCGGGCCTGGGCCCACCGGGCGCGCGCGGTCTCCAGTGCGCGATCCCGTCCGGCGCGGTCGATCTCGGTCTCGATGCGGGTGATTTCGCGGGTGAGCTCGTCGCGCTGCTGCGCCTGGTGTTCGCATTCGGCCAGCGCTTCGCGCAGCGCCGCCTCGGCGTCCTGATCGACCAGCGCCAGCAGGTCCGGTTGTGCCTCAAGGTGACGGCTGCGATCGCCTTCGCGGGCGCGGACGTCGCGCAGCTCATCCTGCAGGCGCTGCCATTCCGGCCGCAGCCGCAGGTGTTCGCGCAGTCCCGCTTCGTCATCCTCTTCCAGCCCGGCCCGGGCGTACAGTTCGGTGACGCGTGCGCGCGTGGTGTCGGCCTCGACTTCCAGGCGCTCGAGCTCGCGCTGCGCCTCGTGCTGTTCGCGGCGTGCCTCGTCCCGATCCTGCAGGCGGCGGGCCAGCCGTTCCAGACGCTGCGCCAGGGCGTCGGCCGTGGGCTGCGCGTCCTCCGGGGCGGCCGCGTACGCGTCCAGGAACCGCACCAGGGCCGTGCGCAGTTCGTCCATACGGGCCGTCAGTTGCTCCTGCTCGCCCCGGGCCGTGGCCTCGTCGCGACGGGCGCGGTCCAGTTCCGCGCTCAGGTGGATCCAGCGCTGCAACGAGGCATCCAGACACTCGGGGTCGAAGCCGACCGCCGCGGCCGTCTGGCGCAGTTGTTCCCGAGCAGCTGCCAGCGCGTCGTGCTTCTCCTCCAGTTCACGCTCCAGCCGGGTGCGGCGTTCGGCCGCGTGGCGGTCGGCCTCGGCTGCGCGCAGTTCCCGTTCCACGGCCTCCAGGCGTTCACGCACCGCCTCCGGCGTCCAGGCCGAGGGTGGCTCGATGCCGGTATCGCGGTAACGCGCCTCGGCCGCCTGGCGCGGGACGGCGTCGTGGTTCGGTCGTGCCAGTATCCAGCCCGACCAGGCCACGGGGAGCGCCAGGACGAGGAAGCCCCAGTGGACCCACAGGGCCGCACTCCCGATGGCCGCCGCAGCTGCGGCCAGGGCCGTGATCCGCGCCGCTCGGTGCAGGACGGAGTTCGCCGGCGGGCGCGGGGCGCCGAGCCAGTGCAGCAGTTCGTCCCGTGCGCGGCGCAGCGCCTCCGGGTCGGGCCGGTCGGGGTCGGCCGCGGGCAGGCCGGCCAGTTCGTCCTCGCGGCGGCGGATCGCGGCCTGCAGCTGGCGCTGGGTTTCGAGGGCCTGTTCCGTCGTGTGGACCGCGGTCGGGTCCAGCGTCGGGACGGCAGCCGGGTCGGCGCCCAGAGCGTCAGCTGCCGAGGCGACGGCCGAACGGGCGGACTGCAGCTCGCGTGCGGCCTGGTCGGCGCGGCTCTCCAGTCCCTGCAGTTCGCGTACGCGGGCGCGCGGGTCGTCGAACGCGGCGGCTTCCAGGGGGCTTTCGGACAGTCCACTGGTATCCAGCTGGTCGCGGGCCGCATCGAGCCGGGCCTGGGCCTGCTGGCGCTCGTGGTCGAGGCGGCGCAGCGTCTTGCGCAGCTGTTCCAGGCTGTCCAGTTCGTCGCCGCGCAGCCGGGCCAGGCCCTCCGGGAAGGCCGCCAGCCGGGTCTCCAGGGACTGGCGTTCGCGGCGGGCCTCCAGCAGCTCCAGGGCGCGTTCGTACTGGGCCGCCGCGTCGCTGGCCCGCTGTGCGTCCTGGCGCTGCGCCTCCAGTTCGGCGAGACGTTGTTCGTCCTCCTGCAGGGCGCGCTGTTCGCGCGTGCGCTGGCGCAGCTCCTGCTCGGCGGTGGCCAGGGCCTGTGCTTCGTTGCGGGCATGAGTGGTCTTCAGGGCCAGGGCGGGGTCCGCGCGCAGGGCCGGGAGGTCGTAGCCGCCGGCCAGTTCGCGCGCCAGCCAGTCGCCGATCGCCCGTTCGGTCGCGTGGTCCGCGGCCAGCAGGTCCTCGATGTGCAGGGTGTAGCAGTCGATGAAACGATGATCCGGCAGCGGCGGCGGATCGCTGCGCTGGCCGTCGCGCAGCCAGTAGAGGTCGGTGCCGACGCGCTGCGCCTCGAAGCTGCCCTGTGCGTCGTTGAAACGGGCCGCGACCTGCACGCCCCTGTTGCGCTGTTCCTGTGGATAGAGGGCGGCGCGCAGGCCGCGCAGCAGGCTGGACTTGCCCGAGGCGTTGGGGCCGACCACGACGTTCACGCCCGGTCCCAGGGCCTCCAGCCGGAAGCCCGGATGGATGCCGGGGAGGCGGTGGATGTCCAGGGATTCCAGCTTCACTGGTCGCCCTCGCGCTGCAGCAGCAGGCGGTCCAGTGCGTGCAGGGCCGCGGCCTCCAGGGTCGCCGCGAGCGCGGTGTCATCCGGAGCCTCGCGTCCCAGGGCGCGGTAGTGCGGGGCGCGGGTTATCTCGGCGAGGGGCTCGCGCGCGGCGTCCAGCAGGGCGCGGCGCGCTTCGCTGTCCGCCCCCTGCAGCAGCAGAAGCTTGCGCGCGAGCAGGGCGGCCGGGTCATTCCCCGCGGCCAGCGCCTCGAGGTCCACGGCCGGCTGGGCCTCCAGGCGCCAGTCGTGGACGAAGTACAGGCGATCCCCCAGGGTCTGCACCGTGGCGCGCGGATCGTCCGCATGCAAGACACGCTCCAGTGCCGCGCGCTGGTCGCTGCGGCCGGTGAATCGCAGCCGGCAGCCGACCGCCCGTGGCCGCTGCGGCCATTGCTCGATTTCGGTGTGCAGGCATTCCAGGGCCTCGGTTACGCGGTGATGGATGTCCGCGGCGACGTCCAGGCCGTCGACCGGGATCTCCAGGGTGTCCCAGTATAGCGGTGCCAGCGGGACCTGCTGGATGGAGAGCGTGCCGTTCGCGGCCAGTTCCAGCTGCCAGGGGCCGTGGCGCCCGGGCTCGCCCGGGTCCATGCCGGTCAGGGAGCCGAGGTAGCCCATCGGGCGCGGCGCGGCGAGGG
The DNA here is from genome assembly GCF_000377465.1 of Thioalkalivibrio sp. ALE30. Classification (NCBI taxonomy): domain Bacteria; kingdom Pseudomonadati; phylum Pseudomonadota; class Gammaproteobacteria; order Chromatiales; family Ectothiorhodospiraceae; genus Thioalkalivibrio; species Thioalkalivibrio sp. ALE30. The sequence goes on along the minus strand of NZ_KB898175.1, from coordinate 4,601 downwards.
CGTCGGGGCGGTGGATATGGCCGAGCAGCCAGGCCTCCACCGGGGCCGCCTCCAGCGCGCTGCTGCGCACCGGTGCATGCGGGCTGCGCATCTGGTCACGATCGCAGTGCAGCAGACCGAGGGTGGGGCAGTCGACGGGCTCGGGAAAGCCGGCCTCCAGTGGGCTTTCGCTGACGCGCGCCTGCGGGAATGACCAGCCGGCGATACGCGCGCGACCGCCCTCGCGGCTTTGAAGCTCGCGGGTCTCCCACTGACCACCGGCGCCCAGCAGCTCGAACGCCGGCAGGGCGTGCGCGAGGCGCGGGAGCACCTGGACATCATGGTTGCCGGCGACCCCGAGGACGCGGATGCCGGCAGCGGTCAGGCGCTGAACGCCTTCGCGCAGGTCGCGGTAGGCCTCGAAGAAGTCGTCCTCCTGTTCCACCACGTCGCCGGCCAGCAGGACGGCGTCGACCGGCTGTTCCAGCGCGTAGTCGACGCTGCGCCGCCAGGCCGCCGCGGGGCCGAGCGCCGCAATGCCGACCGCGTCATCGACCGCGGGCGGGATGCGCGAGGGCTGACGGCCCAGGTGGATGTCGCCCACGCACAGGAGCTTCATGGGCGCAGGGAGGCAGTCGGGATCATGGCGGCAGTTTGGAAGAATCGCGGGGCAAAGCCAATCCCGGATCGCAGGATGGGCTCCTTCATCGGTTCTGCCCCGTGGGAGCCTGCTTGCAGGCGAAGCCCTGCCAGAGTCGGGCGCGGGCAGGGGCTTCGCCTGCAAGCAGGCTCCCACGGGTGTGGTGGTGTCCCCCCTGTAGGAGGCCAGCCCCCTGGCCGATTGAGCGCTGGTAAGCCCAATCGGCCAGGGGGCTGGCCTCCTACGGAAGGCGGTGCAGGGTCAGGTGGGGATGCCGAGTTGGCGGGGCAGCTGGCCGAGACGCCCGAGGGTCAGGCAGGGGCGCGGCTGGCCGTGCTCCCAGGGCAGGGACGCCGGGTTGAACCAGGCGGCGCGAAAGCCGGCCTGCAGGGCACCGAGGACATCCGCGGTGCTGTCGTCGCCAACGTGCAGGATGGCGTCGGGTTCGACTCCGGCCTGCTCGCGGGCCTGGTGGAAGATGCGCGGGTCGGGCTTCGCCGCACCCGCTTCGCCTGCGGCGATGGCGAAGTCGAAGTGCCGCCCGAGGGGGGTGCGGAATACGTCGGCATTGCCGTTGCTGATTGCGCCCAGACGGAAGTGGCGGGCCAGGGTAGTCAGCACGCCCGCGGCCTCGGGGTAGGGCGTGACCTCGTTGCGCGCCTCCCAGAACACCTGGAAGCCTTCACCCGACAGACGCTCCGGGCAGCAGCCACAGGTCTCGGCCAGTTCGCGCAGCCAGCGCTTGCGCAGGCGGGTCAGGTCGTGGCGCTCGTGGTCGGGGGCCGCGCGCATGAAGGCCGTGCGGGACTGGATCAGGGCGTCTGGATCAAAGCGTTCGCAGACCGCGGGGGCCTGTTCCCGCAGCCAGGCGTAGAAGCGCGCCTCGGCGTGGTGGATGACCGGCATCACCGGCCACAGGGTGTCGTCGAGGTCGAACGTCAGGCAGCGGATGCGGGTCGGGTCGAGTGGATGTGACCGGGACGGTCCGCTGATGGGAGAACGGTTCATCCACGCAAGGGTAGCGCGGGCACCGTACGCAGCGGTTATATGGCCGATGTCGTTGGGGATACTTCGGGCGTGGCGGACTGATAGGGTGTTTCCTTCGGACAGCAAAGCCGACTCGAGGAGGTGGTTCGGGATGCGACAGCAAGGGGATGCGGCCGTCTGGCCGCGCTACAGCCTCGCGCAGCGGGTGTTGCACTGGCTGGTGGCCGTGCTGGTGCTGGGGGCGCTGGGGCTGGGCGGGACCATTGGCTGGTTCGGCTTCGAGGGTCTGCAGGCGCGCTTTGGCGAGGCGGCGACCAACACGCTCTATACCTGGCACAAGAGTTTCGGGGTGCTGATTCTGGTCTTGATGCTGGTGCGGATCGGACTGCGCCTGCGGCGCGGCAAGCCGGGGTATGCGGTCGCGCTGGCTCGCTGGCAGCGGATGGGTTCCGAGGCCGTGCACGGGCTGTTGTACGTCCTGCTGATCCTGATGCCGGTGATCGGGTGGTGGGCGACCGCGGCCGGTGGCTACCCGGTGCAACTGGGGCCGCTGATCCTGCCGGGCCTGTTCCCGGAGAACGAGGCATTGTCGGAGACGCTGTTCGCCTGGCATCAGGCCCTGGGTCGGGTGACCCTGATCCTGGTGGCGGGACATGTGGTTGCCGCGCTCTACCACTGGCGCATTCGCCGCGACGGGGTGATGCAGCGCATGACCTTTGGGCGAGGCCGATCCTGATCCCGGCATACCGATGACGCGGTGGCTGCTGACCCTGGTGGCGCTGAATGCGGTCCTTCTGGGCCTGGAGATTCCGCGCCATGCGGGGCTTGCGCCGTACGGGCTGGCGTGGGAGGCCTTGCTGCTGGTCGGCCTGTTCGCGCTGTTGCCGGCGGGCCGGCTTGCGCGGGGGCTGGCCTGGCTCGTTGCTTCGGTGCTCCTGATCCTGGTGGTGCTGGCGTTGTTCGATGCCCTGACCCGCGCGAGCCTGTCCCGGCCGTTGAACGTGGTGCAGGACTGGGTGCTGCTGGACGCCGTCTACCGCCTGGTGACCGGCAACTTGGGCGCGCTGGCGACCGGGCTGCTGGGGGTTTTCCTGGTGACCCTGCTGGTGGCGGTCATCTGGGGAGCCGGGCGGGGGCTCGGTGCCCTCGCGGCGCCTGCGGGGGGCGGTCGTCGTGTTCCGCTGGCCATCGCCATCGGGGCGTTTGGCGTCGGTCTGGGGGGCGTGCTGGCCGCCGAGCGCGGAGCAGCACCCCCGGGAACGGCTGCGCCGGGTACGGCGATGATCCAGCAGCAGGTCGCGGCGGGGCGGTCGGCCCTTGCCGAGAACCAGCGCTTTCGTGCCCTCCTGGAGGCGACCCGCGAAGAGGCCGCTGCGGTAGCTCTTCCGGGACTCGCGGGGGTCGACGTGATCCTCGGGCTGGTGGAGTCCTATGGCGTCTCCGCCGTGTTCGACGCGCGCTACGCGCCGGTCATCGTGCCCGCGCTCGACCGGCTGGAAGAGGACCTGGAGGCCGCGGACCTGCACGTGGTGAGCGGCGTACTGGAGGCGCCGATCGCGGGCGGGCAGTCCTGGCTGGCTCATGCCTCCCTGCTATCCGGCCTGCCGGTGCGCTACGCCGGACACTACGACGCGCTGCAGGACACGCCGCGCGACACCCTGGTGCAGGACTTCCAGGCGACCGGCCACCACACGGCGATGCTGTCCCCGGCCATCCAGCTCGACTGGCCCGAGGGACGCTGGTTCGGCTGGGATCGGATCGTGGACAAGCATGGCTTTGACTACGCCGGCCCGCCGTTCTTCTGGGTGACCATGCCGGACCAGTACACCTGGTCGTTCTTCGAACAGCAGGTTCGGTCGCCTTCCGATGCACCGGTGTTCGCGATGCTCGCGCTGGTCAGTTCGCATGCGCCGTGGACCCCCATCCTGCCGGTCCTGGAGGACTGGGAGGGCATCGGGGATGGTGAACGGTTCCACGAGTGGGCGGGGAGGGGGCCGGAGCCGGAGGTGCTCTGGCGCGACTTCGACCGGGTGCGCGATTTCTACGCGGAGTCGGTGCGCTATTCGCTGGAGGTGACCGGGGACTATGCGGCACGCTATGCGGACGAGGACACGCTGTTTTTCCTGCTGGGGGATCATCAGCCGGCGGCGTTGATCACCGGGCAGGACGCCAGTTGGGCGGTGCCGGTGCATGTGATCTCGGGCGATCCAGAGTTGCTGGAGCCGTTCCGCGCGCGCGGCTTTGTGTCGGGGATGCAGCCGCCGTCCGAGTCTGCCGAAGAAGGGTTTGATGCCCTGCGAGGCTGGCTGCGCGACGCGTTCGGTGCGTCATCCAAAGTGGACGGGTGACGCGGCTTGTCCGCCGTTGGCCGAGCGCCTCGGTTGCCCGGCCCCATCAAGACCCTGTTTCGGCATCGGGTGTATCCGGAGACTGAACCGCCCCGGGTTTCCCGGAGACCCGTTGGTTTGGGTCACGCTGCACGAACGGACCCCTGAAGTGGTTGATGGTACTGCGCTTCGATCGTTGCCGGCGGTCGATACCCGTTGGATTCCAACAGGCGTCGCCGGTTGAACCAGTCGACCCACTGGAGCGTAGCCCACTCGACGTCGCGTCGATCGTTAAGACGTCCCCAGTAGGCCCGGACCTCGGTCTTGTACAGCCCGTTGAGGGTCTCCGCCAGGGCGTTGTCGTAGGAGTCACCGACCCGGCCCACCGAGGGCTGGAGCCCGGCTTCTCCGAGGCGGTCGGTGTAACGCACCGATACGTACTGCACGCCGCGATCGCTGTGATGGATGGGACGCGGCGTGCCCTGTCCCATCCGGGCCTGCAGCGCCTGTTCCAGCGCTCCCAGCGTCAGGTCGGTGCGCAGGCTCCGACTGACGCGCCAACCCACGATGCGGCGGGCGAACGCATCGGTGATGAAGGCCGTGTAGACGAAGCCCTCTCGCGCCGTGGGCATGTAGGTGATATCCGCCACCCACAGGGCGTTCGGACG
>NZ_KB898174.1:0-191124 GCF_000377465.1 Thioalkalivibrio sp. ALE30 | reverse complement strand
CGTAGCTGCGTCCGGTCGAGCGAGAAGGACGGTACCGGCGCGACGATGACCATGGGTTGGCGTGTTCCTAGGGAAACACTGATCAATGTACACATTCGCGCTCGAGTCGCTTTTGCGTGCGAACAAGGCGCGGTGACTGCCGTGCAGTCATTCTGCACAAGGGAGCCGCAACGCTGTGCGCGCGCAAAAGCGGCCGAGCCCCTGCTTTCAATGGCTTGTGGGGTTGGCACCCCAGGTTCCCCGATCCTGCGTTGCGCCGCTCGCGGGTAGAACCACTACCCGCTGCACGACGCGCCTTGTCTCGGAAAACCTGGGGTGCCAACGCGAGTGTGTACATTGATCAGTGTTTCCCTAGCGCCGGCGCCCGCCGAGCAGGGCCCAGCCTTCGCGGCAGTCCTCGACGCCAATGTCAAAGGCATCGGAATAGGCCGCGATGACCTCGTCCGCCTGGCGTTCCAGCAGACCGGCCAGCAGGATACGCGCGCCGGGTTTCGCGGCCCGCGCGAGCTCCGGGGCCAGGTCGATCAGCGGCTTGGCCAGGATGTTGGCCAGCACCAGATCGTATTCCGCCGCGGGGACCGGGTGGTCGGTCAGGCCGGTTTCCAGTCGTTCGGGCGGGATGGCGTTGGCATCGGCATTGCTGCGCGTGGCCTGCACCGCCTGCTCGTCGATGTCGATGCCCAGCGCATGACGGGCGCCCAGCTTCAGGGCCGCGATGGCGAGGATGCCGGAGCCACAGCCGTAGTCCAGCACCTCCTGATCTCGCGGCGGCTGTTGGGCCAGCGCGGCCAGGCACATCGCGGTCGTCGGGTGGTTGCCGGTGCCGAAGGCGAGGCCGGGGTCCAGGCGCACGAAGGTGCCCTCCTCGATGGCCGGCTCGTCCTCCCAGGACGGCACGATCCACAGCGAACTGCCGCAGTGAATGGCGCCGAGGCCGTCGAGGCCGGCGCGCACCCAGTCCTGGTCTTCGATGGGCTGCACCTGGATCGCCTCGGGGGCCTGCGCCTGGCGCTCCAGCGCGGCGGCCGCGAGATCCGCCTGGGTGGTGTCCGGGAATACGGCCTTCAGGCGCACAGTGGACCACAGCGGATGGGTGCCGAGAGGAGGCTCGAACAGCGGCTCGTCGGCGGCATCGAACAACTCGACGCTGACCGCGCCGAGTTCAAAAAGCGTGTCTTCCAGCGGCTCGGCCTGTTCCGGGCTGATCTGGCATTCGAGTTCGGCAAGGCTCATGGCGTCAGGCTCTGGTGGTTGCGGAAAGGGCTCAGGCCTGTGCCTTCAGCTTCTTCTCGAGGTAGTGGATGTCGGTCTCGCCGCGCTGGAAATTGGCGTCGATCATCAGGTCGTGATGCAGGGCGACGTTGGTCTGGATGCCGTCTACCACGATCTCGCCCAGGGCCCCGCGCATGCGGGCCAGCGCGATCTCGCGGCTGTTCCCGTGGGCGATCAGCTTGCCGATCATCGAGTCGTAGTAGGGCGGCACGGCGTACCCGTTGTAGATGTGGGTATCCATGCGGATGCCCGGCCCGCCCGGGGCGTGGTACTGCTGGATAGTCCCGGGGCTGGGCATGAAGGTGCCGGGGTCTTCGGCATTGATGCGGCACTCGATCGCATGGCCGCTGATGTGCACATCGTCCTGGGTGTAGCCCAGCGGTTCGCCGGCGGCGATGCGGATCTGCTCGCGCACCAGGTCGATGCCGGTGACCTGCTCGGTGACCGTGTGTTCGACCTGCAGGCGGGTATTCATCTCGATGAAGTAGAACGCCCCGTTCTCGTACAGGAACTCGAAGGTGCCGGCGCCGCGGTAGCCGATGTCCTGGCAGGCGCGGATCAGGCGTTCCGCCATGGTCTGGCGCTGTTCGTCGCTGATCCCGGGGGCCGGGGCCTCCTCGATTACCTTCTGGTGGCGGCGCTGCATGGAGCAGTCGCGCTCGCCCAGGCATACGGCGTTGCCGTGGGTGTCGGCCAGGATCTGGAACTCCACGTGGCGCGGGTGTTCCAGGTATTTCTCCATATACAGGGTGTCGTTGCCGAAGCCCTGCTGGGCCTCGTTGCGGGTCAGCGAGATCGCGTTCAGCAGCGCGCCCTCGGTATGCACCACGCGCATGCCGCGACCGCCGCCACCGGCGGCGGCCTTGATGATGACCGGGTAGCCGATCTCGCGCGCCAGGGCCAGGTTGGTGTCCGGGTCGTCGCCCAGGGCGCCGCCGGAGCCGGGTACGCAGGGCACGTTGGCCTCCAGCATTGCCTGCTTGGCGGAGACCTTGTCGCCCATCAGGCGGATGGTCTCGGCGCGCGGACCGATGAAGGAGAAGCCGGAGGACTCCACCCGCTCGGCGAAGTCCGCGTTCTCCGACAGGAAGCCGTAGCCGGGGTGGATCGCGCCGGCATCGGTGACTTCGGCCGCGGCGATCAACGCGGGGATGTTCAGGTAGCTCTCGCCGGAGGCCGCGGGCCCGATGCAGACGGATTCGTCCGCCAGGCGGACATGCTTCAGGTCGCGATCGGCGCTGGAGTGTGCGGCGACGGTGGCGATACCCATCTCGCGGCAGGCGCGCAGGACCCGCAGGGCGATCTCGCCGCGGTTGGCGATCAGAATCTTTTCAAACATGCTCGGACCTGTTGGCAGGGAATCGGAGGGTTCAGCCGATGATGAACAGCGGCTGGCCGTATTCCACCGGGTTGCCGTTCTCGACCAGGATGTCGCGGACCGTCCCCGCCTGGTCGGCCTCGATCGGGTTGAGCATCTTCATCGCCTCGATGATGCACAGGGTCTCGCCGACCTCCACGGTCTGCCCGACCTCGACGAACGGCTTCGAGCCCGGGCTGGGTGCGCGGTAGAAGGTGCCGACCATGGGGGCGGTGACCCGGTGACCGTCCATCTCCGGGGTCGCGTCCGCCGCGTCCGCCGCGTCGGCCGGGGCGGCTGCGGGCGGTGCGCCGGCTGGTGCCGGTGCCGCGGCGGGCAGAGGGGCCGGGGCCGGTGCGGCGACGGCGGTGCCGCTGGCCGAGCGGGTGATGCGGACCGACTCCTCGCCTTCGTGGATCTCGATCTCGTGGATGCCGCTCTCGTCGAGCAGGTCGATCAGTTTCTTGACCTTGCGAATGTCCATGGAAGCCTCTTATTCCTTGATAGCCGCGAGCGCCGCATCGAGCGCCAGCCGGTAGCCAATGACGCCGAAGCCACTGACCAGACCGGCGGCGACATCGCTCAGACGCGAGGTCTGGCGAAAGGGCTCGCGGGCGTGGATGTTGCTGATATGGATCTCGTAGAACGGGATGGCAACACCCAGCAGGGCATCGCGCAGGCTGACACTGGTGTGGGTCAGGCCACCCGGATTGATCAGGATGCGTTGCACGCCCTCGCCGGGGGCGGCATGGATGCGGTCGATCAGGTCGCCTTCATGGTTGCTCTGGAAGCAGTCGAAGGAGGTGTCGGCCTGTTCCGCCCGAGCCCTCAGGTCGGTCTCGATATCCGCCAGGGTCTGCGCGCCGTAGCGCTCCGGCTCCCGCTGTCCCAGCAGGTTCAGATTGGGGCCGTTGAGCAGCAGTATGGACGCCATGGCAGGGGGAATCGGTAGCGATCCTGTCGAGAATGGACGCGATTGCACCGAAAAATGACGGTGCGGCGAATGTTCGGGATTTTGCCGCAGGAGGGGTGGGGGTGTCCAGCGCGGAGGGTGCCCCGGGCGCGCCGGTACCGCGCCCGGCGCGGTGCCGGCGTGCGGGTTTCGATCAGTCGGCGGTCAGCGGGAACAGGGTTAGTTCCACCCGGCGGTTCTGCTGGCGGCCCGCCTCGGTGTCGTTGGTGGCGACCGGCTGGTGCGGTCCGAAGCCGATGGTGTGCACGCGCACCGGCTGCACACCGCGGCGGATCAGGGCCTGCCCCACGCTCTGGGCGCGGCGCTCGGAGAGGTCCATGTTGTATTCGACGCGACCGGTGCTGTCGGTGTGGCCGGCGACTTCGATGCCGGTCTGGTCGAACTCCTCCAGGACCAGGGCCACCGAGTCCAGTACATCCTGGAATTCCGGCTTGATGTCGCTGCGGTCGAAATCGAAGGTGATGTTGCTCGGCATGTTGAGGATGATGTTGTCGCCGTCGCGGGTCACGCTGACGCCGGTCCCGCGCAGCTGCTCGCGCAGGGCATCCTCCTGACGATCCATGTAGTTGCCGATGGCGCCGCCGGCCAGGGCGCCGATGCCGGCCCCGATCATCGCGCGCTGGGTGCGGTTGCGGCTGCTGGTGACGCTGCCGAGCACGGCACCGGTGGCCGCGCCGATGCCGGCCCCGATGGTGGCGCGCGAGACGCGTTCTTCCCCGGTGTATGGATCGGTGGTGGTGCAGCCCATCACCAGGACCAGGGCACTGGTGGCGGCCAGGGCGAGGATGCGTTGCATGGTTCGTCTCCCGTAATCCGGTGGTCCGCCACGGCGGCGGGTCTGTCACCGGGCAGCTTGCGGCCAGCCGGGTGAACCGTCCATGAATCCGGAGAAAGGGTGGGCTATTGGCCGTCGATTTCGTGACGCAGTTCGCGGAGCACCGGGGCGGTTTCGGGGTGCACCCCGCGCCAGATCGCGAAGGCCTCGGCCGCCTGTTCCACCAGCATGCCGAGCCCGTCGCTACCGTTGCTGCAGCCCGCCGCCTCGGCCCAGCCAAGGAAGCGCTGGGCGCCGGCCCCGTAGACCAGGTCATAGGCCAGGCTGTCCGCTTGAACCAGATGGGCGGGGAGGTCCAGCGCGTCCTCGCCGAGGCCGGTGGCCGTGGCGTTGACCACCAGATCGAAGGGGCCCTGCGGCAGCGTGTCCAGGCCGCAGGCGGCCAGCCGGGTGGCCGGGGCGATATCGCGAAAGGCCTCGACCAGCCCCTCCGCGCGGGCGACGGTGCGGTTGGCGATGACCAGGGCCTCGGGCCCCCCCTCCAGCAGTGGCTGCAGCAGGCCGCGGGTGGCGCCCCCGGCACCCAGGATCAGGATGCGGCGGCTGCGCACGTCGAAGTTCAGGCGGTCGAGGTCGCGGCAGAAGCCGACGCCGTCCGTGTTGTCGCCATGGATGCGGCGCTCGTCGTCGCGCCACAGGGTGTTCACGGCACCGGCGTGTCGGGCGCGATCCGTGAGGACACGGGCCAGGGCAAACGCCTCTTCCTTGAACGGGACGGTCACATTCAGGCCCCGGAACCCGGAGGAGAACCACGCCCAGACCTCCTCGGCGAACTGCCCCGGGGTGCCTTGCAGGGCCTCGTAGGTCAGGTGCTGCCCCGTCTGTTCGGCGAACAGGGCATGGATGCGCGGCGACAGCGAATGGTGGATCGGGTTGCCGACCACCGCATAGCGATCCGGGCGCGGATCGCTCATCGGGCCGCGTCCTCCGCCAGCCATTCGGCCACGGTGCGGGCGTAGTAGGTCAGGATGCCGTCGGCCCCGGCGCGCTTCATGCCGGTCAGCGCCTCCAGCACGCAGGCGCGCTCGTCGAGCCAGCCGCGTTCGGCGGCGGCCTTGAGCATCGCGTACTCGCCGGAGACGTGATAGACGAAGGTCGGGCGCTGGAATTCGTCGCGGATGCGGCGGACCACGTCCAGATACGGCATGCCCGGCTTGACCATCACCATGTCGGCGCCCTCGGCCAGGTCGAGCGCGACCTCGTGCAGGGCCTCGTCGCCGTTGGCCGGGTCCATCTGGTAGGTCTCCTTGCCGCCCTTGCCCAGATTGCCGGCCGAGCCCACCGCATCGCGGAACGGCCCGTAGAAGGCCGAGGCGTACTTGGCGGAGTAGGCGAGGATGCGCGTGTGCACGTGCCCGCCGTCCTCCAGCACGGTGCGGATCGCGCCGATGCGTCCGTCCATCATGTCGGAGGGGGCGACCACGTCGGCGCCGGCCGCGGCATGCGACAGCGCCTGCTTCACCAGGGCCTCGACGGTGATGTCGTTCACAACAAAGCCGTCGTCGTCGATGATGCCGTCCTGGCCGTGGGTGGTGAACGGGTCCAGGGCGACATCGGTGATCACGCCGAGCTCGGGGTGGGCCTGCTTCAGTGCGCGTACCGCGCGCTGGGCCAGGCCCTCGGGGTTCCAGGCCTCGGCGGCATCCAGGCTCTTCTTCTCGCCCGGGACCACCGGGAACAGGGCCAGGGCCGGGATGCCGAGGCGCACGGCCGCGGCCGCCTCCTCCAGCAGCAGGTCGATGCTGACGCGCTCCACGCCGGGCATCGACGGCACCGCCTCGCGTACCCCCTCGCCCTCGGTGACGAAGACCGGCAGGATCAGGTCGTCCGCGCGCAGGTGGTGCTCGCGCATCAGGCGGCGGGAGAAGGCGTCGCGGCGCATGCGGCGCGGACGGCCGGCGGGATAGGGGGCGATCGGTGCGGTCATGCGGGTCGTCCTTGTTGGTGGGTCAGCCGGCGGACTCGGTCAGCCAGTCGCGCGGCTTCAGATAGCGCTTGTAGAGTTCGGCCTCGGGCGTACCGGCTTCCGGCTGGTAGTTGTATTCCCAGCGCACCAGCGGCGGCAGCGACATCAGGATCGACTCGGTGCGCCCGCCCGACTGCAGGCCGAACAGGGTACCGCGGTCATAGACCAGGTTGAACTCCACGTAGCGCCCGCGGCGGTAGAGCTGGAACTGGCGCTCGCGCTCGCCGTATTCAGTGGCGTGGCGGCGCTCGACGATCGGGGCGTAGGCGTCCAGGTAGGCGTTGCCCACGCTCTGCATGTAGCCGAAGGCGTGCTCGAAGCCGCCTTCGCTGAAGTCGTCGAAGAACAGCCCGCCGACGCCGCGGGGCTCGTCGCGGTGCTTGAGGTGAAAGTACTCGTCGCACCACTTCTTGTGCGCCGGGTAGAGGTGCTCGCCGAACGGGCGGCAGGCGGCCTCGGCGGTGCGGTGCCAGTGGATGCAGTCGTCGTCGAAGCCGTAGTAGGGCGTCAGGTCGAAGCCGCCGCCGAACCACCAGATCGGTTCCTCGCCGGGCTTCTCGGCGATGAAGAAGCGCACGTTGGCGTGCGAGGTCGGAACAAAGGGGTTGTGCGGGTGGATCACCAGCGATACGCCGGTGGCCTGGAACGAGCGCCCGGCCATCTCCGGACGGTGGGCGGTCGCCGAGGCCGGGAGGTTGTCGCCCATCACGTGGGAGAAATTCACCCCGGCCTGCTCGAACACCGCGCCCTCGCGCAGCACGCGGGTACGCCCGCCGCCGCCGGCGGGGCGCTTCCAGGCGTCCTCCTCGAAGCGGGCGCGGCCGTCCAGGCCCTCGAGGCCCTGGCAGATGCGGTCCTGCAGGCCCTGCAGGTAGTCGATTACGCGTTCGATGGAGACGTTGTCCTGGCTCATGCTGCGTCCCGGTTGATCAGTTGTCGGTATGGGTGTCGGGTTCCGGCGCGCCCCGGAGCCAGGCCCCGGTGCGGGCGTCGCGGATCGCGCTGGGTGCGGTGCGCCCGCCACATTCTGCCTGCAGGATCGCATCGATGCCGGCCCCGAGTTGTGAGGCAACGCAATCCCAGCTGCGGCAGGGCTCCGCGCCCGCACGGTTGGCGCTGGTGGAGACCAGCGCGCTTTCGGCGGCCGCGCACAGCGCGCGCGTCCCCGGATGGGCGGTGACGCGTACCGCGAGGCTGTCGTGTTCACCGCGCAGTAGCGGCGGGCAGGCATCGGTGACGGGCAGCAGCCAGGTGGTCGGCCCCGGCCAGCTGGCGTCGATCTCGGCGTGGTGCTCGGCCGGCAGCGGCGCCAGCCAGGGCGCGAGGCGCTCCAGCCGGTCGGTGACCACGATCAGCCCCTTGGCGGCCGGGCGACCCTTGATCTCGAGGATGCGATCGATCGCCCGGGGGGTATCCGGGCGGCAGCCAAGGCCGAAGACCGCCTCGGTCGGGTAGGCGATGACGCCGCCGTCGCGCACGCACTGCGCGACGGGGTCGATCTCGGTGCTGAGCAGTGGGGCCTTATTCGGATCCACGGTCGCCGGAGGGCTGGGCACTCAGGCGGCTGTCGCCGGTATCGCCGCTGTCGCCCGTTTTCGTGGCACCCGATTTCTTCGCCGGGGATTTCTTCGCGGCGGCCTTTTTTGTGCCCGTCTTGCTGGCGGTCTTCTTGCTTGTGGCCGCCTTTTTCGCCGGGGTCTTCTTCGTGCCGGACGACTTCGCCGTCGACTTGGCTGCGCTCTTGCCCGTGGCCTTTTTGTCAGCGGCCTTGGCGGAGGTCTTGCCCGAGCCCTTCGCGGTCGACTTGGCGGCGCCCTTGCGCCCGCGGCCCTTGCGCTCCGGAGCGGCGGCGATCAGTTCCTGGCACTGCGCAAGCGTCAGGGACTTGGGGTCGGTCTCCTTGGGGATCTTGGCGTTCTTGTTGCCGTCGGTCACGTAGGGGCCGTAGCGGCCGTTGAGGACCTGGATACCCTCTTCGTCGAAGCTCTTGATGAAGCGCTCGGCGTCCTTTTTCTTCTTCTCGGCGACGATCTCCAGCGCGCGCGGCAGCTCGATGGTCCAGACGTCATCGTCCGGGCCCAGGGAGGCGTACTTGGAGCCGTATTTCACGTACGGGCCGAAGCGGCCGATGTTGACCATCACCGGTTCGCCCTCGGGCGTCTCGCCGAGGTCGCGCGGCAGCTTGAACAGCTCCAGGGCCTCGTCGAGGGTGATCTTGTCCATCTTCTGCCCGGGCAGCAGGCCGGCGAAGCGCGGCTTCTCCTCGTCGTCCTTGGTGCCGATCTGCACGATCGGACCGAAACGGCCCAGGCGCACGCTGACCGGGCGTCCGCTCTGGGGGTCCGGGCCCAGTTCGCGCGACTGCACGGCCTCGGCGCGGGTGACGTTCTCTTCCTTTTCCTTTACGCGGTCGCGGAAGTCGCCCCAGAAATCCTCCAGCACCGGGACCCAGTCCTTTTCGCCGCGCGAGATCGCGTCCAGCTCGTCTTCCAGCTTCGCGGTGAAGTCGTAGTCGACATAGCGGTCGAAGTGCTGGGTCAGGAAGCTGTTCACGATCCGGCCGGTATCGGTCGGGATGAAGCGCTTGCCGTCCATCTCCACGTACTCGCGCGACTGCAGGGTGGAGATGATGCTGGCATAGGTCGACGGACGGCCGATGCCGTATTCCTCCAGCGTCTTCACCAGACTGGCCTCGGTGTAGCGCGGCGGTGGCTCGGTGAAGTGCTGGTCGGCGGTGATCTCGGCGAGCTGGACCGTGTCGCCCTCGGCCATCTCCGGCAGGCGCTTGTCCTCGTCGTCATCCTGCGCGTCGTCGCGGCCCTCCTGGTAGACGGCGATGAAGCCGGGGTCGACCAGGGTGGAGCCGGTGGCGCGGAACTGGTGCTGGCTGTCGCCCGGGACCAGGTCGGCGGCGACGGTGTCGAAGGTGGCGTGGATCATCTGGCAGGCGACGGTGCGCTTCCAGATCAGGTCGTACAGGCGGGCCTGGTCGCTGCTCAGGCGCTCGCGCACCTCGTTCGGCAGGCGGCGAACGGAGGTCGGGCGGATGGCCTCGTGGGCCTCCTGCGCGTTCTTGGACTTGGTCTTGTACTGGCGCGGGCTGTCGGGGACGTTGTTCGTCCCGTAGCGCTCCTCGATCAGGCCGCGGATCTCGCCGATCGCCTCGCCGGCCAGGGCCACCGAGTCGGTACGCATGTAGGTGATCAGGCCGATCGCGCCGGAACCGAGGTCGATGCCTTCATAAAGCTGCTGCGCGGTGCGCATGGTGCGCGATGCGGTGAAGCCGAGCTTGCGCGAGGCTTCCTGTTGCAGGGTCGAAGTGGTGAACGGCGCGGCCGGATTGCGGCGGCGCTGCTTCTTCTCGACCTTGGCGACCCGGAGTTCACCGCCGGCGGCGTCGGTCAGGCGCTTCTGGGCGTCGTGCGCGAGTTCGGCGCTGTTCAGGTCGAACTGGTCCAGCTTGTTGCCGTCCAGGTGTGTCAGGCGCGCGGTGAACGGCTGCTGCTGGCGCTCGGCCTTGGCGTCCAGCGTCCAGTATTCGCGCGCGACGAAGGCCTCGATCTCGTTCTCGCGCTCGCAGATCATGCGCAGTGCCGGGCTTTGCACGCGCCCGGCGGACAGGCCGCGCTTGATCTTGCGCCACAGCAGCGGGGACAGGTTGAAGCCGACCAGGTAGTCCAGCGCACGGCGCGCCTGCTGGGCATCGATCAGCGGCTTGGCCAGGTCGCGCGGCTCCTCGATCGCCTGCTGGATCGCCTTCTTGGTGATCTCGTGGAACACGACCCGGTGCACCCCGCGATCGTCCAGCAGGCCGCGGTCACGCAGGACTTCGTAGAGGTGCCAGGAGATGGCCTCGCCTTCACGGTCGGGGTCAGTCGCGAGGATCAGGTCGTCGGATTTCTTCAGCGCCTTGGCGATCGCCTCGATCTGCTTCTCGCTGCGTTCGATCACGTCGTACTTCATGCGGAACCCGTTTTCCGGGTCCACTGCCCCTTCCTTGGGGACCAGGTCGCGAACGTGGCCATAGGAGGCCATGACCTGGTAGTCCGGGCCGAGATACTTCTCGATGGTCTTGCCCTTGGCAGGGGACTCTACAATAACGAGGTGCTTGCTCATGTCGCTCGGGACCGTCTCCGTGGCAGCGGGTTCCGTGTCGGGGCGGTGGCGGTTGCGCGCATGCAACCGGGTTCACGGGCGCTAAAGACTAGAGGAGGAAAATGTCTGTGGCTACCGTGTGTCCACCGGAAGACGGGGCAATCAGTGAAGATAATCCACGGCACTGGGGCCCGAATCGTCGCGCATGACCTCTTCCAGGCGGGAGTAGGCGATCGCGTCGTCGGGCTGGTTGAACAGCACCATCAGCACCACCCAGCGCAGCTGGTCGAGGTCGATCTCCTCGGCGTCCAGCTCCATTACGCGGTCCAGCACCAGCTCGCGGGTGCCGGCGGTCAGCAGGCCGTTTTGCTCCAGGTGCAGCAGGAAGCCATGGGCCTCGGTATCCAGGCGTTTTTGCTCTTCCGGGGCATAGATCCGCTGGGCGGCGCCGTCGCCGCCGCGCCCGGCCAGGGGGGCCTCGCTCATCAGGCGGTCCAGCCAGCCCAGAGCGCGGTCGATCTCGCGGCGGGCAAAGCCGGCCTCCACCAGGTGGCGTTCCAGCTCCGAGCGGTCCGGCTCCTCGTCGGATTCCTCGTCGATGGTGTGCTCGAAGAGATACATGAGCACATCCAGCACATTCTCGTTCATGATTCGGGGGATCCTGCGTCGAGGCGCTGGTAACGCCCGTGGTCGAGGGCGGCCACACGGCCATGGAGTTCAAGCAAAACCAGCATGGATGAAAGCTGTTCGATGGTCAATTTGGTGCGTTCGCGCAGGGTTTCCAGCGGGACCGGGTCGAATCCCATCGCGTTCAGTACGCGTTCCTGCTCCGGATCCAGCGGGTCGGAGGCGGGTTCGGCCGCGGCCGGAGGCGCATCGGGCGCGACGCCCAGCCAGTCCGCGAGGTCATCCAGGATCTCCTCGGCCGACTCCACCAGCTGGGCGCCATCGCGGATCAGCCGGTGGCAGCCGCGGCTGGTCGGGCTCAGCACCGAACCGGGGACGGCATAGACCTGGCGCCCCTGTTCGGCAGCCAGCCGTGCGGTGATCAGGGATCCGCTCTTCAGCGCCGCCTCGACGACCAGGGTCGCCAGTGACAGGCCGCTGATCACGCGGTTGCGCTGCGGGAAGTTCCGCGCCAGCGGCCGGGTATCGGTGGGCCACAGCGAGACCACCAGGCCATGGTCCGCGATGCGGTGCGCCAGGCGCCGGTGCTGGGCGGGGTAGATGCGGTCGGGCCCGGTGGCCACGACCGCGATGGTGCGCCCGCCGGGCGCGGCCAGGGCGCCTTCGTGGGCGGCGCCGTCGATGCCCCGGGCCAGGCCGCTGGTGACCGTCAGCCCGGCCCCGGCCAGCTCGCGGGCGAATTCCGTGGCGAGGCGCTCGCCCTGCGGGGTGGCCTCGCGGCTGCCGACGATGCCCACCTGCGGGCTGCGCAGCAGCTCGCGCGCGCCGTTCAGGTACAGCACCGGGGGCGGGTCGGGGAGTTCCGCCAGCAGGGGCGGGTAGTCGGGGTCGTCCAGACACAGCAATGTGTGCCGGGGGTCGGCATCCAGCCAGGCCTGGTCGGCCTGCGCCCCGGCCTCGCGGGCTTTATGGGCGGTGGTGTCCAGCTTGAGGTCGACGCCCGCGCGCTGCCATTCGGCCGCGGGGGCGGCCAGGGCGTTGCCCGGGGAGCCGAAGGCCTCGACCAGTTGCAGCATGCGCCGCGGGCCGAGGCCTGGGGTGTTGATCAGTTGCAGCCAGTCCTCGTGCGGGGCGGCTGTCGCGCCGGCATCACGCATGCAGCCTGGCCGCAGGCCCGGTCAGGGGGTGCGAACCTTGTCGCCCTCGCGCAGGGTGCGCTCGGCCTCGGTCACCAGCACGTAGGACACCTTCTCGAAGGTCTGGAAGACCATGACGGTGCCGACTTCCTCTTCCGGCAGGGTGACCACCTCGTTGGCGCGATCGCTGATCGGGTCGCGGACCTCGCGCCCGGCGGTGAAGGCGGTCAAGACCTGGCCGTTCTCGATGCCGTCGCGTTCACCACGGTTGATGATGGCGGCCTGCAGCTGGCCGATCTGGCTGAGGGCGTCGAACAGCGAGATGATCGTGCCCTCGGTACCAGCCGGCGGGCGCCCGATGTCGAACAGCATGTCCTGCTCTTCGGCGTATGGGACCAGGCGGTCACCGCGGATGGCCTCGCGCTCGCCCTTGCGGATGTCGGCGCGGGCGACGTTGCCCGGCTCGATGATCTCGGCCTCGCCCACCGGCAGGGTGGCGACGCCCAGGTCCTCTCCGGTGTCCGGATCGGTCAGCGCGCCGTCGTGGCGAACGATGTGATAGAGCTCGTAGCGTTCGGTGTCCTCGGCGTTGCGCACATACACCCGGTCGCCTGGGCCGAAGATCACGCGCTCGTCCTGCGAGGCGAGGATGTAGGGGGCGTTTTCCAGGGTTTCCTCGTCCAGCACCTGTGGACGGAACATGAACGACTGCAGGGTGGAGATCGGGGAGACGTCCTCGTCGCGCTCCACCACCCGTGCTTCCGGCGACAGGCGATGCGTCGGGCGCACCCGCGGCCCGCCGTCGACCGTGATGCGCGGCCGGCCGTCCACGTAGTGGATGCTCAGCACGTCACCCGGATAGATCAGGTGGGGATTCTCGATCTCCGGGTTGACCAGCCAGATCTCCGGCCAGTACCACGGGTCCTGCAGGAACATCGCGGAGATGTCCCAGAGGGTGTCGCCCTTCTTCACGACGTAGCGTTCGGGCGCGGATTCGCGGATCTCCGGCTCGGCCTTGGGGGTCGAGCGTTCATCCTGGGCTTCGCGCGCCGGGCGGGCTTCGGCCTGCGCCGTGCCGGAATCGGAGGCGGTCGTTTCGCCGCCGCCGTTCTCGGGTGTGGCCGCGCAGGCGCCCAGCAACAGCGTTACACTGAACAGAATGCCCGGCAGAACGAAGGTCGTGGTGGCCCTGGTCTTGTACATTTGGTGTCCCCTGTCAGGTCCGCGCGCTCCCCGAGCCTTCCTGTGGCCCGGCCCCCAATCGGATGACGCAATTCCGCGGATATTGCGGTCCAACGTTAGCAGAATTGCGACATCTGTACAGTACAAAGTTTGAGGTTTTTTCATGGCCAAGCGTGAAATCCTGCACTTCCCCGACCCCCGGCTGCGGCTGAAGGCCGAGCCGGTCGCCAAGGTGGACGACGAAATCCGCACCCTGGTGGACGACATGTTCGAGACCATGTACGCCGCGCCCGGCATTGGTCTGGCCGCCACCCAGATCAACGTGCAAAAGCGTGTGCTGGTCGCGGATGTCTCCGAGGACCAGAGCGAGCCGCATGCCCTGATCAACCCGGAGATCCTCGAGACCTCCGGTGAGGAGGAAATGGACGAGGGCTGTCTGTCCGTGCCCGGCTTCTACGAGAAGGTGCAGCGCGCCGACCGGATTCGCGTGCGTGCCCTGGGGCGTGACGGCCAGCCCTTCGAGCTGGACATCGATGGCCTGCTGGCGGTGTGCATCCAGCACGAGATCGACCACCTCGACGGCAAGCTGTTTGTCGATTACCTGTCCAGCCTGAAGCGCAGCCGCATCCGCAAGAAGCTGGAGAAGCAGGGCGGGCGCTCCGGAGCCGGTGACAAGACCGCGGTCCCCGCGGTCTGATGGGAGTGGCGGACACGGACGTCGAGTCCCTGCGCATTGTCTATGCCGGGACGCCGGATTTCGCGGTTCCCGCGCTGCAGGCCCTGATCGACGCCGGGCATGCCCCGGCCGCGGTCTATACCCAGCCGGACCGACCGGCGGGGCGCGGGCGCAAGCTGCGTCCGGGCCCGGTCAAGCAGGTCGCCGAGGCCGCCGGCCTGCCGGTGGTGCAGCCGGAGAGCCTGAAATCCGCCGAGGCCCAGGCCGAACTTGCCGCCTGGCGCCCGGACATCCTGATCGTGGCGGCCTACGGGCTGATCCTGCCCCGCGCCGTACTCGCGATCCCGCCGCTGGGCGGGCTCAATATCCATGCCTCGCTGCTGCCGCGCTGGCGCGGCGCGGCGCCGATCCATCGCGCGATCCTCGCGGGGGACGAAGAGACCGGGGTCTGCCTGATGCAGATGGCCCCGGGGCTGGATACCGGCCCGGTGCACGCCTGCCGTCGCGTCCCGATCACACCGGAGACCACCACCGGGGAGCTGCACGATGTCCTCGCCCGCGAGGGGGCGGATCTGCTGGTGGAACAGCTCCCGACGATTGCTGCGGGCGCCTCCGCAACGTGGCCCCAGGATGATGCGCAGGCCAGCTACGCCCGCAAACTGGAGAAACAGGAGGCCTGGATGGACTGGTCGCAGCCGGCCGCGGCCCTGGATCGACAGGTGCGGGCCTTCAACCCCTGGCCGGTGGCGCAGGCCGGCTGGCAGGGGCAGGCGCTGCGGGTCTACGCGGCGACCCCGCTGGAGGTCGCGGCGAATGCGACGCCCGGAACGATCATGGATGCCGGGCCGGAGGGCGTGGATGTGGCCACCGGCGACGGCGTCCTGCGCCTGCGGACCGTGCAGCTGCCCGGGCGCCGGCCGGTCGCGGCGGCGGACTGGGCCCGCAATGCGGACCTGCCCGGCCAAACCCTGACCGGGGCGGTCTGATGGCGGGCAAGCCGAAACGCGTGGTGCCCTCGCGGGTGGATTCGCGCTCGCCGCGTCAGCGCGCGCTGGAGGCGGTGGAGCGCGTAGTGCTGCAGGGGCAGTCGCTGACCCGGGCGGTGGAGCTGGTGACCGAAGGGCTGGCGGCGCGCGATGCCGCCTGGGTGCAGGCGCTCGCCTACACCACCTTGCGCTGGTACCCGCAGCTGGCGGGGCTGGTCGATGGCTTTCTGGATCGGCCGCTGCGCAAGAAGGATGCCGTGATTGGTGTGCTGCTGGCGCAGGGACTGGCCGAGGTGCTGCATTTCGGGACGCGCGATCACGCGGCGGTGCGCGAGACCGCCGAGCTGGCGCGCGAGATCCATCGCCCTGGCGCGGTGGGCCTGATCAACGCGGTACTGCGCCGCGCCCTGCGCGAGCAGGACGAACTGGCGAGCCGGATCGAGGGCGACCCGGTGCTGCGCTATGCGGTCCCGGAATGGCTGCTGGAGGCGATTCGCGATGCCTGGCCGGAGGACTGGGAGACGCTGCTGGAGGCCTCGACCCGCCCCGCGCCGATGACCCTGCGGGTCAATCTGCACCGCGGCAGTCGCGAAGCGGCGCTGGAGGCCCTGTCCGCCGCCGGTATCCCGGGGCGCGCGCACCCGGCGCTGGCCAGCGCGCTGACGCTGGATGACCCGGTCGATGTGGCCGCCCTGCCGGGGTTCGCTGACGGGGCGCTTTCGGTCCAGGACGCCTCGGCGCAATGGGCCGGGCCGCTGCTGGGGCCGCGGCCCGGCGAACGGGTGCTGGACGCCTGTGCGGCACCCGGCGGCAAGACCGGGCATTTGCTGGAACACGCGGGTGGCGATCTGGATCTGACCGCGCTGGACAACGACCCCGAACGCCTGGAACAGGTACGCGAGAACCTCGACCGGCTGGGCTATGACGCCCGCCTGGTCGCGGCGGATCTGGACGCCACCGATGACTGGTGGGACGGCGAGCCCTTCGACGCGATCCTGCTGGATGTTCCCTGTTCCGCCACCGGCGTGATCCGGCGTCATCCGGACATCAAGACCCTGCGCCGGGCCGATGACATCCCGCGCCTGGCGGCGGAGCAGGCCCGCCTGCTGGCCGGCGCCTGGAAGCTGCTCCGCCCGGGCGGCCGGTTGCTGTATGCCACCTGTTCGCTGCTGTCGCCGGAAAACGAGGCGGTGGTCGCCCCGTTCGTCGCGGCGACCGCGGATGCCCGCGCTCGGCCGCTGGAGGGCGAGTACGCCATCCCCGGCAGCAAGCCCCGCGCGGCAGGTGTATCGCTGCCGCTGGGGCTCGAGGACGGGGACGGCTTCTATTACGCACTACTGGAGAAGCAGGCCCCCTGATGCCGGGGCGTTCATCGTGGCGGGGCGGGCCCCTGACGGCGCTGTGCGGGCTGCTGGCCCTGCTGGCGCTGCCGGTGACGGCGAGCGCGGTGGAGATCCGCGCCGCGAATCACATGTGGCTGGATGATGCCACCGTGCTGGTGCGCCTCGATATCGACATGCGCCTGCCCGCGGTGCTGGAGGACGCCCTGGCCAACGGTGTGACGCTGGAGTTCGAGGCGCAGACGCGGCTGGAACGCGGCCGGCGGGTCGGGCGCGATACCCTTGCCAGCGAGACGCGTCGCGTCCAGCTGCAATACTTCGCCCTGAACCGGCACTATCTGGTAACCGCGGTGACCGACGAGCGCATGGACCTGAAACCGACCCTGGGGGATGCCCTGGACCTGGTCGCCCGGCGGCTGGGGCGGCTGCGTCTGGACGAGGTTCCGGACGCGGTGCGCGAGAATCCCGGCGAGTTCGATCTCGCGGCGCGGCTGACGCTGGTGTATTCCGCGCTGCCGCTGCCTTTGCAACTGGATGCCGGTTTGCGCGGTGATCTGACGACCCGACAGGAGTGGCGGCGATGGTCGCTGGATTAGGGAAACGCTGGTCAACGTACACGCTCGCGCTCGAGTCGCTTTTGCGCGCGCAAAAGCGGCCGAGCCCCTTGGGGTTGGTACCCCGGGTTCCCCGATCCGGCGTTGCGGCCCTTGCCGGTAGAATGGCTACCGGCTGCGGACCGCGCCTTGTTTCGGAAAACCTGGGATACCAACGCGAGGGTGTACGTTGACCAGCGTTTCCCTAAGAGGCTTCCCGTGGGGGCTCCTCGGCATCGGGCTCCTGTTCGCGCTGCTGCTGACCTCGCTGGTGGTGATGGGCGATGCGGCCCAGAACCAGGCGCGCTTCGAACAGGTGTTCCTGTGGCTGCTGGTGTTCCATGTGGCCGTGCTGGTGGTGCTGGGCGGGCTGATTATCTATCAGCTCGTGCGCATGGCGATCCAGTATCGCCGCGGGGTGCCCGGCAGCCGCCTGACGCTGCGCCTGGTGGCGGTGTTCATGCTGGTGGCCGTGCTGCCGGTGTCGGTCGTCTACTACTTCTCCTTCAAGTTCCTGAACGAGGGCGTGGATTCCTGGTTCGACGTGCGCGTGGAGTCGGCGCTGGAGGATGCGCTGGAGCTGTCGCGCTCGTCGCTGGATCTGCGGGTGCGCCAGCTGGCGACCGAGACCCAGGAACTGATGAGCGACCTCGAGGGGGTCTCGGAAGGCCTGGTTCCGCTGGCGCTGAACGACTATCGCCGCCAGGTCGGGGCGCAGGAGTTGACGCTGGTCGGTTCCAACAACCGCATCATCGCCTCCAGTACCGACAGCCCGATCCGCCGTCTGCCGACCCCGCCGGGCTCCGACATCCTGATGCGGGTGCGCCCGGAGCAGCCGTATTCGCGCCTGGAGCCGCAGTCCGACGGCTCGCTGATCATCCGCGTGGTGGCCACCACCAGCAGTCGCCGCCCGGGCTCGGAGAATCGCATCCTGCAGGGCATCTACCCGGTGGATCCGCGCATGAGTGCGCTGTCGCTGCGGGTCCAGGACGCCTTCGCCGATTACCGCGAGTTCGCCTACCTGCGCGGGCCGATGATCCAGGGCTTTGTGTTTACCCTGTCACTGGCGCTGGCGATCTCGCTGATGGCCGCGCTGTGGGCCGGACTGCTGGTGGCGCGGCGCATGGTGCGCCCGATCTCCGATCTGGTGCAGGGCACGCGCATGGTGGCGCAGGGCGACTACAGCACGCGCCTCGCGGTGCAGCGCGCCGACGAACTGGGCTTCCTGGTGCAGTCGTTCAACACCATGACCCGTACCCTGAACGAGGCGCGCGACGAGGCCGAGCGCAACCGCCGCCTGCTGGACGCCGAGCGCGCCTATCTGGAGAGCGTGCTGCAGCATCTGCGCTCCGGCGTACTGGCGCTGGATGGCAGCCTGCGCCTGCGCACGGCGAATGCCGCGGCCAGCGAGATCCTGGAATGCGACCTGCAGGGCGCGCGCACCCGGGTGATGTCCGAGCTGGGTGACGAGTGCCCGTTGGTCGCACAGTTCTTCGAGGCGATCAGCGACGCCCTGGTGCGCCAGGAGGCCGAATGGTCGCGTCAGGTGGTCGTCTTTACCCGCAGCGGGCGCAAGGTACTGATGACCCGCGCGGTGTGGTTGCCGACCTCGGGCTCCAGCCGCGGCCTGCACGCCATCGTGTTCGACGATATGACCGAGTTCCTGAAGGCCCAGCGCGACGCGGCCTGGGGCGAGGTGGCGCGGCGTCTGGCACACGAGATCAAGAACCCGCTGACGCCGATCCAGCTCTCCGCCGAGCGCCTCTCGAGGCGCCTGGGCAAGGTGCTGGAGGGAGCCGACCGCGAGGTGCTGGACCGTGCCACCGGCACCATCGTGCAGCAGGTGGAGGCGATGAAGACCCTGGTCAACGCCTTCCGCGACTATGCCCAGGCGCCGCAGCTGGAGCGCGCCTCGGTGGACCTGAACCAGCTGATCCGCGATGTCTGCGAGCTGTACCTCGACCAGGACGGCCGCTCGCGCGTGGATGTCACGCTGGATGCGGAACTGCCGCGGATCCATGGCGACGCCGGGCGCCTGCGCCAGCTGCTGCACAACCTGATCAAGAACGCGCTGGAGGCGGGCAAGGGCCACGAGGACATGGAGGTGCATGTGGCCACTGCCTACCTCGACGACCCGGCGGGTCCGCACATCGAGCTGCGGGTGACCGACACCGGTCCCGGCATCAAGCCGGAGTTCCTCGAACGCATCTTCGAGCCCTACACCACCGACAAACCGCGTGGAACCGGTCTCGGTCTGGCGGTCGCACAGAAGATCGTGGAGGAGCATGGCGGCATGATTGAGTGCCATAATGCGGAATCCGGGCGGCATGGAGCAGTCTTCCGCATCCGCATCCCGGTGGAGCATGGTCCGGTGGTTCACGAGGAGCCCGAATGAGCGAAGCCTACATACTCGTGGTCGACGACGAGCCGGACATCCGCATGCTGCTGCAGGATGTGCTGGAGGACGAGGGCTATCAGGTGGCGCTCGCGGGCTCCGTGGCCGAGGCCAAGGCCCAGCGCCGCAGCCGCCGTCCCGACCTGATCCTGCTGGATGTCTGGATGCCGGACGGCGACGGCATCTCGCTGCTGAAGGAGTGGAGCGACGACGAGGGCCTGCCCTGCCCGGTGGTGATGATCTCCGGCCATGGCAATGTCGAGACCGCCGTGGATGCCACGCGGCTCGGGGCCTACGACTTCATCGAGAAGCCGCTGTCCATCGACAAGCTGCTGATCACCCTGAACAACGCCCTGGAGGCCGCGCGCCTGCAGCGCGAGAACGTGGGCCTGAAACGCCATGCCGGCACCGTGCACGACCCGGTCGGCAGCAGCGCCACCATGGTGAACCTGCGCGACCAGGTGCAGCGCATGGCGCAGCACGATACCTGGGTGCTGATCACCGGCGAGCCGGGGGTGGGCAAGCAGACCTTCGCGCGCCTGCTGCATGCGCGCAGCGCGCGGCGCGAGAGCCCGTTCATCGTGGTCTCGGTGGGTTCGCTGTCCGGCGAGGAGGCGATCGCCGAGCTGTTCGGCAGCGAGCAGGGCGAGCATGTGCGCTACGGCCTGCTGGAGCAGGCGGCGGGCGGCGTGCTGTTCCTCGACGAGGTCGCGGAGATGGACCTGCAGACCCAGGGGCGGCTGCTGCACGCGCTGGATACCCAGCGCATCACGCGCATCGGCGGCAACCAGCCGATCAGCGTGAATGTGCGCGTGATCGCGGCCAGCCAGTACGACCTGGCCGAGGCGGTGGAGCAGGGCCACTTCCGCGAGGACCTCTACTACCGGCTCAATGTCCTGCCGCTGGCGATCCCGCCGCTGCGCGAGCACCCGGAGGATATCCCGGAACTGCTGGAATGCCACATGCGCCACCTGCACCAGCAGGAGGGCCTGCCGGTGCGCGCCTTCCAGCGCCCGGCACTGGAGCGGCTGCAGCAGTACCACTGGCCCGGCAATGTGCGCGAACTGCGCAATCTGGTGCAGCGGCTGATGATCCTGGGCTCCGGCGACGAGATTACCCGCGATGAGGTGGAACGCACCCTCAGCGGGCAGCCGCAGCGCGCCGAGGAGGCCGGCGAGGGCACGGTGGCCATCCCCGATCTGCCGTTGCGCGAGGCGCGCGAGCAGTTCGAGCGCGAGTACCTGCAGCAGCAGCTGGAGCGCTCCGAGGGCAACATGACGCGCCTGGCGGAACGGGTGGGGCTGGAACGCACCCATCTGTATCGCAAGTTCAAGGCGCTGGGGATCGACCCCAAGCGCGTAAAATCCGATAGCTGAATCCGCTCCGGGACGGGAGGCGCATGAAGCACATCATCATCCTCGGGGCCGGTCAGGTCGGCCAGTCGCTGGCCGAGGCGCTGAGCGCCGACGGGATCGACATCACCGTGGTCGACTACCGCGCCGAGATGCTGGCGGATCTGGAAGACCGCTACGACATAAAAACGGTACACGGCTTCGCTGCGCACCCGTCGGTGCTGGAGGCGGCCGGGGCGCGGGACGCGTCCATGCTGATCGCGGTGACCAATTCCGACGAGACCAACATGGTCGCCTGCCAGGTGGCGTCCACGCTGTTCAATATCGAGACCAAGATCGCCCGGGTACGGGCGCGCGACTACCACGAGACCCCGGCGCTGTTCGCCCAGGACGCGATGCCGGTGGACATGCTGATCTCGCCCGAGGCGATCGTGACCAGCCACATCCAGCGGCTGATCGAGCACCCCGGCTCGCTGCAGGTGCTGGAATTCGCCGAGGGCCGCGTCTCGCTGGTCGGCGTGCGGGCCTACTACGGCGGGCCGCTGGTCGGCCACGAACTGAAGAACCTGCAAAGCGACATGCCCGGGATCCATACCCGGGTGGCCGCGATCTTCCGCAAGGACCGGCCGATTCAGCCGGATGGCTCCACGGTGATCGAGGCGGACGACGAGGTCTTCTTTGTCGCCGCCAAGAAGAACATCCGCGCGGTGACCTCGGAGCTGCGCAAGCTGGAGAAGCCCTACAAGCGCATCCTGATCGCGGGCGGCGGCAACATCGGCGAGCGGCTCGCCGAGACGCTCAGCAAGCGCTACCGGGTCAAGGTGATCGAGCGTGACTCCGAGCGCGCCGACCACCTGGCGCGGACGCTGCCCAGCAATGTGCTGGTGCTGCACGGGGACAGCTCGGATGACCGCTTCCTCGAGTCCATCAACGTTGAGCACAGCGATGTGTTCTGCGCGGTCACCAACGACGACCAGGCGAATATCTTTGCCGGGATGCTGGCCAAGCGCTGGGGCGTGCGCAAGGTGATGTCGCTGATCAATCGCCCCAGCTACGTGGACCTGCTGCAGAGCGGGACCATCGATGTCGCGATCTCGCCGCAGCAGGCGACCATCGGGGCCCTGCTGGCGCGGGTGCGCGAGGGTGGTACTGCCACCGTGCATACCCTGCGGCGCGGGGCGGCGGAGGCGATCGAGACGGTGGTCAACGGCGATGCGCGCACCTCGCAGGTGGTCGGGCGGCGGGTCGACGAGATCGACTTCCCCGAGGGTACGAGCCTGGGCGCGGTGGTCCGCGAGGAGGAGGTCATCATCCCGCACCGGGACACGGTCATCGAGGCCGGCGACCATGTGATCCTGTTCGTGACCGACCGGCGCAAGGTGAAGCAGGTCCAGCGCCTGTTCCAGCCCACGGCACTGTTCTTCTAGGGAAACACTGATAAATGTACACACTCGCGTTGAGACCCCAGGTTTTCCGAGACAAGGCACGGTGCGCAGCCGGTAGTGGTTCTACAGGCAAGGGCCGTAATGCAGGATCGGGGAACCTGGGGTCCCAACCCCGCGGGGCTCGGCCGCTTTTGCGTGGGAACCGCGTTGCGGCTCCCTTGTGCAGAATGACTGCACGGCAGTCACCGCGCCTTGTTCGCACGCACAAGCGACTCGAGCGCGAGTGCGTACATTCATCAGTGTTTCCCTAGGCGGCGCCGATGCTGCATCTCGCCTCCACCGCCCGGTTGCTGGGCGTCCTGCTGACGCTGTTCAGTCTGGCGATGCTGCCGCCGGCGGCCATCGGCTTCCTGTACGGGGAGGCCACCGCGCTGGTGTTCCTGCAGGCCTTTGCCCTGCTCCTGCTGATCGGCGGGCTGCTGTGGGCCCCGCTGTACCGGATGCGTCAGGAACTGCAGGCGCGCGACGGCTTCATCCTGGTGGTGCTGTTCTGGCTGGGGCTGGGCATCGCGGGCGCGACCCCACTGTTCCTCGATCCGAGCCTGCAGATCTCCTTTACCGACGCGGCCTTCGAGTCGATGTCCGGGCTGACCACCACCGGGGCCACGGTGCTGACCGGGCTGGACGACCTGCCGCGCTCGCTCCTGTGGTATCGCCAGCAACTCCAGTGGATGGGGGGCATGGGCATCATCGTGCTGGCGGTGGCCATCCTGCCGCTGCTGGGCGTCGGCGGGATGCAGCTGTTCAAGGCCGAGACCCCGGGGCCGATCCGCGACAATAAACTCACCCCGCGCATCGCCGAGACCGCGCGCAACCTCTGGTACATCTACCTGGGCCTGACCGTGGCCTGCGCGCTGGCCTACTGGGCCGCCGGCATGGATGCCTTCGATGCCGTCGCGCATGCCTTCTCCACCGTGGCAATCGGCGGGTTTTCACCTTATGACGCGAGCATCGGTCATTTCGACAGCGCCCTGATCGAAAGCGTTGCCATCGTGTTCATGATCATCGCGGGCATGAACTTTGCGCTGCACTTCCTGGTGATCCACCGGGCGACCGTCGCCCCCTATCGCCGCGACGAGGAACTGCGGACCTACCTGCTGCTGCTGGCCGGAGCCAGCGTTGTGGTGGTGATCTTCATGCTCGCGACCGGCTTCGCCAGCGACACCACGGAGGCCCTGCGCAAGGGCCTGTTCCATGTGGTGTCGATCGCGACTACGACGGGTTACGCCACCGACAGCTTCTACCTGTGGCCGGGCTTCCTGCCGGTGCTGTTGATCTTCCTGTCATTTATCGGCGCCTGTACCGGATCGACGGGGGGCGGTATGAAGGTGGTCCGTGTGCTGCTTCTGATGAAGCAGGGGCTGCGCGAGATCAAGCGGCTGATCCACCCGCATGCGCGGATCACCGTGAAGGTGAATGGCAAGGAGGCGCCGGATCGCGTGGTCCAGGCCGTGTGGGGCTTTCTCGCCGCCTACGTGATGGTGTTTGTCGTGATGATGCTGTTGTTGATGGTGACCGGGCTGGATCAGGTCACCTCGTTCTCGGCGGTCGCGGCGACGCTGAACAACCTCGGGCCGGGTCTGGGCGAGGTCGGGGCGAACTATGCCGGAATCAACGACTTCAGCAAGTGGGTGCTGGTGTTCGCCATGCTGATGGGGCGGCTGGAAATCTTTACCGTGCTGGTGCTTCTGTCGCCCGCCTTCTGGCGGCGTTAGCCTGAACGCATCGTTTGACCGGCGGCGCGGGAGGTGCCCCATGAGCGACATGATCGAACGTTTCCAGAACATGCTCGATGGCGGACAGGACTCTTCCATGCTGCGTTTTTCGCTGGGCAACGCCCTGGCGACCGACGGTCAGCTCGAGGCCGCCGTCCCGCATCTCGAACGGGCGCTGGAGCTGGACGGCGGCTATTCCGCGGCGTGGAAGCTGCTGGCGAAGACGCTGGTCCAGCTCGAGCGCCCCGAGGCGGCGCTGTCCACCTGCGAGCGCGGCATTCGCGTCGCCACCGAGAAGGGCGACCTGCAGGCGGTGAAGGAGATGGAGGTCTTCGCCAAGCGCGCGCGCAAGCAGCAGGCCGCCACGGACGGGTCGGGCGACGGCTCCGGGGGCGCATGAGCGCAGCCGACGACGATCGAAGCCGGAGCGAGGACGCCGGCGCCTACCAGGCCCCGCTGACCGCGGCCCACTTCGCCCCGCGCTACTGGGGCAGCTGGCTGCTGCTGGGCCTGGCCTGGGTGTTGCAGGAATTGCCGCGCCCGGCCGTGCGTGGCCTGGCCCGTGGCCTGGGCCGGCTGATCCGGCGCTTTGCCGGGCGCAGTCGCGCGGTGGCCGAACGCAACCTGGAGCTGTGCTTCCCGCAGCTGAGCCCCGCCGAACGCATGCAACGCCTGGAGGCCTATTACCGCTACCAGGCACAGACCGTGCTGGACTATGGCCTGCTGTGGTTCGGCAAGCCGGGGCAGCATGCCGCGCGTATCCGCATCGAGGGCCTGGAACATTACGAGCGCCTGCGCTCGGCCGGTACCCCGGTGATCATCCTCGCGCCGCATTCACTGGCGCTGGACTACGGTGGCGTGCGCATGAGCCAGATGTTCGATGGCGTGTCCTTCGCCAAGCCGATGAAGAACCCGGTGCTGGAATGGATCAACCACCGCAGCCGCACCCGCTACTCCGGCGACATCTTCGCCCGTGACCAGGGCCTGCGCCCGGCCATCCGCCAGCTCAAGCGCGGGCGCTTCTTCTACTACCTGCCGGACGAGGACCTGGGCGCCGAGGGCGCCGTATTCGTCGACTTCTTCGGTGTGAAGAAGGCCACGCTGACCGCGCTGGCGCGCCTGACGCGCATGTCGAAGGCCGCGGTGCTCCCCAGCTTCGCCTGGTACGACCCCGCGGCGGATCAGTACGTGATGCGCCTGTGGCCGCCGCTGGAGGACTATCCCGCCGGCGACGACGAGGCGGATGCCCGACATATGAACGCAGCCGTGGAACGCGGCATCGAACAGGCCCCGGCGCAGTATCTGTGGTCCATGCGCCTGTTCCGCACCCGCCCCGCCGGCGAGCCGCGCCGGTACCCCGACCGCAAGCGCTGATCAGCCACCGCCTTCATGCGCTATTGGGTGGTGTCAGGGAGTCGCAGGCGTCGGGCGCGGGCAAACACTTCTCAGACCGTCGATGTGTTCGTGCAGGTCCGGGCGGATGGTTGCCCACATGGGGTCGAGGATGAAATCGATCCCTTCCCGTCGTGCCAGTTTGGCGGCTGGAACGAAATCGGAGTCGCCCGAGACCAGGATGATCTGATTCACCTGTTGCTTGAACGACAATGCGGCGATATCAATGCCCAATCGCATATCCACGCCCTTTTGGCGCAGGTCGAGGTGGAAATCGGCGTCGGTGATGTCCGTCCAGTCGCGCGCTCCCTGGCAGAGTGCATGCAGCGCGTGTTGCTTCAGGCGCCAGTGGACATGGTTGGTCGGCAGCTCCCCGAGCCGCAAAGCGACCTTTCGCTGGCTGCGAAGTGCGTCATGGAATGCCCGCCGCCATACGGCGACCTCGCTTCTGCCGTAGTCGACAGGGCTCTTGCCTAGTGGGGTGTGTCCTTTCCAGTTCGACGGGTGGGCGTCGTAGACAAATATGCGATAGAGGCGGGAAACCCGCGGCCCATTGCGTGGGGCGTTGAGATGATCAAGGGCGAGACCGTGGAGGGTTTTCGCGGTTTCTTCCGGGCCTTGCTTGCCGAAAATGCGTCGGCTTCGAACCAGAAAGAAGCCGGCGTCGACCAGCACCGCAGTCACGGCAGGACTTGCGTGGCGCAGAAACAAAGAGCCCTCGGGGTCGGCCTTCCCTGAATCATTGAGAGAAGGCTTACTGCCGAGGGCGGATCTATCTTTCATTCTAGGTACCTCCCTGTACCTTGACAAGTTTTCCGAATTTGGCCCAAGAGTGCCAATCATTCAAGGGGGGCGGCCTCAGCGTTCCCGATTGCATTCGTTTGATCCGGATGCGGCTCAAGGAGATGGGGTGCCATGCCCGAGGGCGATACGATCCACAAGCTGGCGGCGGCGCTGCGGCCCGTGCTCGAGGGGGTGGCGCTGAGCCGGGTCGCCACCCGTGTGCGCCGCGGAGATCCGTTACTGGAACACGGCGCGATGACCGCGGAGGCCGTGCAGGCCCGGGGCAAGCACCTGCTGCTGGACCTGGAGGCGGCGGACGGGCGGCGCTGGCAGTTGCGCAGCCATCTTGGGATGTACGGGACCTGGCACCAGTATGCGCCGGGCGCGGCGTGGCACAAGCCGGCGGCCGGGGCGTGGGCGGTGCTGGGCCTGCCGGATCGCGTGCTGGTCTGTTTCCACCCGCGTGAGCTGCAGTGGCGTCCGCGCGCGGACGGCGCACGGGACGTTCCCCGGCTGGATGCGCGGGTGGGCCCCGACCTGCTGGACCCGGCGATTGACCTGGATGCGGTTGTTGCCCGGGTACGCGATCGTGCCGATTCAGCCCGCCCGATCGTGGATGTGCTGCTGGATCAGTCCCTGGCGGCGGGGATCGGCAACATCTACAAGTCCGAGGTGCTGTTCCTGCAGGGGTGCCATCCACTGCGCCCTCTGGCACAGGTGCCGGAGGCCATGCTGTGCGGGTTGTACCGCGATGCCGAGCGCCTGCTGCGGCGCAATGTGAAGCCGGGGCCGCGGATTACCCGCGAGCGTGCGGAGGCGGGGGCGTTCCTGAACGTCTACGGTCGTCGGGGTGAGCCCTGTCACCAGTGCGGGGCACCGGTCGAATATGCCCGACTGGGCGAGCACCTGCGTGGGACCTACTGGTGTCCGGTCTGTCAGCCGGGGAACCCGTAGGCCCCCGCGGCATCCCAAAGGGATATGAATGATGCACGGCTCCTGGCCGTGCCGCCCAAGTCTCCAGCGGTATCCCGCCCCGCAGGCATCGCATTTTCCAAGGAGGTGAACCATGCAGACGCGCACGATGAAGACGAGCCGCCTCACCCTGGCGCCCGTGCTGGCCGGTCTGGTGATGGCCTGTACCGGATCCTCCGGGGTCTCGGCCGAGGGGCTCGGTGCCGGGGAGCACGGCCTGCAAGCCAGTGTGCTGCATGAGGGACTTAATCACCCCTGGGCCATTGCGTTTTTGCCGGAGGGCGGGGCGCTGATCAGCGAGCGCCCGGGCACCCTGCGCTGGTTCGAGGACGCCGGGTCTTTCGACGGCCGGGGCGAGTTGGTGTCCGGTGTTCCGAGCGACCTGCAGGCGCGCAACCAGGGCGGCCTGCTGGACCTCGCGCTGCATCCCGACTTCGCCGAGAACCGCTGGCTGTACTTCACCTATTCCGCAGCCGTGGATGGCGGGCTCACCACACGCCTGGCGCGCGCACGTTTCCAGGACGGCGAACTCCAGGACGTGGAGACGCTGTTCACGGCCGAGCCGGGCGTGCGTGGGGGGCGCCACTTCGGCAGCCGCATCGTGTTCGATGACGCGGGCTACGTATATATCAGCGTGGGGGATCGTGGCCAGCGCGATCATGCCCAGGACACCTCGACCCATATCGGCAGCATCATCCGGCTGCATGATGACGGCCGCGTCCCGTACGACAATCCGCTGGTGGAAGATGCCGATGCCCGCCCCGAGATCTGGGCTTGGGGGGTGCGCAACCCGCAGGGCATGGTGATGGATCCCGAGACTGGCACCTTCTGGCAGAACGAGCACGGACCGCGCGGGGGCGACGAGGTGAACATCATCGAGCCCGGGCTGAACTACGGCTGGCCGGTCATTACCCACGGCCGGGAGTATGCCGGCGGGCAGGTCGGCGAAGGCCTGACCGAGAAGGAGGGGATGGAATCGCCCCTGCATCACTGGACGCCCTCCATCGCCCCTGCGGGTATGGCGATCCTCCGCGATCCCGCCTTTGCCGACTGGGACGGCGATCTGCTCGTGGGCGGCCTGGCACATCAGACCCTTCGCCGGCTGACCTTCGATGGGCGCGAGCTGGTCAACGAGAGCGAGGTGCTGCCGGATCTCGAACGCCGCGTGCGGGACGTGCGCGTCCATGACGGGGCCATCTATATCTTGACCGACCACAACCCGGGGGAGCTGATCCGGCTCGTCCCGGCCGACTGACGGAGCCGCCGATGTTCGCCTTTTCCGAGCCGCGCATGCCGACACCCGAACAGGCCCTGCCCGGGCGCGAGGAGCCAATGCCGGTCCCCGAGTGCCACATGGTCCTGGGGACGCCGCTGGCCCCGCCGAACCCCGAGGGCATGCAGGTGATCCATTTCGGCATGGGCTGTTTCTGGGGTGCCGAGCGGTTGTTCTGGCAGCAGGAGGGCGTGTACTCCACCAGCGTGGGCTACGGCGGCGGCTATACCCCGAACCCGACCTATCGCGAGGTCTGCAGCGGCCAGACCGGGCACACCGAACTGGTACGGGTGGTGTTCGACCCGCGGAAGGTTTCGCTGGACGCCCTGTTCCGTACCTTCTGGGAGGGGCACGACCCGACCCAGGGTATGCGCCAGGGCAACGATGTCGGCACCCAGTACCGCTCGGCAATCTACACCACCGACCCTGAGCAAACCGCGGCTGCCGAAGCCAGCCGCGAGCGTTTCCAGGCCGCGCTGGACGCCGCCGGGCGCGGGGCGATCACCACCGAGATCGCCGAGGGCCCGGCGCACTACTTCGCCGAGGACTACCACCAGCAGTACCTCGCCAAGGTCCCCAACGGCTACTGCGGCCTCGGCGGCCTGGCCGTGCCCTATCCCACCTGAGCCCACTTCGAAGGACGGGTTTCACCACGAAGCGCACGAAGGCACGAAGAAAGGCCAGGTCAAAAGCGATTCACAGGAAGGTTTTAAGACCGGAAGAAGGCTGATGCGACGGCCTCCAGCAGCACGTTGATATGGTGCCTTGAGCGACCGTCACGCACTCGACCCTTCACCTGCAAACCTTCTCTTCTTCCAGACTTCCTGTGAATCGGCTTTCTTCGTGCCTTCGTGGGCTTCGTGGTGAATCAGTCTTTTAGCCGTTTTGGGTGGCGGCTTGGACGAGGGCGCGGAACAGGCGCTGGTGGCGGCGTTTCTGTGGGAGGTATTCGGGGTGCCACTGCACGCCGATGCACCAGTCGTGTTCGGCCTCGATGGCCTGGACCACGCCGGTCGATTCGCGGCCGGCGATCTTGAGGTCCCACCCCAGGTCATTGACGGCGTGGTTGTGGAGCGCGTTCACGTGGAGCGTCGTGTCGCCCAGGATGTCGGCCAGAAGGCTGCGCGGGTCCAGCTCCACCGGCTTGACCGGCAGCAGGCTGCGGGCCTGCGGGGTTTCCACGTAGAACTCGGCCAGGTCGCGATGCAGGGTGCCGCCACGTACCACGTTGACCAGTTGCATCCCGCGGCAGATGCCGAGGATCGGGCGGTGCTCGTCCAGTGCGCGATGGATCAGGGCCTTCTCCAGCCGGTCGCGGTCGGTGTCCAGTACACCGCCATGGGACTGGAACAGCCGGCGCAGTAACCACAGGGCCGGGTAGAATAGATAGCCGATCAGGCGCTGCGACAGGCGTCGCTCCGCCTGCCGGATGGCAGCCGCATCCGGTCCCTCGGGGAGGGTCTCGCCGTAGAGCTCGGGATCCACATCCGCCCCGCCGCCCACCACCAGACCATCGAAGCGCCGGTGACCGCGCGGCTTGCCCGGGCGCAGCCGCAGCGGACGGCCGCCGGCGCGCCAGACCGCGAGCGCTGTAAACAGCCAGGCGGGCCCGCCGCCCTGGTCGGGTCCGGTAATGGCGATCACCGGGCGGCGTGGACGCGGCGGTGCGGTATCGGCCACGGTATCGGTGGTCGTGCGGTCGGGCTCAGAACCAGTCACGGAGGCGCTGGCTCCAGTCGTCGGCCCAGCGGCCCAGGGCCTGGCCGGGGCGTTCCAGATATTCCCGCGACAGGCG
Organism: Thioalkalivibrio sp. ALE30; assembly: GCF_000377465.1. NCBI lineage: Bacteria > Pseudomonadati > Pseudomonadota > Gammaproteobacteria > Chromatiales > Ectothiorhodospiraceae > Thioalkalivibrio > Thioalkalivibrio sp. ALE30. Next base: position 160,964 of record NZ_KB898174.1, on the reverse strand, counting down.
CTCCAGGCGTTCCGGGTCCGCCGCCAGGCGCTCGACCTCGACCCAGCCGTTGAACGGCCGCGCGAGGCTCCAGTCCGGGTCGTCGATCTCGCAGTTGGGCAGGCGGTAGTGGAAGGCCGGCCGCGGCTTGATCAGCTCGTGTTCCACCGGGGCCGCGTCGATCCTGCCGGGGTCCAGGTGGGCGAACAGCGGCAACAGGTCCAGCGGGCGGTTGCGGGTCGGGTTGTGCGCCAGGTAGGCGTCGATCAGGCCCTCCCGGTCGGGACGAAAGTCCGGGTCCAGCACGTAGCGTACAAACGGGCCGGGGAAAGACCGAATGTAGGGCGACAGGCGCCGCGCCAGGTCGATGGCGCCCGCCGCAGTGAGCACTTCCACCATCAGCAGGAAACTGCGCAGGATTGCCAGCAGCCACTCGGCATCGGTGCGGTGCACCTCGATATTGATCTGCAGCCCGAAGGCATAGAGAAACGAGCGTTCGGTACCCAGTGCGCCGGCCTGCTGCAGGGCGGCGCGCACCCGGTCCAGGCGGGGGAGGTCAGCCGCCGCGATCGGCGGCGCCACGATCTCGTGCGGTACCAGGCGGCCCGCGGCGTCCGCGAGCCAGCGCTCCAGCGCGGCCTCGTCCGAGTCGTCCAGCTCGATGCCCAGGCGCGCGAGGTGTTCGCGGTAGCCGCGGTCCTTCAGTACCCGGGCGTCCAGCTCCAGTTGGAAGTCGCCGACGTCCGTGTCGCGTACGTGGAAGACGAAGGCGCTGTCCGATTCGACGTGGCCCCCGAACTCGCCTTTCACGGTCTCGGCCATCGTCTCCAGCGACACCCCGGCCATCTCGATCTCCACGCCGATGCGTCGGGGCTCGCCATCCGGGTTGGCGGGCCAGGGGAGTTCGTGAAAGGGCTCGCTCATGCGCGTCTCGGAGTAATCGGGAGGCACCATGATAGCGGCTCGGTGTACCTCGTGCGGCCCGGGCAGTAGGATAGGCGCCGACTGACAGGAGCCCGCCGACCCCATGGATCGAATCTATCTGCGCGACCTCGAGATTGATGCCGTTGTTGGCGTCTATGACTGGGAACAGCGCATCCAGCGCCGCCTGCGATTCGATATCGAACTGGCGGCCGATACCCGCATCGCCGCCTACTCCGGCGAGATCGGCGACACCGTCGACTACGAGGCGGTAGCCAACGCCGTGCGTGCCATCGTCACGCGCGAACCGCATGCCTTGCTGGAATCCTTGGCCGAAGAGATCGCCGAGGCCCTGATGGCCCAGTTCGGCACGCCCTGGCTGCGCATCAAACTCGGCAAGCCCGGTGCCGTGCCCGGCGTGCGCGAGGTCGGCATCGAGATCGAACGCGGCAGCCTTACTTCGTAGACCCGTGCCGGCGACCAGGCGCTGCCCCGGGCGGTGCATCCCCACAGCCGTGCTGTGTAATCGCGGGTCGCGAGGCGACGTGGCGATCTGCAGGGCAAGGAGATGTTCATCGTACGTCCCGCATGGCCGCGTGTGCGTTGGTCGCGCCTGTCCCCGCCCCGATTTGCCTCTCCGACCCCGCCGCTTGCCGAAGGTCTGAACCTTCCGGAATCCCGGACATGGTTCACAGTCCTCGGTCTCCGCACGTTTTTGGTGCGTGTGCACTTTTAGTGCGCACCAAATAAAGGCAAAAGCCCGTGGTTGGGCCGCAACAGGTGTTGCGAAAAGCCGATTTTGCTCCCTTTTGGTACTTGGCACAGCCCGTGCAAGGACCGGGTGTCGACTACGCGACACTCGATTGACCAATCTGGGAGATGACCAACATGAAGAAGTTCACCCGTTCCGCGCTGGCCGCCGCTGTCCTCACCGTAGGCTCCACCGGTGGCGTCGCCTTTACCTCCACCGCCGCCGCGGAGCTGTCCGTGAACATCGGCGCGGTGTCCAATTACTACTTCCGTGGTTTTTCCGAAACCGACGACGGTGCTGCCATTCAGGGTGGTATCGATTTTGAGCACGACTCCGGCTTCTATGTCGGCACCTGGATGTCCAATGTCGATTTTGGTGATGACACCAGCTACGAGCTCGATCTTTACGCCGGCTTTGCCGATGAGTTCGCCAATGGGTTCGGCTACGACGTCGGTTACATCTATTACGCCTATCCGGATGCCCGAGACGATACCGGTTCCCTGAGTGCCGACTTCGGCGAGATCTATGGTGAGGTCAGCTTCGATACCGGCGTTGTGGGACTGTACGGCGGTATGGCCTACGTCGTTCACGACAGCGATGACTCGGCCCTGGAAGACGACGACATGTACTTCTACGCCGGCCTGGACGTCCCGTTCATGGACGTCTACAGCGCCGGCTTCTTGGTAGGTCGCACCCGCTTCGACGACTCCAGCCTGGACAACTACACCCACTACACCGCCAGCCTGACCCGTGATGCGGGCGACTGGGGCGAGTTCAGCTTCAATCTCGAGTATGTCGACGAGACCGACGAAGACCTGGGCGCCTGGGTGGGCTGGTCCAAGACCTTCTGATTCCGCATTACCGCCTAAAGCAACAGCGGGTCCGCCAGGTGGCGGGCCCGCCCACAGGAGTCTGACATGAAGATGATTACCGCCGTAATCAAGCCGTTCAAGCTTGATGATGTTCGCGAGGCGATCTCGGAGATCGGCGTACAAGGGATGACCATGACCGAAGTAAAGGGTTTTGGTCGCCAGCGCGGTCATACCGAGCTCTATCGCGGTGCCGAGTACGTGGTCGATTTTCTGCCCAAGGTGAAACTGGAAGTGGCTGTCGACGAGAACCTGGTCGATCAGGTGGTCGAGGCCATTTCCAAGTCTGCCAGCACGGGCAAGATCGGCGACGGCAAGATCTTTATCACACCGGTGGAGCAGGTCGTGCGTATTCGCACGGGCGAGACCGGCCCGGAAGCCCTTTAAGGCCTCCGTCTTCCATCGAATGAGGAATTTCAATCATGGAAATTGAACAGCAAGTTGTCGAACTCGCCTACGCAATGGACACCTTTTACTTCCTGGTGGCCGGCGCGCTGGTGATGTGGATGGCCGCGGGCTTTACCATGCTCGAGGCCGGGATGGTGCGCACCAAGAGTGTGGCCGAAATTGCAACCAAGAATATCGCCCTGTATTCGATCGCCAGCATCATGTACATGCTGATCGGCTATAACATCATGTACAGCGACGGCCTGAGCTCCATCATCCCGGGCCTGGGCTTCCTGATCTCGGGCGACAACGCGGTCGCGGACGTACTGGGTAGTGGTGGTGACATCTACTACTCCGATCGTGCCGACTTCTTCTTCCAGGTCGTGTTCGTGGCCACCGCGATGTCCATCGTCTCGGGGGCCGTGGCCGAGCGTATGAAGCTGTGGGCCTTCCTGGCCTTCGCGGTCGTCCTGACCGGCTTCATCTACCCGATCCAGGGCTTCTGGAGCTGGGGTGGCGGGATCCTCGACCAGATCGGCTATCTGGACTACGCCGGTTCCGGCATCGTCCACTTCACGGGTGCCGCTGCCGCGCTGGCCGGTGTGCTGCTCCTCGGGGCGCGCAAGGGCAAGTACGGCAAGGATGGCCAGATCAACGCGATCCCGGGTTCCAGCATGCCGCTGGCCACCCTGGGTGTGCTGATCCTGTGGCTGGGCTGGTTCGGCTTCAACGGTGGTTCCGAGCTGAAGGTCTCGGACATCGAGTCCGCCAATGCCGTGGCCGCCGTGTTCGCCAATACCAACCTGGCCGCGGCCGGGGGTGTGGTCGCCGCTCTGATCACCACCCGTCTGGTGTTCGGCAAGGCCGATCTGACCATGGCGCTGAACGGCGCGGTCGCGGGCCTGGTGTCCATCACCGCCGAGCCGCTGATGCCCAGCCCGTTCCTGGCGATGATCATCGGTGCCATCGGTGGCGTGATCGTGGTCTTCTCGATCGTCGCGCTGGACAAGCTGAAGATCGACGACCCGGTCGGCGCGATCTCCGCGCACGGTACCGCCGGTATCTGGGGTGTGATGGCGGTCCTGCTGTCCAACCCGGACGCGACCTTCTTCGGCCAGATCGTGGGCCTGCTTGCCATCTTCGCCTTCGTCTTCGTGGCCAGCCTGATCGTCTGGGCCATCCTCAAGGCGGTGATGGGTATCCGCCTGAGCGAAGAGGACGAGGATGTGGGCGCCGACATCGCCGAGTGCGGTCTCGAGGCCTACCCGGAGTTCACCGGGAAGCAATAAACCCTCGTTAACCTGAACCGGGGTCGGGCCACAGGCCCGGCCCCGACATCGTCTCCTCCGACGCCGACAAGACAGTCTCCCAGGACTTGGATGTTGGCCTTTGGGCGCCCCTCTCCGGGCGCCCTTTTTTTGTTTCCCGAGCTGTGGGAGCGGGCTCGCCCGCGAAGCCCCTGCCTGAGCCCGATAGTGCGATCGACATCCGCCGAGGCAACCCGTCACGGCGGAGCGTTCGTCTCGAAGCAAGCAGCGCCTGCCCGTCCGGCCATTCATCCCGCCGCCCCGGCTTCGGTTACGATCGCCATTTCGCCGGACCGGAACCCTGTCGCATGGATCGCCTGCTGGACGTTCGCCAACTGAAAACCGCCCACCTCGGCCCGCTGGATCTGGCGCTTCAGCCCGGGGAGCTGGTGCAGGTCACGGGCGCCTCCGGTTCCGGAAAATCCCTGCTGCTGCGGGCCCTGGCCGACCTTGACCCCAATACGGGGGAGGTGATGCTGAACGGGGAACCGCGGGACGCCATGGCGCCGGTCGGCTGGCGCCGGCGCGTGGCGTACGTACCGGCGGAGACCGCCTGGTGGGGCGAGCGCGTGGACGAGCACCTGCCAGTGGACTTCGCGCGCGCGGCGGCCCTGCACCTGCTGGAGCAGGTCGCGTTGCCGGAGGCCTCTCTAGGCTGGGAGGTTGAGCGCCTCTCCAGCGGCGAGAAGCAGCGCCTGGGGCTGGTGCGCGCGCTGCTGAACCAGCCGCGTGTTCTCTTGCTGGACGAGCCCACCGCCAATCTGGATCTGGAAAACACCAAGCGCATCGAACGCGCGGTACGGGGGTATCTCGCCGAGGAAGACGCGGCAGCGCTTTGGGTCAGTCACGACACCCTGCAGCGTCAGCGCCTGGGCGGCCGCATCCTGACCATCGCCAACGGCAAGCTGGAGGTGAACGCGTGGAACTGATCTCGCTTTCCGCGCTGGACCTGTCGCTGGCGGCCTTGCTGGTCGTCGCGCTGGCAGGGCTGACCGTCTGGGCACGTATGGGGCTGGGGCGCAGCCTGTTGATCGCCGGGGCGCGCACCGTGATCCAGCTGCTGCTGGTCGGGCTGATCCTGCAGACGCTGTTCGATCACGCCCAGCTCGGCTGGGTGGCGCTGATGGCCGTGGTTATGCTGGCGGTGGCCGGCTACGAGGTGATGGCGCGCCAGCAGCGCCGTTTCGCCGGGCTGTGGGGCTACGGCATTGGTGCCGTGACCATGTTCATCTCGGCGTTCGCGGTCACCGTGCTGGCGCTGACCACCATGGTCGGCCCGACCCCCTGGTGGGAGCCGCAGTACGCGATCCCGCTGCTGGGCATGCTGCTCGGCAACACCATGACCGGCATTGCGTTGGGGCTGGACCGCCTGACGCAGACCGTCTGGCGCGAGCGCCGCACCATCGAGGGCCGGCTGGCGATGGGGGCCTCCTGGAGCGAGGCGGTCACGACCATGCGCCGCGAGGCCGCGCGCTCCGGCCTGATGCCGACCATCAACGCCATGGCCGCCGCCGGCATCGTCAGCCTGCCGGGCATGATGACCGGCCAGATCCTGGCCGGCGCCCCGCCAGTGGAGGCCGTGAAGTACCAGATCCTGATCATGTTCCTGATCACCGCCGGTACCGGCTTCGGCACCCTGGGTGCGGTCTGGTTCGCCTCCCGCCGCCTGTTCGACACCCGCGAACGCCTGCGCCTCGACCGCCTCAAGGCCGGCCGCCACACCTAGTCACGAGCTCAATGCAGCCTACGGCGTGTGTGGCGCCCGTCATCGCGAGGCGCGCAGCGCCGTGGCGATCTCCGTGGGTGGCCCCGTCGCTGGCGCGCGATCAGGCGAACAGCTTGCGACGGAAGAACTCCGGGGTGGCACCAGCGGCGCGGTGGATCGCGGCGTTGTAGTAGTGCGTGATAAACGGCAGCTCTTCGGCGGCCTCTTCGCGCAGGAAGGACACCGGGCAGTCCTTCGCGGCGATGGTGCAGGTCCACCAGCCGGAGGGGTAGGTGGCCTGCGGGAAGTGCAGGGTCAGGGCGTCGATGAAGTTCGCCGCGCGCAGGCTGTCGTGCATCGGGCGGATGATGCTGTCGGTGTGCAGTAGCGGCGATTCGCTTTGCTGCACCAGCAGGCCATCCGCGCCCAGGGCCTTCACGCAGTCCTTGTAGAATGGGGTGGAGAACAGGCCTTCGGCCGGGCCGACCGGGTCGGTGGAGTCGACGATGATCACGTCGATGGAGCCGGGGGCGGCGTCCTTCAGGTACTGCACGCCGTCGTCGAACAGCAGTTCGGCGCGCGGGTCGTTGTTGGCGTCGCACAGCTCCGGGAAGTACTGCTCGGACAGGCGGGTGACGCGCTCGTCGATATCCACCTGCACGGCGCGCTCGACCTCGTCGTGCTTGAGGACCTCGCGCAGGGTGCCGCAGTCGCCGCCGCCGATGATCACCACGTTCTTCGGGGCGCTGTGCGAGTACAGCACCGGGTGCGACATCATCTCGTGGTAGATGAAGTTGTCGCGGCCGGTCAGCATCACGCAGTCGTCGATGACCATCAGGTTGCCGAAGGCCTCGGTCTCGTAGATCTCGATCTTCTGGTACGGGGTCTGTTCCTCGTGCAGCTTCTGCTTGATGCGCAGGGACAGCGCCATGTCTTCGTGCGGTTCGCTGAACCAGTTGTTGTCGAGTGCCATTAGGCGGCTCCCCTTGCCGGTGCGGTGGACGGTATGATGCGCCGCTATGATAGTGCCCTGTATCCTGCGGGCAACTCTGTTCTTCTCGTCATTGCGAGGAGCCGTAGGCGACGACGTAATCTCCTGAATGAGGGCAATGCGCCTGGTTGCCCTGATCGCCCCTGGTGTTCGGGGGGATGATGAAGGCGATTGCCACGTCGCTTCGCTCCTCGCAATGACGGGACTTTCCTAGCTTTTGAAATCCGGGAACACCATGACCGTCACGCCCTGGAATCTGGACGAGGCCCGCGCCACCTACGGGATCGATCACTGGAACGGTGGCTTCTTCGAGGTGAACGCCGCGGGCAATGTGGCGATGCGCCGCGCGGACTGGCCGGATCACCCCGGCGTGGACCTGTACGAGCTGGCGGGCCGCCTGCGCGAGGAGCATGTGGGCCCGCCGGTGCTGGTGCGGTTCCAGGACGTGCTGGACGGCCGGGTGCGCCGCCTGGCGCGGGCCTTCGACACCGCCGCGCGCGAGCTGGAGTACGAAGGCGCGTTCACCGCCATCTACCCGATCAAGGTCAACCAGCAGCGCAGCGTGGTGGACCAGATCCTGGCGGCCGGCGATCAGCCGGATGCCGAGGGGCTGACCCCGCGGGTGGGGCTGGAGGCCGGCTCCAAGCCCGAACTGATGGCCGTACTGGCGCAGTCGCGGCCGGGTGCGGCGATCATCTGCAATGGCTACAAGGACCGCGAATACGTGCGCCTGGCGCTGATCGGGCGCCAGCTCGGGCAACGCGTGTACATCGTGATCGAGAAGCCTTCCGAGCTGGAGGAGGTGATCCGCCAGGCCGAGGCCATGCAGGTCGAGCCGCTGCTGGGCCTGCGCGTGCGCCTGGCCTCGATCGGCAAGGGCAAGTGGCAGAACACCGGCGGCGAGAAGGCCAAGTTCGGCCTGTCCGCGGCGGACGTGCTGGGCATCCTCGAGCGCCTGCGCGGCCTTGGCTGGCTGGACCGGCTGCAACTGCTGCACTTCCACATGGGTTCGCAGATCGCGAACATCCGCGACATCCAGAACGGCATGGGCGAGGCAGCCAGCTACTTCGCCGCGCTGACCGAGGCCGGTGCGGCCCTGCGGGTGGTGGATGTCGGCGGCGGGCTGGGGATCGACTACGAGGGCTCGCGTTCGCGCAACGAGTGCTCCATCAACTATTCGGTGGAGGAGTACGCGCTGAACATCCTGCGCCCGCTCAAGCGCATCTGCGAGGAGCAGGGCCTGGCCATGCCCGAGGTTTTCAGCGAGTCCGGTCGCGCCCTGACCGCGCACCACGCAGTGCTGATCACCAACGTGATCGACTGCGAGCCGGCCCCGGGTGATGGCGACGTCCCGCCCGCAGAGAATGGCGAGCTGGCCGAGATTGCCGCCATGCGCGCCCTGCTGGAGGATGGCGAGCGTCCGGCCTCCGAGATCTATCACGATGCCGCCTATGGCCTGGCCGAGGTGCAGGCGCGCTTTGCCCGCGGGATGCTGTCGCTGGCCGAACGCGCCCGCGCCGAGGGAATCTACTTTGCCCTGTGCCAGCGCCTGCTGGCGCGGCCGGAGTCCCTGCCGGCGGAGATCCACGCGGAGCTGATCGACAAGCTGGCGGACAAGGTCTTCTGCAACTTCTCGGTGTTCCAGTCGATCCCGGACACCTGGGCGATCAACCAGATCTTCCCGATCATGCCGCTGCACCGGCTGGACGAGCGGCCGACCCGGCGCGCGGTACTGCAGGACCTGACCTGCGATTCCGACGGCCACATCGAGCACTACGTAGAGCGCGAGGGCACGCACACCACGCTTGCCCTGCACCCGTGGAACGACCGCGAGCCGTACTACCTCGGCATCTTCCTGGTCGGCGCCTACCAGGAGATCCTGGGCGACCTGCACAACCTGTTCGGCGACACCGACACCGTGAACGTGGAGCTACTGCCGGAGGGTGGCTACCGGCTGGTCGACCCGGAACGTGGCGACACCGTCGACGAATTGCTGTCCTACGTGCACTTTGCCCCGGATGACCTGCGCCGCACCTTCCGCGCCAAGATCGACGCCGCCGGCCTGCGTGGCGAGGCCGCGGGGCGGCTGCTGGCCGAGCTGGAACAGGGCCTGACCGGCTACACCTATCTCGAGGACTGAACCCCATGCAGTGCTATGTCTACCGCGCGACCCGGCGCGCCGATACCTATGTCTACTTCCCGGAGAAGGACGATTTCTCCGACCTGCCCGAAGGCGTGATGCGCGCCCTCGGCAACCTGGAGTTCGCACTGGAGTTCGATCTGACACCCGAGCGCACCCTGGCCCAGGAAGATCCACAAAAGGTCCTCGCTAACCTCAAGGAGCAGGGCTTTCACCTCCAGTTCCCGCCCCCGGAAGACGAATCCAGGCCCTGATTCTCTGCGCGGCCGCCCGAACATGGCGCCGCTACACTTCCAGAACCGGCACCCTCTCGGCCATCCCGGAAACCGCGAAGCGGTTATCCGGGGCCGCGCGCGCCGGGCGGGGCCAAACCTTGAGGTATATGTCCGACGCGAGAGATCTCGGCTTTTCGCTGCGCTGGGGCCGGCATGAACGGGCTGATGCTCAGGCCGGAAACGCGTCCGGGCCGGACTATTTAATGCAGGAAGGGATTTTCGACGCGGATGCCTTCGATAACCTGGGAATGGTTCAGGTCTTCCGATAGGAGAGTCGTCGCACCCCCCTGCAAAGCGGTCGCCACGATCATCGCGTCCCAGAAGGAGAGGCGGTTTCGCTCCTGGATCTCGGAGGCCCGCAGGACGGCCTCTGTATCCGGGCACTCCACTTGCCAGGCCCGGTAGGCCTCGATCAACCGGCGCGCCTCGGCGGGCGGGAGAGGGTCCGCGATCTTGCGAGTCACGTTGACGTAGAACTCCTGTAACACCTGGATGCTGATGACCGCCCCACCCGTATCCCAAAGCTGGCGGATGGCTTGTACGGCGCGCCGGTTCCGGTCGCCCGCATCCAGGTCGTACGCGTAGAGCAGGACGTTGGTATCGACGAAGACCTTATCGCTCATGCAGCGTGTCCCGATCCGGGCGTTCGCCGCCGAAGTGGTAGCCCTTGTCCAGGGCGGCCAGGGCCTCGCGCTTGGAGCGCTCATACCGTTCGGATCGTTCCACGATGTGTTCCAGTTCCTCCGTCAGCAATCGGCTGACGGAAGTCGAACGACGGGCCGCGATGACCTTCAATTCGGTCAGTACCTGCTTGTCGAGGGACAGGGTGATGTTCTGTTTCATGCTGAAGCCTCTAAGTTCACGTAAAAACGTGTAGCACGAAATTTCAGTGCTTTCAACGGAGACCAGTGTGTTGTCAGCGATCGGTTCGAAGGGGTGCCAGAGCGGCTTGACTACAAGACGCAGGCGGCCACCATCTCCGAGGCAGCGTGGCTTCGGCAGGGGGAAGTTGAGTTGGGCCGGCGGCGCGGGGCGGTGACGGAGCCTGCGCACAAAACGTGGAAGTCGCAGCGCGGTCACGCATAAGTCTGTATAGTGTCTGCCCTTTTGCCAGTATCCAGAGTTTGTATTCCATGACCGAGAAGCTTCGCAACATCGCCATCATCGCCCACGTTGATCATGGCAAGACCACGCTGGTCGACCAGCTCCTGCGCCAGTCCGGCACCCTCGACAAGCGTGGCGATCACGGCGAGCGGATCATGGACTCCAACGCCATCGAGAAGGAACGCGGGATCACCATCCTGGCCAAGAACACGGCCATCGAGTGGCAGGACTACCGCATCAACATCGTCGACACCCCCGGACACGCCGACTTCGGTGGCGAGGTCGAGCGCGTGCTGTCGATGGTCGACTCGGTGCTGCTGCTGGTGGACGCGGTGGATGGCCCGATGCCGCAGACCCGCTTCGTTACCCAGAAGGCCTTCGCGATGGGCTTCAAGCCGATCGTCGTGGTCAACAAGGTTGACCGTCCCGGCGCGCGCCCCGACTGGGCCGTGGACCAGGTGTTCGACCTGTTCGACCGCCTCGGCGCCACCGACGAGCAGCTCGACTTCCCTATTGTGTTCGCCTCCGCGCTGAACGGCTTTGCCGGGCTGGACTCCAGCGTCACCGAGGGCGACATGACCTGCCTGCTGGAGACCATTGTCGAGCATGTCGCGCCGCCGAACGTGGACGCGGATGGCCCGTTCCAGATGCAGGTCTCCTCGCTGGACTACAACTCCTACCAGGGCCTGATCGGCATCGGCCGCGTGAAACGCGGGCGCATCAAGCCGAACACTCCGGTCAAGGTGGTGGACCGCGAAGGCGGCGTGCGCAACGGCCGCATGCTGCAGATCATGGGCTTCCACGGCCTGGAGCGGGTGGAGGTTCAGGAGGCCCGGGCGGGCGACATCATCACCTTCACCGGGATGGACAAGCTGTTTATCTCCGACACCCTGTGCGATCCGAACCACGTTGAGGCGATGGAGCCGCTGACCGTCGACGAGCCGACCGTCAGCATGACCTTCCAGGTGAATACTTCGCCGTTCGCCGGGCGCGAGGGCAAGTACGTCACCTCGCGCGTGCTGCGCGACCGCCTGCAGGAAGAACTCAAGCACAACGTCGCCCTGCGCGTGGAAGAGGGCGAGGACCCGGACAAGTTCAAGGTCTCCGGCCGTGGCGAACTGCACCTGGGCATCCTGATCGAGAACATGCGTCGCGAGGGCTACGAGCTGGCCGTCGCGCGCCCCGAGGTGGTCATCAAGGAAGTCGACGGCGTGAAGCAGGAGCCGTACGAGTCGGTCACCGTGGACGTCGAGGAGCAGCACCAGGGCACGGTCATGGAGAAACTCGGCGAGCGCCGAGGCGAGATGACCAACATGGTTCCGGACGGCAAGGGCCGCGTGCGCCTGGACTTCATCGTCCCGTCGCGCGGCCTGATCGGCTTCCAGACCGAGTTCATGACCGCCACTTCCGGTACCGGCATCCTGCACCATATCTTCGACCACTACGGCCCGTATCAGTCCGGGGCGGTGGCCTCGCGCCAGAATGGCGTGCTGATCGCCAACGCCGCCGGCAAGGCCCTGGGCTTTGCCCTGTTCAACCTGCAGGACCGTGGCAAGCTGTTCATCGGCCCCGGCGAGGAGGTCTACGAAGGCATGGTGATCGGCCTGCACTCGCGCGAGAACGACCTGGTGGTGAACGCGCTCAAAGCCAAGCAGCTCACCAACATCCGTGCTGCCGGGACCGACGAGAACATCCAGCTGACCCCGCCAATCCGCATGACGCTGGAGCAGGCCATCGAGTTCATCGACGACGACGAACTGGTCGAGGTGACCCCGGAAAACCTGCGTATCCGCAAGAAGTTCCTGCTCGAGCACGAACGCAAGAAGGCCTCCCGCGCCGCCTCGGCGTAAGGCCGACGCCAACGCCCCGCCAGTGGGCAAGGCAAAAAGAAGCGCCCGGACGGATCATCCGCCGGGCGTTTTTTTGTGTGTGTATTTGCCAGCGTGCGTCTTGCAGAGCACGTGGAGGTGGCAATCTCTGACCTTCCAACTTCCCTTGCTCTATTGGCTAAATCCAGGGCAGGTTACATCATTTTGATCGCACCACAGACGGTAGAATTCCCCTGCGTTATCGGCAAGGGGTTCTCCGTCTGTCGCGGTATCCCAGTCCAAGGACTCGGCAATTTCCTCGTTCGCGTCCCGGAGTGCGGATTTCGCTTGTGCGGGCGTGCGTTGCCCGGTGATTCGCGCAAAAACAAAATGCTGTCCAAAATCGACGAGCTTATTATTCTCGTTGTTGAAGTAGTCCGCGTAATCCGCGTTCGGTCCACCCGCGCCACCCCGTGTAACCATTTCGGGAGGGACGCTGTCGCTGGCGTCGAACTCTGGCGGTAGCCACGTGGGGCGGTTACCGTTGACGGAGTCGCGCTCGACGAGCGCCTGTACCAGCGGGTGGGTCATCCCCAATTCTGCCCGTTGCCATATGCCGCTGCCCCGGAAGGCCCGGCGAATCGATACGGACGGTTCGGTGATCAGGGGTTCATTGGCGCCAGCATTATCCAAGTCAAATTCCGGGTCGCCCACCGCGATTGCGCCATCTTGGTCAGATACGTCGATCTGAGAATCACGAACGGCAATATTGCCGAACCAGCCACGGCCCACGTAGCACCGATAAAAGAACGATTCGGGTTCGAATTCAGGGATGTTGTTATTTACGCAGTAGCCGGAATCCGAGACGCGAGCGCGAAGTGTATTGAACTGGTTGCTGCTTGAGAGGCGAACGACCAATCCCGAAATGGTGCTGAATCCAAGAGAAAGGTCGGTTTCGAGAAGAACCGTCTCAGTGCCGTCCGAATCAATGCGGACCAGTTGGCGACGGTCATCATCTGCGCGCATCTCCATCCGTCCAAATCCCCGGTCATCCGGCAGCTCGGCGAGGTCCGTTGCGTCTGCTGGGTCGATCGGGTCCCCGCCAGTGCGCGCGTCGCCGGAGGGTGATGCGATGTTCTGGCCCCCGGGGAGGCGTCCCCGTGCCTGGTTCAGGCTCAGAAGGGGGTCGGTCCAATAGAGGATGCTCGCGACCCGAACGCTCTGTTCTTCATCACGAGCATTGTCCCAGAGCGCAGTCAGCTCGATTGTGGTCGTGCCATCAAGCGAATTGATGGTGCCTTCATCAAGCTCAAAACGAAAACTGGCGTTCGTACCCGTGAAGTCTTCGGTCAATGCATCCTTGGCAAGATCAAAATCGGTCTCCGTCAGAGAGTCGCGCATGTTGTCGATGCGGGACTCCATGACCTGCACGGCTTCCGCCCGGGCTTTGGAGTCTGCCGTCGAGACCATCAGGTCCCCGTACAACTTCGAGAGTGCGAGTATTCCGAGGCCAATTACCGCCAGGGCGATCAGTGCCTCGATCAATGTGATGCCGAGCGTGCGTTTCTTGGAGTGAGAAAACATCGCTGAACCTCTGTATGCCGGTCGGGGCCGCCCTGTCGCTGGATCTTGGCGGAAGGTGGCGTTCGTTTTAGTCAACGCCATGGGTCCAGTCTCGCCAGCTTCCGGAAACCAGGGAACGGGCCCCGACGCTGCCCGCGCCACCGGCAGCGATCGGATCAAAATAGAAGAAGGGTGTTCCGGATACCTCTGCGTCGTCAGGCACATCCGTACGCCCCTGGACAATGGCGGCACCAAAGAACCGGGGGTTGCCTCGCGCGATAAGGTCGCCTGTTATGTAGAGAATGCCGTGAAAATCTTGGAAGTTGCCACGTGTTGTGAGGTCGCCTTCCACGATCAACAGTACGGGGTTTTCGCGGCTTCCAAGTGTTCCAGTCAGTTCGGCGTCCCCTTCGATCCAGATGGTCTGTCCCCATTCGCTTGCATCAAATTCGAATCGGTCGCCGTTGGATGCGAGCACATTCTCGACTTGGTTTTCCTTGTATGACCCCATGCTGGAGCCCATAAAGGATTCGAAAAACTCATCCCCGGTGACGCCAAAGTTGTCGTCTCGGTCGATGACGTCAAGGCCCAGAAGGTCGCCGCGCGACTCCTGGATATAAGTCCCGTCCCCGTCGAGAGGAACTGGGTCTGGATTAGCCGGGTCCGTGGAAGGGCGAGTTTCGCCCTCGCGCAGGAGGAAGCTGTTGCCCGTGCCGCCGCCACTGATATTGATCTCGCCGCCGGAACGGATGGTGGTGTCCGTGTATGCGTTGTAAACCGCCGCTGTGCCGGCGATGGCAAGGCCTCCTCGCGTCACGAGGGGGTTGTCAGGTGGGTTGGCGATCGATGGGCCTGCCTGGACGCCGACCAGGATCGCTTTTCGTCCGGATCGGTCGTCGCTCCAGCCGCAGGAAAGGGCCACGGCATTCCGGATATTCGTTTCTTCATCGGTGCTCGTGAGCAGCAAAGGATCGCCGGAGGCAGCAGTCAGGTTGGCCACTGCTTGAGCGAAATCGTCGGGAGTGTTGCCGCAGATCGCATCCGCGGTGCCGAAGGCTTCACTTGCAGCCGCAGGTGCAAGAAAGGCTGCCCGGGCTGCGTATCGGTCCGTGTCCAGAGCGAGGAATGGATCTCCGTCGTTTTCCCAGCCGGGGGGGCGATTATTTTCCGCAGCGTATGCCAGTGCTGCTTCCAGTCCGGCTTGCGCCGCATTATTGGTTTGCTTCATGCGCAATTCGTTGGCCGACATTCGCTGTTCGAGAATGGCGGTTTGCGAAGCGAAAATGATTACCAGGGTGATGGCGACCAGGATGACCACCGTGATTAACAGGGTCGCAAGGCCCTTTTGGTGGCCTTTGCGCGGTAGCCTGGAAAAATACGATGTCATGCAGTTGCTCCGTTGTAGCGGGTCAGTCGTCGCTACCATTGAAGATTCGCGCGTTGCGCACGCCGACGGTCAGGCTGGTGTCGTGGTCGTTGCCGGCGATGAACGATACCCTTGTATCGGGCGCAGCGGCGTGTTGCGCTTCCAGCTGGATGGTTACGCGTCGGTTCTCGAAATAAAAATCCTCGTCGCCGCCGTTGTTGGGGCAAAGTCCGGCTGTTTCACTGGTGTTCCCGTCAGCGTCCAGGTGCAGACAGGATGACCGGTCAAGCGAGAAGTCGAGGCGGGTGACGTTGGTCGTTGCCGGGTCTGTCAGGGTTTCCCAGCCGTCATTCTCGTCACATGATCCGGTTGACTCGATCTGACCGGTCAGCATCTGAATGGAGTTCCCTGCCAGCCGATAGCCGAACACGTATTGTTCGTCGATCTCGTCCAGGGCTTGTAGGGGGTCCTCGATGGTGTAGCCGTAGGTCGGGTCGTAGCTGAGCAGGATGCAGTTCTCATCTTCGTGGATGGCCAAGTTCAGGTCAGGGCCCATGAAGGGGTTTCTCGGAAGCGCATCGGTTTCTTCGTCGAATTCAATGCGGTCGGGATGCGAATAGCCCGCGCGGCGGATGTCGTTCGCCATTAGGTCCAGCGCGATGCGAGTTTCCTGCGTAAGCCGGGCTTCCTGGGTAACGAAGGTCGCGCCCCGTATGGCCGTGATGTACAGGGCGATGACTGCGGCAATCACGATCGTTCCGACTACGATTCCGATCATCAGCTCAACTAGCGTGAACCCCCGCGCCCCGCTGTGGCGGCGCGCAGGAGTCGGCGTTTTATGGATTGCTCTGTTCAGCATTCGCTATACGCCCCCATGGCACGGTTGGTTCCACAGGCACGAGGGCGTCCGATTGGATTGATCTGTACCTGCATTTCGAAGTTGCTGGGCGCTGATGTGAACACGATATCGGAGCGGTCGCCCTGCACAGTGCCGCGTACGTGATTGAAGGTGATGGTCTGTTCGCCCGTCATCGAGATGTTGCGGAAATCATCCGAACTGGTCGTACGCAGTACTGCATCCTCATCGCCTGCCATCACGATGGTGCATGCGTTCGCGGCGGCCGCGTCCTCGACCGTGCAATCGCAGGCGGGTGTGCTTGTTATGCCGTGACACCACGCGTCGCCGTCCACTTGGCTCACGAAGCGGATATCGCGCCCTTGCTTGATAGCCTCGCTGCGGGCCGTCTGAATCTGGTCGAGGGCGCTCTCGGCGGCGCCAATTACGCGCCGCTGCTCGGCCAGGTTGAAGGCGGGAGTGGCCAGCGTGACCAGGATTACCAGTACGGCAATGGTGATCATGAGCTCGATCAGGGTGAAGCCGAAGGGTTTTTGCGGTGCGGCCATGCGCGGTCCCCGGGCAGGAGAATGAAGGGTCTCGGTTCCCATTATACGGTTTGGGGTATCTTGGGCATGCCGCCTGGCTACCGCTCGGAGTGCGAAAGCGTCCACTCGGAGTATTGGCAGGACTTGTCGGAAAACGATTGTGGTGGAATCGAATTTGGCGAAAATAGAAGTCTTCTAGGGAGATCGAGCGATGAAGGCATCAAAGACGAAGGCGCTGGGGTTCACCTTGATCGAGCTGATGATCGTGGTCGCGGTGGTGGCGATCCTGGCGGCCATCGCATATCCGTCATACCAGAACTACATCCTCAAGTCGCAACGTGCCGACGCGCACGATTCCCTGCTCCGCATCCAGCTAGAGCAGGAACGTTGGCGGGCTAATAATCCGGCCTATACGAACGATCTGTCGGGCGATCTGGGCCTGTCAGGGGAATCCGCCGATGGCCATTACGATCTGGACATCACGACTGTTTCCGGGTCCGGGTTTACCGCCGAGGCCGAGGCCAAGGGACGGCAGGCCAGCGACACGGGCTGTACGACGATTACCCTGCAGGTGACGGGTGGATCGTCGAACCGTGCGCCGGCGGATTGCTGGTAGCGCAAGTTTTGGGTGCGCGGGGGGGGGCTTGAGCGATTGGGGGCGGGCTGGCACCCGGTCGGCGAAGGGGCTGGTCGCCTGCGGGTGGTGTTAGCAACTGACCGGTTCGCTGCGCGGCCGACCGATGCTGCTCACGATGACGCGCCGGCCTTCCTGAGCGTTGCCGCAGACGGTAAAGCTGCCCATCTGAAGTGCGCCGTTGGTGCGCTGGGTGGTCCCCCTGGCTACGTAGGACACGTAGTCCCGGACCGGGTTGTTCCCAGTAATTGAAAGCATGTCCTGCAATTCTGCACCCTCGTAACCAATGAGCAGGTCTTCGTCGGAGCGCTCGCCGGAGTGTGTCGGGTCGGCGAACCAGATCCAGCCGTATGCCCAGTTGCCGTCCGCGCGGCAGGTCTCGCCGTCGCTGGAGGGACACAGAGTGACGCGCTGGTTGCGCTTGAGGGCCTCGCTGCGTGCCAGGTGCATGGCGTTGAGCAGGCTGTTGGTGGCGCCGATGATTCGCTGACGCTCGAGCATTTCGCTGAACGCGGGGGCCGCGAGCGTGGCCAGAATGGCGAGCACACCCAGAGCGACCATCAGCTCGATGGCTGTAATTCCCTTGCAATTCCGCATCGTCGTCTCCTCCCTGAGATCGCGTGCAGGCGTGAGCATAGACGAGCACGGCGGGCGGGGCCATCCGCCAACCCGGGTGACGCTGGAACGTTACCGGTGGCAGGTTGCCTACAAGTCAAAGGTCCCGACAGGCATGGTGGCTATGGTTCTGTTTGGACGCCGTGCATTCGACGGGAGATTGCTTCACTTCGCTCGCAATGACGGGGTGGAGAGGGCAATGACGGGGGTAGGGCTGGCAGAGACGGGATGTAGCGTCTGCTGCGAAATCGAAGGTCTTGGAGGTGAGTGGGCCCATGGTGAAGGACGTGCAGCGGATGGATCAGGCGGATCTGCTGGATCTGCAGCAGCAGGCGGCGCGTGCGGCAAGGCTGGACGTCACGTTTCGCGACGAGGCCCGTTCCGGGGCGCCGACGCCGGAGCTGCAGGTGATCCCGCCCGGCGAGTTCGAGATGGGTTCGGATGTCTCGGAGTACGGCCATCAGCCGCACGAGGGGCCGCGCCGCTACGTGGCGCTGGAGCGGCCCTTCGCTCTGGGGCGCTACGCGATTACGCGCGAGGAGTGGGAGGCGTTCCAGGCGGCGACGGGCTGGGAGCCCTGGGAGTGGCTGGTGTGGCCGAGTACGCCGCGCATGCCGATCTTCAATATCAAGCCGGATAGCATCCAGCAGTATCTGGACTGGCTGAGCGAGGAGACGGGCAAGCGTTATCGCCTGCCGACCGAGGCGGAGTGGGAATACGCCTGCC
Organism: Thioalkalivibrio sp. ALE30; assembly: GCF_000377465.1. Taxonomy (NCBI): domain Bacteria; kingdom Pseudomonadati; phylum Pseudomonadota; class Gammaproteobacteria; order Chromatiales; family Ectothiorhodospiraceae; genus Thioalkalivibrio; species Thioalkalivibrio sp. ALE30. The sequence goes on along the minus strand of NZ_KB898174.1, from coordinate 142,440 downwards.
GGGCCGGTACTCGCACGCCGTTTGCCTTTGGCGAAGTGGTGGGGTGTCGCGATGTGCACTTCAATTCGCTGTTCCCGTACGAAGAGCGACGCCAGCGGCGCAAGTGGTACATCCCGGCGTGTTTCCCGCTGTCGCGGCCGCTGGATGTGGGCAGCTTTCAGCCCAACCTCTGGGGGCTGTACGACATGCACGGCAATGTGCAGGAGTTTACCTCCACGCCATGGCACGACAGCCACGCGAACTGCCCCCGCGACGGTGTCTATCGCGCCGACCCGGACAACGAGTGGGTGGTCACCAAGGGCGGTTCCTGGTTCGATGCCGCCGTGAATACCCGCAGCGCCGCCCGGCGCCGCCGCAACATCGACGAGATGGATACCAACCTGGGCTTCCGCGTCCTGCGCGAACTGGACGTTTGAGCCGGCCCCGGGGCGGCAGTAGCGTCGGGATGAACCACAGAGGATACGGAGGGCGCGGAGAAAACCCAGGGCGGGTCTCGTAGGGGGCGTCTCGCTGCATGGATCGGATTCGCGGGCGGCTGTCGTTCCCCCTCGGACCCGTACACTTGTCGCTCTCCACGCCCGGCGAAATATCGGCGGTTTTCTCCGTGCCCTCCGTGTCCTCTGTGGTGAACAATCACAGGCCGGGCACCCTTACCGAGTTTTCGTAGGAGCGATGCGTTTCGCTTCGCTCAACGGCATCCTACGGTCGGAGTAAAGGGGCCGCTATTCGGGTCGGAACAGGTGGATCTCCAGGCCCTCGATGTGCCGATAGTGCCGATGGTTGGCCGTGACGATTGGCAAGCCCAGCTGTGTGGCGGTCGCCGCAATCAGCGCATCGGCCATCTGCATGTTGTGGCTGAGGGCGTAGGTCTCGACAAGGAAGGTTGCGCGGTTCGAGATGGCTTCGCTTACCGGTTGGATGCGGGCATCCCAGTACTGGACGGCTTGGCGCAGCGCGCGGAATTCGGACTGGTCGCGCAGCCCCTGGACGAGTTCCATGTAGGTGACTGCGGACACTGTGAATCCCGGCGAGCTGTCGAGCCATTCGCTGGCTCGCTGATTCCCGCGCAGATTCCAGATCAGGACATCCGTGTCCACTAGCATTACTTGAAGTTCCTGGGTTGCCGGATCCGGCGGATGTGTTCGTCGACCGGGTCGGTTTGGTCGCGCCAGAGCCCGAACAGCGGGTTATGTGCGGAGCGCGCCTGGGTCGCTTCACTGCGAGCCCGGTAGGGGACAAGTCGGGCGCGCAACTGGCCCCGGTAGGTGATCTCGATCTCCTCCCCTCGGTCCACGGCGGCAAGCAACTCGCGGCTGTGCAGGCGCATGTCCTTGGTGGTAGCTTCCATGACGGCCCCCGTTGGTTACACTTTGAAGTGTAACTAAAGTGCGTTGGTGGTCAAGAAGCTGGGTTGCCGGCCACGATCATTTTGATGTGTTTCGCTGCGCTCAGCCGCATCCTACGAGGGGTTTCTTGAGCGTAGGGTGCACTGAGCGGAGCGAACTGCACCGTTCGCTTGGTCGCGAACGTTGGCGCATCCGATGCTTCCGGTCAGTAGTGGTAGCGGAGCTGCGCGATCAGCAGGGTTCCGTCGTCCACCTTGTATACGATGCGGTGTTCGCTATCGATCCGGCGGGACCAGTAGCCGGCAAGGTTGTGCTTGAGGGGTTCGGGCTTCCCGATGCCCGTAAACGGGTCGCGCTGGATGGCCTTGATGAGCTCGTTCACGCGGCGAAGGGTTTTCTTGTCGTGTCGTTGCCAGTAGAGATAGTCCTCCCAGGCAAGTTCAGCAAAGAGTAGCCTCACTCCTCCAGGCTCCGTTCCTTGCCTCCCCCTTGTTCCAGTTCGGCGACCGAGGCAAGCAGGCGCCGAGCATTCTCTGGTGCCCGAAGCAGGTAGGCCGTTTCCTGTAGCGCCTCAAAGTCTTCCAGTGACATCATGACCACGGAGGGGGCTTTGTTGCGGGTGATGATAATCGTGGAATGGTCTTCGCAGACCTGTTCCATCGTCTTGGCCAGATTGCTCCGCGCTGCGGTGTAGCTAATGGCGTCCATGGAGTACCCCTTGGGTCCGGATCTGTACATGTACGGGATAATGTACGATTCGGCGTGAGCCATAGCAAGCGAACGGACCATCGTTGATGGACGCTTATGGGAGCTGCTCGGTACCAGCCGGGGGCGCACGTTGGGGGGTAATGCGTGTCGCTCCGTTCAACCGCATCCTACGGTTGGATTGCGGCGCGTAGGATGCACTGAGCGCAGCGAACTGCACCGTTTGCTGGAGGCTGTTACAGCCAGCGGGCGAGCCAGAGGCGCAGGCGGAGTTCGAACGGGGGGGCGTAGCCCTGCTTGCGGAAGACGATGTCGCCGTCGGGGTTGATGATGAACGTGGCCGGCACGCCGCGGACGTTGTACTGCGCGGCCAGGGTGCCTTGGGGATCGTTGACGACGGCCAGCTCGCGTTCGCGTTCGTTCAGGTGGTCCAGGACCTCCTCGGGCGTGCCGGACTGCATGGCCACCGTGAGTACCGGGTGGCTCTGCGACAGGCGCACGATCTCGCCCTCCTCCAGGCGGCAGATCGGGCACCAGGTGGCCCAGAAGTGCAGCAGCATGGGCTCGTCCGCGTAGTCGGCGAGCGTCACTGGCGTGCCATCCAGTAGCTGGGCCTCGAACTCGGGTGCAGGGCCCTCGACCATGTCGCGCGCCATCCAGGCGCGTACGGCCAGGAAGATCACCAGCGCCAGGCCGATCTGAATACCCCAGGACAGCGCGCGTCGGCGTCCGGAGGGCTTCGGGCGTTTCGGCTTCTCGGGCTTGGTCTCGGTCAACGGATCATCTCGGCTTGTCCGGGGCGGGCGCGGGTGCCACGTTTTTTCGGGCCCTTGCGCACCGCGATGCGTACCAGTTCGTCCTCGTCGTCCATCAGGCGTTCCCGCTGGGCCTCGGTGAGCAGCGGGTTACGCGCGACGAAGTAGCGCAGGTTGGGGTCGCGGTCGTTCACGCAGGCCTCGACCTGGTCCGGGGTCAGGTCCGGGCGTTTGGCGCAGTTCAGGCGTACGGTCTGGTTGGGGTCGGCCAGTAGCAGCGCGACTTCCTCCGGTGTCAGGTCCATACGCCGGGAGAAGTAGGCCTTCACCTGGGCGTGCTGGTCGCGGACCAGCAACGGTCGCCAGCGCTCCTCAAGCGCTCCGGAGAGGGCCAGGTCCATGCGCTCTTCGAATGACAGCGCCTTGTATTGGCGGGTGAGCTCGTCCATCGGGCGGGCATTATAGGCGCGCTGCTTGGGTTGCGCGGGCACGCCCCCACAATTTGCAGGAACGACAGCACGCCGGGGCCTGTCGTACCATAAGCAGACGATAATCTTCTCCGACTGCTTCGGAGAGCGAGGGATCATGAACGCACCCGTAGCCGACAAGCCGCTTTACCACGTGCCGAGCACGGCCCACGTGACGGCTTCGCTGCACGCGTTGACCGATGCCCAACGCGACGAGCTGGTGCGCCGCATCAAGCGCCTGCTGATCGAACGCAACGCGGTGCTGGTGGCCCATTACTACGTGGACGAGTCGCTGCAGCGCCTGGCGGACGAGACCGGCGGCTGCGTGGCCGACTCCCTGGAGATGGCACGCTTCGGCAAGGAGCACCCGGCCGAGACGCTGGTGGTGGCCGGGGTGCGCTTCATGGGCGAGACGGCCAAGATCCTGAGCCCGGAGAAGCGCGTGCTGATGCCGACACTGGAGGCCGAGTGCTCGCTGGATCTCGGCTGTCCGGCGGACGAGTTCGCGAAGTTCCGCGCCCAGTATCCGGACCACACGGTGGTGGTGTACTCCAACACCTCGGTGGACGTGAAGGCGCAGGCCGACTACGTCGTCACCTCCAGCATTGCCGTGCCGCTGGTCGAGCACCTGCGCGATCAGGGCAAGAAGGTGCTGTGGGCCCCGGACAAGCACCTGGGCGACTACATCCGCCGCACCACCGGTGCCGACATGGTGCTGTGGGACGGCTCCTGCGTGGTCCACGACGAGTTCCGCTCCTGGGCCTTGGAGGACCTGCGCGGCCGCCACCCCGGTGCCGCGGTGCTGGTGCATCCGGAATCCCCGCGCGAGGTGATCCATCAGGCCGATGTGGTCGGCTCCACCAGCCAGCTGATCGCGGCGGTGAAGAACCGCCCGGAACAGGAGTTCATCGTCGCCACCGACAAGGGCATCTTCTACAAGATGCAGCAGGCGGCCCCGGGCAAGACCCTGATCGAGGCCCCCACCGGCGGCCATAGCGCCACCTGCACCAGTTGCGCCCACTGCCCGTGGATGGCCATGAACGACCTGGTCTCGCTGGCCGAGACGCTGGAAGACACCGCCGAACCCGCGAAGAATGAGATCTTCGTCGACGAGACCGCGCGCCAGAAGGCCCTGGTGGCCACGCAGCGCATGCTCGACTTCGCCGCCGAACACCGCAAGGCTACCGAAGGCGACGCCTGACGAGGTGTCTTGTAGGAGCCTGCTTGCAGGCGAAGCCCCTGCCCGCGCCCGACTCTGGCGAACATGATATGCGCGGACCCGTTTGCTCCAGCATTGGTCCGATAACGATACACTTCGTCGATACATTCTCTGGTCGTCTGCGCAGGAGGCCATCATGAGCGAGTTGCAACGCATCACCTTTGATCCGGAAATCTGCGGTGGACGCCCTTGCATCCGCGGCACCCGGATGCGAGTGCGGGATGTCCTTGACCTTCTGGCGGCAGGGGCCTCGCGGGAGGAAATTCTGGAGGACTACCCCTACCTGACGGGCGAAGACATTACCGAGGCGTTGCGGTTTGCCGCGCGTCAAACGGATCACCCTGTTCTTCACGTCGCCTGAATGCGCTTCCTGGTCGACGCTCAGCTGCCGCCGGCCCTTGCGCGTTGGCTCGTTGACCAGGGTGTTGCGGCCGAGCATGTTGCGGATGTCGGACTTCTTGAGGCTTCCGATAAAGAAATCTGGGCGGAAGCTCTCCGAACGGGGGCCGTCATCGTGACCAAGGATGAGGATTTCGCCGTGTGGCGCTCCGCGGACTCGGGGGCCTATCCAGCCGTCGTCTGGCTTCGAATCGGAAATACCCGGAAAGCGGCCTTGCTCGAATGGTTCAAGCCGCTTCTACCTCGCGTGCTCCGGGCGCTGGAGAACGGCGAATCGCTGATTGAAGTCGACTGAGCGAGCGGCCCCTCGCTGAGCGAGTCCTGACACCACGTCTACTCAGGTGGAGTTGAAGTTAGCGGTCGTTCAGCCAGGCGGCCCACTGGGAGTGGGTGGAGACGTCCACGCCGTCGGCCTTCGCCGCCTGTTGCAGGTGGGTCTGCAGGTCGGCCATCAGTTCGGAATCCATCAGATCGGGCTCCAGGGTGAGCTGCGCATGCAGCGTGCTGTAGACGAGCTTGAGTTCATTTACCGGGTACTGCGACCAGTCGAGGTGGGCCATGGCGTCCGTTCTCCGTTTCGATCATTTGGGTTATAGCCTGAGGGTGGCCTGCGGTGCCATTCAAAAGCACTTGCCAGGGAAACGTTGATTAATGTACACGCTCGCGTTGGCACCCCAGGTTTTCCGAGACAAGGCGCGGTGTGCAGCCGGTAGTGGTTCTACCGGCAAGGGCCGCAACGCAGGATCGGGGAACCTGGGGTGCCAACCCCGAAGGGGCTCGGCCTCTTTTGCGTGGGAACGGCGTTGCGGTTCCCTTGTGCAGAATGACTGCACGGCAGTCACCGCGCCTTGTTCGCACGCAAAAGCGACTCGAGCGCGAGCGTGTACATTGATCAATGTTTCCCCGGGGTGCGGAGATGTTTAAGCGCCGTGCACGTCTGCTGGTGGCGTCGGAACGCCCGGACGGGCGTGCCGCGCGCGTGGCGGAGTTGGCCGCGGCGGCCGAGTTCGAGGACTGGATCGAGGTGCGTCCGGCGCGCGCGATGGCCGCGCTGACGGACGATGACCTGGCCTGGGCCGATTTGCTGGTGGCGGTCGACACCGCCGCCGCCCGCGCCATGCCCGAACATCGGCCCGCGACCTGCCGCCCGAAATACTGGCGCTTGCCCGCCGAGACCGGCGCGGAGCTGGATCTACAGGCCCTGGAGGCCTTGCGTTGCATGGTTGGCGGGATGCGTATGCTGGCGCGGGTGGATGCCGAAGACGCCTGAGGGGCATGTCGGCGCGTCCCGTCCAGTGTTCTTCAAGACGCGAGGCATTGCCTTGCGAATCCCGAGTCATCCCGGCCGCAGCAAAGCGGAGAGCCGGGATCTGCGGTGGTTACTTTGACCGGGCGTGTCAGATCCCGGATAACCGCTGCGCGGTTTCCGGGATGACGTCGAGAGGGGTGATCGGGGATACCCGGGCGTGATCGCGAGGGGCGCGCCCGGGTTGGTTCCGACCGATCGCCACGGCGCTGCGCGTCTCGCGATGACGATGCTTCTCGCAGTTCGCGTCATGGCGAGGCTCCGTCAGGGGCCGTGGCCATCTGCGGACGCAACCGCTGAGGGTTGCCTGGCTCGGCGTCGGGGCTGTCCACGCGGCTCGCTGCTGCACGTCACGCGATGACGGGTCAGTTTTCCCTGTGGCCTCCTAGTCGGGGGTGTAGGGCGTCGGTGCGCGAGCGTGCAGCTGGGCCAGGTGGTCTTCGTAGAGGGTCCAGATGCGCGGCGCGATGGCGCCGCGTGTACCGGGGTAGGTGAGGCGGTCGGGGTTGAAGCTGATCAGGCGTTCGATCTCGGTGCAGCGCAGTTCGTCGTTGATCACGTTGAAGATCAGGATCTGCGTGCCCTGGTCGGCGATGGGCAACAGGGCGCCGATGATGCCGGTGTCGTTCAATCCGGGCTCGCCGCGGGCGTCGCCGAGCTCGGCTGGGGGGCGCACCAGCGTCCCCAGCAGTTCCTGGTAGGCCTGATCACAGGCGTAGCAGATCTCGGGCGCGCGCAGCCCCTGCACCCGGGCGCAGGCCTGTTGCACGGTAGTGTCGGGCAGGGCCATGCGCTCCGGTGGAATCGGGATGCGGTTCGATTCGCCATTCGGCAGCAGGCGCGGTACCGCCTCCTGACAGGACGGGCATCGCCAGGTGGCGATGCGGGGGCCGTCGATTACGTTGCTGGGAGGCATCTGGCGACCCTCATCCGGGGGTTCGGGGCGGCATGCGGCGCGCGGTAGCGAACGCCTGGGTTGCTGGCTGATGAGGGCGGGGCCATTCGCGGGCAGGCTCGCTACCACAGGGGCGGGCCCACCGGTCCTGCCCCCTGGGTCGTCCTCGTTTCAAGCGAGCCTCCTGTTCAGCCGAAGTAGTCCGGTTCGTTACCGGGGCGCCACTTGATATTGCAACCGAGGCTGGGATGCTGCGGCTCCGGTGCCGGCTGGCCGGCGAGCAGGGCATCGCTGGCGGCGCGCAGGTCGCGGCCGGTGACCGGGGTGTCGGAACCGGGGCGGGTCTCGTCGAACTGGCCCCGGTAGTACAGCTTGCGATCGGCATCGAACAGGTACAGGTCCGGGGTGCAGGCGGCGTGGTAGGCCTTGGCGACGGACTGGTCCTCGTCGAGGCAGTACGGGAAGTTGTAGCCGAAGCGGCGGGCGTCGTCCTTCATCTTGTCCGGGGCGTCGTCCGGCACCGCCTGGATGTCGTTCGAGTTGATCGCGATTACCGCGATGCCCTTGTTCGAGTATTCGCGGCCATAGCGCGCGAATTCGTGGCGGATCAGCTGCACGAACGGGCAGTGATTGCAGATGAAGGCGATCATGTAGCCTTTCGCGTCGGGGAAGCTGTCGAGGCTGACGTTTTCGCCGGAGACGACGTCCGGCAGGGAGAAGTTGGGTGCCTCGGTACCGAGTTCGATCATCTGCGAGGGGGTGCGGGCCATGACTGCTCCAGTGGTCGGATTTGCGACAATTATACGGCGTTGGCCGGGGATGCTTGAAACCTTCCCGCCTCGCCCGCAATCTTTGAACAATACCTGAGTAATGGAGTAGGGAATATGGGCTGGGTGACCGGTGTCGTACGGGAGCGCAAGCAGTGGACGGACCGCCTGTTCTCGCTGCGCGTGGATGCCGAGGTCGAGCCGTTCAAGGCGGGGCAGTTCAACCGCCTGCGCCTGGAGATCGACGGGGAGATGGTGGGACGGCCGTATTCGTACGTGAACGCCCCGGGCGAGACCCCGCTGGATTTTTACCTGATCACCGTGCCGGACGGCCCATTGTCCAACCGCCTGGTGCAGCTGGAGCCGGGTGATCAGGTGGAGCTGATGCCGCGCGCGACCGGCTTCTTTACCCTGGACGAGCTCCCCGACAGCCGCGACCTGTGGTTGTTGTCCACCGGTACCGCGCTGGGTCCGTTCCTGTCCATCCTGAAGACGGACACCCCGTGGGAGCGCTTCGAGAATATCCGTCTGGTCCACGCGGTGCGCCAGGCGGAGGAACTTACCTACCAGGAAGCCATTCGGGAGTTTCAGGAGCGCGACGCGAAGCGGTTTCAGTACATCCCGTTCGTCAGTCGCGAGCCGTTCCCCGGGGGGCTCGAAGGGCGGGTGCCGGCCGCGATCGCCGAGGGCCGGCTGGAACACCACGCGGGCCTGAAGATTACCCCGGAGCATTCGCAGGTGATGCTGTGCGGCAACCCGGCCATGGTGCAGGACACGACCGCGATCCTGAAGGAGCGCGGCCTGGCGAAGAATCGCCGGCGCAAGCCGGGGCATATCACCACCGAGAACTATTGGTAGGCCCGGGGCTTTTTGGATTCGGGCCGGCCCTCTCGCCCTTCGCTCGCGAAGATCGCCCAAACTCGACAGGCTCCCGGGGCCATGTTGTAGGAGGCCAGCCCTCTGGCCGATGGGGTTTTGCCGGCGCCTGATCGGCCAGGGGGCTGGCCTCCTACGGGCTGTGGCTTGCGCTGGGGCTAGTCCAGCAGGTTCGCCGACCAGGCGCGGATCAGGCCCGCCACGTAGCGGGTGTGTTCCGGGCGCGAGAGCAGGTGGTCGGCCTGGTGCAGGGCGACGAAGCTCTTGGGGTGCTGCGCCTGCTGGAAGATCTTGCGGGCGTGATCCACGCTGACCACCGTGTCGCCCGGTGAGTGCAGCAGCAACAGCGGCCGCTGCAGCGTGTCGAGTGCGTGGTCCAGGGTCGGCTCCTCGATCGACTCGATGAAGGCGTGCCCGATCTCCACCGGGCGTCCGCCGATGCTGATCCGGGCGGAGCCCTCGCGCCGGATCTCGTCGGCCGTGTCCCCGAACAGGTGGGCGACGTGGCCGGGCCGGCTGGGGGCGGCAATGGTGACGACGCCGTCCAGCGTCTCGCGCTGCGCGCCGACATGGATCGCCATGGCCCCGCCGAAGCTGTGACCGACCAGCAGGTTGGTGTGCCGCCCGGTGAAGGTCTCCAGCGCCTCGAGCGCCGAGTGGAGGTCCTCGCAGTAGGTCTCCAGCGTGCTGTCGCGGAACTCGCCCTCCGAGTCACCCAGGCCCATGAAATCGAAACGCAGGGTGGCGATGCCTTCCTCGGCGAGGGCGCGCGCCAGCCGTACCGTCGCCGGGAAGTCCTTGGAACAGGCGAAGCAGTGCGCGATGCAGGCCTGACCGCGAATGGCATCGGCCTCGGGTGCGACCAGTACGCCGCCCAGACGGGGGCCGCGCGGGGTCTGGATGGTGAGCGGGGTGTTGTGGATCGCCATCGAGCAGGCTCCTGAAGGGCGGCTATGGTCCCGCCGGGGACGGTCTGCGATCATACGGGTTTGATGATCCGAATGGCCACGCGGGATTCTCCTGCCACGCGGCCACCACTTCACGGGACCACTGGGGGCCGGCTTGGAAACCGAGAGTCAGATTCGCGCACGCCTGGCCGAGCTGGAGGCCGAGCACCGGGCTCTGGATTCCGCTATCGGCGTGATGCACGAGCAGGCCGCACCCGACATCTTCGCCATCCAGCGCCTGAAGAAGCGCAAGCTGCAACTGAAGGACGCGATCCAGCGCCTGCGCAGCCGGCTGATCCCCGACCTCAACGCCTGACCCGGGATATTCACCACGAAGCGGACGGGGGCGCGCATGAGAGCAAAGCGCGTGACAGGAAGATTAGAAGACAGGAAGAAAGGCAAGGCTATAGGCCTTGGGCCCAGATCGTTCTGTTAAGCGTTTACCCGTCGGTCAGATCAGGGGCTCACGACACATAAAGTAATCTGTTTTTCTTCCCGCTCTTCCAGCCTTCCTGTGAATCGCCCTTGACCTTGACCTTCTTCGTGCCTTCGTGGGCTTCGTGGTGAGCAAAAAAAACGGCGCCCGGAGGCGCCGTTCGAGTGCGTTCCGTGACGGAACGGCTGGGGTCAGCCCCAGATGTCGCGGGTGATCCCGGCGTACCAGGCCCGGGTGTACTGCGCCTCGCGGCTTCGGAAGCTGGAGCTGGCGCCCGACGGGCTGACGCCTCCGGCGCCGGAGACCCCGGCCATCGCGCCGTCCTGGTACTGGTAGACCGCGGCCACGCTGATCGCGTAGTCCGGGGTGACCAGGCTGTAGCAGGTGTTGGCGGAGGAGGGGTTGATTGGCTCCTGGCCGGACAGTTCGCGCACGACCGCGGCCGCGACGATCTTGCCCTGGTTGTTGGCCGAGTGGCCGGATTTGGGCATGGCGCCCGCCACGCTGGCATCCCCCAGGACGTAGATGTTGTCGTCCATCTCCGACTTGAAGGTGAGCTGATCCACCGGGACCCAGCCCTCGTCATTGGTCAGGCCCACGTCGTGGGCGATCTGGCCGGCGCGCTGGGCGGGGATGAAGTTCAGCACGTCGGCACGGACGCGTTCGAAGCCGCTGTCGGCCAGCACGGTCATGTTGTCGACATCGATTTCCTCGGCGCGACCGCCCTCCGAGCCGGCGCGCCATTCGATCATGTCGCCGTAGTGCTCGGCCCAGCCTTCCTCGAACAGGCCCTGCTTGGAGAAGCCATCCTTCGGATCCAGGATGATGATCTTGGAGCGCGGCTTCTCCTGCTTGAAGTAGTTCGCGACCAGTGACACCCGCTCGTACGGCCCCGGCGGGCAGCGGAACGGGTTCGGCGGGGCGACCATGACGAACACGCCGCCGTTCGGCATGTTTTGCAGCTGGGAACGCAGCAGCTCGGTCTGCGAACCGGCCTTCCAGGCGTGCGGGACACGGTCGGCGTCGGCCTCGGAGATGCCGGGCATGTCGTCGTAGCGGAAATCGATCCCCGGAGACATCACCAGCTTGTCGTAGCTCATGCTGTCGCCGCCGGCCAGGCGCACGCTGCGCGCGGAGGCGTCCACCGCGGTCACCCGGTCCTGGACGATCTCGATGCCGTAGTCATCCCGCAGGGTGTCGTAGCCGTGGGCGATGAAGTCCATGTCCGCGAAGCCGCCGATCACCCAGTTGCTGCCATAGCAGGTGTGGTAGGTGGCGTTCGGCTCGATCAGCGTCACGCGCATGTCGGGCGAGAACTGCTTGATGTATTTCGCGGCGGTCGCGCCGCCGGAGCCGCCGCCCACGACCACGACGTGAGCCTTGTCGGCCCCGCGCATGCCGTTGGCTGCACAGCCAATGCCAGCGAAGGCCGCGGCACTGCTGATGCCGGCGACCTTCAGGAAATTGCGTCGAGTAAAGTCATGCATGATGTGATTCCCCCTGATCAGAAGCGGCTGAAGTAGCCGGCCATCGCTTCGATTTCCTCGTCGGTGTAGCCCTTGGCGTGACGATCCATGATCGTCGCGTCACGGTCACCGTCGCGGAATGCCCTCATCTGGCTCTCGATGACATCAGCGGGAATCCGGCCCAGATCCGGTACACCCTCCTGAGCGCCGGCCGCGTTGTGGCAGGCCTTGCAGGAGGCGGCCATCAGCTGGCCCCGGGTGATTTCGTCGTCGGCAAGGGCCTGGGTAGCAGTGCCCGCCATCGCTAGCGAGGCGGCAAGCCCCACCAGGTACAAATGCGATTTCTTCATTGGAACGGACTCCTCCGTTAGAAGTGGCTTTTTGCGAGCGACAGCTGTGGAGTACTGCCTTCATCCTCGGGCCCGGTGTGGTGATCCGGGTTGTGATTTGCGCCACCGGGTTCGAGCCCGGTAGTTGCGCCTGATCGCGAAAACCAACGATCATGGAGACCGTATAGCACACAAAAAGCGCCTTTTCGATACATCGCAGAGGCATCTGCCACCAGGAGGAGTGCCATGACAGGGGAACGGCGTCGTCATCCACGGATCCCGATGACGGTCGAGGTCGTGGCCGAGTGCGAAAGCGGGGACACGGTGACCCTGACCACCAACGACATCTCCGGCGGCGGAGCCTTCCTGCAGTGGGACGATCCGGAAAACGCCTGTGTGGGGCACCTGATGAAGCTCGCATCGGATGACGAGTTGATGCTCCAGGTCTTCGGCATGCTCGGGGATGGCGGCGAGGCGCCGCGCGTGAAGGCCCAGGTGGTGCGGGTGATGGACGGCGGCATCGCCGTGCGCTTCGATCCCGAGGAGCTCGAATAGGGGTTGCCCCGATACCCGAGGCGGACGCGCTAGTCCTCGCGCTCGATCTGTTCCAGGCCCGCGGCCCACTCGTCGGCGATCATCGGGTTCGTCAGCAGCCAGTGCACGGTGTCCGCGCTCCAGTCGTCGCGGGCCTCCTGCAGTGCGGTATCCCAGTCCGTGACTGCGTAATCCCCGCGCCCGACGCCGCTGAGCGCCTGCAGTTCCGCCTGTTGCTCCGGGCCCAGGTCGCGCAGCGTGCCCTCCAGCTCCTGCAGGGTCAGGTCGCTGGCGTGGTCGGCCAGCACCTGCAGGGCCCAGTCGTCGTCACTGCCCTCGGAGCCGGTATCCGGGAAGACCACGTCCTCCTTGGCGTGGAACTCGCGGGCGGCCTGGATCAGCCGTTCCAGAGTCTCGCCGGGGATGCCAAGGGAGACGGCCATCGTCTAGTGGGACGGGGTCCGCTCCTGGGCGAGGACCCAGGGCGCAGCCACGATGGCGGTGAAGATCGGATCGTTCGCGGCCCAGCGCCGGGCATCGTCATCCGAGGCGCGGGCGACCTGGTCATTGGCCAGCCATTCGCTGACCTGATGCGTGGCGTCATCGCGGAAGGCGCGGGCCACCTCGATCAGGTCCAGTTCCGGTGCCACGCGGATCACCACGCCGCGGGCGAAATGCGGCATGAGCTCCTTCCACGGCAGCGGACCGGCCTCTTCTTCCAGGGGGATCTCGGGTTGTTCGGCAGGGGCGTCTTGCATGACGGTTCCGGTCGGTTTCAGATAGGGTTCAGGCTAGGCCGATACCCTTGCATCTTCAAGACCTTTCCACGCAAATCCCCGGAGGATGCGCCACCATGCGACCCACGCCGGATCTCCAGCCCGGACACCGCGAGCGGCACCCGATGCGGCGTCGCTCGGGCCCGGTGCGGGCGCTGGCCATGCTGTTCCTGGTCGCGCTTCCGGCACAGGCGCAGTTCAATACCGACGACCCCGAGGCCGCGGTCTGGGACCTGGACGAGGCTGTTGCCCAGATCGAGGCACATTACCCGGGGCGGGTCCTGCATGCCCGCGAGGATGTCAGCCGCTACGGGGCGCGCCTGTTCGTGATCCGGATCCTGACCAACGACCAGCAAGTGCGTACCCTGCGCATCGAGGAAGGTACGGAAGTGGAGCTCCCGGAATGAATCTGCGCGTGGTACTGATCGAGGATGACGTTGCCCTGCGCAACCAGATCGGCGAGGAACTGGACCGCAGCGGCTGCCGCGTGGATACCGCCTCGGATGGCGAGACCGGGTTGTACCTGCTGACCGAGTACCACTGCGATATCGCCGTGGTCGATCTTGGCCTGCCCGGCATGGATGGCCTCGACGTGATCCGCAAGGCGCGCGAGTCGAAGCCGCGCCTGCCGATACTGATCCTGACCGCGCGCGACCGCTGGCAGGACAAGGTCGAGGGTCTGGAGGCCGGCGCCGATGACTACCTGGCCAAGCCCTTCCATATCCAGGAACTGCTGGCGCGCCTGCGCGCCCTGGCGCGCCGCAGCCTGCAGTCTGGCCAGGAGCGGCTGCACTTCGGCCCGCTGGTGATCGATACCGCCGGCGACGAGGTCTGGTTGAATGGCGAATCGGTGACCCTGACCACATTCGAGTACCGCCTGCTGATGACCCTGGTGCGCCAGCCCGGCCGGGTGCTGAGCAAGGACGCGCTGGCGGACTACCTGTACGACCACGACGAGGACCGCGAGAGCAACGTGATCGAGGTCCTCATCGGTCGCCTGCGTCGCAAGCTGGATGCCGATGGCAGCCTGGGGCTGATCGAGACCCTGCGCGGGCGCGGCTACCGCTTTGCCCGCGAACCCGACCCCGCCCCGGAAAACGAGTCGGACAGCGCCCGATGATCCACCCCGAGGCCGCCCGGTCCGCATGAAGGCGGCCCTGCGCAAGCTGCGCGGCAGCCTGGTCCTGCGCCTGGCGGGGGTCACGGCCGTCACCGTGCTGATCTTCTCGCTGCTGACGGCCTGGGTGCTGGAGGCGGCCTTTCGCGACAATGCGGCGGACGCGGTGGAGACCCGGCTGGAGGCGCAGGTGCTGCTGCTGATGGGGCTGGCCGAGGTGATCGGGCCCGCGGATGTACGGGTCCCCGAGATGCTCCCCGAAAGCCGGCTGCAACTGCCGGTCAGTGGTCTTTATGCGCGCATCCTCGGCGAGGAGGGCCAGACTCTCTGGCGGTCGCCCTCGACGGTGGGCGTCTCGCTGCGTGGCTGGTCGGAGGACGAGTACTTCAGCTTCAGCCTGCCCGTGCAGTGGGAGCTGGAGGGCGACCAGGTGGGACTGACCTTCCAGATGCTGGAGGACCGCGAGGCCTTCAATGAACAGGTCGAACAGTACCGCGTAAGCCTGTGGCAGGGGCTGGGCGCGATGACCCTGTCCATGATCCTGGTGCTGTCGCTGGCGCTGTGGTTCTGGGGGCTGCGCCCGCTGCGCCAGGTGCGGCGCGACCTGGACGCCCTGCGCCATGGCGACCACGCCCGTCTGGGCGGGTACTATCCCACCGAGGTCCGCGCCCTGACCGGCAGCATCAACGACCTGGTCGAGTTCGAGCGGGCCCGCCTGGCGCGCCAGCAGAATGCCCTGGCGGACCTGGCCCACAGCCTGAAGACCCCGATCTCCGCATTGCGCCTGAACCTCGAGAGCGCGCGACCGGACCCGGACGACATGCAGCACCAGGTCGACCGGTTGCAGGGGATCGTCCAGCACCAGCTGAATCAGGCGCAGCGGCTGGGGCCGGCCCCGTTCCAGGCTGCCGAGCCGCTGGCGCCGATCATCGAGCGAACCGGCCAGGCGCTGGGACGGCTCGCCGCGCAGGAGGGGGTGACGCTGGAGACCGACCTGGCCCAGGGCTGTACCTTGCGCATGGACGGTGGCGCCATCTTCGAGTTGTTGGGCAATACCCTGGACAACGCCATTCGCCATGCCACCAGCCGGGTGCGGGTCACGACGCGCTGCCAGCCCGGCGAGGTGATGCTGATCATCGACGATGACGGTCCGGGTATCCCGCCGGCCGACCGGGCCCGGGTGCTGGAGCGCGGCCAGCGCGCGGACACACGCGGCGGGCAGGATGCCGACCGGGATACCGGTCAGGGGCTCGGGCTCAGCATCATCCATACCCTGGTCACCGACCACCGCGGGACGCTGTTCATCGAACAGGCCCCGGATCTGCACGGGGCCCGCATCCGCATGGTGTTCCCGGGGGGCTGAATCGACTTACCGGGGTGCTATCCCGCAACAGCCGGTTCGCGCGGATCAGAGCCCCAGGCCTTCCATCGGCAGGCTCGGTGTTTCGCCCAGCACTCCGGCCCGCACCAGTGCCGCCGCCCCGCAGGCAAAGGTCCAGCCCAGGTGTCCGGATCCGGTGTTTAGGTGCAGGCCCGTGATGGCGGTGGGGCCGAGGATCGGTGTGCCACGGGCACTCATCGGGCGCAGTCCGGTCCAGGGGGCCATCGTCTCCGGGTCGAAGTTCGCGGGCAGGCCGGTCAGGGTGCGCCGGCACTGATCGAGGACATTCGCCGCGCGCTCGATGTTCAGGTGGCGGTCGCGGCCGGCAAATTCGGCGGTACCGGCCAGGCGCAGGCGCGCCCCCAGCGGGGTCATCACCACCTTGTTGGCGTCATCGATCAGCGGCAGATTCAGCCGGCAGTCGGCGTCCATCGGCAGGGTCAGTGAATAGCCCTTTACCGGGGCGACGGGCAGATGCAGCCCCAGCGGGCGCAGCAGGTCCGGGGCGTGGTAGCCATTGGCGACCACGCAGGCATCCGCCGCGATCGGCCCTTCGGAGGTCTCCACCGCGTCGATGCGGCCTAGGTGGGTGCGCAGGCGCCGTACGGTGACGTTCGGGTAGTAGCGGATGCCCCGGCGCTGGCCGATCGCGAGCAGCTGCTCGGTGAACCGTGCCGCGTCGCCGATCGCATCCCCGGGGAAGAACAGCCCGCCGCACAGGCGGTCGCGCACCGGGGCCAGCGCCGGCTCTTCCGCGATGATCCGCTCCACGTCCCAGTCCTCGAAGCGCACGTCCTCATCCATCATCGCCTCGCTGGCGGCGCGATTGTGGGCCTGGCTGGCCGGGTCCTGAAACAGCTTCAGGATGCCGCAGCGGCGAAAGTCGAAGTCCAGCCCCTCGCTCGCCAGTTCCCGCTGCAGGCGGTCGATCTCACGGAGCGAGAACGCGGCCAGGCGGGCATTCAGACGGGTGTGCTGCTCGAACAGTGAGCGGCGGCTGTGCCACAGAAAGCGCAGGCCCCAGCCGGCCAGCCCCGGCAGGGCACGCGGGCGCAGCAGCAGAGGCGACTCCGTGCGGCCGAGAAAGCGCAGCAGGTCCAGTCCGACGCCGGGGGTATTCCAGGGTTCGGCGTGGCTGGCATGCAGCATGCCGCCGTTGGCCTGGCTGGAGCCGGAGGCGGGGGCGGGGCCGGCATCCACCAGCACGACCTCGGCCCCGGCCTCCTGCAGGTACCAGGCGGTGCTCACGCCGATCACGCCGGCCCCGATCACGACTACGCGCATCCTTCGCTTCCCCTATCAAGAACGCTCATGTACCGCTTGCCAGTCGTTGGATCACGTCCGCGTATTCGCGTTCCAGCCGCTTCGGCGACACCTTCTCGCGGGTGCCCAGTTCCTGGGCGAACTGCGAGACGCGAAATTCCTCGATGCGGTAGCGAAAGGCGAGCACGTCCGGGTGATCCGGCGCCCGCGCGATCAGCTCCTGTGCCTGTTGCCACAGCGGCTCGACCGCGACGCGTCGCGCGCGGTCCTTGTCCGGGGCCTGGGTCAGGCGTTCCAGGCGCTTGTCGATCGCCTGCAGGTAGCGCGGCAGCTCGGGCAGCACGGCGTGCGGGGTGCGCAGCAGGAAGTCGGCCGGGACCAGGGCCTCGAGCTGCCCGCGGATGTCGCGCGCGGCCTCGATCCAGGACAGCGGCAGATCCCCCTGCAGCCGGGTGCGCAGGTCGTGCCAGTGGCGCAGGATCTCGGCGGCCAGGCGCGAGAGTTCCATCACCGTGGGCGAGAACTCGGGCAGGCTGGCCTCCAGGCGCTCTTGAAAGTTCTCGGCATCGCGCGGCCACGGCTCGGCCAGGAACACCCGGTCGGCCGCGGCCTCCAGGATTTGGTCGCGCAGGGCCTCGCAGCTGCCGAGCGTCGAGTAGTTCAGGCAGGCGCGCTCGATCTCCGGGAGCTGGCGGCGCAGGTCGCGGGCGGTCTTGCGCACGCCCAGCAGGAACAGCCGGCGCAGCCCCGCTCGGTGGGCGCGCGCGGCCCGCGCCGGGTCCGGTTCCAGCTCCAGCGAGACCGCGTCGCCGCGATCGACCAGGATCGGGAAGGCGCGCAGCTGCGCCCCCTGGTGGTCGAATTCGACGCTCTCCGGCAGCGCGCCGAAGTCCCATTCGGTGATCCCCTCGCGGGTGATCTCGTCCGGGCGGCTGGCGTCGAAGTGGGCCTCGGCGCTGTCGCCCAGCCGGCGCTTCAGCGCGGCCAGGTCGCGGCCGCTGGCCTGCTCGTGGCCTTCCGGGTCGAGGATGCGAAAGCGCATCACCAGGTGTGGCTCGAGGTTCTCCGGGCGCCAGGCATCCAGCGGGATCTCGGTGCCGGTCATCGCGCGCAGGGCCTCGGCCAGCGCCGGGATCAGCGGGCCCTGGCGGTGCTCGATGCGCGCGAGCGCGGCCTGCGCGAAGTCCGGCGCGGGCACGAACTGGCGGCGCAGGCCCTTGGGCAGGCTCTTCAACAGGGCGGTCACGCGCTCTTCCAAAAGCCCCGGCACCAGCCAGTCGCCCAGCCAGTCGGGTACCGCGTTCAGCGCGGCGATCGGGATGGTCACGGTCACGCCGTCGTCTGGCTGACCGGGCTCGAAGCGGTAGGCCAGCGGCAGGCGCAGGCCCTCGACCTCCAGATGGTCGGGGTAGGCCCCTTGCGGGAGCGCGGTGTCCGGCTCGTTCAGCAGTTCCGCACGGTCGATCCGCAGGGCGTCGGGGTCCCGCTTCTCGGCCTTGCGCGCCCAGGTCTCGAAGCTTGTGCCGTCGGTGATGTCTTCCGGCAGGCGGGCGTCATAGAAGTCGAACAGGCGATCCTCCTCCACCAGCAGGTCGCGCCGGCGCCCGCGCGCCTCCTGCTCGGCGATCTCGGCCACGGCCTCGCGGTTGGCCTGTACCCCCTTCGAGCGGGTGCGCAGCTCGCCGCCGACCAGGCCCTCGCGGATCAGGATACGCCGCGCCTCGGCCGGGTCGTGTCTTGCGAAGTCCACCGGCTTTTTCGGGGCGACGACCAGGCCGTACAGGGTGATGCGGTCGAAGGCCCCGACGCGTCCGCTGCGACGCTGGAAGTGCGGCTCGAAGATATGGTGCTTGAGCAGATGCGCCGCCGCGGCCAGGATCCAGTCGGGCTCGATACGGGCATTGTCGCGGGCGTAGACACGGGTGGTCTCGGCGATCTCCGCGCTCATCACCCAGGCGGGTTTCTTCTTTGCCAGGACCGAGCCGGGGTGGATCTGGAAGCGGCGGTTGCGCGCGCCGAGGTAGTCGCCGCGCTCGGTCTTCTGCCCGATCTGGCTGACCAGCCCGGTCAGCAGTGCGCGGTGCACGGGCTCGGCGTCGGCGGGCTGGTGGTTCGGCTTCAGGTCCATCTCGCGGGCCTGGCGCAGCAGCTGCACGCGCAGTTCCTGCCACTCGCGCATGCGCAGGAAATTCAGGAAGTGCTCGCGGCACCAGCGTTTGAGCGCATTCGAGCCGAGGTCCTCGCGCGCCGTGTGCCAGGCCTCCCACAGCCGAAGCATACCCATGAAGTCGGAGCCCTCGACCTGAAACTCGCGATGGGCCTGGTCCGCGGCCTGGGTGGCCTCGGCCGGGCGTTCGCGCGGGTCCTGCAGTGACAGGAAGGCGGCGATGGTCGCGGTCTCGGTCACGCAGCCATGATCGGCCCCGGCCAGCAGCATCGCGCCGTGCCGCGGGTCGATGGGCATGCGCGCCAACTGGCGGCCGCGCGGGGTGATGCGGCCGCGGGCATCCACCGCACCCAGTTCCTCCAGCAGGCGGTAGCCGTCCTTGACCAGGCGCGGGTCGGGTGGGTCCACGAACGGGAACTGGCGCGGCTGGCCCAGCTTCAGCGCGGCCATCTGCAGGATCACCGAGGCGAGGTTGGAGCGCTGGATCTCCGGGTCGGTGAATGGCGGGCGCAGGTTGTAGTCGTCCTCCGCGAACAGCCGGATGCAGATACCGGGACCCAGCCGCCCGCAGCGCCCGGCGCGCTGGTCGCAGGCGGCCTGCGAGATCGGCTCCAGGCTCAGGCGCTGGACCCGTGAGCGCCAGGAGTAGCGCGAGACGCGGGCCAGACCCGAGTCGATCACGAATCGGATGCCGGGCACGGTCAGCGCGGTCTCGGCGACGTTGGTGGCGAGCACGATGCGCCGGCCGGCGTGCGACTGGAATACCCGCGACTGCTCGCGCGCGGACAGGCGCGCGTACAGCGCCAGGACCTCGGTGTCCGGACGTACCTGGCCGCGCAGGGCCTTGTGGGCGTCGCGGATCTCGCGCTCGCCGGGCAGGAATACCAGGATGTCGCCGGGGCCGGCGCGCTCGCATTCGGCCACCGCCTCGCGGATGCCGTCGAACAGGTCGCGCTCGCCGCGACCGGCGTCTTCGTCCTCGTCGGCCGCGTCTTCCGGCTCGATCGGGCGGTAGCGCAGCTCCACCGGGTAGGTGCGGCCAGCCACGGTCAGGATCGGGGCGTGGTCGAAGAACGCCGACAGCCGCTCCGGGTCCAGCGTCGCGGAGGTGATGATGATGCGCAGCTCCGGGCGTTTCTTCGATAGGCGCTTGAGCACGCCCATCAGGAAGTCGATGTTCAGGCTGCGCTCGTGCGCCTCGTCGACGATCAGGGTGTCGTAGGCGCGCAGCTCCGGGTCATGCGCCAGCTCGGCAAGCAGCATGCCGTCGGTCATCAGCTTGACCCAGTTGTTCGGCCCGGTCTGGTCGGAAAAGCGCACCTTGAAGCCGACGGTGGAGGTCTTCTCACCCCCCAGCGTGGTGCCCAGTTCCTCGGCGATGCGGCTGGCGACCGAGCGCGCGGCGATCCGACGTGGCTGGGTGTGGCCGATCAGCCCGGTCTCGCCGCGCCCGGCCTCCAGGCACAGCTTGGGCAGCTGGGTGGTCTTGCCGGATCCGGTCTCGCCGCACAGCACCAGCACCGGGTGTTCGCGGATCGCGGTGACAATCCGCTCGCGCTCGGCGTGGATCGGCAGGTCGCCGGCGTAAACGGGCTGCGGGCGCAGGCGGGCGCGCTCTTCAAAGCTTCCTTCGGCGCGGTCCAGGCGGTCGGCCAGGGTGTGAGCCAAGCGATCGCAGGGCTGGCCGCGCTTCTGGCGCTGGCGGGCCCGGCGCAGCAGGTCCGTGAGGTCCTTGCGTTCGGGGCCGGCGGGCAGCGCCTCGATACGGGCGGCGAGGGCGTCGAGATCCGGTGCGGGGGCCGGTTCCACGGTCAGCCCTGGTAGCGCAGACGCAGGGCCTCGATGTTCTCGGTGCGCAGGCGCTCCAGCGCCTGGCGCACGCGGTCCTCGTCACTGAACGGGCCGAGGTACACGCGGTACCAGGTCTCGCCCTGGATCTCGACCTCGTGCACCTGCGGGTCGAGGCCCAGCAGGGTCAGGCGCGCCTTCATCTCGTCGGCCTGGGCGAAGCGGCGGAACGAACCGGTCTGCAGGACCACCGGCTCCCCCTCGCTGGGGGAAGCGGCGGGCGGCAGGGTCGGGGCAGAGGTGTCGCGCTCGGATTCCGGTACGCGGATCTCGTCCTCGGGCAGCAGCTCGTAGTAGCGAAACCGCGGTTCGTCGTCCGACGGTACGGTGTCGCGCTCCACGGGCGCCGGGGTCGGGGCCGGAGCGGCGGTCTCGGTCCCCGGGTCGCCGAACAGCGCGCCCAGGTCCGGCGAGCGGTCGGCCCCCTGCAGGTACAGCACGGCGGCAATGCCCAGCCCGATCAGCAGGCCGATCAGCATCCACACCCAGCCGGGGATCGGTCGCGCGGCCTTGCGCGGGGTGGACTTGCGACGGGTCTTGCGGGCCTGGGCCATGGTCTACATCCGTTCCGGGGCGGTAACGCCCAGCAGGCGCAGGCCATTGTGCAGCACCTGCTTGGCCCCGGTCAGCAGGGCCAGGCGTGCGCCGATCACGGCGGCATCCTCCGCGTTCAGGAATGGCACCGCGTTGTAGTAGGCGTGAAAGCCGGCTGCCAGCTCGCGCAGGTATTGGGCGATCTGGTGCGGTTCGCAGGCCTCGGCGGCCGCCGCGATCACCTCGGGGAAGCGGTCCAGGCGATCCAGCAGGTCGTCTTCCTGCGGCTCGGTCAGGCGCTCGGACAGCCCGGTGTCGTCCAGCGCGCTGGCGGCATGGCCGCGCTCGGCCGCAGTGCGCAGCACGCTGGCGATGCGCGCGTGGGCGTACTGGATGTAGTACATCGGGTTGTCGTTGGACTGCGACTTGGCCAGGTCCAGGTCGAAGTCCAGGTGCTGGTCGCAGCGCCGCTGTACATAGAAGAAGCGCGCGGCATCCGACCCGACCTCGTCGCGCAGTTCGCGCAGGGTGACGAACTGCCCGGCGCGGGTGGACATCGGCAGGCGTTCGCCCCCGCGGTAGAGGATCGCGAACTGCACCAGCAGCACGTCCAGGCGGTCGGCCTCCAGGCCCAGGGCCTGCAGGGCGGCGCGCACGCGCGGGACGTAGCCGTGGTGGTCGGCGCCCCAGATGTTGATCACGCGCTCGAAGCCGCGCTGGAACTTCTCGCGGTGGTAGGCGATGTCGGAGGCGAAGTAGGTGTAGTCGCCGTTCTCGCGGCGCACCACGCGGTCCTTGTCGTCGCCGTAGTCGGTGGAGCGGAACCACAGGGCCCCGTCCTTCTCGTACAGCGCGCCGTGCGCCTCGAGATCCTGCACCGCGGCATCGATCGCGCCGGAGTCGGCCAGGCTGCGCTCGGAGAACCAGCACTGGTACTCGACCCCGAACTCGCGCAGGTCGTCGCGGATGTCTTCGAGGATGGCGTTCAGGCCGCAGTCGAACACCGTGCGGTACAGCTCCGGGCCCAGCAGCTCGCGGGCGCGGGCGATCACCGCGTCGATGTAGATCTCCTTGTCGCCACCGGCCGGCTCGTCCGGCGGGAGGTCGCGGGTGACGGCCTCGGTCGCGTGCACGGCCTGTTCGCCGATCTGTGCGGTCAGGGCCTGGGCGACCGGGTAGATGTAGTCACCCTGATAGCCGTTGGCCGGGAACGGGACCTGCACGCCGTGCTGTTCCAGATAGCGCAGCCAGACGCTGGCGGCGAGGATGTTCATCTGCCGCCCGGCGTCGTTTACGTAGTACTCGCGGGTGACATCGAAGCCGCAGAAATCCAGCAGGTCGGCGACGGTGGCGCCGAACGCCGCGCCGCGGCCGTGGCCGACATGCAGCGGGCCGGTGGGGTTGGCGGAGACGAACTCCACCTGCACCGGGCGACCGCCGCCCACGCTGGAGCGGCCAAAGTCGGCGCCCTGGGTGGCGATGCGGCCCAGCACAAGCGTGCGGGCATCCGCGGCCAGGCGGAAGTTGATGAAGCCGGGGCCGGCGATCTCGGTGGCGGCGAGACCGGGTACCTCGGGCATTGCGGCGCTGAGCGCCTCGGCGAGGTCACGCGGTTTGCTCTTCGCCGGGCGCGCGAGCTGCATCGCGAGGTTGCTGGCAAAGTCGCCGTGCTCGCGGTCGCGGGCGCGCGTGACCTGCACCTCGACACCGTGATCGGCGGGTACACGGCCATCGGCCACCAGGGTCTCCAGGGCGGCCGCGAGGGCCTCGGTGAGGGTGTCTTTCAAGAGGGGCTCGATCCGTCGTGTAAAAAGGGCCGCATTCTAACCCGGAAGCGGCGCACGTGCCGCCCCGGCGCCTGCCGCGGGAACGGGTCAGGCGAGCGAGACGGGGTCGATGTCGATGGCGATGCGGGTGCCGCGCGGCAGGTCGTCGGCCTGCCAGGCGTGGCGCGCCTGTGCGAGGCCCTCGTGCAGGGGGTTGCGGCGCGTGGACTGCAGCAGGATCTGTTCGCGGAAGCGGCGGTTGACGCGATGACGCGGCGCGGGGGCCGGGCCCAGTACCCGCAGGCCCTCGGTCGCGGCGCTGCGCAGGTGGGTGGCGACACGCTCGGCATGGCGGCGGGTGGTCTCGGCATCGCCGGCCTCGACCCGGACCAGGGCCAGGTGGCCGTGGGGCGGCATCTCGGCGGCGGCGCGTTCCTCCAGCAGGGGCGCGACCATTGCCGGGTAGTCGGCGGCATCCAGGCCGCGAATCAGGGGGTGGTCGGGATGCCCGGTCTGGAGCAGCACGCGTCCGCCGCCGGAACCACGCCCGGCGCGGCCGGCAGCCTGCACGATGAGCTGGAGGGTGTTTTCCGTTGCGCGCAGGTCGACGCTGAACAGGCCCTGGTCCACGTCGATCACACCGACCAGTCCGACCTGGGGGAAGTCGTGGCCCTTCGCCAGCATCTGGGTGCCGACCACGATCGCGGCATCCAGCTGGCGGATACGGTCCAGTGCCGCCTCCAGCGCGCCCTTGTGACGGATGCTGTCGCGGTCCAGGCGGATCAGGGGGGTGGTCGGGAAGTGCCGCGCCAGGGCCTGTTCCAGCCGCTGGGTGCCGAGGCCGCGCTGCGCCAGCGGCTCGCCGCATTCCGGGCAGCGCTGGGGGCGGGGTTCGTGGTGGCCGCAGAGGTGACAGACAGCGCGCGGGTTGTGCGCGTGAATGGTCAGTCGGGCATCGCAATCCGGGCACTCGGCCACCCAGCCGCAGGCGTCGCAGGCCAGTACGCGGGCGAAGCCGCGGCGGTTGAGCAGCAGAAAACACTGGTGGCCGGCCGCAAGGGTCTGCTGCATGGCGTCGAGCAGCGGGGCGGTCAGGCCCTCGTCCGTGAGGTGTACGCGCGTGTCCACGGTCTCGACGGCGGGTGGCCGGGTCCCGTCCGGGCGTGTGGTCAGCCGGGCGTGGGCGTAGCGGCCCGTGGTGGCCGCGTGCAGGCTCTCGAGGGTTGGGGTGGCGGAACCCAGAACCACCGCGGCCTGCTCCAGCTGGCCGCGCTTGATCGCCAGGTCGCGGGCGTTGTAGCGGAACCCGTCCTGCTGCTTGAAGGCGCTGTCGTGTTCCTCGTCGACGATGATCAGGCCGAGGTCGGGCAGCGGGGTGAAGAGGGCCGAGCGGGTGCCGACGACGATGCGGCGCTGGCCCTGGCGGGCGGCCTCCCAGGCGCGCAGGCGTTCGCCCTCGGCCAGGCCGGAGTGGAGCAGGGCGACCTGCCCGGGAAACCGCTGCTGGATGCGCGCGCTCAGTTGCGGGGTCAGGGCGATCTCGGGGATGAGGAACAGCACGGCGCGCCCGCCTGCCAGCACGCGTTCGGCCATCTGCAGGTAGACCTCGGTCTTGCCGCTTCCGGTCACGCCCTCCAGCAGCAGCGGTGCGCCGGTCCCGGGCGTCAGGGCCTCCACGGCCGCGCGCTGGTCGGGGGTCAGATCGTGGTCGCTGGTGGTCGGCGGTGGCGGCTGTGTCGGGTCGGGCGTGATCGTCTCCAGCCAGCCACGCGCCTCATAGTCGCGCAGTTCTCGCGGGGCCAGCTGCAGGCCGGTCGCGGCGGCCAGGGTGGCGCGATCCAGGGCCGTGGCCGCGTGTCCCGGCTCCAGGGCGCGGAGGACCGCCTGCTGGCGCCGACCGCGCGCGAGGCCGTCGGCCAGGGCGCGGGTGCCCTCGGGGGTGATCCGCCACAGGGTTTCGGGGGTTAGGGCCGGCAACGGGTCGCCGTGGCGCAGGGCCGGTGGAAGTGCCCCCAGCAGGGCCTCGCCCAGCGGGTGATGGTAGTAGCGGGCCCCGAATCGCAGGAGCTCCAGCAGGCGGGGCGAGAGGAGCGGTTCGCTCTCCGGGGCCTCGTTCACCGCCCGCAGGCGTGCGGGCGGCACGTCGCTGGTGGTCGCCAGCTCGACCACCAGGCCGACCGTGGAGCCTCGGCCGAAGGGCACGCGAACCCGCTGTCCGGGCGTGAGCGACAGGTCTTCGGGGATGCGGTAGTCAAACAGCCGATCCAGGGGGCGATCCAGCGCGATGCGGGCGATTCGGGGCGCGACGGGCATGGGCCCAGTTTACTGCGTCGGGGCCCGGGAAGGGGGAGTCAGTTGTCTCAGGGCGGGTCGGGTTGTTATCCACAAAAGCTGTGGATAACTCTGTGGGTGAAACGGGGGGAAGGGCTCTAAATGCTTGTTACTGCTGGGGGCGTCTTGGATTGGCCAAAAATCGACCAGAAGTCAAAAGAATCGAAGAAACAGAGAGTTACGATCTTTATGTGAAACGGAGTGCGCGCTCTGTGTGCTAAGCGGCCGTTGGTTTCATCGCTTGTGGGTAGTCTGTACAGGGTGTGTACAATTGTGACGCCGTCCCGGGGGTTCATCGGGTCTTGAGGAAACAGTGATTCATGCGCACGCAAAAGCGACTCGAGCGCCAGTGTGTACATTGAGCAGTGTTTCCCGAGCCAACAAAAAACCCGGCACCGCGAGGCGGTTGGCCGGGTTTCGGTGGCGGGACCCGTATCCGGATCTCGCATTTGGGGCGGGCTACTAGCCGAGGGCCTTGACCGATGCCACGAGCTCGGCGGCCACCTTCTGGCCGTCGCCGTAGAGCATCTGGTTGTTGTCGGCGTAGAACAGGTGGTTCTCGATGCCCGAGAAACCGGAACCCTTGCCGCGCTTCACGCAGATGACGTTGTGGGCCTGGTCGGCGTTCAGGATCGGCATGCCGTAGATCGGCGATTCCGGGTTGGTCCGGGCCACCGGGTTCACGACGTCGTTCGCGCCGATCACCATCGCGACATCCGCGGTCTTGAACTCCTCGTTGATCTCGTCGAGGTCGAAGATGATGTCGTAGGGCACGCCGGCCTCGGCCAGCAGCACGTTCATGTGCCCGGGCATGCGGCCCGCGACCGGGTGGATCGCGAACTTCACGTCCACGCCGCGCTTCTGCAGCAGCTGGGTGAATTCCCAGATCTTGTGCTGCGCCTGCGCGACGGCCATGCCGTAGCCCGGCACGATGATGACCTTCTCGGCGTAGGCCATCATGATCCCGGCATCGTTGGCCTGGATCTCCTTCATCGTGCCTTCGATCTCTTCCTCGGCGCCGCCGGCGGAGCCGCCGAACTGGCTGAACAGGATGTTCTTGATCGGGCGGTTCATCGCCTTGGCCATCAGCTGCGTGAGCAGCGTACCGGCCGCGCCGACCACGATACCGGCGATCATCAGCGCCGGGTTGTCGAGCACGATGCCCTTCAGGCCGACCGCCAGGCCGGTCAGGGCGTTGTACAGCGAGATGACCACCGGCATGTCGGCGCCGCCGATCGGCAGCGTCATCAGGATGCCGAAGGCCAGCGCCAGGACGAAGAACAGCAGCAGCGTCGCCGAACCGATCTCGCCGCCGCCGGTGGCCATCAGGAAGCCGAGGATCACGGTGATGGCAAAGATCGCGATGTTTACGACCTGCTGGCCAGCGAAGGTGAAGGTCTTCTTCATCAGGCCCTGCAGCTTGGCGTAGGCCACCAGTGAGCCGGAGAAGGCCACCGAGCCGATCAGCGAGCCGGTCACGGCGATCGCCAGGCCGGTGTTGCTGACGGTTTCCGGGGTCGCCTGCAGCAGGTAGATCGCGCCGATGCCGGCCGCGGCGCCGCCGCCCATGCCGTTGTACAGCGCGATCATCTGCGGCATGTCGGTCATCGCGACCTTCTTGCCGCTCCACCAGGCCAGCGCGCCGCCGATGGCGATACCCAGGATGATCAGGGTGTAGTTCACGCCGCCGGAGATCTCCGGATGCACGAAGGTCACGAGCGTGGCGATCACCATGCCCACGCCGGCCCAGATGATGCCCGGCCGCGCGGTGGTCGGCGAGGACATCTGCTTGAGGCCGACGATGAACAGTACCGCCGCCGCAAAATAGGCGAGGTTGATGATCATGCTCATGCGTTATCTCCCTTCTTGTCGTCCTTCTTGCTGGTCTTGAACATCTCCAGCATGCGTTCGGTGACGACGTAGCCACCCACGGCGTTGCCCGCGGCCAGGATCACGGCGACAAAGCCGATGGCCTGTTCCAGCGGGGTCGTGGCATGGCCCAGCGCGACCATGGTCCCGACCAGCACGATGCCGTGGACGAAGTTGGAACCGGACATCAGCGGGGTGTGCAGGATGACCGGCACCTTGGAGATGATCTCGTAGCCGGTGAAGGCCGCGAGCATGAAGATGTACAGCGCGATAAAGCCTTCGATGATCATGAGTTCGCTCCCTTCAGGGCCTCGCGGGTGGCCTCGTGCACGATCTCGCCGTCGCGGGTCAGCACGCTCTTGGCGATGACCTCGTCATCCCAGTCCGGCTGGAACTCGCCGCCCTCGGCGATCATCGGCGTGAGGAAATTGAGCAGGTTCTTGGCGTACATCTCGGAGGCATGCAGCGGCACCTGCGAGGGCACGTTCAGCGGGGCATGAATGGTCACGCCCTTGTGCTTGCTGGTCTTGCCCGGCTTGGACAGCTCGCAGTTGCCACCGCCCTCGGCCGCCAGGTCGATGATGACCGCGCCCGGCTTCATGCCCTCGACCATGTCCTTCGGGACCAGTTTCGGCGCGTCGCGGCCCGGGATCGCGGCGGTGGTGATCAGCACGTCGGCCTTGGAGATGAACTCGCCCAGGGCATCCTGCTGTTGTTTCTTCTCTTCCGCGGTCAGTTCGCGGGCGTAGCCGCCTTCACCCTCGGCGGAGACGCCCAGATCGAGGAACTTCGCACCCAGCGACTCGACCTGCTCCTTGGTGGCGGAGCGCACGTCATAGGCCTCGACCATCGCGCCCAGGCGCTTGGCCGTGGCGATCGCCTGCAGCCCGGCAACGCCGGCGCCGATCACGATGACTTTGGCCGGGCGGATGGTGCCGGCCGCGGTGGTCAGCATCGGGAAGAAGCGGCAGGACAGATCCGAGCCCATGATCGCGCCCTTGTAGCCGACCACGGCCGCCTGCGACGACAGCACGTCCATGCTCTGGGCGCGCGAGATGCGCGGGATCAGCTCCATCGCGAAGCTCAGGATCTTGCGCTCCTGCATCGCCTTGACCACGTCTGGATTGCGGTGGGCATGGAACAGGCTGACGACGGTGGAGCCCTCCGGCAGCTGGTTGACCTCTTCCACCGTCGGTGGGGCCACGCGGACCATCAGGTCCGACTGGCCGTAGGCCGTCTCGGTATCGACCACGGTGGCCTTCTCGTAGGCCGTGTCCGGGAAATGGGCATTGGAGCCGGCACCCTTCTCCAGCTGCACGGTGACGCCCAGATCGCTGAACTTGGCCGCCACCGTCGGATCCAGGGCCACGCGACGTTCGCCGCTGGCGGACTCCTTGGGAACGGATAATTTGATTGCCATGCGCTCTCTCCCCGGGCCAAACGTCCCGGTACTCCCCTGGGACGATCAGCCGCGCTCGCGGGTGGTGAAATCGGATGCGGCACGCCTGAAGCGGGCATGCCGCACAAAAAACGACCCGCGAGTGTAGCGGAATCGCCCCCGTGCTTAAACCGTGTCCTGCGCTTGCAGGGTCTTGTTCCGGGCCGCGGAGCGTACGACACCTCGGGTCATGGCGTTGTAATTGCTTTGTTCTCGAAGGCTGTTTATTGTTTTTCCGGTCAGTGTTGCGCTGAGGGAGACGCGGGCGTGCGATTCAATCAGCGTCTCCCAAAGGGGGCATGGATTTGTTCACTCGACCCCGCGTGAGCAAATCCGTGTTTCCTTGAGACGGGACGGGTCATGTTGCCGAACGAGCATCAGGTCCTGCGCACGGACGCCGCGGGCATGCCGCTGGAGTGGATCGGCCTGGAGCAGGCCGTGCGCCTCTACTACACCGAGCAGGTGGCCTACACCTGTGGCAGCCCGCTTTATCGCATGCGCGGCGGCATCAACGCCCGCACCGGGCTCCAGTCGCGGGTCGAGGTCAACTCGATCATCGCGACCCATGGCACCCGCCAGTCCCGTTTCAACAACTACATCCCTCCGCTCAACAACACCACCCTGTTCCGCCGCGATGCCCATCTTTGTCTGTACTGCGGCCAGCATTTCTACGAACGCGACCTGTCGCGCGACCATGTGACCCCCATCAGCCAGAACGGCGAGGACACGTGGACCAACGTGGTCACCGCCTGCAAGCGCTGCAACAACCACAAGGCCGGGTTCACGCCGGAAGAGGCCGGGATGCAGCTGCTGGCCATCCCGTTCACGCCGACCCATGCGGAATACATCTTCCTCAAGGGCAAGCGCGTGCTGGCCGACCAGATGGAATTCCTGCAGGCGCACTTCCCGCGCACCAGCCCCCTGCGCGGCCGTCTGGGCTGAACCGGCGCTGGCTGCCCCCGGGTCGCCGGCGCGCTATCCTTGACCGCTGAACCAAATGGCGCTGCGCCACTCCGACAGGGAGTCAGCGTCCCCTCATGTCGGCAAGGAGCACCATGAAGTACTTCGGAGAAGCGGATTATCGTCACGGCCAGGCGCGCGACGTCGGCGTATTGCTGACCAACCTCGGCACGCCGGACGAACCCACCGCGCCCGCCCTGCGCCGCTACCTGAAGGAGTTTCTCTGGGATCCGCGCGTGGTCGAGGTCCCGCGCCCGATCTGGTGGCTGATCCTTAACGGCGTCATCCTCAACATCCGTCCGAAGCGCTCGGCCGCCAAGTACGCCACCGTCTGGACCGACGAAGGTTCGCCACTGTTGGCGATCTCGAAGCGCCAGGCCGAGGGCGTGCGCCGCCGGCTCGCCGAACAGACAGGGGAGGCGATCCCGGTTGCGCTGGGTATGCGCTATGGCAACCCGTCGATCGCCGCGGGGCTGGACGAGCTGCGCCGCCAAGGTGTGCGCCGCGTGGTCGTGCTGCCGCTGTACCCGCAGTACTCGGCCAGCACCAACGGCTCCACCTTCGATGCCGTCGCCGATGTGCTCAAGGGCTGGCGCTGGGTGCCGGACCTGCAGTTCATCGCCGCCTACGACGCCCATCCCGGCTACATCGAGGCCCTGGCCAGCAGTGTGCGCGAGCACTGGCAGGAACACGGCCAGGCCGACCGCCTGGTGATGTCCTTCCACGGCATCCCCAAGCGCTACCTGCTGCAGGGCGACCCCTACCACTGCCTGTGCCATGCCACCGGGCACAAGCTGGCGCAGGCGCTGGGGCTGAATGACGACCAGTGGCAGGTCACCTTCCAGTCGCGCTTCGGGCGCGAGGAGTGGCTGCAGCCCTACACCGACAAGACCATGGAGGCCTTGCCAGGGCAGGGCGTGCGCTCGGTGGACGTGATCTGCCCCGGCTTCTCCGCCGACTGCCTGGAGACGATCGAGGAGATCGGCGACGAGAATCGCGAGATCTTCCAGGAGGCCGGTGGCGAACGCTTCCACTACATTCCGGCCCTGAACGACCGCGCGGATCACCTCGACTTCCTGGCCGGGCTGCTGCACCAGCATCTGGCGCCGTGGCTCAACGATCCGGACAACGCCCCCGAGGCGCGTGCCGCGGCCCGCGAGCGCGCGCTCGCGCTGGGCGCCAAACAGTAACGTGGCGAAGGCCGGGGCGATGGACGGACCCGTGATGGCTGAACGGGAGCCGGGCGAGATCGAGATCGGCGCCGTGATCATTGGCGACGAACTCCTCAGCGGCAAGCGCCGGGACCGGCACCAGGCGCACCTGACCGAGGCGCTCGCCGAGAAGGGCCTGGAGCTATCGTGGATTCGGATCGTGGGTGACAACGCCCGCCTGTTGGCGCAGACGTTCCGCGAAACCCTGGCAAGCGGAGCCGAGGTGTTCAGCTTCGGCGGTATCGGAGCAACCCCGGATGATCGCACCCGCGCCTGCCTGGCCGAGGCGCTGGGGCGACCGCAGGTGCCGCATCCGGACTTCATGGCCATCCTTGAGGAGCGCTTCGGGGCCGAGGCCTGGCCGCACCGCGTGCGCATGGCCGAGCTCCCGGAGGGCGCGAGCCTGATCCCGAACCCGGTCAACGGCATCCCCGGGTTCAGCTGCGAACGCCACCACTGTGTGCCCGGCTTCCCGGTGATGGCCGAGCCGATGGCGCGTTGGGTCCTGGAGCAGCGCTTCCCCGACCGCGACGCCGCCGCCGGCGCCGTCGAAGAAACCCTGCGCCTGGAGAACGTCACCGAAAGCCGCCTGGTCCCCATCCTCGAGGCGATGGAGGCGGCCTTCCCCGATCTGCGCATCTCCTGCCTGCCGCGCATGGACCGCAACGCCCCGCAGGTCGAACTGGGCCTGCGCGGCCCGCGCGCCCGTGTCACCGAGGGTCAGGCCGCACTGCGCCAGTACCTGATTGCCGGCGGTTTCCTGAGCCACTGACGCGGTTCGAGCAGATCCCGTCGAAAGTGCTTGCGCGCCGAGCCGGGCGCGGTATATTGCTGCCTTGCAGGCACCCGCCTGTGTGCCGCTTCGGCGGCCCGAATGGAAGACCCCGCCCGTGAATCTGTCCGTTCCCGGCCCCGAGTGGTCGGACCTTGCCGACACGCTCCCGTCCCGCGCGCCAGCGGTCATCGGATCCCCAGTTCCCGAGGGCCGTGAGCCGGCAGGCTGGCTGGATGCGCTGATGCGCGATCAGCGGTGTGTCTGGCCCGATTTCCTGCCAGCGGACACGGTCGATGCGCTGCATGACGAGATCTACGCCCTGCGTGATGCCGCGCAGCTGGCGCAGGCGCGGATCGGTCGGGGGGGCGAGCGCCATCGCGACCGGGCCACCCGCGGTGACTGGATCCACTGGCTGGATGGTGCCAGCCCGGCCCAGCAGGCATTTATGGAGCGCCTGGATGCGATACGGCTGGAGGTGGGCCGGTCGCTGATCCCGGGCCTGTTCGAGACCGAATCGCACTTTGCCCTGTACCCGCCCGGCACCCATTACGCCCGGCATGTGGATGCCTTCCAGGCCGGCAACTGTCGCCGGCTGTCGCTGGTGTTCTACCTGAACCGCGAGTGGCACGAGCAGGACGGCGGCCAGCTCGCGATCTATGACGATGCCGGCCGCGAATGCCAGCGTATCCAGCCGACGGCCGGCACCCTGGTGATGTTCCTCAGCCAGAGCGTGCCGCACGCGGTCCTGCCCACCCGCCGCTGGCGCGCCAGCATCGCCTCCTGGATGCGCGTGCGCGAGCTTGCCAACCCGCTGTCCAGTCTCGACCGCTTCTGAAGGCCCCGGGCCTGGGCCGCGCCTCCAGGGGCGCGCTGGCGAACTGACCAGCCTTGCCCAGGCGGGTTGCTGCACCGGGGCAGTCGGCTTGCGGTGATGCACTGCGCCTGGCCTCTTGGTTGGTTGTGCGAGTGGAAAAGGCCCAACCGGTCACGGGAGCGAACCCAGTCCTGTGACCGATTTCAGGTTTTCCCTGTCCGCCATCCGTCTATTCCTCCATCGACTCCGACCAACTGGCTAGACTTGTACCGGACGTTACTGGCTGAAGGGAGGCTGCGATGAACAAGATTGGCAATCTGACGCGTTTGGTGGGTTTGGGGATCGCGACTGCGGGGCTCGTTGCCTGCGGTGGCGGCAGTAGTGACGGGAGCAGCAGCGGTGGCGGCACCGGGCAGATGAGTCTGGCCGTCACGGATGCACCGGTCGATTCGGCCAGCCGGGTGGTGGTCCGTTTTACCCATATCGAACTGCAGCCCTCCGACGGCGAGCGTATTCGCATTGATCTGGGTGAGGACGAATCCGTGCGCGAGATCGATTTGCTCGCGCTGCAAGGCGAAGACTCCGAGTTCCTGTTCGAGGATGAAGAAGTCCCCGCCGGTGATTACGCATGGATCCGCTTTTATCTCGAACCCGAAGAGGGCGCCAGTACGCCCCCGCTTTCCAATTACGCGACCAGCTCGTTCATCGAGTTCGTGGATGGCTACAGCGAGAATCTGATCATCCCCGGCGGGCTGCAAGCAGGATTGCAGCTGTCCAGTGGTTTCAGCGTCGCGGACGGCGAGGAGGTTTCGTTCACCGTCGACTTTGACCTGCGCAAGGCGATCCGCGAAGACAACCGGTTTGAGGGCTACCACCGGATGCGGCGCTCGCTGCGCCTGGTGGACAACCGCGAAGCGGGTGCCATCACGGGAACCGTGGATCCAGACCGCCTCCCCGCGGACTTCACCTGCGAGGAGCGTGAAGAGGGACTGCACGCCTGTCCGGGCGCGGCGGTTTATGTTTTCGAGGGTCCCGATCGCGAGCCGCGCGATCTCCGTGATGACGACGACGATGCGGTCACCACGGCCAACGTCTACTACCGCCATGTCGAGGCGACCGGTGACTGGGAGTACCGCTACACCGCAGGCTTCCTGGAGGCGGGCGACTATACGGTGGCGCTGACCTTTCAGGCGGACGAGGACGATCCGGAGGAAGCCACTCCCATCGACTTTGTCGATCAGGCCAACGCCGAAGTCGAGGCAGGCGAGACCACGGAAGTGAACTTCTAGGCCCGGTTCTCCGTCGTGTGGGACAGGAAAGGGGCCCCTGGCGATCGCCAGGGGCCCCTTTTTTGGGGCGCGAGGCCCGGTCACGGGCGCGATCCAAGATGCGGCTGGTCACGCGGCGCTTCATGTGACTCCGGGTAGATCAGAGACCCACTGGCGAGAGTAAAGCGTGCCGTCAACAGGAAGCAGGACTAAATGATAGGCAGGTCTACAGGGGGAAGCCCCCGTCGGTGAAGGGTCGCCAGGCGATTTCGAAGTCGAGGCCGGTGCGGTCGCGGTCCAGCTGGAATGTCTCGCCGGCTCCATGCCGGGGCCATTCGCCACAGGCGTCTGCGCCGGAACAGATCTGTCCCTCACCCGCGATATTGGTGCCGGCAACGACGCGATAGTCGCCCGCGGGTACCCCCTCGAAACGGTAGTGGTAGGCCCCGTGTGCCGGTTCCAGTGTGGTCTGCGCGACGACGCGGTCGTCCCGGTCAAGCAGCAGTACGTACACCTGTCCCACCGTGTCGCGTTCCGGGTCGCGCTCGGCGACCTGGATGCCGATCGGGATGTCCCGCTGGTCGCCTCCTTCCGCAGTAACGCGAACGCGGGATTCGTAGTTCCCGGGGGGCAGGGTGTCGCGCTGCCCGTGGGCGCGGTACAGGCCCAGGCCGTCTTCGGTGACGTCGTGTAGCTGGAGGGTCGCCCAGGGAGCCTGCGAGCTGATGTCCTCGATCCGCAGCGCGCCATCGCCCCCGTTGCGTAGCCGAAGGTCCAGGCGGGTTCCGGTGAACCCGAAGTCCAGGACGTTCGGGGTCGCCGAGATCCGGGGCGCCAGTTCTCCCGCGCCGGCACGAGCCGCGATCGCCTGGACGGCTCGATATGCGTCGATCTCGCCCCAGCCGGTCTCCGGGTCCCATCCCTCGGGTCTCAGGTCTCGGGTCAGTTCGCCTGCTTCCAGCAACTCCAGGAGTAACCCCGGCGAGAGTTCCGGGTTGATCCCACGGCCCAGTGCCAGGACGCCGGACACGACCGCCGTGGACATTGAGGTGCCCAGGAGGAATTCGTAGTCCGATTCAAGCGTTCCAGACGGGCTCTCCTGCACCCAGGTGCTCAGGATGCCGTCTTCACGTGGACCGGAACCACCCCCGGGGGCCACCAGGTCCAGACGGGGACCGTAGTTGCTGTACCAGGCGCGTTCGGAATTGCGGTTAGTCGCGCCCACCGCAAGCACCGATTCGTAGGCCGCGGGGTAGCCGACCTCTGCGCGGCCATCGTTGCCCGAGGCCGCGACCACCAGGATGCCGAGCTCGCGCACCTCCTGAAAGAGTTCGTCGGCCACCTGGCTGTACCCGCCGCCGCCAAGGCTCAGGTTGATGATGTCTGCCGTCTGTTCGGGCACGGCTCCGGAATCGGTCTCGAGCCCGGCCGCGTAACGAACCCCCTGGAGCGTATCGTTCAGGGTCCCGGTGTTGTTCAGTGTCCATACGGGCAGGATGTCCGCGCCCCAGGAGATACCGGCGACGCCGAGACTGTTGTGGCTGGTCGCCCCGATGATTCCGGTCACGTGCGTACCATGCCAGGAACGCTCTTCGTCGCAGGTGCTGTCGGCCGGGTCGCAGGCAAACCGCTGCGTGGGGAATAGTCGGTCTGCGTCCAGGTCCTCGTGCTCGCGATAGACACCGGTATCGATGACGGCCACGACCACCTCTGCGTCCGGTGCCTGGCCGGTGGTGATGTCCCAGGCCTGCGGCAGGTTGATGGCCTCGTGGAACCATTGCTGGTGCCAGCGGGGATCGTTCGGTGTGAGCAGGGGCTTGAGCCGGTAGTTGGGCGAGGCCGAGGCGATGTCCGGTTGCGCCCGCAGCGCCTTGATGACGCGCAGGGTGTCATGGCGGGCGGCGTGGTCCGGGGTCTTCCAGCCCAAAGCGGGCGAGATGGACGGTGCGGAAAGGCCCAGGGTGCTGATCACCGCTTCCGCGTGGCCCTCCGGGATCCGCCAGAGCTGCTCCCGCCCCGGTGCCCCGGAGACTTGCTGCAGGCCCATGTCGGCGGGAGTTTTTACCAGCGCGGAGGGGCGAATCTCACGGGTTCGGCGCACCAGGACTTCCCCAGGCACGAAGTCATCCGCGACACGCAGGCTTGCCGCATGCAGCGGATCCAGCATGGACGAGGTGTCCAGGCGCAAACGGTACGCCGACTGCCCGGAGAAGGCCTGCACTTGCACAAAGTATCGTCCATCCTCCGGGGCGACCACGCGTTCGAACCCGTCGAGACCGATGGAGGCATCCACCAGCCTCCCGTCTTCATCGATCAAGTACAGGTCCAGATCGGCCCGTGCGGGATCCGGGAACTCCAGCAAGGCCTGGTCACCCGCTTCGAACTCGGCCACGAACACATCAGTCGGGTCGTCCCGTTGGTCCACGAAGCCGCCAATGATGGCGGGCATGCGCACCGGCTGTGCTGTGGTGAGACGGTCATTGCCGGAGCTCGGGCTTTCGGGATCGTTTGTATCCGAATCCACATGATGCAGGGCCTGCACCTCGATGCTGCCGGCGACGACAAATCCCTCGCCCCCTGCGCTGGACGACCCGCCGCCTCCGCAACCGGTCGTCAGCAGCGCTATCCCGAGTACCCAGACAAGCCCGATCTGGCGTATCCGGCTGTTCGCCTTGTGTGGAGGGAGAGAGATGCGGCCGCAAGGCGCCTGGTGTCGAGGATTCACTTGGATGTTTCCTGAACGTATCTTCCGGATACCCGGTGGTTAGGCGGCATGGTTCCGTTGCTGCGAGGCAAGGAGTGTACTTGGGTTACGCGTTGCTCGAACAGGCAAGGTTGGGCTCGCCGACTCCCTGTGCGCCGCATAGGGCTGACCGGACAAGGGGGCGTGTCCTCGCCGATCACCCGGTGGGCGCCAGTCCCGCCAGTATGTATACCCCGTTGAACAGGATATGCAGAGCAATGGGCCAGCGCAGGTTCCCGTAGCGCTCGCGAAAGTGCCCCAGTGCCAGCGACGGCACCAGTATGCTTAATGCCCACAGCGGCGGCTGATGAACGAGATGCAGGGACGCAAAAACCGCGCTGGTCAGCAGGTTCGCCCGTGTCACTCCCAGATGCCTTTCCCGGAAGCGCGGGCGGCGTAGCAGTTCCCCCTGAAGTAGCCCTCGAAACAGCCATTCCTCGACCACCGGATACAGCAGCAGGACCGCCAGTAAATGCCAGTGATCCGCGACGATGGGGCGGGCGTATCCGGGGGGCAGCAGCACCCACAACCCCAGCCCGACCACCGCGGTGGCTGCCAGCAGCAGATGAAGGTGCGGATCGCGCCATCGGGAATCGGGTGCGGCCTGGCGGCTCATCAGCGTCCCCTGGTTCGAGGATACGGGTTTCGCAACAGGCGGCCCCTATGGAAACACCGGGCACTGCAGCACATGGGATCGATGCTGTTCCGCGCCCGCAAGGCGCAACGCGAACACAGAACCCGCCGGCGTCTTCAAGGGGGACAGTAACCTGCCTCCGCGCGTTACTCCAACAAAAAAGCCCGCACCGGCGTACCGGTGCGGGCTTGTGGACGCAGACGCCCTAGCGGTGGGTCTTCAGACCCAGCCGGCGACGCAGGACGAGATAGCCCAGGGCCAGCAACACCAGCCCCGGCAGCAACGGATCAAAGGCGTTGCCGCTACCCACAGTACAGCCGCCACCACCACCGGAACTGGTGACACGCCGGTCGACTGTGACCGTCACCGTCGCCGGTGCCGACACCTGGCCATCCACAATGGCCGAGTAGGTGAAGGTGTCATCGCCGGAAAAGAGCGCGTTGGCGGTATACGTGACGGTCTGATCGTCGTTTACAACGACGCTGCCGTTTCCGGGCGCATTCACGATCTCCACCTTGGTGCGGCCCGGCACTGCGATACCGTCATAGGTATCGTTCGCCAGCACGTCGATGGTGACCGGGTCCGTTCCGACAGTACGGGCCGTATCGTTGGCCGCAACCGGCACGATCGTGTCCAGCACTTCGTCGGGATCCACCCGGACAATCACCAGCGCGGAGTTGGACTCCTTGCCCTCGACCGACACCGTGTAGGTGAAGTAGTCCACGTTGGGCAGCAGCGCCCCGGCATCCGCGGTGTAGGTCACCGTGTTGTCGGGATTGAGGTTCACCGAACCGAAGGACGGTTGCCCACCCAGGGTGACCGTGGCCTCGTTCGGATCAACCGGCTCGCCATCCACGGTGTCGTTGGCCAGGATGTTGATTGTTACCGGGTTGGTGGTGACCGTGGTACCGGAATCATTCCGGGCCACCGGCACACTGGGGTCCGGCGGGGCCACGACCACTACCTTCACGGTTGCCGCGTTGGATGCCGCACCGTCCACCGTGGTGGTGTAAGTGAAGGTGTCCTCCCCGGTAAAGCCCGTACCAGGGGTATAGGTCACCGTCTGATCTGCGTTCACGGTCACACTGCCGCTGGCCGGGTCACTGGCGATCTCCACCGTTGCCACATCAGGATCGACCAGGGCCCCGTCCAGCAGATCGTTGGCCAGTACATTGATCTCGACGGCCTCATTGCGCCCGGTCACCGCCGAGTCATTGATCGCGACCGGAACACCCGTAGCCGCCATGTAGCTGCTGAGGGCCGGCGCTTCCTTGCCTTCCTTGGTCCACTCCGGCTCTTCGGTGCCCGCGGAGCCGTCGAAACCATTCATGGAAATCGCGGTGTAGCGCAGGGTGATCGTGTCAAACCTGGGATCACCGGTATTGAAGGAGGCGGTCTCGCGGTCACCCTCTTCCAGAAGAGCCTCGCCCAGATACAGGTAGGTGTCCATGTTGATGCCGCTGAGGTCGTCGCTTTCCGCCGTCCCGTAGCGGGTCGGATCATCATCATCGATGTTGCGGCCCAGAAGCCTTGCGGCCCACTGCACGAGCTGGTTGTCAGGCACGATCGCGAAGTTGTCGGCCACGCCGTAGCGCCAGTGGTCACCATCCCACCAGGCCATGATGGCATCGCCCTCGGTTTCCGGGTCGCCGTCGTCGTGGCGCTCGATCACGATCGGCACGATGCTGTCGGACATCATGTACCCGAACACGTTACCGGGGATGACGACCTCGGCACCCGCGCCCTGGTTTTCGCTCAGATTAAAGTAGTTCGGCCGGATGGCACCGCGATGCCCAAACTCATTCAGGGCGCTCCCGCTGTCAATGTACCGTGTCTTGGTGCCCGTCTGAACGTCCTGAGGCGGGAAGAGCCCCGAGGCCTGATCGTCCAGGAAACCCGGGTCGAAGCGCGTGCGTTCACCCGTGTCAAACATCTTGGGCGAGAAGTGGGCATAGCGCTCCGGGTTCCAGACGGAACGCGGCCCGGCGCCGGTGTTGCCGACGAAGAACCCTCGCTCGACTGACTCGCTGAGCTCGAAGGCGACCCCGTCGGAGAAGGACAGTTGTGTGAAGTTGCCATCCTCGTCGGTGGTGCCTACCTCGACCCGGATGCCCAGCAACCGCTCGTCGGTATCGTTGATGAACTTCTGGATGACGCGATAGATACGTCCAATGCCGAACTCGTCCCGGAAGGCGTCCAAGGCTTCACCGCCATCGTCTTGCGGGTCTTTCACGCCCTTGTAGCGCTTGTCACCGACCCCCAGATTGAAGACGAGATCAATGGGGACATCTACCTCCTGGACCTCCAGGAACACGCGCTTCGAGCTGCCCGGGGCGTCACTGCAGGTCTTCGGTACGATCACGCCTTCGAACTGATCCGATTCGCGTTCCCCGGATGCCATGATGCAGTTCTGCACGGGAAAGGCAAAATCGTCCGTAACCGCCTGGATGCCGGGCGCGCGGCCGCTGCCGTCGTCCAGATCCCAGCCGATGAAGGCCACGCTCCCGGTGCCATCCCCCTCGCTGTCCGCGTCCCGCGCATCGCGGTCCGGATAGATGAAGGTTCGGCCATCCGGACGCTCCCCGTCGACGATCAACGCATTGACGTCGTTCCAGTCCAGCAGACGAGGCACCGGTACGTCCACGAAGGTCGAGGGGGTCGGCTCCTGCGCCACTACCGGTCCGGACATCAGGCCGGCCGCAAGCGCGCCGACCGACGCCGCCCTGATCAGGGTCGACAAAGGCTGTTTTCGCATAGTCCACATCTCCAATGAAATACGAGCATGATCGGCAACCGATCGCGCGCAGGTCGTGATCCTTCATGGGAGCGAATGAATCGAAGGCCGCCAAACCTTCTCCCCCGTCGCGCGCCGACCCGGTCCAACAGGGCCCGGGTACTCTTAAAGCTAGATGCGATTCTCGTGGTTGTAAATGGCTATTTGACAGGGAGGATCGCTGACCTTTAACGGCCGATAAACCTTATGCGCACCGAAAACTGCAGCACCATCACGATCCACCTCACCCCCTGGTTCCGACCGGCGATACCTTCATCCGCCCCCTCTCCTCCCCCTGAAATGCGAACCGGGGCACACAACCCCGCACCCACGACACGATGATCGGCGGGTGTCGTCGGCCAGGTCGCAGGCAAACCGCTGCGTAGGGAAAAGTCGGTCCGTATCCAGGTCCTCGTGCTCGCGATCGACACCGGTATCGATGACGGCCACGACCACCTTTGCGTCCGGTGCCTGGCCGGTGGTGATGGCCCAGGCGTGCGGCAGGTGGATGACCTCGTGGAACCATTGCTGGTGCCAGCGGGGATCGTTTCGCGTGAGCAGTGGCTTGAGCCGGTAGCTGGACGAGGTGGAAAGTGGGTTCAGGGGGGGGGCAGTCAGCAGTCTTCACGCTAATCCACTCGCACAAGCGTTGCGGGTGAGGTCCGGGCCGCCAACCGTGTGCCCGAGTTCTCTTTTTCGATATCCATCAAGTCGCTTTCCCTTGACTCTTCCGGGGCCGCATGTTCGGCCCAGAGTGGCGATCGGGCTTCGGGATCTTTAGACTTTGCTATGGCCACAAGGCCTTTAAGGGAAAATTCTCAGGGAGAAAGACACGATGTGGAATCCGAAAACGGTCCAGGGACCGGCATGGAAGTTTGGACTGGCAGCGGTGACGGTTGGGCTGATGGCAGGTTGTGGGGGATCCTCCTCCGGCGATGGCGGTAACGGCGGCGGCGAGACTGCAACGCTGTCCGATGAAGAGGCGGCGGCGGTTGCCATCGCCTCGATCGGGGGTGCCGAGAACTACACGAACCTGAGCCTGGCCTTCGCACCTGACGATGTCGACTTTGATGGTGACCAACTGCAGGGGGCCTCGGTTCTCGCGACCCAGGCCGGGCTGAAGGCGAAAGAACTGGAGGCGCAGCAGACGGAACAGTGCGACAGCGGTAGCGTTACCATTAACGAGACCACTGCGGGCTTTGTCGTTGACTGGAATCAGTGCCAGTTTTCCACTGGTGATGGTGGTGCGTTCTACATGGACGGTATTGTGACGTACGCGGAAGGGTCGAGCCCGCTGGCGGATTTCACGGAGCTGCTCGAGGCGAACTTCGATGCGTTCGACATGGACGTGACGTTCTCCAACGACGATCGCTTTGCGATGTCGCTCGATGGTTCTCTGGCGATCCACTGGAACGCAAGTCCTCAGCGCACCCTCGCCGTATTCGACTTCGGGGCCATGTCCTCGATTGAATGTGGCGGTATCAGCGATCAGTTTGATGCCCTGATGGACGTGAGCATCCGCGCCGATGACACCGGTGATGGCACCGATATGGAGGTCAATGGGCGGGTGGAGAACGATGGTGCACGCGTAGACGTTGAAACGACCCGGACCATCTATACTCCGGATGGCACGATCTATCCTGAGGACGGGGTGTTTGTGGCAACCCATGGGGGCAGCACGACTACGGTCGAGTTTGTCCAGGGCGGGCTCAACGTTGATGGCACGTTCTATACCTGGGACGAGTTTGAAGAAGAGTATCTGGCCGAGGAAGAAAACCCGGCTTTCTCGCAGTGCGGCGTGTAGCGCGGCGCTGAGCGGTCTTTGAACAGTGCCCGACAAGGGCCCGGATCCTGTCAGGATTCGGGCCCTTTTTTTGGTTCTCGAGGTAGGGGATGGGACTGGGGCGATGCGCGATGCGCGATGCGGGATGTCTGGTACGCGCGGCTGCGCCTCCCGTACCGGCGGATGTTTCTCCGATCGAGTCAGCCCCCGGCATCCTCCTCCTGGCTTTGGAGCCGGTCCGCGGCGGTTTGCGCGGCGGCGGTGCCGGGGTAGTAGTCACGCACGTATTCGGTGCGTGCATGGGCCTCATCCTGGGTTCCGGCCGCGGCGGACTGGTCGGCGATCTGGAGTTCGATGTCGGCCAGGTTCTCGCGCAGGCGTGCGAGACGCGGGGCGACGGACTCGGTGTATTCCGACATGGGGTAGTCGTTCAGGAAGGCGGCGAGCCGCAGGAAGACCTGGCGGCCCGGCTCGATGCGCTGTTTTGGCGGCACGGAGGAGGCCCGGTTCCAGGTTCCCAGTTGCGCCAGGGCGCCCAGGTAGGCGGCGTAGTCGATGTCCGGATGGTTCGGGTGCTCCTCGAGAATGGCATCGGCGAGGTTGCGGGTGCGCGTAAACTCCCCGCGCTGCAGGCATACGCGGGCAACGGACAGGCGGACGTCGACCGCGCCCGGCGCCTCAGCGGTATCGAGTGCATCGTAGGCGGCGCGGCAGTCCCCGCGGTCCAGCGCATGCCGGACGTCCGCTGGCGGGGAGTCGGCTCCCTGTGGCGGCGTCGTGGCGCAACCGGTCAGGGCCAGGCCGATCAGCACGCAGGCCGCGAGCGAAACGGGCGCAAGGGAGCGACGGTGGCTGTTGGGCGCGAACGTGGATTGTTCAGGTGTCACGGGGCTGATCCTGCGGTCCATAAATACCGTCCCTGCTCATCACGACGGAGGTTGTTTTGGAGTAGGCGCTTGATGCTGTCATCGGCGTGGTCGCGCGGGTCCAGCCGCACTTGCGCGTGCAGGCCCGGCGGGTTCGTTCGCAGGTCCAGGCGGAGGGTGCCGGTGATCCCCAGTTCGGCCTCCGGCGAGGCATCGAGCTCGATCCCCAGAAGCCCATCCCCGTCGCGCAGAGTGGCGCGTTGCTCGCCCAGAGGCAAGGGACGCGGGAGGCCTGCTGCCGCTTGCTGCCAGTTGACCCGCCCCGAGGCCTGCTCCACCGACCCATCCCGCCGGATTCGAAGTTGCAGGTCGCTCGCCAGCAGGTGGCCGTTCAGCACGAGCGGGATGCCGGTATCCCACTGATGCAGGGCAGTTGCGGGCAGGGTGCCTTCGAGTCCCGATAGTTGCAGGCTGCCAGGCCCGACCCGCAGGGCCCCGAGGAGCTCGCCCCCGCCGGGCGGGAGCCAGTGGAGGTTGGCGGCCAGCCCCCCGCGAAGCAATTCGCCAGGCCGGAGTTCCCACTGCAGATGCCCCATGGGCCCCACAGGGGACTGGAGCCCATCGACGCTGCCCCGCCAGACCGACCCGTGCACCTGCTCCCAGGCGATGCTGTCCGGCAAACCGGCCCACCGTTCGGCCGCCGCCAGCGCGACGGAGGCGGGCAGGCGCGCAACCAGCGCGACCAGCAGCGCGAGCACGAAAAAGGCCCCCAGCGAACACCACGGCGCGCGATACGCCTGCCGTTGGGCGGCCGGGTTGTCCTGGTCCGTATTCATGCTAGGGCTCGCGGGTGAGAAAGAGTTCGGCATTGACCCGCCCCGGGTCGACGACGCGTTCCAGCAGGATGCGTCCCGGGACGACGCCGTCTTCCTGCTCCAGTTCGCCGAGCCAGCGCATCAGGGCGCTGTAGGGCACGGCTTCGAGGTGTACGTTCACGCCGGTCTCGCTCGGCCGCGCCCGGGCAAGGTGCTCGCCCAGGCCGGAGGCCCGGGCGGAGGCATCCACGTGGGCGATCAGCGAGCGGCCTTCGAGACGCGGGCGCGGATCGGCCTGGGCCGAGCCACGGTCA
This sequence comes from Thioalkalivibrio sp. ALE30, assembly GCF_000377465.1. Lineage (NCBI taxonomy): Bacteria > Pseudomonadati > Pseudomonadota > Gammaproteobacteria > Chromatiales > Ectothiorhodospiraceae > Thioalkalivibrio > Thioalkalivibrio sp. ALE30. The sequence goes on along the minus strand of NZ_KB898174.1, from coordinate 98,547 downwards.
CGGGAGGCGGCTGCCGCGGCCGCAGAGGCATTGGCATGCATCCAGGCGAGTTCCGCGCGGGCCTCGGCCAGCCGCTCGCGGGCCTGTTCGCGGCTGTCCAGCAGGGGCTCGATCACACCCAGGAACCCGGCCGCGATCAGGAGGATCAGCCCGCCCGCCAGCAGGAGGCGTTGTTCGCGGCTTTGCAGGTTGTTCCAGAAGGCCTTCATGGTTCTTGCTCGATGGTCATGCGTGCTCGGACGCCCCGTTCCCCGGTCTCTGCCGAGACGATCCGGACACGCGCGGTCAGGGCTTCGCGCAGGTCCTCGCGCAGGCGTTCCAGTTCCGCGATTCCGCTGCCCTCCAGCTCGAGTTCCAGGCGGTCCGGCTCGCCTCGCAGCCGCTGCAGCGCGAGATCACGCGGTGCGAGGCCCTCCATGATGCCGGCCATGGATTCGCCGAGCGGGCTCAGCACGGTGGGTGTCGTCGTTGCTGCCCCGTTCTGGCCCAGCAGGGCCTCGAACTGGGCGACCGGGTCCACCATGCGGGACTGTGGCAGGGTCGCCTCGAACAGGGCCGCGATGTCGCGTTCGGTCGCCCGGTACTCGCGCTCCAGCTGCGTGCTTTCCAGCCACAGGGATCCTGTCCAGAGTACGGCCAGTACGAGTGCCAGGGCGGCAGGTACGCGCCAGGGGGCGGGCAGGGCCGCGAACGAGGCCGGCCCCTCGGCGGGAGACGCGAAATCGAAGGCCAGTGCACCGCGCAGGGCCCGCTGCAGCCCCGACGGCGGGATAGCACCTGATTGCATCCCGGCCAGAAGGAGTTCGAGAACACCCCCTGTCCAGTCGGGCGGGGGGTGGAGGGGGGCACGCGGGTCCGGTTCCGTGCCGGGTTCGACCACAAGGGCCGCACCCGTAGCGGGCTGCGCCTCGCCATGGGCGTCATCGGGGGGCGTTGTGAAGGGGCGCTGCTGCAACCACCAAGCGGCGACCTCGCTCGGCATCGCGAGGGGTTCGGCCTCCGGCGAGAGCACGATACTGCGCTGTGCGCCCGAGAACAGAAAGGTCTCGTCACCGGTTTCCAGACCTCGAAGGAGAGAAAGGTCCGGAATCAGGTGCGAGACATGGATGCCTTGCTCGTGCAGCCAGCCTTCCCAGTGTTCCAGGTCGCGGCGGGCGGCCACGCTGGCCGTGGTCTCGGTGCCGCGACGCGGACCGGCGACGATCCGGAGTTGCTCGAGATCCTCGCTGAGGCGCTCCTCGAGGGCGAACGGCAGCGCCCGGCGCCGGACACGGCTCGATTTGCCGGGGACGAAGACTCGATGGAGGGGGGCGCGTTCGCCCGGCAGCAGTGCGACCACCGTCCGGTCGTCCGCGGAAATCAGCGTACACAGTTCGTCCGGCGTGGCCTCGCCCTGTCCCGCCACGGCCCCGTTCCTGTGCAGACGAAGCCAGCGCAGCCGCAGCGGCGCATCCGCGCCGAGCATTTCGGGTTCCGGTAACTGGAACAGGAGCCAGTTCATGCCGATTCCGGTCGCTGAGAGGCGTCTGCAGACATCCGTTCTTCCTGTTCAGGGTTCACAGGGGGTGTGTTCGCGAATGATGGTACGCCCGTTGGGCCCGTCCAGCATCGCGCAGTGAAAATAATCCCGTCCGGCGATGCGGACAACCAGTTGCAGACGGAAGTAGCGAATTTCAGGGGTTTCCTCGGTGGCCTGGTTCAGGCCTGCTGCATGGACCGGGTCCGGGGCACGGTCCATGTCGATCGCGTTGTCCGTGCCCGGTCGGGCCACTACGTAGGGCGCCAGCGCCGACCAGAGCTCCGGGCTGAAACCGTGGACCTGGAGCAGCTCCGATGCGAGTCGCATGGGCCGGTTACCGCTGAGCCGGTGCGGTTCCATCCCCCGGTACACCGGATCATCCGTTTCCGGATTCAGCCAGTCGTGTACGGCGACGGCCAGGCGCCGGGCGTTGCCCGTTGACCCCTCGGTTTGCCCAAGGGCGTGCTCGACCAGGCCGGCGAAGGCTTCGAGGGGCGGGTCGTCGGCCCGCGCGAGACTGTTGATGTTGAAGCGACAGTGGAGATTCTCCAGGCGGGCACGGACGCCGATGCCCTCTACCTCCAGTGGCATCGTGGGCGAGACGCAGCCCTCCCACGGCAGGTCGTCGTAGTTCTCCATCCTTTCCAGCATGTGGAGCGCGACGGTTTCGGCCCCCTGGGTCAGGCGCCGGGCCCGGTCCTGATCCTGGATCGTCGCCGCGCGGAATACCTGCTGATTGTCGCGCATGGTCATGGTGACCGCCGCCACGCTGGCGATCGCGACCACCAGCAGCGCCGTGATCAGGGCGGCACCCGATGCTTTGCGCTTCACTGGACCCCCGTCAGGGCGATGCGGCGCTCGACAAGGCCCAGCCCCGGAACGACCAGGCTCACAATGACCTGGGTCGGACGTCGCTCGCCGGCGTCCAGTGGTGGCCAGCTATCCGTGATCTCCCGGGTGCGGCCGTCGACAAAATCGAAGCGGATTTCCAGCTCTTGATCCGGATCCCGCGACCCCGCGCGGCGCGCCGTGAAGGGTTCTTCATCGCGCGCCTTGCGCGCCAGAAACAGGCGTACCTGCTCGGATTCTGCAAGCGCGCCGTCCAGCACCGGCCAGGTGACGCGTTCCAGCCCGCGCTCCGTGATCCGCCAGGCGACGCGTGCCAGGCGGTCTTGTTCTCCGTTCCCCGCCCGCACCAGTTCCAGCTGCTGCGGTTCCGTGACCGGGCTGTAACGCAGGGGTGGCAGGCGATCACCGTAGCCGTCCCGGGGGCGCAGCGCGATGCTGTGGCGCAGGTCGCGCTCCAGTACGGCCAGCGTTACCTGGAGTTCCGTCAGCCGCTGGCTCTGTTCCTGGGTAGCGTGGTCTGCCACCAGCACCGCGCGCAGCCCGCCAATGGCCAGTACGCCCACGGTGGCGAACACCGCCACCGCGACCAGCAGCTCCAGCAGGGTAAAACCGCGGGGTGCGCGGAGCGCTGGCGAATAACGGCGCGGGCGGTCAGGGCAGCGCATAGCCGGTCGCCTGGGCCAGGGGTTGATCGGGATCGCCGTCCAGCGGCCACACCCGGACCTCGATACGGCGTACCGCCGGCAGCGGCAGCGGGGCGTCGATGACGGTATCGCTGATCTCGACGCGGGCCTCCCATTCCCGATCGGCGAGGGTCGAGCGGATGCGCTCGGTGCCGGGTTCGACCCGACGTACCCCGGCCTCGTAGTCGGCGATCAGGTTGCTCGCCACCCACCCGGCGAGCGTGCGCTCCTGCAGGTATGCGGTATTGCGGGCGTGTTCGCTGCCCGCCTTGATGAGGGCGCCGAGAGCGACCCCCAGTACGACCAGAGCAATCAGCACCTCGAGCAGGGTGAAGCCACGCGTTGGGGCCCGTGCCGTCATCGCGAGTCGGGGCGTCCCGGGCGTTGCGCCAGCAGGCGTCGCGGTTCGCCGCCGGCCGGTGGCGGGTGCTCGAAGGCCTGGAGGGGCTGACCCCGTTCGAGGCGGAGCACGAAGCCGCTTCGTCCGTCGGGGTGCTCCAGGATGAGCTCGAAGGGCTCGATGTGACCGCTGCCGTTAATGGCGATGCGGTTGTGCTCGGGAGACTCGCGAAGACCGCTCCGGCGGCCGTCCACATAGAGCCGGGGTTGCAGCCCGTGCTGCCGGAAGTCGTGCGGCCCCAGTGGTCCCCTATCGATGGGGATCCAGGTGACCCGGGTGTCGTCGATCCACTGGCGTTCCAGAATGACCAGCCCCTCCGTGCCAACGCCAATGGACAGTGCCTGTCCGGTCAGGAGGGTGTGCTCCCGGGCCAGTTCGATCTGGGACGCGAGCTGGCGTGCGGTCTGTTCGAGGTTTCGGCTGCCCAGCTGGCTCATCGACAGCACGCCGATGCTGGCGACGACGCCGATCACGAACATGACGACCAGCAGTTCTATCAGGGTAAAGCCGGAGGGGCGGTTGGGGCGGGTCGCCATGGGCGTTGTCAGAATTCGTCCATGTTCCAGTTGCCGATCTCGCCCTCGATGCCCTCGCCACCACGCCGGCCGTTGGCGCCGAAGCTGAAGACGTCGATATCGCCATGGCGACCGGGGTTCAGGTACTGATAGGGGTTGCCCCAGGGGTCGCTGGGCAGGCGGTCCATGTAGCCTCCCTGGCGATACTGAGGGGCCTCGGGCCCGCTGCGCGGCCGCTCCACCAGTGCATCCAGCCCCTGGTCGGTGGTCGGGTAGCGGAAATTGTCCAGACGGTAGAGGTTCAGGGCGCTTTCAAGGGTGCGTATGTCCTGCTTGACCTTGGTGATGCGGGCGTCGTCCGGGCGGTCCATGACGCGCGGGACCACGATGGCCGCGAGGATGCCGAGGATGACCACCACCACCATGATCTCGATCAGGGTGAAGCCCCGGACGCCGCCGGAGACAGGGCGTACAGGAAAGGCAGAGCGGGAGTCTTGCATGTTCAGTTCACCAGCTGGTTGAGTTCGAAGATCGGAAGCAGGATGGCGAGCACGATGGTCAGGACGATGCCGCCCATGGTCAGGATCAGCAGCGGTTCAAACAAGCCCATGCTGACACTGATGCGCGACTCGACCTCCTGCTCCTGGGTCTCGGCGGCCCGTTCCAGCATCTCGGTGAGCCGCCCGCTGGATTCGCCGCTGCGGATCAAGTGTACGGTGATCGGAGGGAAGTATCCCGTCTCTTCCAGGGCCTGGCCAATGCTGCGGCCCTCGCGGATTCGTAGCGAGGCCTCCTCCACCGCAGCGCGCATCGGGCGGCTGCCGATGACCTCGGCCCCGGTACGCAGCGCCTCCAGCAGCGATACGCCGCTGGCGGCCAGAATGCTCAGGGTGCGTGCAAACCGGGCAGTGTTGAGCCCGCGGACCAGGCGGCCCAGGAGGGGAAGGCGCAGGATCAGCCGATCGAATTGCATACGCGGGCCGGGCTGGCGCAGCCAGCGGGTGAGCAAGGCCAGCAGCACGCCCAGGGCGATCAGTGCGTACAGGCCGTAGGCGCGCAGGAGATCGCTGGTACTGATCAGCACGCGGGTCAGGGTAGGCAACTGCTGGTCCAGCCCCTCGAAGACCTGGACCACTTCGGGCACGACATAGACGACCAGACCCACGGTGACGCCCAGGGCCACCAGGGTCAGGATGACCGGGTAGATCAGGGCGAGCATGACTTTTTGCCGCAGCGCGTGACGATTTTCGAGGTATTCGGCGAGGCGTTCCAGTACCAGGTGCAGATGCCCGGAGGCCTCGCCGGCCGCGACGGTGCTGCGGTAGATATCGGGGAACACGCGGGGGAATGCGCCCAGCGCTTGTGCAAGCGAGTGCCCCTCCATGACCCTCGTGCGCACGGCGCTCAGGATGTTGCGAACCTTCTGCTTTTCCGACTGGCGGGCGACGGTCGCCAGCCATTCCTCGACGGGCAACCCGGCGCGCGCCAGCGTCGCCATCTGGCGCGTCGCCAGCGCGAGATCGAGAGCGCTTACACCGCCTGACACGCGTCCCGAGGGGGTGCGACTGCCCCGGGTGGCGGTCGCGGACTCGCCGATTTCGTGCAAGGCGAGCGGGGTCAGGCCCTCACTGCGCAACTGCGACCGGACACTCCGGGCGGTATCCCCCTCGGTGACGCCCTTGCGGGTCCGGCCGGTGGCGTCCAGCGCCTGGTATTCGAAGGCGGGCACCTAGTGGACCTCCAAGGTGATCACTACGGGTTCAGTTGGTCTGTCAAGGTTCAGGGCAAGGCGCGGCTCGCAGTGAATGGCGTCGCCCTTTACAAGAGCCGGAACGCGGCCATGGACGTTGACAGACCAACCCTTCGGGCGCTCCTGTCGCGCTCCGCTGCGGCGTTGCGGCGCTTGCCAAGGGCTACGGCCATTGCCTGCGCACCGCGCCTTGCAGCGGAGCGCCACAGGAGCGCTGAATCCGTAGTGATCACCTTGGAGGTCCACTAGCCCGCCTCGGTGACGCGCAGCATTTCCTCGAGGCTGGTGGTGCCGTCGAGCACGCGGCGGCAGGCATCGGCCCGCAGGCTGACGCTGTGTTCGCGGGCGGCCCGGACCATGGCCTGCTCACTGGCGTTGTCGTGAATGAGCGTGCGCATCTGTTCGTTCACCTCTACCAGTTCATAGATGCCGGTCCGCCCCCGGTAGCCCAGCTCGTTGCAGGCCGGGCAGCCCTTCGAGCGGTAAAGAGTGGGAGGGTGGCTGGAGGCGACACCCAGGAGTTCGCATTCCCGTTCCGAGGCTGCATGGGGTTCCCGGCAATCCTTGCAGAGGACTCGCACCAGGCGTTGGGCAAGAATGCCGTTCAGGGTAGATGAGAGGAGAAACGGCTCCACGCCCATGTCCCGCAGACGCGTGATGGCGCCAATCGCGGAGTTGGTATGCAGGGTCGAGAAGACCAGGTGCCCCGTCAGGCTCGCCTGTACCGCAATCTGGACGGTATCGACATCGCGGATCTCGCCGACCATTACGACATCCGGGTCCTGGCGCAGGATGGCGCGCAGCCCCCGGGCAAAGGTCATGTCGATCCGGCTGTTGATCTGGGTCTGCCCGATCCCGTCGAGGTAATACTCGATCGGGTCTTCAACCGTGAGGATGTTGCGGCTGCGGTCATTAAGCCGGGTCAGCGCCGCGTACAGCGTGGTGGTCTTGCCCGACCCGGTCGGGCCGGTCACTAGCACGATGCCGTGCGGCCGGGTCACCACGCGTTCCAGTGCGGCATGGGTCTCCGCATCCATGCCGAGATGGGTCAGGTCGAGGCGGCCGGCCTGTTTGTCCAGTAGTCGCATCACCACCCGTTCCCCGTGACCCGAGGGCAGGGTGGAGACGCGCACGTCCACGGCTCGGCCCGCCACCTTGAGGGAGATGCGACCATCCTGCGGCAGCCGCTTTTCCGCGATGTCCAGGCGTGCCATCACCTTGATGCGCGAGACGATGAGGGGAGCCAGGCCTGCCGGCGGGGTGAGGATCTCGCGCAGGACGCCGTCCACGCGCAGGCGCACGGCCAGTCGGCTTTCGAACGGCTCGATGTGGATGTCCGACGCGTTTTCCCGCACCGCCTCGGTCAGCAGCGCGTTGATGAGCCGGATGATCGGGGCGTCGTCCTCGGCTTCCAGAAGGTCCTGCGGCTCGGCGAGCGACTCCGCCACGCTGGACAGGTCGAGGTTGTCATCAATCCCCTCGATCGATTCCATCGCACGCGAGCTGGACGATTCGTAGCGTTCGCGCAGTCGCTGTTCGAAGGTCGTTTCATCGACGGTTTCGAGCGCGAGAGGGTCGGGGCTGCGGCGGCGAAGCTCCAGCAGGCCTTGCGGGTCGGCGTCCCGGCGCAGGAAGATCTGGCGCCTGCCGTCGACAAGGTCGCCCGGTACCGCCCCGACCCGGCGGGCGAACGAGTAACTGACCGCAAACGCCCCGTTCGGCGGAACCCGGGGCACGCCGGGGTCGTCGGGCATGGGTTCCCTGGGGGCTTCCGAATGCATGGCCGGGGTTCCGCGAGTCATTCAGTCACGGTTGCCATAGACATCGTCGAAGCTGGGCGGGAGCTGGGTCAGGCGCTCCCATTCGGGCAGCGTCGGGCTGCTCCGGCGTTGGGTCCGTGCCTGCTCGCGCAATTGTTCGCCACGGATGAAGCTGTACTTCTCGCTGGTCAGCTCGGCCCCGCGCGCGTTGTCCCGGACGATGCGCGGATGCAGGAATACCATCAGGTTGCGTTTTTCGGTCTGGTTGCGATCCGCGCGGAAGAGTCGGCCGATCCCCGGGATGCTCCCCAGCCCGGGGACGCGCGCCTGGCTGTCCGTTTGCTGTTCTTCGATCAGCCCGCCGAGCACCAGCATGTCGCCGTCATCAATCAGTACGTGGGTCTTCAGTGTCCGGGTGTTGGTGATCAGATCGGCGGCGCCAAGCGTGCCCGGGGCCAGCTGCGACACCTCTTGCTCGATTTCCAGGCGAACCGCGTTGCCCTGGTTGATCTGGGGGCGCACGCGGAGCTTGACCCCGACATCTTCGCGACGAATGGTGTCGAAGGCCTGGCCGGAGTCCTCGATCGAACGACCGACGACAAACGGGACGTTCTGGCCCACCACGATCTCGGCTTCCTCGTTGTCCAGGGTCAGGAGGCTGGGGGTCGACAGGATGTTGCTGGAGCTGTCGCGTTGCAGCATGTTGACCAGTGCCGCAATCCGGGTGCTCCCGGTCGATCCCACACCCCCGGCGGTCAGGCCGTCCCCGACGCCCGGCGGTGAAGAAACGCTTCCGTCAAGGAATGCCTCCACGCCGGCGGCGAGTTCGATGATCCCGCCGGAACCGGCCCCGGAAAAGTTGAGGACGCCGGCCCCGCTGTTTCCGATGGCCCCCCACTGGACGCCCAAGTCCTGCACGCGGTCCGAGGAAACCTCGGCGATGACGGCCTCGACCAGGACCTGTGCACGCCGGATATCGAGTTGCTCCACGATGATGTCGAAGTCCCGGATGAAGTCCGAGGGGCCATAGGTCACCACGGCATTTGTGGCCTCGTGCGCCTCGATATGGATTCTGCTTCCGCCCGGGGCATCGGCGTCCACTTCGGGGCTTTTTTCGGCAATGTTACGCAGGAGTTCGGCGACTTCCTCGGCGCGCGCATACTTCAGGTAATGCACCCGCGCGTTGCCCTCTTCCATCTCCTGGTCGAGCTGGGCAACAAGCCCGCGCAGGCGCAAGCGGGACTCCTCGCGCCCGGAAAGGATGATGGCGTTGCTGCGGCGATCGGCAAGGATCTGCGGGGAGCCGAGCTCGCTCCTGCCTTCGCGGGCCAGGATCTGCAGTTGCTCGGCGAGTTCCCCCGCGCGGGCGTGCCGGAGTTCGATCACCTCGTAGTCATCCGCGAACGGCAGGTCCATGCGTTCGACCAGGGCGCGGATGCGGTGCACGTTGCTGCGTGTGTCCGAGATCAGCAGTGTGTTGGGCTCGGTGGCCGCAGCCAGGTGCCCCCCCTGGGGGATGAGCGGGCGCAGGACCGGCACGAGCTGGGCGGCGGCTACATGGCGCAGCGCTATGACGTGGGTGACCATGCTCCCGCCGCGCACATCCGGATCGGTCTCGGCCTCGATGTCGAGGATCGACGGGGCATCCTGTTTGGCCTGAGCATCGGGCACGATGCGCGTGGATGATTCGCCCGGGATGGCGGCGAATCCGTGGATCTTGAGGATGTCATGGAACAGGTCCATCAGCTCATCCCGGGGCACCGGGCGGCTGGAAACCACCGTGATGTTGCCGCGAACCCGCGGGTCGACGATGAAATTGGTCCCGGTTTCCTCGGACACCAGATCGATCAGGTTGCCGATGTCCGTGTCGCGGAGATTGAGGGTCAGCTCGTCTGCCACGACGGGTCCCGCTGCGCAGAGCAGGGAGAGGGCGAGGGCGAGGAGGCGCAGTCGGAGGGTCATTCGGTTAACTCGATGGTCAGTGGCAGGGTTTGCCCGTCACGTTCAATGGTGATGTTGACCCGGTCCACACTGTCGAGTCCAGAGAGGATTTGTTCGGGGTCGCTGATATCGCGGATCTGCTGTCCCTCGACCGAGGTGATGATGTCGCCTTCCTGAAGGCCGGCCCGTTCAAACTCGCGCTGGTTGCGCGTCGGTGTGACCCGTATGCCGACCAGCGTGCCATCGCGCATCACGGGTTGTGCCCGCAACGAGTTCATGGCCTGTTCCGGATCCTCGAGCCAGCGGGAACGGCTCACACTCGCCGTGACCGGTGCCGGAGAGCTGGCGGGCTGGGAGGGTCGCTGGGGCGAGTCGGTCCTGCGATCGCCGACTCGCAGGTCCTCGCCTCGGGGGAGCCGGAGCATCTCCAGCTGACCTTCACGTTCCAGGATGACCCGGTCCGGGTGAACCTGATGCAGCCTCGCCAGCTGATTCCCGATCGTGTCGCCTACATGGTAGAGCGCGACATTCGACCTGCCGCTGGAGATGATCGCGCTGCCGCGGCCCTGGCCAGTCGCCAGCACCCCGATAAGCTCGAGGCTCAGACGTGTGTCCGGGGCGTGTTCAATCGCCTCGGGCTGGGTTTTCTGGAGGCTCCCGAACGGAGCGAAGTCCGCGCTTCTTGCAAAGCCGGATTGTACGGGGTCATCGCTTGCCGTGGACGGGCTGGCCTGCTCGGCAGGGGCGCGACCCATGGACTCCACTGCGCCCGGTGCATAGGTGTGTCCCGGGACGGCGATCGTCCAGACCAGTCCGGCGATGACCCAGGCGCTGGCCGCAAGCAGACCGACACTGAGTATCCAGGGCAGGTGGATGGGCGCGAGTCGGGGTAAAAGGGTCATCTTCAGCTGAGTGTGCGGCTTGTTCGAGTGCCTGGCCCCCGGGCCGGTTGGTCGGTCGAATGTGGCCGAGTCCCGGCGCAGGCTACGGCTCCGATCATGTGAGTTCGCATGGGGGTCCTTCGGGGCCCATCCCTTCGCCGGGCACGGCATGAAGCAGCGCTAATCGGTCCAAAGAGACTTTTTGTATCGGATGACAAGCGAGTTCGCCCAAGGTAGTCCAGAATTTATCACAGGCCGCGCAGCGTCGTTTGTGTGAGGTGGAGAACCACTCGCGGGGCCGGGCTGCGAGCCATCGGCGGGGTTGGATCTATGCGTGACAAGTGCAACCGGAACCATCCAGATTGTGGCGACTGGAATCGCGTGCCGTTGCAGCCCTCGTCGTATTCCATCTGGGCCGAGCGCTACCAGTTGCGCGATTCGGACGGTGAGCCGGTGGACGCCTCGATGGAGGCGATGTTCGATCGTGTCGCCCGGGCGCTGGCGGTCGTCGAGGCGCCGGAGAAGCAAGCGCAGATTGAGCGCGAGTTTCGCTGGGCGCTGGATAACGGCGCCATCCCGGCCGGGCGCATCCTGGCCAATGCCGGGGCCGAGGCCCACAAGCCGCAGACGACCCTGATCAACTGCACCGTCTCGCGCGCGATCCGCGATTCGCTGCAGGCCATCCTCGATGCCAATACCGCCGCCGGGTTGACGCTCAAGGCCGGGGCCGGCATCGGCTATGACTTCAGCACCCTGCGCCCGAAGGGTGCGCTGGTCGCGGGTGCCGGCGCGCCGACCAACGGCCCGGTCGCCTTCATGCAGATCTTCGACCAGACCTGCCGCACCATCGGCGCAGCCGGTGGGCGCCGCGGGGCGCAGATGGCGACGCTGGATATCGGCCACCCGGACATCGAGCGCTTCATCCTCGTCAAGCGCCGCAAGGGGCGGCTGACCCAGTTCAACCTGTCCGTGCTGGTGCGCGATGCCTTCCTGGAGGCGGTCGAGCGCGACGAGGAGTGGGCATTGGCCTTCCCGCTGCTGCCCGTCGAGCGGGACCAGGTGCCCGCCTCCGAGCTTGTCTATCGCGACTGGCCGGTGGTCGAGGGCGGCTACCGCGTCGATGACCAGGGCCGGGTCGCCTGCCGTATCTACCGCCGCGTGCGCGCCCGCGAGCTGTGGGACACGCTGATGCGCAGCACCTACGACGTCGGCGAACCCGGCGTCATCCTGATCGATCAGGTCAATCGGCAGAACAACGCCTGGTTCGACGAGGTGATCCGGGCGACCAATCCCTGCATTACGGCAAACACGTGGATCCACACGTCTATCGGGCCGCGTCAGGTGCGAGATCTGTTGGGACAGCAATTCCGCGTGAGGGTTGGTGGCCGAGACTACACAACGGGCGAACAAGGTTTTGTCGCGACTGGAGTAAAGCCGGTCGTTCGATTGGCTACCGCTGAAGGTTATCAGTTGAGACTGACGGCCGATCACCGGGTGCGTCGCGTTACCCGCTACACACGTTATGTCACGGAAACAGAATGGTGTGCGGCGGGGCGGCTGCGCGAAGGCGATCGGGTGTTGCTCAACGACCATCGCGGCCATGCTGACTGGCCTGGTGAATACACCCATGAGCAAGGGTACTTGCTGGGCATGTTGGTCGGTGACGGCACCCTCAAGAAGGACAAGGCGGTGCTATCGGTTTGGAAGCCGGCCGCTGTTGTTGGCAACAGTCCCGATGCGGTTTCCCCGGGCGGGGTGGAAGGGATTATGGCAGAGGTAATGAGGTGTGCCCGGACCTTGCCACATCGCAGCGATTTCTCAGGATGGCAGAAAGTGGCTGGTCGTAACGAATTCAGGCTTAGCCTTGCTGCCCTAAAGTTTCTGGCAGAAGAAGTCGGCATGGGGCCCGGCGCGAAGTCGGTTACTCCAGCTATGGAGCAAGCTTCAAGCGAGTTTTGTCGAGGATTTCTTCGGGGCATGTTCGACGCTGATGGTTCCGTTCAGGGCGGTCAGCAGAAGGGTGTCAGCGTTCGCCTCTCACAGTCTGATATTTCGAGCCTGGAAGCCGTACAACGGATGCTTCTGAGGCTGGGGATTGCGTCATCAATCTACAGAAACCGACGTCCGGACGGGATGCGCCACCTGCCAGACGGTAACGGCGGCGTTAAGGAGTATGCGATCAAAGCGCAGCACGAACTGATCGTCAGGGGGGAGAACCTCCAAAGCTTTCTCCAGCAAGTCGGCTTCGCGGACACGGACAAGAAACGGCGTCTGGAACAAGCCCTGGCCCGATACAAGCGCGGTCTGAATCGTGAGCGTTTCGTCGCACGGGTCACGAAGATCGAAACCGGGGGGATTGAAGAAGTTTTTGATGTGTCTGTTCCAGATGTGCACGCATTTGATGCTAACGGTTTGCATGCGCACAACTGCGGCGAGCAGCCACTGCCGCCGGACGGGGCCTGCCTGCTGGGGTCGGTGAACCTGACCCGGTTCGTGTCCGCGCCGTTCAGCGCCGACGCCGCCTTCGACTGGGCGCGCTTCGAGGGGGTGGTGCGCGTGTTCACACGCATGCTGGACAACGTTGCGGACATCTCCGGGCTGCCGTTGCCGGAGCAGCGCGCCGAGATGCTGCGCAAGCGCCGCCACGGCATGGGCATCCTCGGGCTCGGGTCGGCCCTGGCGATGCTGGGGGAGACCTACGGCTCGGAGTCGGCCGCCGACTTCACCGCAGAGGTCTGCCGACGCCTGGCGCTGGAGAGCTGGCGGGCCGGGCTGGAGCTCGCGCGCGAGAAGGGCTCGGCGCCGATCATGGACAAGGACTTCACGCTGACCGCGGACATGCTCCGGCGTCAGCCGGCGCTGGCCGAGGCCGGCTATCAGGCGGGCGACGTGCTGAAGGGGCGGGAGCTGCATGCCCGCTTCAGCCCCTACATGCAGCGCATCGCCGAGGAGGACCCGGCGCTGGTCGCGGCGCTGGCCGAGGAGGGCGCGCGCTTTACCCACGCCACCTCCATCGCACCCACCGGCACCATCAGCTTCTCGGTCGCCAACAACGCGAGCAACGGGATCGAGCCGACCTTTCTCCACCACACCACGCGCAACATCCGTCGCCCCGGGCGGCGCACCCGCGAGGCGGTGGACTGCTACTCCTACGAACTGCTGGCCTACCGCGCCCTGGTCGATGCCGAGGCCGGGCAGGGGGATCTGCCCGCCCACGTAATCACCGCGGACCGCGTCAGCGTGGACGCCCACATCCGCATGCAGGCCGCCGCGCAGCCGTGGGTGGACTCGGCCATCTCCAAGACGCTTAACGTCCCGACCGATATGCCGTTCGAGGACTTCCAGCAGGTCTACCTGCAGGCCTGGCGCGCGGGTCTCAAGGGTTGCACCACCTACCGGCCCAACCCGCAGGCGCAGATGGGCGTGCTGGTGGACCCCGAGCGCCTGCGCAGCACCTGGTACACCTTTACCCTGGTGGACGGCCGGGAGCTGACCCTGCGCGGCGACGAAAAGGTCGAATACGAAGGCCAGGTCCACACCGCCGCGAATCTCTTCGCCGCGCTGGACGAGGGCTACTACGACGACGTCTGACGCCGTTGGGGAGGACACGATGCACCGGATCGACCAGCCCATCATCGCCTTTCGCCGCTCGGATGCCCCGCAGGGCGAGGGCGCGTCCGGCAGCGACGATCACCCGCTGGGCAAACGCATTCCGTCGCGCCCCGAGGGGGAGCTGGAGTCGGTCACCGAGAAGGTGCGCTACTGGACCCAGGACGGGCCGCATACCGTCTATCTGGTGGTCAGCTTCGTGGCCGTCTCCGGCACGGTCAGCGGCGAGCGTGTAACCATCGAACGCCCGATCGAATTCTTCCTGCCCACCGGGCAGCACTCCGAGTCCTACCAGTGGATCTCCGCGACCATGCGCAGCCTGTCGCTGGCGGCCCGTGGCGGCTACGCCGCCCGTGCCCTGCGCGACCTGCGCAAGGTCACCTGGGACCGCGGCCCGGTCCGCTGCGGCGAGAACGAATACGGCAAACCGCTGTACCACCCCTCCGAGGTCGCCGCGATCGCCCACGCCCTGCAGCGTATCCTCCAGCGCCGCGGCTTCCTCGACCCCGACGGCCACCCCCGCCCGCTGCGCGAACTGGTCGCCGCCTGTCGCGGCAGGGGAACCCCGAAGGCCTCCGCCACCCTCGAAGCACCGAATTCGGGGGCCACAGACATGGCCCCCTGCCCGCAGTGCGATGGCCACCTCGAGATCATCGACGGCTGCCCCACCTGTCGCGACTGCGGCTTTTCCAGGTGCTAGCATCGCCGATCCACCCGCAGTGTGTTGCGGCCGCGCCGCTGCAGTGGGGCAGGGGGGGTGCGGCAATTCCAGCCATCGCGGCGGAATCTGGCCGCATGTTGCAGGCCAGCGGCTGCATTACCGGGGAATGCAACGGGCGTGGCCACGTTGCCGAAAGCGGACTTCGAATGCGTGTCGCGAGTGCTGTTACGGGCAAGCCTGAATGGTTTTCCCCCCTGTTCCCCTGAAGGCGCTGCCGAGCCTTTCGAACTCTAAGGTGACCTCCAGTGAGGATGCTTCGTCGCTCGTCGGGGGGGTGAAGTAGATCAAATACTGCTCATCAAAGAGAATACGGGCTAGTTGCTTGAACACCTGCTGGAGGTTGGCGTCACCTGCCGGGTTGTAGAACAAGCCACCTGTTTCGCGGGCGAGCTCACCCAGTTCATCTTCGTTCACGTCGCCGAACCCGACGGTGAACACAGGGACATCCGTTGCGAGGGCGGCGACGATCGCATCGGGCAGTTCCTGGCTCGAAGCGTTGTCCTGGCCATCCGTCAGGGCGATGATGGTTTTTCTTTCCCTGCGCTCCTCGCGTGCCTCCATCCTTTCGATGGCCTCTACGGTAGCGTCGTAGAAAGCGGTACCACGGCCGATAGCGGTTGGCTCTTCCTCGATCGCCGCTTTCAGCACGTCCTTGTCGGAAGTGAAACCATCGGGCGTCATGAGCTGGACATCCTGCGCATACTTGATGATGTCGGCTTCATCGCCGTCCTTCATCGCGTCCACCAGAAGCGTGGCGCCCTCCTCCATATTGGCTACGGCACTGGGGAGGTTGGTGATGCTGCCGCTGTAGTCCATGACAATACCGAGCGCGAGATCGGTGAGGCTCGGGCCGACCGGTTCGACAGAGTCGATCGGGAACCCGGCAAGACTGAAATCACTTTGGTGCAGGTCCGGGATCGGGAACCCCGCCTGGTCGGTTACAGATACAAATGCTTGAGCGTCATCTGAACGCGGGCAGGCATTGATCTGATTGACGGTGACGTTTATCGACTCTATCGGACGGTAGGCGCCTTTCAGGGTGCCGCCGACGGAGGGATTTGCGGGGTCATCGCTTTGCACGATCAGCGCGGCTTCGAACTCGCCAAACTGCCGTGGCTGGAATTCAACCGCAACAGAGCACTGGTCACCGGGGGCGAGGGCGAACGGGCGCGCCTGGCATCGGTCGCTGCCGTCGCTATCAATCAGACGAAACGCAGCCTGGCTATCCAGGCGCACACTGATGTCGGCGATATTGTAGGACGTCGTTCCTTCGTTGCCGATGACGACTTTTCGTGGGGGTATTTCGTCCAGGTTGCCTTCCGTAATTAGCCCGAAATCGAAACGGTCTGGAGTCAGCGTGATCCGGGCGTCAGAGGTATCGCCGCCACTGCTGCCGCCACTACTACTGTCGCTGCCGCCACCACCGCAGCCCATCAAGCCGATCGCCGTAGCCAGGAGTGTCACCCCTAAGAGATGAGGCTTTTCGAGTCGAGGCGTCATGATCTGGGTTTCTCCATCGGTGCGTGTGGTGGCTGGCGCGATGTCCGGCATCGGAATGTGAGTTCAATACGGTTATCGCGGCTTGCCCGCGTGGCCCTGGACGCCATTCCAGGGGGTGGTTGTCATCTGCGTGGAGTATAGGGCTGCCCAGGAGCTGCCGAAGCGGTCCCGTTATCGCACAGTTAGTGTGCGGGTATGCGCGGTTGAAGCAGCTGCTTGGCCGGACCATTCAGGCCAGAAAAGGGGATCTGGCCTGACCGCCAATCATCTCCGGCAGATGGGCTGCTTGTCAGCCATTGAGCGCGTGTGAGTACCTCGAATGTGACTCTGGCAAGCAGGTGGCGATGAGGATGTTTTCCCCCGAAGGGGTGCCCGATGGTGTTCATGATGCAGGGGATGGTTCGGTGCATCACCCGCGTCCAAATCGAGCCATCCGACACCGACGTGTGATCGATCATGTTCCGGAGCGCCGCTGGGCCGGATCGCCCACGCCCCAGATGAGAAACCATCCGGTTACCAGTAGGGCCTCATGGAAATCTGGAAGGGGGTCTCGTAGTCTCCCCGGATCGTGCATTCCGCCCTTGGAGAGACCGTGGCCAACATCCTTAACCCGTACGCCGACGATCAGCCTGAACCAAAGCACATCGTGCTGCGCGCCCGCAGTGGACAGGCGGTCTCCGCTGATTTCACCCTGCAGGATCGGCGAGGGCGCCAGAGCGCGGCGGAGTATCTGTTTCATCTCTATTCCACCATCAAGCAGAAGCTGGACGAGCCGGTGCTGGATACCGCCGCGCCCTCGCCGGACGACCAGGCCGCCATGCAGCGACTGATCCTGTACTCGGCCGGCGCCCACGACACCATGTTCGGCACCTTCAATGGTTCCAATACCTCCTCGGAGATGCCGGAGGAGGAGCGCAACGAGTTCGTGGAGATCTTCCTGCTGGCCTGCGCCACGGTCATCGAGGGCCAACGGATCACCGTCGACCTCCAGCGCGGCCTCATCACCGCCGAGACGGCCTGAGCGCGCCGGTTCTGGAAGGACTTCGTCCTGCAAGCACGGTTTGGGTGGACTCCGGCTTCGCAGGGGCTCTAAGCCTGTCTTCGCAAGGCCGTAACGGCGTGCGACTGGGATAGTCGGACCCGCCCAGCAGGAGCGCAAGCGAGTGGTGGGCCCGGTTGGGTGGAGGCCGGCCGCGCAGCGGCGCGAAGCCTGTCTTCGCGAGGCCGGAACGGCGTGCGCCGACAGGCGCGCGACTGGAATAGTCCGACCCGCCCAACAGGAGCGCAAGGGAGTGGTGGGCCCGGTCGGACTCGAACCGACGACCAAGGGATTATGAGTCCCCTGCTCTAACCAACTGAGCTACAGGCCCGTATGCGGGGAGGGTACAAACGACTGCGGCGCCATTCTACCCGGAAAGGGAGAGATGGCGCCGCAGCGGCAGGGCAGGTTCCGGCCGTTCGGCCGGGACGCCGGTTATTCGGCGTCGGTGTAGGTGCGCAGCAGTTCGGCGCGAGTCGGGTGGCGCAGCTTGCGCAGGGCCTTGGCCTCGATCTGGCGG
Source organism: Thioalkalivibrio sp. ALE30 (assembly GCF_000377465.1). NCBI lineage: Bacteria > Pseudomonadati > Pseudomonadota > Gammaproteobacteria > Chromatiales > Ectothiorhodospiraceae > Thioalkalivibrio > Thioalkalivibrio sp. ALE30. The sequence goes on along the minus strand of NZ_KB898174.1, from coordinate 80,860 downwards.
ATGCGCTCGCGGGTGACGTCGAACTGCTTGCCGACTTCCTCGAGGGTGTGGTCGGTGTTCATGTCGATGCCGAAGCGCATGCGCAGGACCTTGGCCTCGCGCGGGGTCAGCGTGGAGAGGATCTCGCGGGTGGCCTCGGTGAGGCTTTCCTGCGCGGCGGAATCCGACGGCGAGGCGACCTTTTCGTCCTCGATGAAGTCGCCCAGGTGGGAGTCTTCGTCGTCGCCGATCGGGGTCTCCATGGAGATCGGTTCCTTGGAGATCTTGAGCACCTTGCGGATCTTGTCCTCGGGCATCTCCATGCGCTCGGCCAGCTCTTCCGGCGTGGCCTCCCGGCCCATCTCCTGCAGCATCTGGCGGGAGACGCGGTTGAGCTTGTTGATGGTCTCGATCATGTGCACCGGGATACGGATGGTCCGGGCCTGGTCCGCGATGGAGCGGGTGATGGCCTGGCGAATCCACCAGGTGGCGTAGGTCGAGAACTTGTAGCCGCGGCGGTATTCGAACTTGTCCACCGCCTTCATCAGGCCGATGTTGCCTTCCTGGATGAGGTCGAGGAACTGCAGGCCGCGGTTGGTGTACTTCTTGGCGATGGAGATCACCAGGCGCAGGTTGGCCTCGACCATCTCCTTCTTGGCGCGGCGGGCCTTGGCCTCGCCGATGGACATGCGGCGGTTGATCTCCTTGATCTCGGAGATGTTCAGGCTGGCCTCGTGCTCGATCTCGGCGAGCTTTTTCTGCAGGCGCACGATCTCGTCCTCGTGCTCGGCGAGGGCGGTGGTGTACTTGCCTTTGGCCTTGCAGGCTTCCTTGATCCAGTCGAGGTTGGTCTCGTTCTTGGGGAAGCTGTCGATGAAGGTCTTGCGCGGCATCTGCGCCTGTTCCACGGCCAGCGCCATGATACGGCGCTCGTGGCGGCGGATCTGGTCGATGCTGCCGTGCAGCTGCGTGGTCAGCTGGTCGACCATGCGCGGGACCAGCTTGAACTCCATGAAGTACTTGGCGGTGGCCTCGCGCGCGACGGCGTAGGCCTCGCGGTTGCCCTTCTCGAAGGCCTTGTGGGCCTTGGCGTGCAGCTTGCGCAGCTTCTCGAAACGTTCGCGGGCCTCTTCCGGGTCCGGGCCGGTGTCGACCGGTTCGGCGGCCTCTTCGTCTTCCTCGGCGTCCTCCACCTCGTCGACGATGGCATCCAGCTCGGCGCTGGCCTGCTGTTCGGCAGCCGCCGCGGCCGCGGCCTTCTGCTCGTCCTGGGCCTTCTGCGCCTGTTCCGGCGTCACCAGGCCGCGGGCTACGGCCTCGCCGTTGGCGTGGTCGTTCGGGTCGATGAAGGAGACCACAAGGTCGGTCAGGCGGCCGTTGTTCTCGACAATCTGGTCGTACTCGTGGATCAGTCGTTCGATCGCGCCCGGGTGGTGAGCCAGCGCGAACAGGACCTGCATCAGGCCTTCCTCGATGCGCTTGGCAATGCGGATCTCGCCCTCGCGGGTCAGCAGCTCGACCGTGCCCATCTCGCGCATGTACATGCGCACGGGGTCGGTGGTGCGACCGAAATCGGAATCGGCCGAGGCGAGCGCGGCCACGGCATCCTCGGCGTCCTCGTCGGCGGAGACGGAGCCGTCGGACAGCAGCAGGCTGTCGGCGTCCGGGGCCTGCTCGTGCACCGCGATGCCCATGTCGTTGATCATCGCGATGATGTCCTCGACCTGGTCGGAGTCGATGATCGAGTCGGGCAGGTGGTCGTTCACCTCGGTATACGTGAGGTATCCCTGCTCCTTGCCCTTGGCAATCAGTTCCTTGAGCTGGGATTGCTGCTCTTCACGATTCATTGCGGTCGTACTCCGAGGTGCTTGGTCGAGCCGCTACAGGACGGCTCTAGGAAATTGGGGCGCAGAAAAATCAATCCTGTATTGTAGCAGAAGATTCTTATATTGCCGGTTGCCGGACGCTGATTGCGGTCAAGGCCCTGCGCGGCGCGCCATGTGGCGCCCTCCGGCTGTCTGAACAATGCGGGCAATTGCGTCCGCTTCAAGGCCCGGGCTGGCTATTGCGGCCGGTCGAATCGCTGCAGCTGCCCGGTAAGACGGGCGAGCTCGGCGCGTTGTTCCGTCCCCAGCTCGGTGCCGGGGCGAGTCAGTTCACGAATTCGCGAACGGTAGTGCTGGCGCAGGAGCTGGCGGGCGCAGTCCAGCGCCGTCTGCCGGGTGACGGCCACCTCGCCGTCGTCCAGGGCCTGGTGGGCCAGGGCCATCAGGCGCTGGAAGTGGCGTTCCTCGCGGAAGCGTTCCAGCAGCCCGGCGGTATGCCGTTCGGGGTTTTCGTCCAGGGCGGCGAGGAGCTCGCGCAGGGTGGCCGCGGCCACGCCGGGCAGTTCGACGAGCTGGCGGATCTCCGGTTGCGACCAGTCGAGTTCCGGGTGTTGCAGGACACGCGCCAGCAGGGCGCCCCACAGGGCCGGCGGGCTTTCGCCGCCGGGTGCCCGGCTGGCGGTGGGGTTGGCCGGAAGATCGCCCCCCGAACCCGAGGCCGTCGCGCGGGCGGGTTCGGGAGGCTGCTCGGACAAGACCTGTTCCAGGCGCTCGTGGCTCAGATGGGTCTCCTCGGCGATGCGTTCGACCAACTGGTCGCGGAACAGGGGATCGCGCGTGGTGGCGACCAGCTTCATCGCGGCATGCGCGAAGCGGGTGCGGCCTTCGGCGGTGTCGGTCGGGTGCTCCTCGCGCAGCAGCCGGACCAGCGTCTCGGACAGGGGCAGGGCACCGGCCAGCCGTTCCTCCCAGCCGGCGAGGCCGTCACGCCGCACCAGGCTGTCGGGGTCGTCCCCCTCTGGCAGAAACAACACGCGCACCTCGCGCAGGCCCTGGATCGCGGGCAGGGCCTCGGCCAGTGAGCGCCAGGCCGCGCGGCGCCCGGCGGCGTCGCCGTCGAAGCACAGGGTGATGCGCGAGACCTGGCGGAACAGGCTGTCCAGGTGGGCGCGGGTCAGGGCGGTGCCCATGCAGGCCACCGCTCGGCGAAAACCGGCGCGGGCCAGTCCGACCACGTCCATATAGCCCTCGACCACCACGATGTCATCCAGCCGGGTGCCGGCCTTGCGAGCCTCGAACAGGCCGTAGATGGTCTGTCCCTTGTGGAAGACCTCGCTCTCCGGGCTGTTCAGGTACTTCGGCTCGCCGTCTTCAATCAGGCGCCCGCCGAAGCCGGTAATGCGCCCGCGCCGGTCGCGGATCGGGAACATGATGCGCCCGCGGAAGCGCTCGCGGATGCCGCCGTCGTCGCGGCGCGCGGCCAGCCCGGCATCCACCAGTTGCTGCGGGGTGAAGCGGGGCTTGAGGGCCTCAAGCAGGCCCGAGGGCGGGGCCCAGCCGATCTGGTAGTCGCGGGCCGTGGTGCCGTCGATGCCACGGTTTTTCAGGTATTCGACTGCCTTCGGCGTCTGGCGCAGCTGCTGCACGTAGTAGTCGGCGGCCGCGTTGAGGGCCTCGTACAGCGGGGCGTGGGCCTCGCGTTTGTCGTCCCCTCCGGCCTCGCGCGGGACCTCCAGTCCGGCCTGTTCGGCCAGCTGCTCCACCGCCTCGGGGAAGCTCAGGTTCTCGTACTCCATCAGGAAGCTGATGGCCGTGCCGTGCGCCCCGCAGCCGAAGCAGTGATAGAACTGTTTTTGCGGCGAGACATAGAACGACGGCGTCTTCTCGCCGTGGAACGGACAGCAGGCGGCGAACTCGCGCCCGGCCTTCTTCAGGCTCACGCGGCGCTGGATCACCTCGACGATGTCGCTGCGTTCGAGGAGCTCGTCGATGAATGCCTGTGGGATGAGACCTGCCATGGTGTCGCCGGCTATTCCTCGGGGGTGTGCTCGTCGTCAGGTTCGCATGATAGCCCAGCGTTGGGCCGCAACACGTCATTGCGAGGAGCCTTGGGCGACGAAGCAATCGCTTGGTGCTGTGTCCCGGTGGCAGTTTCTGGAGATTGCTTCGCTGCGCTCGCAATGACGGTTTTTCGGCACTGCAAACAAAACGGGCCCCGTGAGGGGCCCGTTTCAAAGTTCCGCCGGGTGGCGGGTCAGGCGGCCTGGCGCAGGTTGGCCAGCAGGCCCCGGAGTTCGGAGGCCTTGGGCTTCACCAGCCAGAACGAGCCCTGGTAGTCGTCGAAACGTTCCAGGATCTCGCGGCCCCAGGCGCTGTCCGTCTCGTGCACGAACTCGGTGATGAGTTCCTCGAGATAGTTGCGGTGCGCCTCCATGTCCTCGGTGTCGAGGCGGTGCAGGTCGATCAGCTCGTTGTTGATGCGGTCCGGGAAGTCGTTCTCCCGGTCCAGCACGAACGCGAAGCCGCCGGTCATGCCCGCGCCGAAGTTGATGCCGGTGTTGCCCAGCACCACCATCACGCCGCCGGTCATGTACTCGCAGCCGTGGTCGCCGATGCCTTCCACCACGGCGATCGCGCCGGAGTTGCGCACCCCGAAGCGTTCGCCGCACTGGCCGGCGGCGAACAGCTTGCCGCCGGTCGCGCCATACAGGCAGGTGTTGCCCATGATGGTGGTGTCCTGGCTGGCGAAGCCCGAGCCTTCCGGCGGGCGGATCACCAGCTTGCCGCCGGTCATGCCCTTGCCGACGTAGTCGTTGGCATCGCCTTCCAGGTACAGGTGCAGGCCGCCGGCGTTCCAGACGCCGAAGCTCTGCCCGGCCGTGCCCTTCATACGCACGGTGATCGGGGCATCGGACATGCCCTGGTTGCCGTGGCGCTTGGCGATCTCGCCGGACAGGCGCGCGCCGATCGAGCGGTCGGTATTGGCGACGTCGAAACGGTACTCGCCACCGGCCTTGTTCTCGATCGCCTCGAGCATCTCGGCGACCATCTTCTCGGCCAGCTCGCCCTTGTCGAACGGCTCGTTCTTCGGCTCCTTGCAGAAGCGCGGCTTGTCGGCGAGGTCGCCGCTGGCCAGCAGGCCGTTCAGGTCCAGGTGCTGCTGCTTCGGCGTCTCGCCCGGCAGGATCTCCAGCAGATCGGTACGGCCGATCAGATCCGTCAGGCTGCGCACGCCCAGCTTCGCCATCCACTCGCGGGTCTCGCGGGCGACAAACTGGAAGTAGTGCATGACCATCTCGGGCAGGCCGATGAAGTGGTTCATGCGCAGCACCTTGTCCTGCGTGGCGACACCCGTTGCGCAGTTGTTCAGGTGGCAGATCCGCAGGTACTTGCAGCCCAGCGCGACCATTGGGCCGGTGCCGAAGCCGAAGCTCTCCGCACCCAGGATCGCCGCCTTGATCACGTCGAGGCCGGTCTTCAGGCCGCCGTCGGTCTGCAGCCGCACCTTGTCGCGCAGGTCGTTGCCGCGCAGGGTCGCGTGGGTCTCGGTCAGGCCCAGTTCCCACGGGGTGCCGGCGTACTTGACCGAGGTCAGCGGGCTGGCTCCGGTGCCGCCGTCGTAACCGGAGATGGTGATCAGGTCGGCGTAGGCCTTGGCCACGCCGGCGGCGATCGTGCCAACCCCGGCCTCGGAGACCAGCTTCACCGAGACCAGCGCATCCGGATTGACCTGCTTGAGGTCGAAGATCAGCTGCGCCAAGTCCTCGATGGAGTAAATGTCGTGGTGCGGCGGCGGCGAGATCAGGGCCACGCCCGGATTCGAGTAGCGCAGCTCCGCGATCATCTTGTTGACCTTGTGGCCCGGCAGCTGGCCGCCCTCGCCGGGCTTCGCGCCCTGGGCAACCTTGATCTGCAGCACCTCGGCGTTGACCAGGTAGTGCGGGGTCACGCCGAAGCGGCCGGAGGCCACCTGCTTGATCTTGGACATGCGCTCGGTGCCGTAGCGGGAGACGGCCTCGCCGCCCTCGCCGGAGTTGGAGCGCCCGCCGAGGCGGTTCATCGCGGTGGCCAGGGCCTCGTGGGCCTCCGGCGACAGCGCGCCCAGGCTCATGCCAGCGGAGTCGAAGCGCGGCAGGATCTCGGCCTCGGGCTCGACCTCGTCCAGCGCGATCGGCTCGATGTCGTCGCGGACCTTCAGCAGGTCGCGCAGCACGGTCACCGGGCGTTCGTTCACCAGGTCTGCATATTCCTTGTACACGCCGTAGTCGCCGGACTGCACGGCGCGGTGCAGGGTCTGGATCACGTCCGGGTTGTAGGCGTGGTACTCGCCACCGTGGACGTACTTAAGCAGGCCGCCCTGGCCGGCGCTCTTGCGCGGGTTCCAGGCACGCTTCGAAAGCGTTTCCAGGTCCGTCTCGATGTCGGCGAAGCGGGTGCCCTGGATGCGGCTGGTGGTACCCGTGAAACAGGTGTCCACGATCTCGTCGGCCAGGCCGACAATCTCGAACAGCTGCGCCCCGCGGTAGCTGGCGATGGTCGAAATGCCCATCTTGGACAGGATCTTGAACAGGCCCTTGTTGATGCCGCGGCGGTAGTTCTGCGCCAGGGTCAGCGGGTCGGCATTCGGGATCTCGCCGGACTGGCACATGCCGTGCAGTGCGGAGTAGGCCAGGTAGGGGTAGATCGCGGTGGCGCCATAGCCCAGCAGCACGGCGAAGTGGTGCGGGTCGCGCACGGTCGCGGTCTCGGCGACGATGTTGGCGTCGGTGCGCAGCTTGGCGCGGATCAGCGCGTGGTGCACCGCGCCGACGGCCAGCGCGGCCGGGATCGGGCGGCGTTCCGGGTCAATGCCGCGGTCGGACAGCACCAATACGACGGCACCGTTGCGAACGGCCTGTACCGCGTTTTCAGTCAGGGCCTTGACGGCGTCTTCCAGCGAACCGGAGTGGACGTCGTAGTTGAGGTCCATGCGCTCGACGCGGAAGGCGTCTTCGGTCTGGTTGCACAGTTCGCGGAACTTGGCCTCGGACAGCACCGGGGAGTCGGATACCAGGCGATGGGCGTGGTCCGGGGTCTCCTCGAACAGGTTCTGCTCGCGGCCGAAGCAGGTCTCCAGCGACATCACGATGCTCTCGCGCAGCGGGTCGATCGCCGGGTTGGTGACCTGGGCGAACTGCTGGCGGAAGTAGTCGTACAGCGAGCGGGTGTGCTGCGACAGCACCGCGAACGGGGTGTCGTCGCCCATCGAGCCCACGGCCTCCTGGCCGGCCTCGGCCAACACGCGCAGGATCTGGTCACGCTCCTCGAAGGTGACGTCGAACAGCTTCTCGTAGGTCTCGAGGCGTTCGGGGGGCATCGGCTCGCCGGAGAACAGCTGGTTGTCGTCCAGCTGGCTCTTCAGGTGCTTCACGTGCGCGCGCAGCCATTGGCGGTAGGGCTGGCGGGTGCGGTTGATGCGGTCGATGTCCTCGGGCTGCAGCAACTCGCCGGACTCGGTGTCCACCGCGAGCATCTGCCCGGGCTTCAGGCGGCCCTTGGTGACCACGTCCTCGGGGGCGTAGTCGTAGACGCCGATCTCCGAGGCCAGGGTGATGTGGCGGTCCTTGGTGATCACGTAGCGCGCCGGGCGCAGGCCGTTGCGGTCCAGGGTGCAGGCGGCGTAGCGGCCGTCGGTCAGCACGATCCCGGCCGGACCGTCCCAGGGCTCCATGTGCATGGAGTTGTATTCGTAGAAGGCGCGCAGGTCGGAGTCCATGTGCGCGACGTTCTGCCACGCCGGCGGGACCAGCAGGCGCATCGCACGGAACAGGTCCATGCCGCCCGCGAGCAGGACTTCCAGCATGTTGTCCAGGCTCTGCGAGTCGGAGCCTTCCAGATTGACCAACGGCTCCAGTTCGGCCAGCTCCGGCAGCTTTTCGGTGGCGAACTTGTGCTGGCGCGCGACCGCCCAGTTGCGGTTGCCCTGCACGGTGTTGATCTCGCCGTTGTGGGCGAGGAAGCGGAACGGCTGCGCCAGGCCCCACTGCGGGAAGGTGTTGGTGGAGAAGCGCTGGTGGAACACGCAGATCGAGGTCTCCAGCTCCGGGCGCTGCAGGTCGCGGTAGAACACCGGCAGGTTTTCCGGCATCACCAGGCCCTTGTAGGAGACCACGCGCGCGGACAGACTCGGCACGTAGAACACCGGGTCGTCGCCCATCGCGATCTCGGCGCGGCGGCGTACCACAAACAGGGCGCGCTCGAAGTCATCGCCGTCCATGTCGGCCGGGGCGTTGATGAACACCTGCAGGATGTGCGGCTGGCTCTTCAGGGCCTCGGCGCCACAGGCGTCTTCCGGGTTGACCGGGACCTCGCGCCAGCCGGCAAGCGTAAGCGGGCCGCGCTCGATCGCGTTCTCCACGGCGGCACGCGTCTCGGCGATCTTTTCCGGGTTGATGAACACGATACCGGCGGCGAAGCGCTCGGCCAGCTCGATGTTCGACTCCGAGGCCAGGGTGCGCAGGAAGGCCTCGGGGGCCTTCATCAGCAGCCCGCAACCATCGCCGGTCTTGCCGTCCGCGGCGATCGCGCCGCGGTGGGTCATGCGTTCCAGTGCCTTGATTGCCGTGTCCACCACCCAGTGGCTGGCGACGCCGTCCATGTGCGCAATGAGGCCGAAGCCGCAGTTGTCGCGCTCGAATTCGGGGCGGTAGAGGGTGCCGTTCAGTTGGTTCTGTCGCATCGGTGAACTCCGGTCGCAGCGCGCAGGGCCTTGCGCGGGCGCGGTACGTGGGTCAGGGCCGTCCCTGGGAACAAGAACACGAAAAAAGGCGCAGGAATATAGCGAACCGCCATTCTCCCGGCAAACCGGGCCCGGTCAAAAAGACACGACACCCGCGCAGGTTAAAGTCCGGCAGGGTAGTTCACCACGGAGCCACCAATCAGGTCGAAGGCGGTTCACAGGAAGATGGGAAGACTGGAAGGTACTGACTGGAATGTTTTTGGTCGGAATCGTCTTTTCCTTCCCGTCTTCCCATCTTCCTGTTAATGCTTTTCAGGTTCTCTTTGGGCACCTTGTGGTGGGTGCAGCTTAATCCCGGACGGCGTTCTGGACCGAGCCGATGGAGCGGATCCAGGGCTCGTCGTTGCGCACTGCGGCCGGCAGGTCCTCGGCGGCGCGCTGGGCGGCCGCCCGGTCGGAGAAGACTCCGGCCAGGATGACCACGAAGTCGCGGTTGTTGACCCGGGTCGGGATGTAGCGGATGGCACCCAGATCGTGCTGGTCCGCGTATGCGCGTGCGGCCTCCATGTTCGGCGCGGCCAGCAGCTGGATGGTCGTGGCGCTGCCGTCCTGGTTGTTCAGCCAGTCGCGGTCACTGGCCAGACGCGCGGCGTCGGCGTCGTCCACGGCCGGTGCTTCGGCGGCGGGTTCCGGCTCGGGTTCCGGTTCCGGCTCTGGCGCCGGTTCCGGTGCGGGCTCGGGGGTTGGCTCCGGCTCGGGTGCTGGCTCCGGCTCCGGAGCGGGTTCTGCGTCACCGGCTTCTGCGGTGGGTTCAGGTTCGGGTTCGGGTGCTTCTGCGGCCGGTTCCGGGGAGTCGGTCCCGGGCGCGGACGGTTCGGCCGCGGCCGGCGGGGGCAGATCCAGCGGGTCGGCCACGGCGATCTCGTCATCGTGCGCGGGCGCCGGCTCGGGCCTGGGTTCGGGCTCGGCCTCGGTGACGCGCGGTTCGGGCAGGGGTAGCTCGATGATCTCGCTGTCGGCGGGCGCGGGCTCGCCCTCCAGCAGTTGCCAGGCGACCGGTGCGGCGATCCCCAGTGCCACGGTGATGGCGACGGCGGGTACGAACCAGCGCTGGTTCCAGAACGCGGCGTTTTCCGGTGCCGGGGGCTCGGGGATACGGTCGTCGGCCGCAATGCTGCCCGGCTCGCTCGCGGAGCTCTCCGGGGCGGGAGGCTCGGCGGTGGAGGTGGACAGGGCTTCGGCCGCGGGCGTGAAGTCCTCGTCGTCGCGGCCCGCCCGGAGGCTCGGTTCCGGGTCCGGGGCGGGCTCGGGGGTCGGCTCGGGCTCCCTGCGAGCGGCGTGAAAGGCCGGTTCTTCTGTGTCCGGTTCCGGGTCGGGGGTATCGACCTCGGCGGCGTCCCCTGCGGCCACGCCGGGCGCGGCGCTGCCGGTGGTCGCCGCGGCGCTGGCCCGGCGCTCGCTGCGGCACTGGCGTTCGAGGAAGCTGTTGGCCTCGCGGTTGAGGTTGCCCGGCAGGCCCTGGCTGGTGGTCTGCAGGTGGGCAATGGCGTCCGCGTCCAGCAGGCGGTCGGGGTCGGTCAGGCCCGCCGCCTGCAGGCGGTGGCGCAGGTAGGCCGCGGTCTGTTCCAGGTTGAAGGCGCGCAGGCTGACCCGGGTGACCTGATCCTCGTCGGAGGGGTCGGGCAGGTACAGGCGGCGGCGCAGCAGGCCGCCGGACCCCACCAGGATGATGCGCGGGGCGCGGCCGTGCTTGGCGAGGACCTCGCTGCGCATGCGCATCAGATTGTTGACGATGTCGGTGCCCACCAGGTGGGCGTCGTCCATGGCAATGACCGGGTCGACGCCGTCGTCGACGCGGTCGGCCAGCAGTTCGGTCAGGGGGCGGTCGGGGTCGTCCGCGTTCTGCGAGCGCAGGTAGTTGCGAATGGTGTTGTCCACCGATTCGAACTGGGTATTGATCCGCGCGCGGAAGGCAATCAGCTCGAACGGGTCGGGCAGCATGGCCAGCAGCCGCATCAGCTGCAGGCTGCGTCCGGAGCCGTTCTCCCCGGTCATCAGGACGACCGCCCCGGGGCCGTTCAGGGCAGCCCGTGCCGATTCCAGCTGGCCGTCCAGCAGCGGATCGCTGTAGATGAAGGTCTCGTCGGGGGCGTCGTCAAACGGCGGCGCGTGCAGGCCGAGTTGTTCCAGGCATTGTTCGGAAAGCGCCATCGGATTCGGTCTCAGGTCAGCGTGCCCAGGTCGAACAGGCGGTGGTGTTCGCGGATGGCGTGGCGGTCGGTCATGCCGGCGATGTAGTCGGCGATGGCGCGTTGCAGGGCGTGCGGATCATGCGCGGCGATTGCGTCCGCGTGGCGCTGGTAGTTCTCGGGCATCAGGCGGGGCTCGGACTCGAACGCGGCGAACAGATCGTGGATCAGTTGACGTGCCTTGTGCATGACCCCGTGGACCTGATGGTGATGGTAGAGGTTCTCGCGCAGGAAGCCCTTGAGTTCACGCGCCTGCTCGGCCACCTCCGGGCTGAAGCGGATCAGGGCCTCCCCGGCGCGGCGGACGTCATCGGCGGACTGCGGGCGGTGGCGGTCGATGGCCGCCTGGCTGCTCCCGATCAGGTCGCTGACCAGGGTGTCGATCATGCGGCGCACGGTCTCGTGCTGGGTTCGCCGTGGATCCAGATCCGGATAGCGGGCCTGGACCTTCTCGCGGCAGTCGCGGAACAGGGTGACCTCGGCGAGGCGGTCCATGGTGAGCAGACCCGAGCGAAGGCCGTCGTCGACGTCGTGATTGTTGTAGGCGATCTCGTCGGCCACGTTGGCGAGCTGGGCCTCCAGGCTCGGCTGTTCCTTCTGCAGGAAGCGCACCCCGACCTCGCCCAGCTGGCGGGCCTTTTCGGGCGAGCAGTGCTTGAGGATGCCCTCGCGCGTCTCGAAGGTCAGGTTGAGGCCGTCGAACTCGGCGTAGTGGCGCTCCAGCAGATCGACGATGCGCAGGGACTGCAGGTTGTGCTCGAAGCCGCCGTGCTCGCGCATGCAGGCATTCAGGGCGTGCTGCCCGGCGTGCCCGAACGGCGTGTGGCCGAGGTCATGCGCCAGGGCGATGGCTTCGACCAGGTCCTCGTTGAGTTGCAGGGCGCGCGCGATCGAGCGCCCGATCTGCGCGACCTCCAGCGAGTGGGTCAGACGGTTGCGGAACAGGTCGCCCTCGTGGCTGATGAAGACCTGGGTCTTGTACTCCAGGCGGCGAAAGGCGCTGGAGTGCACGATGCGATCGCGATCGCGCTGGAAGTCGCTGCGGTGGCGGGGGGCGGGCTCCGCCTGGGCGCGCCCGCGCGAGTGCGCGGGATCGCAGGCCCAGGGTGCCAGTCCCAGTGTGAGGCTGCCGGGCGTGGTCATGGCCTCAGGCGACACGGGCATGCTCGCGCAGGGTATGGTCCAGGGCCGCCGGATCGAATGCGTCGGTCAGCACGGCCTCGCCAATGCCGCGCAGCAGGACCAGCCGCAGGCGGCCACTGGCGACCTTCTTGTCGATGGCCATCAATTCGCGGAAGCGCTCCGGGGTGACCTCGGCCGGGGGCTCCAGGGCCAGGCCGGCGCGTCGGATCAGGGCCTCCGCGCGTTCGCGGCCGGCGCGGTCCAGCCAGCCCATGCGCTCCGACATGCGTGCGGCCATGGCCATGCCGGTGCCGACGGCCTCCCCGTGCAGCCAGGCGCCATAGCCCATGCCGGCCTCGATCGCGTGGCCGAAGGTATGGCCCAGGTTCAGCAGGGCGCGGATGCCGCCCTCGCGCTCGTCGGCGGCGACGATCTCGGCCTTGCAGGCGCAGGAACGGCGAATGGCGTGGGCCAGCGCCTCCGGATCCAGCGCGCCGAGGGCGTCGATGTGCTCCTCCAGCCAGGCGAAGAAGTCGGCGTCGCGGATCAGGCCGTACTTGATGACCTCGGCCAGGCCGGCCTGCAGCTCGCGCCGGGGCAGGGTCTTCAGGGTGTCGGTGTCGATCACGACCGCGCGCGGCTGGTGGAAGGCGCCGATCATGTTCTTGCCCAGCGGGTGGTTGACCCCGGTCTTGCCGCCCACGGAGGAATCGACCTGGGCGAGCAGGGTGGTCGGCACCTGCACAAAGTCGATGCCGCGCTGATAGATGGCGGCGGCAAACCCGGCGATGTCGCCGACCACGCCGCCGCCGAGGGCGACAATCCGGCTGCCCCGGTCCAGGCGAGCCTCCAGCAGCCGGGTCAGGATGCTTTCCACCGTGGCCAGCGTCTTGTGCTGTTCGCCGTCGGGCAGTTCGATCCACAACGGCTCGCCGTCAAGGTCGCAGGCCGCGAGGCTGCGTCGCAGGGCGTCGCCGTACAGGGGGGCCACGGTGGTGTTGGTCACCACCGCGACGCGCCGGCCCGCCAGCGCCGGGCGCAGGTGTTCCGGGGCGGCCAGCATGCCCGGCCCGATGTGGATCGGGTAGGCGCGCTCGCCCAGTTCGACATTGAGGCTTTCCATGTGCGCCATCATAGCGTGCGGGCCGATGATGGCGTAAGCCGGGCATGTGCCGTGCTGCGGATCGCTTCACGGACTTTTGCAATTGGTGCGGGTTGGATTACCATAGGGAGTTCTGCATGGTCGCCCGGAGTGTTGGCGGCCGGTTTTGTTGTTTTTGATCGAAAAGATCCAGCATCCGTTTCGGAGATTGTATGCCGCACGTACGAGTTCGTGAGAATGAGCCCTTCGAGGTCGCCCTGCGCCGTTTCAAGCGCACCTGCGAGAAGGCCGGCGTGGTCGCGGAAGTCCGCCGCCGCGAGTACTACGAAAAGCCGACCACCGAACGCAAGCGCAAGGCCGCGGCCGCGGTGAAGCGCCAGTTGAAGAAGAACTCCCGCGACATGACCCGCCGGGTGCGCCTGTACTGAACCCCTGTCCGGGTAGCTGCCCGGACCCGAGGACCCGACCATGTCGCTCAAGGCCCGGTTGCAGGATGACGTGAAGCAGGCCATGCGGGCCCGGGAGAAGGACCGCCTGGCGGCATTGCGCATGATTCAGGCCGAGGTGTCGCAGTTCGAGGTCGACGAGCGGCGCGAGGCCGACGACGACACCGTTCTGGCAATCCTCAATCGCATGCTCAAGCAGCGGCGCGACTCCATCGATCAGTACCAGAAGGGTGGTCGCGAGGATCTCGCCGCGCGCGAGGCCGCCGAGATCGCCATCATCGAGGAATACATGCCGGAGCCGCTGGATGCGGCGGCCCTCGATCAGCTGGTGCAGGAGGCGATCGCCGAGACCGGCGCCGCGGCCCCCGGCGACATGGGCAAGGTGATGGGCGTACTCAAGCCCCGGGTCTTCGGTCGTGCCGACATGGGTCAGGTGAGCCAGAAGGTCCGGTCCGCACTGGGGCATTCTTGACCGTTACGCTCGTTTGAGCGAAACGAACCATTCCTGAACGCATGAACGGTTGAACCCCGTGGCGTCATGCCGCCGGTTCCCGTCGGAGCGAGTGATCCATGGCTTCCAATCCGATGCAGTTCCTGGACCTGCCGCGCCAGGACCCTCAGAAGACCCCTGCCGAGATTCGTATCCACGAGTTCGGCGAGATCATTGGTCAGTTCGACCCGGCGACCGCGGGGCAGCAGGCGGGCCGCTGTCTGGCTTGCGGCAATCCCTATTGCGAATGGAAATGCCCGGTCCACAACTTCATCCCGAACTGGCTGAAACTGGTGGAAGAGGGCAACCTGTTTGCCGCGGCCGAGCTCTCGCACAAGACCAACTCCCTGCCCGAGGTCTGCGGCCGCGTGTGCCCGCAGGACCGTCTTTGCGAGGGCGCCTGCACCCTGAATGACGGCTTCGGCGCGGTCACTATCGGCTCGGTCGAGAAGTACATCACAGACGAGGCATTGAAGGCCGGCTGGCGCCCGGATCTCTCCGACGTCACCGCGACCGGCAAGCGGGTCGCGGTGATTGGCGCCGGCCCCGCGGGGCTGGGCTGCGCCGATATCCTGGCCCGTAACGGCGTGCAGGCGGTGGTGTTCGATCGCTATCCGGAAATCGGTGGCCTGCTGACCTTCGGCATCCCGCCGTTCAAGCTGGAAAAGCACGTCATCCGCACCCGCCGTGAGATCCTCGAGGGCATGGGGGTCGAGTTCCGGCTGAATACCGAGATCGGCCGCGACATCGCGATGGACGCCCTGCTGGAGGAATACGATGCCGTGTTCCTCGGCATGGGCACCTACACGGCGATGCAGGGCGGCTTTCCTGGCGAGGACCTGCCGGGCGTGTATCCGGCCCTGCCGTTCCTGATCTCCAACATCCGCCAGGTGATGAACTGGCCGCAGGAAGAGGGCGGCGAGTTCATCGACATGGCCGGGCAGCGCGTGGTCGTGCTGGGCGGCGGCGATACCGCGATGGACTGCAACCGCACCTCGATTCGCCAGGGCGCCGCCTCGGTGACCTGCGCCTACCGGCGCGACGAAGAGAACATGCCCGGCTCGCGCAAGGAAGTGGTGCATGCGCGCGAAGAGGGTGTGCACTTCGAATTCAACGTGCAGCCGGTGGAGATCGTCGGCGACGGCAAGGTAGAGGGCGTGAAGGTCGTGCGCACCCAGATGGGTGCCCCGGACGAACGCGGCCGCCGCCGTCCCGAACCGGTCCCCGGCTCGGAGCACGTGATCCCGGCCGACCGGGTGCTGATCGCCTTCGGCTTTCGTCCGTCGCCCTCGGACTGGTTTGCCGACTACAAGATCGGTATCGACGAGGGCGGGCGCGTGCAGACCGCGGGCGAGCATGCCTTCCAGACCGGCAACCCGAAGGTGTTTGCCGGCGGCGACATGGTGCGCGGCTCCGACCTGGTGGTCACCGCCGTCTTCGAGGGCCGCGAGGCCGCCGAAGGCATCCTCGAATACCTCGGCGTCTGAGCCTTTCGATGTCCAATAGCCTGAAAAACGATCGTCTCCTGCGGGCCCAGTTGCGCGAGCCGGTGGACCGTCCGCCGATCTGGATCATGCGCCAGGCCGGGCGCTATCTGCCGGAATACCGCGAGACCCGCGCGCAGGCCGGCAGCTTCATGAGCCTTTGCCAGAACCCGGAGCTGGCCTGCGAAGTCACCATGCAGCCGCTGCGCCGGTTCCCGCTGGACGCCGCGATCCTGTTTTCCGACATCCTGACCATTCCGGATGCGATGGGGCTGGGGCTGTACTTCGAGACCGGCGAGGGCCCGCGATTCCGCGAGCCGGTCCGCACGCTGGAGGCGATCGAGAACCTCCCGGTGCCCGACCCGGAGCAGGAACTGCGCTACGTGATGGATGCGGTGCGCCTGATCCGCCGCGAACTGGACGGCCAGGTGCCGCTGATCGGCTTCGCCGGCAGCCCGTGGACCCTGGCGACCTATATGGTCGAGGGCCAGGGCTCGCGCGACTTCGCCGAGACCAAGCGTCTGATGTACGGCGAGCCGCAGGCGATGCACGCCCTGCTGCAGAAGGTGGCCACCGCGGTCACCGACTACCTCAACGCCCAGATCCGCGCCGGCGCCCAGTCGGTGATGATCTTCGACACCTGGGGCGGTTCCCTGACCCCGCGCGCTTATCGCGAGTTTTCGCTGGCCTACATGCAGCGCATCGTCGATGGCCTGATCCGCGAGAACGACGGTCGCCGTGTGCCGGTGACGCTGTTCACCAAGGGCGGCGGGGCCTGGCTGGAGACGATGGCCGATACCGGGGCGGATGCCCTGGGCCTGGACTGGACCATCGAGATCGGCGAGGCCAGCCGGCGGGTCGGTGACCGTGTCGCGTTGCAGGGCAATCTGGACCCGTCGGTGCTCTACGCGCCGGAGGCCGTGGTGCGCGAGGAGACGCGGCGGGTGCTGGACGGCTTCGATCGCGATACCGGCCACGTCTTCAACCTGGGTCATGGCGTCCACCCGGGGATCGACCCCGAGCGCGTTGCCGCGATGGTGGATACGGTCACGAACTACCGCCGATAGCGGCATCCGGCTCGCCGCGGCCCGGACGGGCCGCCGGGACATTCCACGAACCGCGCTTTGCGCTGGCGGCGCCTGCTCTTGAGGCCCCGCTCAGTCCGCCGGTGCCGGCGCTTCTTCGGCGTCGGCCTCTGCCAGCAGCCTTTCTACCTCCGCGCGCGTGGCCCGGGGCATCGGTCGCCCGTCCACCGGGGAGGGGGGCGACTGGCGCAACCCGTCCAGCGGGAAGACCGTCAGTTCCACGTCGGTGTCGTCGGGGCCGTGAAAGGCGAGGAAGGGAATGCGCTGCTCGCGGCCCTGACGGCTGCGATAGCGGCGTTCCCCGGTCTCGCACTGGATACCCCGTTCACCCAGTTCCAGGATCACCTCCTCCACGGTCTCGGCAAAACCATGCAGATTGAGCAGGGGCTGGGATTCGACCAGGCCCTGGAGCAGGGGGCCGACCAGGCGCGGCTCGAGATGGCGCAGGCGCTCCATCACGATCAGGGCCGCCGCCAGTCGTTCCCGATAGGCAGCGCGGCTGGCCGGGCTGGCGAACAGCCGGCTGCGCTCGATGGCGGCATCCTGGATCTCCAGATTGCCGGGCATCTCGTGACGGTTGTCCACTCCCAGGTGCTCGGCGGCCTTGCGCTTGGCGAGCGCAAAGTCGCGGATGCCGTCGTCCAGCATGATGCGCGCGGCCTCCTGCGCCAGTTCCTGGCGGATACGCGAAGGGGTGCCCATCAAAACACCAGTTCGGGTTGCTGACTGCCGCTGTCGCCGTTGCTCCCCGGGATCACGTGGCCGCGCTCCGGGATCTGATGGGGCAGTAGCCACTGGTTGCGCGCGCCCGGCGTGTCGTCACTGGGCGCGCGCTGGCCATTCGGCAGGATGGCGACGCGCACGAGGTCGTCGGGGCGCTCCAGCGGGCGTTCCGGCTCATCCGCCAGAACGCTCCCCATGAAGCGCGTCCAGATCGGCAGTGCCGCACGTCCGCCGCTCTCGCGCCGGCCCAGTTCGCGATTGTCGTCAAACCCGATCCAGGCGGTCGCGACCAGGTCCGCGTTGAACCCGGCGAACCATGCGTCGCGGTAATCGTTGGTGGTGCCGGTCTTGCCGGCCAGGTCGGAGCGCCCGAGCTCCAGGGCGCGCCGGCCCGTGCCCGAGGTGATGACGCCGCGCAGCATCTCGCCCATCTGCCAGGCGACCCCGGGCTGCAGGACCGGAGTGGGGTCGGTGTACTGCAGGGGCCCGCTGCTCGCGACCAGCGGCAGGTCCTGCCCCTTGGGGCTGGAGCAGGGGGCCGGGCAGGCGCGTTCGGTGGGGGCCTCGTAGAGCACCTCGCCATCCACGGTCTCGATGCGGGTGATGATCCAGGGGCTGTTCAGGCGGCCGCCGCTGGCGAATACCCCATAGGCGTTGTTGAGCTGCAGCGGGGTCAGAGTTCCCGTGCCCAGGACCATGGACAGGTTGTTTGGCTGGGTTTCCAGGTCCAGGCCGAAGCGGGTCAGTTCCTGATGGACGTTCCCGGTACCCAGGCGGTCCAGCAGCCGGATAGACGCGAGGTTGCGGGAGTTGGCCAGTGCCTCGCGCAGGGTGGTTTCGCCATGGAAGCGCCGGGTGTAGTTCTGGGGTCGCCATTCCGCCCCGAGCGCTGGGTCGTTGAAGACCATCGGGGCGTCGATGACGGTCCCTTCGGGGCGGTAGCCCTCGCGCAGGGCGAGGGCGTACACCAGTGGCTTGAAGGCCGAGCCGGGCTGGCGCTGGGCCTGGGTCGTCCGGTCGTAGCGGTTTTCGAAGAAATCGAACCCGCCGGCCAGGGCTGTGATGGCACCGTCCTCCGGGGCCTGCGCGATCACGGCCCCGGTAACCTCCGGCTTCTGCGCCAGGCGCCAGCGCCCGTCGGTGTAGGGGCGGATGCGGATGACGTCGCCGCGGGCGAAATCGGGCGATCCGGCCCATTCGCGGTCCTCCGGCAGGATTGTCTGCTCGCCGATGCGGCCACCGTCGACCCGCAGGGTCCCGTCCTCGTCCAGGCCCAGCACCACGGCGGGAAAAAGCAGGCGTCCGTGGATGCCGATGGCCTTCAGTGCCCGTTCGCGGGCATCGGAATCGTCCAGGGTGGCCTCCGGAATGCGCATCTCCGGACCGCGAAAACCGTGACGCTCGTCATATTCCAGCAATCCTTCCCGGAGGGCCTGATTGGCCGCTTCCTGCTGGCGGGAATCAATCGTGGTGTGCACCTGGAGCCCGCGGCGATAGGCCTCGTCACCCCACAGGTTCACAACCATCTGGCGTGCCATCTCCGCGACCCAGTGGGCGTCGATTTCGGTCGCGGCGGTGTGGCGTTCCGACAGGACCGGGCGCGACACCGCCGTTTCGAAGGCGGCCTCGTCGATTGCGCCGGTCTCCAACATCCGTCGCAGCACATAGTTGCGGCGGATCTCGGCGCGTTCGGGGCTGGCGACCGGGTTGGTCGTGGAGGGGGCCTTGGGCAGGGCCGCGAGGGTGGCGATCTCGTCCAGTTCCAGATCCTCCAGCGACCGGCCGAAGTAGACCCGCGAGGCAGCCTCGATACCGTAGGCCCGCTGGCCCAGATAGATCTTGTTCAGATACAGCTCGAGGATCTCGTCCTTGGACATTTCCTGTTCCAGACGGATGGCCAGGAAGATCTCGCGGAGCTTGCGTTCATACGTACGGTCGCGCGTAAGAAAGATGTTGCGCGCCAGCTGCATGGTGATCGTGCTGCCGCCCTGGGTGCGCTGGCCGCCGGTGGAGACGAGGTTCAGCGCGGCCCGGGCCAGGCCCATCACGTCCACGCCGGGATGATCGTAGAAGCGCTCGTCCTCGGCTGCGATAAAGGCGTCGCGAACCTGCTGCGGGATGGCGTCGATCGGCACCGGGATGCGCCGTTCTTCCGCGAACTCGCCCATCAGGCGTCCATCCGCACTGCGTACCTGCAGGGGTGTCTGCAGGCGTACGTCCCGCACGGCGTCCGCCTCGGGGAGGGTGGGCGCATAGTAGATGTACAGGGCCGCCAGGGCGACGGACAGGCCGATACCGGCTGCCAGAATCAGGGCCAGCAGCGCCGAAATAATCTTCAAGACCGGATTCATGACAGCAAAAAAAGTGAGGCCAAGGTGAGAAGTCGCATTCAATGCGACTTGCAACCTCGAAGTCGCGGTGTATATTGTGAACGAGCTAGCATACGTGATTGTAACGCTACCAGTTACTTTCGTTGGGGTATACAGGGGGATGTGTGCTGAGTCTCGGAAAATCCAAACATGGGGTCCTGGGCGTGGACATCAGCTCGGCAGCCGTCAAGGTGCTGGAGCTGGCGCGACAGGGTAAGGGGTACCGGGTCGAGGCCTTCGCGGTCGAGCCGTTGCCGGACGGGGTGATGGTCGACAAGGTCTGTCAGGACACCGAGGCCGTGGGCAATGCCCTGGCCCGGGCGGTCAAGCGGTCCGGGACTCGACTCAAGCATTGTGCGATGGCCGTCCCCTCTTCCGCTGTCATCACCAAGACCATTCAAATGTCGGCCGCGCTGGGCGATGCGGAACTCGAAGGCCAGGTCTTCGTGGAGGCCGATCAGTACATCCCCTACACCCTCGAAGAGGTCAACCTGGACTTCCAGGTCCTGGGCAAGAACGAGAAGAACCCGCAGATGGTGGATGTCCTCGTGGTGGCCTCGCGCCGCGAGAACGTCGATTCGCGCGTGGCCATTGCCGAGGCCGCCAAGCTGACCCCCGAGCTGGTGGACGTCGAGGCCTACGCGATCGAGCACACCGCCGAGCGCCTGATGGAGCAGATCCCCGATCGCGAAAGCAAGCCTATCGTGGCGGTGGTGGACGTCGGCTCCTCGGTCACCGCGGTGTACGTCGTCAGCCAGGACGAGGGCGTGGTCTACACCCGCGAGCAGAATTTCGGCGGTCGCATGCTTACCGAGGAGATTATGCGCCGCTACAGCATGAACTATCAGGAAGCCGGGTCCGCCAAGATGAGCGGTGACCTGCCGGCCGACTACGGCAGCTCCATCCTCGAGCCCTTCAAGCAGACCATGGTCGACCAGATCCAGCGGCTGCTGCAGTACTTCTACGTCACGCGCCCGCAGGACACCATCGACCACATCCTCCTGGGCGGCGGGTGTGCGGCCATCCCGGGTGTGGACGAACTGCTGGAGGAGGCTGCCGGCACGCCGGTCTCCATCGCCAATCCGTTCCGCGGCATGGCGCTGGCCAAGCGGGTCAACCAGGAACGCTTCGCCAATGATGCCCCGGCGCTGATGACCGCCTGTGGCCTGGCCATGCGGGGGTATGCGTCATGATCTACATCAACCTCCTTCCCTGGCGCGAGAAGGCCCGCGAGCAACGGCGCAAGCAGTTCTTCGGTGCGGCCGGCGGCGCCGCCGTGGTCGGCGTCCTGCTGGCCTTCGCCGGCTACAGCTTCATGGGCGCGCTGATTGACCATCAGCAGTCGCGCAACCAGATGCTGGAGAGCGAGATCCGCGAGCTGGACCGCCAGATTGCCCGGATCCGAGATCTGGACGAGCAGCGCGAGGCGCTTATCGCCCGCATGGAAGTGATCCAGACCCTGCAGGCCCGCCGTCCCGAGGCGGTCCACCTGTTTGACCAGCTGGTCGAGACGCTGCCCGATGGCACATTCCTCAGCGAGGTTCGTCAGGAGGGCGAGAATGTCCGGCTGGTCGGGCGTTCCGAGTCCAACACGCGGATCTCCGCGCTGATGCGCCGGATCGACGCGTCGCCCTGGCTGGGCAGTTCCAACCTGCAGATCATCGAGACCCGGGAAGAGGGCCGTCTCCAGGTGCGTGACTTCCGTCTGGATGCCACGCAGACCCGGCCGGATGCCGAAGAGGGGGATTCCTGATGGATCTCAAGGAACTCAACCAGATCGACTTCAACAACATCGGGGAGGCCTCCTGGGGCGTCAAGGGCCTGATCCTGGTCGTGATTGTCCTGGCCATCCTCGGTCTGTCCTACTACCTGTTCATCGGTGATCAGCGCACGGATCTCGAGCGCGCGGAGAGCCGTGAGCTGCAGCTGCGCGACGAGTTCGAGGACAAACAGCAGCGCGCTGCCAACCTTCAGGCCTACGAGGACCAGCTCGAGGAGATGGAGCGCATGTTCGCCTCCCTGCTCGAGCTGCTGCCCAGCAGCGCGGAGATCCCCAGTCTGCTGGTGGACATCTCGCAGACCGGATTGCAGGCGGGGCTGGAAATCGAGCTGTTCGAGCCCCGCGGCGAGAACCGCCGTGACTTCTACGCCGAGGTCCCGATCCGGCTGCGGGTCCGCGGTGGATACGAGGACCTTGCCGAGTTCGTCAGCGGGGTGTCGGCCCTGCCTCGGGTGGTGACCATGCACAACATGCATATCCGTCCCGGTGATTCCGACAATGACCTGCTGATGGATGCGGTCGCCCGTACCTACCGCTACCTGGAGGAGAACTGATGAAGCATTCTTCCATGCAGGTGGTGTGGCCCGGGTTGGCCCTGGTGCTGGCGGGTGGCTTCCTGCTTTCCGGCTGCACCCAGGATAACCGCGACCTCGAGCGCTATATCGCCGAGGTAAAGGAGCGCCCTGGGAGCGGGATCGAGCCGATCCCGACCCTGGACCCGCACGAACCGTACCTCTATCCCGGACATACGCGGTCGCCGTTTGACTCGTCGGTAATCGCGCAGCCGGAGCTGGCGGCGGCCGAGGGGCAGCCGGGTGATGCCGAGGTCGATCCCGATCGCCCGCGCGAGTTCCTCGAGGGCTTCCCGCTGGATTCCCTGCGTATGGTCGGGTCGCTGGAGCAGCATGGCGTTCGCTATGCCCTGGTCCGAACCCCGGACCGCGGGGTCCAGCGGGTAACGGAAGGCAACTACATGGGACAGAACCACGGCGAAATCGTCGAAATCACGCCCACCCAGATCCGGTTGATCGAGGTGGTGCCGGATGCCTTCGGGGGACATGTGGAACGCGAGAATTCGGTAGCGCTGACCGAATAGCGGTTGGGGGAGAAGAACATGATGACGAGCATTCGCCGCAAGGTCGGCATAACCAACAGGGGATTCAACATGGGTTCTTCCATGCGCGCTTTCGCAGGGACGGTCGTGGCCGGCCTGCTGTTCATGGTGTCCCAGGGGGTGGCTGCCACCGAACTGGAAGAGATCCGGGCCGGCAGCCTGAGCGGGGACCGGGTGCAGGTGAACCTGCGCTTCTCCGAAGCGCCGCCTTCCGACATCCGTGCCTTCGCGATTGATTCGCCGCCGCGTATTGCGCTGGATCTGCCCAACGTGGGCAACTCGTTGCCACAGCGCGAGACCGACCTGAACGTGGGGCCCATCCTGCGCGCAAGCTCCGTAGAGGCGGGCAACCGCACGCGCGTGGTCCTCAATCTGACCCAGGCCTCCGAGTACCAGACCGGGGTGGAGGGCAATAACCTGATCCTGACCCTGGGTCGCGGGGTCTCCGAGGCGGATGCCCGAACCCAGCAGGTCGTGGACCGCGCGGGTGAACCGACCCCGGTCACCCGCAGTGCGCGCCCGGTCGAGATTACCGGAATCGACTTCCGTCGCGGCAGCGAGGGCGAGGGTCGCGTCGAGGTCGATCTCTCGCGCTCCGGCGCCGAGATCAACGTCCGTGAGCAGGCGGGGCGCATCGAGATGACCTTCCCCCGCGCGATGATCGACGAAGCCCTCGAGCGCCGCCTCGACGTCGTCGACTTTGCCACCCCGGTGCATATGATCGACACCGTCGCGGAACGTGACCGCGTGCGTATGGAGGTCGAGGCGCGCGGGGAATACGAGATCCTGTCCTACCAGAGCGACCGCCAGTTTGTCCTCGAGGTCGCCCCGATCTCCGAGGCGGAGCGCCAGGCCCGTGCGCGTGAGGAAGAGGAATTCGAGGGTGAACGCCTGTCGCTGAATTTCCAGGACATCGAGGTGCGCTCCGTCCTGCAGCTGCTGGCGGACTTCACCGATCTGAACATCGTGGTCAGCGATACCGTGGGGGGCAACATCACGCTGCGGTTGAACAACGTCCCCTGGGACCAGGCGCTGGACATCATTCTGCGCGCCCGCGGCCTCGACAAGCGCATGGACGGCAACGTCCTGTACGTCGCCCCCAGCCAGGAGATCGCCGCGCGCGAGCGCCAGGAGATGGAGACACAGCGTGACCGCCAGGAGCTGGAGCCCCTGCGCACCGAGTTCGTGCAGATCAACTTCGCCCAGGCGGAACAGATTGCCTCGCTGATCCGGGGTGGTGATGGCGGCCAGTTCCTGTCCGAGCGTGGCAGCATCACCATCGATACGCGTACCAATACCCTGCTGGTGCAGGACACTCAGAGCCGGATCGAGGACGTGCGTCGTCTGGTCTCGACGCTGGACGTCCCGGTCCAGCAGGTCCTGATCGAGACCCGCATTGTGATTGCGGAAGACACCTTCAACCGCGAACTGGGCGCTCGATTTGGCATTAGCGCGACTCGGGGGAGCGAACGACGTACGCCTGCGGGCCTGTCCGGATCGCTGGAAGGCTCCGACAGTGCCCTTGGCACCAGCCCCGGGAATATGGGCGGCCTTGCAATTGGTGATCGCCTGAACAGTTCGTTGCCTGCAGGCGGGAATGCCGGGAGTGCCGGGCTCAGCATCCTGCGCAGCGGCATTTTGCTGGATCTCGAACTGTCGGCCCTGCAAGTCGAGGGTCGCGGCGAGATCATCTCCAGCCCGCGTGTCATCACCGCCAACGGCCAGACCGCCACGATCAAGCAGGGTGAGGAGATCCCCTATCAGGAGGCGACCGCCTCCGGGGCGACGTCCACCCAGTTCATCGAGGCGGTGCTTTCCACCGAGGTGACGCCGCAGATCACACCGAACGGAAACGTGATCCTCGACATCAACGTCAAGAAGGATGAGCCCAGCCAGCGCGTTATCCTCGGCGTGCCGGGGATCAACAAGCGCGAGGTGGAGACCCAGGTCTTTGTCGGCAATGGCGAGACCGTGGTGCTGGGCGGCGTGTACGAGATCGACAGCCGCACCAACCTGGAGAAAGTGCCGTTCTTCGGGGACATCCCGTTCCTCGGCAACCTGTTCCGCAACCGCTCCACGGAGAACACCAAGGCCGAATTGCTGATCTTCGTGACCCCGCGCGTGCTCGACTGAGTCCGCGTGATACCCCGGCTGCCGAAGGCACCGGGAGTTGATCCGAAAAGCCGGGGCCAGTCCCCGGCTTTTCTTTGTCGGACCCAGCCAGTAGCCTTGCCCCCATGCAGAACATCGTACTGGTAGGCCCTATGGGGGCCGGCAAGAGCACAATCGGGCGCGGCCTGGCCGGGCTGCTGCGGCGTCCCTTCTTCGACACCGATCAGGAGATCCAGCGGCGTACCGGTGTGGATATCCCGACCATCTTCGAGTTCGAGGGCGAGGCGGGGTTTCGCAAGCGCGAGACGGCGATGCTGGAGTCCCTGCTGGAACAGGAGGGGGCCGTGATCGCCACGGGTGGCGGGATCGTGGAACGCCCGGAGAATCGCGAGCTGCTGCGCGACCAGTTCGTGATCTACCTGCGCGTCCCGGTGGAGGAGCAGTTCCGCCGCACTCGGCGCAACCGCAAGCGCCCGCTGATCGCGGAGGCGGCGGATCCGAAGGCGCGGCTGCAGGAGCTGTTCGAGGCGCGAGACCCGCTCTATCAGGAGATCGCCAGCCTGACGCTGGAGGGCAAAGGTCGCCGTGTGCGCGACGCCGTCAAAGGCGTGTGCTCGGCCCTCCAGGTCCAGCGCCCCGACCTCTGCCAACCCCGCTCCGACGCTGGATCGAATTGACCACGAAGCTCACGAAGACACGAAGTAGGTCAAAAGCGTTTTGACCACAGAGGTCACGGAGGACACAGAGAAGGGAAAGGATTTGTGTGCCACTTAGCCCACAAAGATACGAGATCGTCCCGATTCTTTGGTTTTCGAACCCTTGAACCACAGTGGTTGTGAACGTCCCCGGCAGACGTGACATCCCCGTACCGGCCGCCCAAGAATTCAGCCCTTGTTCGTGTTCTTCGTGCCCTCTGTGGTGCAACCGCCCTTGACCTTCAATTCCGCGTGGGCCTGCGTGGTGCAGGCGGCTAGTGGCGGGTGTTGCCGCCGCCGTCGGGGACGAACATGCCTTCCTGGGAGGGGGGCGAGCGGCGGCCGTGCGAGGCGTGATGGAACAGGAGCCGCCAGCGCGAATCCACCCGTCGCCAGGTCTGGCTGATCAGGATGGTCCCGGTCGGCGCCACGTCGCCCGGGCGGGTGATCGCCTCCTCGATGACCAGGCTGATGACTTCGCCGCTGTCGTGGCGTCCCGCGATCTTTGGCTCGATACCGATGTTCAGTTCGCGCGCGAAGACCAGCAGCCAGCTCTCCATCACCTCCGCCACGCCGCGGTGCGCGCGCGGGCTGCCCGGGTGGATGCAGACGATGTCCGGGCGTTCGGCCCACAGGCGCATCATCTGCTCGATGTCGGCGGCGCGGAACGCGGTGTAGTACGCCTCGACGCAGCGGTCGGCATCGGTCTCCATCAGTGCATGCCCCCGGTCGGCCATTCCGGGGCCGGTTCCGGGTCCGGGCTGGCGTGGTGGAGCACCATGCGCCAGCTGTCGCCCACCTGGCGGTACCCGTTGGTCGCCAGCATCACGCCTCGGCGCTCCCCGTGGACGTAGAGGTTTTCCCGCAGGACGTGCAGGACGAGGTCATCGCCCGGGATCGCCGTCACCTGGGTGCGGTGGACCACGACGCCGCGCATGCCGGGCAGAATGTCGTCCCAGCTCTCCAGGATCACGTCCGTGCCCTGCAGGCGTTCGCCCCCGGGGTGGATGCAGACGCACTCGTCGCTGTCGTGCCAGACCTCGCGCATGCCCTGCGGGTCGCCCGCCTGAAAGGCTTCGTAGAACGCGGCTTCCGCGGACTGGGGAGAGGGGAACGTGGCCATACGCGTCGGGGGAGCTCCAGAAACGGAATGCTTATTGTCGCAGGAGCGCTTCCCGATGACGAATGCGGGTCGGGCCCGGGAGATGACGTAGTCGGCTCGAGCCGCCAGAATGGCGCCCCCGGACCTCTGGAGCCCGCATGGCACGCATCCTCGCCACCGGCATTGTGACCCTCGACCATACCCTCGACGTCGCCGCATTTCCCGCCGAGGACGCGGAGATCCGCGCGCTCGCCAGCACGACCCAGCCCGGCGGCAACGCTACCAATACCGCGGCGATCCTGGCCCAGTTCGGGCATCGCCCGGGACTGGCCGCGGTGATTGCCCGGGGCGCGGGCGGGGATGCCCTGGTCGAGCAGTTGCAGGCGCGCGGGCTGGACGTGCGGCACTGCGTGCGGAAGCCCGGAGCGACGCCGACCTCGCATATCCTGCGTTCCCGGGCCACCGGCAGCCGTACCATCGTCCACCACCGCGATCTCCCCGAACTGGAGGAAGCGGATGTCTCCGGCGTGCCCTGGTCGGAATACGACTGGCTGCACTTCGAGGGCCGTAACCCCGAAGCCCTGGCCGCGATCCTGGCGGACGCGCGCGGGGATATCTTTGATCAGCCGGTGTCACTGGAGCTGGAGAAGCCCCGCCCGGGCCTGGAGGCCTGCCTGGAGTATGCCGACGTCCTGATGCTTTCGCGGGACTGGGCCGCCACCGTGGCGGATACACCGGAGGACGCGCTGCGGCAGATGGCGAGCCGCTTCCCCGACCGCATCCTGACCGTGACGGCCGGAAGCGCCGGGGCCTGGCTGGCTGCCCGTGGCGCGATCCACCACTGTGCACCCACGCCCGGACTGCAGGTGGTGGACAGCGTGGGCGCGGGAGATGCCTTCAATGCCGGCCTGATCGATGCGCTGGTCTCCGGCACCCCCCCCGAGCAGGCCTTGTACGCGGCCGTGCGCCTGGCCGAGCGCAAGCTCGCGCAGCTCGGGTTCGAGGGGCTGGCGGCGGAGGTGTCCGACCTCGGCGTCGGGCCGGGTTAGGGCCGGGAGAAGGGGGGTAGCCGCCTGTTCAGCGGCACACAGGCGTCAGGGGGTCAGGCCTCTTCGCCGAAACGGTCGGCCACCAGTTCGGTCAGCGCGTCCAGCGCCTCGGGGGCATCCTCGCCTTCGGTCTCGATGGTGATCTCGCTGCCCTGGGCCGCGGCCAGCATCATGACCCCCATGATGCTCTTGCCGTTGACCTCCTGCTGGTTGCGGGAGACGGTGACATCGGCGGCGTACTGGCTGGCCAGGCTGACAAACTTGGCCGCAGCACGCGCGTGCATCCCCAGGCGGTTAACGATGGGGACTACGCGCTGCGGCATCGCTGCACTCCTGGTCGCAGAGAAGGATTCCGTCATGCCCGCCGGACAGGGCCTTGTTGACCAGCTCGGTCAGCGGGAGATGCTGGTAGTTGAGGACGCGGATCAGCATCGGCAGGTTGATCCCGGCGATCACGCGCGCGTTGGCCCCGCGAGCCACTCGGCTGGCGACGTTGGAGGGGGTGGAACCGAACATGTCGGTCAGGATCAGTACCCCGGCGCCGCTGTCCAGAGTTGTCAGGCGCTCGCGGGCGCGGGCCAGGACCTCGTCGGGGTCGTCGTTCTGGGACATCGCCATGGACTCGCAGTCATCGGGCAGGCCGCCAAGCATGCTTTGTGCGGTCTGCAAGAGGGTGTCGCCCAGGTTTTGATGCGTGATCAGAATGAGACCAACGCCCATGGATCTGCTCCAATTGCGGGTTCCGTAGGGGCCTGCCCCCGCGCTTCGTGGTTACTGCTTGCCCAGCTCGCGGTGACGGGTGCTAACAGTAACATGTTCCCGGTCCCGCCACGCCCCCGCAAGGCGTTCGACCAGGTATACCGAGCGGTGTCGGCCGCCGGTGCAGCCGATCGAGACCGTCACGTAACTGCGGTGGTCCTCCAGCAGCCGCGGGAGCCACTGTGAGAGAAAGCCCTGGATGCTGTCGAACATGGCCGCGACCTCCCCGTGCCCCTCGAGGAACTCGCATACGGCCGGGTCGCGGCCGGTCAGGCCGGCCAGCTCGCGTTCGTAGTAGGGGTTGGGCAGACAGCGCACGTCGAATACGAAGTCCGAGTCCATCGGCGCGCCGTGCTTGAAGCCGAAGGACTGGAACAGCAGGGACAGCTCGTGCTCTCCGCGCTCGCCCATGCGGTCGCGCAGGGTACGGGCCAGGTCGTGCATCGACAGCCGCGAGGTGTCCACCGTCAGGTCGGCCTCCGCCGCGACGTGGCCCAGCCACTCGCGTTCGCGGTCGATGGCCTCCACCAGGGGCACGCCATCGCGCGCCAGCGGGTGACGCCGCCGGGTCAGGTGGTAGCGCCGCAGCAGTACGTCGCTTGAGGCCTGCAGGAACAGGACCTCCACCTGCAGGCCCTCCGCCCGTAGCCCGGCCAGCAGGCTGGCAAACCCCTTCAGGGCCTCCAGCCCGCTGCGCACGTCGACGCCCACCGCCAGATGGCGATCGCCCTCGGTGTCGTAGTGGCCCTGGCGCACCTGGCGAATCAGGTCCGGCAGCAGCGGCAGCGGGAGGTTGTCCACACAGAAATAGCCCGCGTCCTCCAGGGTGTGCAGGGCGACGGTCTTGCCGGATCCGGACAGACCGCTGACGATCAGCAGGCGCATGGCGGACTCAGCCCTCCGGGTCCGGGTTAGGGACGGTCGTGGCGGGCACGGCCCGGTGGTAGGGCGGCTCCTCGGCCTCGCCGCTCATCTGCCGGCGCTGGCGGGCGCGCAGGTCATCCCCGGCGATGTAGCCCTGCATGTGCAGCATGTGGTTGCGCACGGCGGCCTCGATCATCACCGCGATGTTGCGACCCGGCGCCACCGGGAGGCTGATCAGCGGAATCCGCAGGCCGAGGATGTCGATCTCGCCGCGGCGCCCGTTCAGCCGGTCGTCGGGGACCGGAGAGGGCTCGCCGTGATCGCGCAGGTCGATAATCAGCCGCAGGTACTTGCCGCCCTTGATTGCGGAGTCGCCGTACATCGCGCGGATGTTCAGCACCCCCAGGCCGCGTACCTCGAGCAGGTCCTGGAGCAGGGCCGGGCAGTGACCGCGCACGATGTCGGGGGCGATGCGCGCGAACTCGGGGGCATCGTCGGCGATCAGGCGGTGCCCGCGCGAGATCAGCTCCAGCGCCACCTCGCTCTTGCCGACGCTGGAGGCCCCGCTGATCAGGACGCCGATGCCGAGGATCTCCATGAACACGCCATGGCGCACCTCGAAGTGCGCCAGACGCTGCTGCAGGAAGTAGCGCAGCAGCGCGATGATCTCGTGGCTGCTGGTGCTG
Source organism: Thioalkalivibrio sp. ALE30 (assembly GCF_000377465.1). Lineage (NCBI taxonomy): Bacteria > Pseudomonadati > Pseudomonadota > Gammaproteobacteria > Chromatiales > Ectothiorhodospiraceae > Thioalkalivibrio > Thioalkalivibrio sp. ALE30. The sequence continues at coordinate 51,106 of NZ_KB898174.1, read as the reverse complement.
GAACACAGGATCAGCGGCAGCGCCTCCTGCGGGGCATGGGGCATCTCCGAGAACGGGCAGGTGTCCTCGGCGAAGATCACCGCGGTGGTGCCGGTGCGGGCCATCTCCAGGATCAGGTCGTTGCGCTGGTCGTCGCTGAGGCCGGCGATGTAGCGGGCCTCGAAGTCCCCGATGACCTGGATGCGGTTGGGGCGGATCAGGTTGAGGTGGCCGGCCAGTGGCAGGTCATCCCCGTCCTCGCCGACGAGCTTGCGGTCGTGGGCGGCGTGCTCGCCATGCACGAAGCGCAGATCCAGGCGGTTGCCCATGGCCTGGATCAGGCTCTCCACGTTGATGTCGCGGGCAATCCCGCCTTCGCCCAGTGCCTCGTTCATGAGCAGGGCCGGCGGGGACCGGTGGCGTGGCAGGGTGCGGGGCGCACGGGATCAGCCCTCGCGGAAGCGGCGGACGAGTTCCTGTTCCAGGCTGGCGGCATCGCTGGCCCGGCGCAGGGCGGCAATGGTGTCCGGTTGCGAAAGCCCGCGCGCCAGCTGGGCCAGCAGGTCGAGGTGATCGCTGGTGGCGGCCTCCGGGACCAGCAGGGCGATCAGGATATCGACCGGCTCGTGGTCCATGGCGTCGAAGTCGACGCCGCTCTCCAGGCGCAGGACGGCCACGCGCGGAGCCTCGAGATCGGCCAGGCGGCCATGGGGGATCGCAACCCCATGGCCCAGGCCGGTGGAGCCCAGCTTTTCGCGCGCGGACAGGGCCTCGAAGATCGCGGTGCTGCCCGGTCCGCCGGCATCACCGCCGCCGGCGAGGAGTTCCGACAGGGCCTCCAGGGCCCGCTTCTGACTGGAGCATTCCGGCTCCAGGCGGATGCGCTCGGCGGTGATCAGCTCGGCAATGGACATGGGTCAGGAGGCCTGCTCGCGGTTGCGCTGGGCGCCCTCGGCCCGGTGATGATCCTTGACCTTTTCCTTGTGCTTGATCAGCTGGCGGTCGACCTTGTCGATCAGCGCGTCGATGGCGGCGTACATGTCCTCGTGGGAGGCCTCGGCGTGGATGTGATTGCCGCTGACCTGGAGATTCGCCTCGGCCTTGTTGAACTGGTTCTGGGTCTTCTCGTGGGTCAGCACGACGTGCACGTCGATGACCTTGTCGAAGTGGCGCTCCAGCTTCGCGAACTTCTCGTTGACGTAGTCGCGCAGGGCGTCGGTGAGGTCCACATGGTGGCCGGTCAGGTTGATCTGCATGGTCGGGACTCCTTGGTTACTTGTGGCCGGTGGGCATGGAGGCCATCTGCCGGCGTTCGCTGGATGAAGGGATGTGCATCGCCTCGCGGTACTTGGCCACGGTGCGACGCGCCACATTGATGCCCCGGTCCGCCAGGATCTGGGCGAGCCGGGCATCGCTGAGCGGCTTGTTCGCGGGTTCGTCGTCGATCAATTCGCGAATCATGGCACGGATGGCGGTGGCGGAACACTCGCCACCGTCGTTGGTGCCGACGTGGCTGGAGAAGAAATACTTGAACTCGAAGACTCCGCGCGGGGTGTGCATGTATTTCTGGGTGGTCACCCGGGAGATGGTCGATTCGTGCATCTCCAGGATCTCGGCGATATCGCGCAGGATCAGTGGCTGCATCGCGACCTCGCCATGTTCCAGGAAGCCTTGCTGGCGATGGACAATCGCCTCGGCGACGCGCAGCAGGGTGTCGTTGCGGCTGTGCAGGCTCTTCAGGAACCAGCGCGCCTCCTGCAGCTGGTCGCGCATGAAGGCACTGTCGCGGGCATCCGATACCTGGCGCACCATGCCGGCGTAGAGGTCGTTGATACGGATGCGTGGCGCGATCTCCGGGTTCAGCTCCACGCGCCAGCCCTCCGGGGTGTGGCGCACGTAGACATCGGGCACCACGTATTCGGAGGTGGCGGCACTGATCTGCGCGCCCGGCCGCGGGTTCAGGGTGCGGATCAAGTCCAGGGCACGCGCCAGTTCGTCCGGGTCGCGCACACCCGACTGGCGTTGCAGGGCTTTGTAATCGCGCTTGCCCAGGCTGTCCATGCCGTGTTCCAGGATCGCCCGGGCGGCCTCGCGGGCGGGGGCGTCCGGGGCCAGTTCGCGCAGCTGGATCTCCAGGCATTCGCGCAGATCGCGCGCGCCCACGCCCAGCGGGTCGCACTGCTGGATCCAGTGCAGGACTGCCTCGACCTCGTCCACGCCGACGGGTTCTTCCTCGCCGCGGCTGATGGTCTCGGCCAGCGTCTCGAGGTCGCCTTCGAGATACCCGTCGGGGCTGATCGCGTCGATCAGGGCTGCGCCGATGCGCTGGTCGCGCGGAGTCAGGTGGCTCAGGTGCAGCTGCCACAGCAGGTGGTCCTGCAGGCCCTCGCCGTCGTCGTCGCTGGTGTTTTCCAGCGGGTCGCGGTCATCCACGCCCTTGGGGGCGGGCGGCGGTTCGTAGATGTCGTCCCAGCGGCTGTCGGTGGTGAGCTCCTCGGGAATCACGTCATCGCTGGTGGTGGTGGCCTCCATGCGGTCGCCTTCCACCACCTCGCCCTCCGCGTCCAGGCGCTCGGCCCCGCCCATGTCGTCCTCGTCCTCCACCTGTTCGAGCATGGGGTTGCTCTCCAGCGCCTGCTGGATCTCCACCTGTAGTTCGAGCGTGGACAGCTGCAACAGGCGAATGGCCTGCTGCAGTTGCGGGGTCATGGTGAGCGTCTGACCCAGCTGAAGATTCAGGCCGGGTTTCAGCATTGGCTATGCGGGTCGCGGGTGACCATAAGAGCGATCTTAAATCGTGCCTCTGGTTTGTGCACCGGCGCGGGTTGTGCGCGTGCCGGCATCACAGGCGGAAATTCTCGCCGAGATAGACCCGGCGCACCTGGGGATCGGCCAGTAGCTCGTCGGGTGTCCCGGCGGCCAGCAGGCGCCCCTCGCTCAGAATATAGGCCCTGTGGCAGATCCCGAGGGTTTCGCGCACGTTGTGATCGGAGATCAGAACCCCGATGCCGCGCGCTGCAAGGTGGCGAATTACATCCTGGATATCGCCCACCGAGATCGGGTCCACCCCGGCAAAGGGCTCGTCCAGGCAGATGAATTGCGGGTCACCGGCCAGGGCGCGCGCGATCTCGGCGCGCCGGCGTTCGCCGCCGGACAGCGCGATCCCGGGGCTGTGGCGCACGGTCTCGAGCTGAAACTCCTCGATCAGCGCGTCGCCGATACGCCGGCGTTCGTGGCGGTCCAGGCCGGGGCGCAGCTCCAGCACGGCCTGCAGGTTGTCCCACACGCTCAGGCGGCGAAAGATCGAGGCCTCCTGGGGCAGGTAGCCGAGACCGGCGCGGGCGCGCACGTGGATGGGCGCGCGGGTGATGTCGTGCCCGCCCAGGGTGATGCGCCCGGCGTTAGGGCGGATCAGCCCGACCAGGCTGTAGAAGCAGGTGGTCTTGCCGGCGCCGTTGGGACCCAGCAGGCCGACCACTTCACCGGGTGCGAGGTCGACATCCACCTGGTCGAGCACGGTGCGCTGGCCGTAGCGCTTGGTCAGTTCGCGCCCGATCAGGCGATCACGGGCCTCGGCGGGTGCTGGCGCCGGGCTGGTGGCGAATGCGTTCATTCGTCGTCGCGTGGCTGGATGGTGATGCGTACGCGTTCGCTGTCGCCCTCGCCGCGTTCGGCCTCGATCACGTCGGTGGTCAGGTCGTAGGTGATGCGCTTGCCGCGCGCCTCTTCGCTGGCGGTGATCACATGGGCCTGGTCGGTGAGGATCATGCGGTCCTCGTTCAGCAGGTAGTCGATGCGCAGCGCGGTGGCGATGCGCATCTCGCCGGTCTCGGGGTCGGGGGACTCCAGGCGGGCTGGCTCGCCGTGGGCCTCCATCTCGTAGGGGCGACGATCCCGGGTACGCACGTAGACCGTGTCGGCCTCCAGCGTCATGTCGCCGCGGATCACGATCACGTCCCCGGTGTAGGTGCCCAGGCCCTGGCGTTCGTCCATCTCCGCGTGGTCGGCGGTGATCTCCACCGGCAGCGAGGGTCCCGATCCCTGCTGGCCCAGGGCCGGCGTCGCCAGCAGGGCGGAGAGGAGGCCGGCCGCCGCAAGCAGGCCCGGCAGGCGGCGGCTATTCGGGATCGGGGTCATGCGCGGGGTCCTCCTCGCTCGCCTCGCTGTAGAGCGAGTACACGTCATGGAACAGCTCTATGGTATCCGCTCGCGAGTCCACGCGCAGTCCGGTGCCACGCTGGAACAGCCCGGGCTGGTTCAGGGTGGAGAGGGCGTCCGAGGTGGCGACCATGGTGTCTGTGGCGATGCGTATATCCCGCGAGTCGATGACCGTCTGCACGCGTTCGCCGCGGGCTGGTTGTACGCCGTGGGTGGGGCCGACCAGGTCCAGGGTTTCGTCAGCCGGGCGGTGCAGGGCCGCCGGGGCGGTCCAGCGCCATTCGATACCGCCATCGGCGAACAGGTCGAGTTCCGGGTCATCCACCCACTGCGGCCCGTCGCGGCCGAATTCGCGCAGTCGGGTGCCCTGCAGCCGGTGGGTCCGCTCACCGTCGTCGCCGGTGGCGTGCAGCGTGAATCCGTCGATCTGCAGGGTCACCTCGCCCTCGGGCGGGGTGACCTCGGCGGTTGCGGGGCTTGCGCACGCCAGCGTGAACAGGATCAACGGCGGCGCCAGACCGTACCGGTTGCGTCTCCGCCGGCTCATCCGTTCAGGTAGGTCTCGAGCAGGGCGTCCAGCCGGTCCTGCGCGGCCAGCAGCCCCTCGCAGGCCTCGCGCACGGCGCCGCGCCCGCCGTGGGCCTCGGTGACCCACTGGGCGTGGCGGCATACCAGCGGGTGGGCGTCCCCGACCGCGATCCCGAGCCCGACCCGCTGCATGGCCGGCAGATCGACGATGTCGTCGCCCATGAAGGCGGCTTCCGCCGGGTCATGGCCGGTGCGCTGCAGCAACTCGTGCAGGGCCTCGCCCTTGTCGCGGCGGCCCTGGATCAGGTGCTCCACGCCCAGGTCCCGCATGCGGTGTTCGACCACCCCGGAGGTGCGCCCGGTCAGGATGGCGATGTCGAGGCCGCCGTCCAGCGCCAGGCGGATCCCGTGGCCGTCGCGGCTGTTGAAGGCCTTGTACTGCTCGCCGCCATCGCCCAGGAACAGGCTGCCGTCGGTCAGCACGCCGTCCACGTCCAGGATCAGCAGGCGTACGGCCTGCTGGCGGGTGCGCAGGGTCGCGGCATCCAGGTTCATCAGGCCACCCCGGCGCGCAGCAGGTCGTGCATGTTGATCACGCCGACCAGGCGCTGGTCGGCGTCGGTGACCGGCAGGGCGTTGATGCGCCGGCTCTCCATGGTCTCGAGTGCCGTGACCGCCAGCCAGTCGGGCTGCGCGGTGTGGCCGCCGGTGGTCATCGCCTCGCCGATGGTCAGGCCGTCCAGGCTGTGCCCGGCATCCAGGGTGCGGCGCAGGTCGCCATCGGTGAACACGCCCTGGATGCGGTCGTCGGCGCCGGCCACGATCACCAGCCCGAGGCCCTTGCGGGTGATCTCGAACAGGGCGTCCTTCAGCGGGGCCTCCGGCGTGATGCGCGGGATCGCGTCGCCGGTGTGCATGATGTCGGCGACATGCACCAGCAGCCGCCGGCCCAGCCGGCCGCCGGGGTGCGAGCGGGCGAAGTCGTTGGCGGTGAAGCCGCGTGCATCCAGTACCGCGACCGCCAGGGCGTCGCCCATCGCCAGCGCCGCGGTGGTGCTGGAGGTGGGGGCCAGGCCCAGCGGGCAGGCCTCGCGCTCGACACTGACATCGAGGTGCACGGTGGCGTCGGCGCCCAGGCGCGAGCCGGGGTTGCCGGTCATCGCGATCAGCGGCACGCCCAGGCGCCGGATCAGCGGCAGGATGGTGAGGATTTCGTCGGTCTCTCCGGAGTTCGACAGCGCGATGACCACATCCTCGCGGGTGATCATCCCGAGATCGCCATGGCTGGCCTCGCCCGGGTGCACGAAGAACGCGGGGGTGCCCGTGGAGGCCAGGGTCGCGGCCAGCTTGCTGCCAATGTGCCCGGACTTGCCCATGCCGGTGACGATCACGCGGCCCTTGCACTCGAGGATGCAGCGGCAGGCCTCGAGGAAGCTGTCGTCGATGCGCCGGGCGAGGTTGTGCACGGCCTCGGCCTCGTCGTTGAGGACGGCCAGGGCCAGGTTGCGGGTGGTTTCGGGGTTGAAGTTCATGCAGTTGCCGTAATTCCCAAATAGACAAGGTAGCTTGCGAAGGCGACGAGGAGAAGGGCGCCCTGCCAGCGCAGGATCTGTCCCCGGCGGCCCAGCGCGATCAGGAACAGGGCCACCGTCAGTGCCAGCATCACGGGATAGTCGCGTGCGAGGACGTCGGCGTCGATTGCCAGCGGCGCGATCAGGGCCGGAACCGCCAGCACCGCGAGCAGGTTGAACAGGTTGGAGCCGACCACGTTGCCGATCGCCAGCCCCGCCTCGCGGCGGAAGGCGGCGACCACCGATGTGGCCAGCTCGGGCAGGCTGGTGCCGATCGCGACGATGGTCAGGCCGATGACCAGATCGCTGACCCCCAGTTGTTCGGCGATTTCCACCGCGCCCCAGACCAGGGCCTGGCTGCTGGCCAGCAGGAGCAGTAGCCCGAACACCAGCCAGGCAATCGCGGGACCGAGGCGATCGCTGTCCGGGATGGTCTCCACCATGCCGCGCACGACTTCGGGGGCATCCTCGCCCGAGGCCTGTTGCGCGCGGCGGGCGGTCAACGCCATCCAGGCGGTGAATGCGGTCAGTCCCGCGAGCAGGGCGATGCCTTCCATCCGGCCCAGCTCGCCGCCGACCAGCAGGAGCAGGACGCCGAAGCTGACCAGCAACAGGATCGGCAGTTCGCGGCGAACCATGCCGCGGCCGATCGCCAGCGGTGCGACCACCGCGGCGGCCCCCAGCACCAGTGCGATGTTAGCGATGTTCGAACCGATCGCGTTGCCTACCGCCACGCCCGGGTTGCCCTGCAGGCTCGCGAGGACCGAGACCACGAGCTCCGGGGCCGAGGTGCCGAAGGCGACAATGGTCAGGCCGATGACCAGCGGGCTCACGCCGACCCCGCGGGCAAAGGCGGAGGCGCCGAACACGAAGCGGTCGGCACTCCAGGTCAGCAGGATCAGGCCGACGATGACGGCGGCGATGGGTAGGGCCATGGGGCAGACGGGTCCCGAACGGTCAGGCCGCGATTGTAGCGGATTGGGGCGCTGTGTCAGTGGCGCAGGCGCTCCAGGCACGCGGTGGTACTGACCCGCGGGGTCCAGCCCAGCTGCTCGCGAGCGCGGGCGCAGTCCAGCACCAGCGGGCCGTCCAGCCCGCGCACCCACCCGGGGTCGCCCGCGCGGGCGCTCAGGCGCCAGGCCAGCGGGTGCAGGGCGCGGATCAGTCCCAGGGGGACCGGTACCCCCCAGCGCCGCTGGTGGCGAGCCATGGCCCGCAGTGACCAGGCGGGTTCGGCCCCCAGATTGAAGGTGCCCTGTGTGCGGGTGGTCACGCTGCGGGCGATCGCCGCCGCGGCGTCGTCCTCCCACAGGATCTGCACCGGCTGCTCGCCCGCGGCGGGATAGAAACGTCCGCGGGCGATCTGCAGCAGCAGCGGGTGCGCATGCGGCCCGACGATCGCGGGTGGGCGCAGGATAGTCACGCGGCATTCAGGGTGTTCTCGCGCGAGGGCGCGCAGGGCCTGCTCCACGGCCACCTTGTCCTCTGCATAGGGGAAGCGCGGCCGGGTCGGGTGGTCTTCGGTCAGGGGCTGCGGGCTGTCCGGCCAGGGGCCGTAGACCGCGGCGCTGGACAGGAACACGAGGTGGCGCACGCCGGCGGCGATCGCGGTCCGAAAGACCTGATCACTGAGGGCGACATTCTGCTGCCGGACCCAGGCACGGTCGTGGCGGCGCCCGTGGCCCCCCATCAACTGGAAGGCGAGGTGCACCAGGGTGTCGACCCCGGCCAGATCCTCCGGCCGGAGCCGCGTCAGGTCGCCCACACGGGCCTCGCAGACGGCGGCGCCTCCCGGCGGGGGGAGCGCCGGCGGGGTCCGGTCCAGCGCGAGGATGCGCAGGATCGCCGGCTCGCGCGCCAGGGCGGGCAGCAGGGCCTGTCCCACGCATCCGGCCGCGCCGGTCACGGCGATATGCATGGGTCCGTGTGGCCCTCAGGTCGCGCTGCGGGCGACGGCTGGAGCGGGATCGGCGAACGCGGGCATGACCTCCTCCGCGAAGCAGTCCATGGACTCCTCGGCCAGGGCCTGCGGGACGGCGCCGGCGCCGAAGGCGAGCAGGACCTGGTCGACCCCCGCCTCGCGCAGTCCCTCGATGCGCTCGCGACACTCGGCGGGCGTGCCGACCAGCGTCATGCCCAGCATGTCGAGGATCTTGAGGTTGATCCCGGCCTTGACCAGGTGGCGGAAGCGGCCCAGCGAACGGTAGTAGTCGTAGCCCTCGATCAGGCGTTCCAGCACCGGCAGGGTCTGCTGGAACATGTGGCGGTAGAACCACTCGAACGCAGGCTTGGCCTCGCGCCGGGCGCGTTTGCCGTCCGGCAGGCACAGGACTCCAAGCGTCATGCCGACCCGCGGCGGATGGGCGATATCGGCGCGCGAGGCATCCCAGGCCTCGTGGTACAGGCGGATGTCCTCGCGGATCATCTGCCAGGGCTTGAACGGGCCCGCCAGCGCCCCGATGCCCTGCTCGGCCGCCCAGGTGAAGGATTCCGGGCTGACCGCGGCGGTCCAGATCGGCGGGTGCGGGGCCTGCACCGGGCGCGGCATCACGGGCACGTCGTCCAGGTGATGGAACGGGCCGTCCTGGGTGATGCGGCCGGTCGCGAAGGCCTGGCGCAGCGCGTCCAGCCCGGCATCGACCCGCGCGCGGGACTCGCTCATCTCGGCCCCGAATGTGGCATATTCGCGCGGCGAGAAGCCGCGTCCGATGCCGAGGTCCAGCCGACCGCCGGAGAGCTGGTCCAGCATGCCGACCCGCTGGGCCACCCGCAGCGGGTGGTGGTAGGGCAGGGGCACTACGCCGAGCCCCAGGCGCAGGTGCTCGGTGCGCTGGCTGGCGGCGGCCAGGACCAGGTCCGGCGCGGTGGAGTGCGAGAACTCCGGCATCAGGTGGTGTTCCACCAGCCAGGCGGTGCCGAAGCCCAGGCGGTCGGCCCGCTCCCACAGGCGCAGGGTGTTCTCCAGCACCTCCGATTCGGAGGTCTGCAGGAAGTCGGGCACCGAGAGTTCATGGAACAGGTCGAAGCGCATGGCGCAACTGTGCCGCGCGCACGGGGGCGATACAAGCAGACTGCGCGAGGATACGGTTACAACGTGGTGATGGTCGGGCGGTGACGGCACGGAAGGAGAGACATGACGAACGATCAGGAAGCGCTGGCGCTGCAGGCCGCCGGAGTCGCGGGCCCCGGCGAGGACTGGTGGGAAGGCTTCTTCCCGGAGGATCTGCCGCGCGAGTGGCAACTCGAGTATTACACCCACTATCACAGCCGCCTGCTGCTGCCCGCCGCGCTGTGGCTGGAGACCTCGGCCCCCGCGTTCGGCGACTGGGGCGAGGCCGTCGCCCCCGCGCTGCGGCTGACGCTCGAGTGGCCGGTGGAGGTCACGCCCGAGTCGGGGGCCGCGCGGGCGCTCGCGCTTGCCGAGGCCGCGGGCCCCTGTCTGCAGGCAGTGGCGCCGGGGCCGATGACGGCGGCGCAGGTCTCGGCAATCCGGGAGGCGCTCGAGGCGGCCGGCCTGGCGCGACTGATGGTCTATGGACCCGGTGAGCCACATACGATCACCCACGCCGAGGCGGCTTTGTTTTATCCGGCCCCGACGGGATCGACGACCGTGGGTGGAGCCTGGCAGATCACCCCCGAGCCGGGCCTGGGCGCGCCGGGCTGGCGTGCGCTGGTGGAGGCCCTGGGTGCGGCCGGCGGAAGCGGCGAGACTCCGGTCTTCCTGCGGGCCCGCCCGGACCGTCTGTCGGACTTTCGGACCATCGCCCAGCTACTGGGAATGGGATGAGCATCTCCCCGTGGGTTTGACGGTCCACCGGCCGGCGGCCAGACTTCCGGGTTCTTAATGGCGAGGAGCGCGCGTGGCTGACCCGGCAGTGGCAGACAGTCCGCATATCGTGATCGAGAACCTGCGTTTCCGGCGCGGGCGCAAGGTGGTCTTCGACGACCTGTCGATGCGTATCCCGCGCGGGCAGGTGACGACCGTGATGGGCCCCAGCGGCAGCGGCAAGACGACCCTGCTGCGCCTGATCGGCGGACAGCTGCGCCCGGACGCGGGGCGCATCTGGGTGGATGGCCAGGAGGTGGCGAAGCTCTCCACCCGCCGCCTGTACGCCCTGCGCAAGCGCATGGGCATGCTGTTCCAGAGCGGCGCGCTGCTGACCGACCTTTCCGTATTCGAGAACGTCGCCTTCCCGCTGCGCGAGCACACCGATCTGCCGGAGGATGTGCTGCACGCACTGGTGCTGCTGAAACTGGAGGCGGTGGGTCTGCGCGCGGCGCGCGAGCTGGACCCGGCCTCGCTGTCCGGGGGCATGGCCCGGCGCGTCGCCCTGGCGCGGGCCATCGCGCTGGACCCGGACCTGATCCTCTACGACGAACCGTTCACCGGGCTTGATCCGATCACCATGGGCCAGATCGTCAGCCTGATTCGCCAGACCAACGAGAGCCTGGGGCTCACCAGCGTGCTGGTCTCGCACGATGTGGCGGAGGCCATGGCGATCTCCGACCATGTGGTGCTGATCGCCAATGGCCGAGTGGTGGATGCCGGGCCGCCGGACGAGCTGGAGGCGCGCGCCTCCGACTGGAGCGCGCAGTTCCTGCAGGGCCGCCCGGACGGGCCGGTGCCGTTCCACTATCCGGGCGCGTCCTATCGCGACGACCTGCTGGGACAGGGGGAGCGCCGCGATGACTGACGCGATTGCCTCGCTGGGCCGGACCACGATCAACGCCCTGGTGGTGTTCGGTCGCGCCTTCGTCTTCCTGATGCGGGTGCTGGCGAGCCTCGATATCGTCATCCGTCGGTTCGGCCTGACACTCGCCCAGGTGTATTCGGTGGGCGTGCGCTCGCTGCTGATCATCATCGTGTCGGGGCTGTTCGTCGGCATGGTGCTCGGGTACCAGGGCTACATCACGCTGGTGAACTTCGGCGCGGCCGAGGCCCTGGGCGGGGTGGTGGCGCTGTCGCTGGTGCGCGAGTTGGGTCCGGTGGTTACCGCGCTGCTGTTCGCCGGCCGCGCCGGCTCGGCGCTGACCGCAGAGCTGGGCCTGATGAAGACCACGGAGCAGCTCTCGGCGATGGAGATGATGGCGGTGAATCCGTACCGCCGGATCTTCGCGCCACGCTTTGTCGCCGGATTCCTCTCCATGCCGCTGCTGGCGGCGATCTTCAGCGCCGTGGGGGTGATGGGGGGCTACCTCGTCGGGGTGGGGCTGCTGGGCGTGGACAGCGGCGCCTACTTCTCGCAGATGCAGTCGGTGACCGACTGGAACGAGGATGTGCTGTCCGGCGTGATCAAGAGCATCGTGTTCGGCTTCGTGGTGACCTGGATCGCGGTGTTCCAGGGCTTCAACGCGCAGCCGACCTCCGAGGGCATCTCGCGCGCGACCACGCAAACGGTGGTGGTCGCGTCGCTGGCGGTGCTGGGCCTCGATTTCATCCTGACCGGGCTGATGTTCGGCGCGGGCTGACCAACCAGTATTTCCCTAGGGTGGCAATATGAAGGTACGTTTCTTCGAACTGGCAGTGGGTGTCTTCGTACTGCTGGGCATCGGGGCGCTGTTCTACCTGGCGGTCCAGGTCAGCAACGTGACCGACTACCACGACCGCGACACCTACACGGTGACCGGCTACTTCGACAACATCGGCGGGCTCAAGACCCGGGCCCCGGTCACGGTCTCGGGTGTGCGCATCGGCCGGGTCGCGGATATCCGCTACGATCCGGAGCGCTTCCGCGCCGAGGTGACCCTCGCCATCCGCTCGGAGCACGACTATCTGCCGATGGATACGCAGGCGGCTATCCATACCGCGGGGCTGCTGGGCGAGCAGTACATCGCCCTGGAGCCGGGCGGCGACTACGAAACCCTGCAGGACGGCGACGAGCTGATGTTTACCCAGTCGGCCCTGGTGCTGGAGAACCTCATTGGTCGTTTCATGACCAACATGGGTAGTGACTGATTCGCCCAAACCCGGAGCAAGAGACATGACACGGTTGCGTGACTATATGTGGAGCCTGCCGCTGGGGCTGATGGTCCTGCTGCTGGCGGCGCCGGCCCAGGCCGACAATCCCGCCGAGATCATCCAGCAGTCCATCGACGCGGTGTACAAGGAGCTGCGCGCCAACGAGTCGCGTGCGCAGGAGGATCCGGACTTCGTGATCGGTGTCATCGAGGACAAGATCCTGCCGGGCGTGGACGTCAACGGCATGGCCCGGCTGGTCCTGGCGCGCCACTGGCGGGATGCCAGCAGCGAGCAGCAAAGCCGGTTCACCGAAGCCTTCAAGAACACGCTGCTGCAGGCCTACGGGGTGCAACTGGCCGACCATCTGGACAAGGATGTGCGCGTGATCGAGCGCCGCTCGCGCCAGGACGAGCGCATGGCGGTGGTGGCCACCGAGGTGGTGATGGGATCCGGCCAGTCGAACATCCAGGTGAACTACCGGCTGCGCCCGGTGAACGGCGAATGGAAGGTCTTCGATGTCGAGGCCGAGGGGCTCAGCTTCGTGGGCAACTTCCGCACCCGCTTCAACGAGGAGATCAACCGCGACGGTCTGGACGCCCTGATCGAGCGCCTGGAAGACGGGGACGAGAGTCTGGTCGAGGACGCGGTGGGCGATGCCATCCAGGACAACGGGGCCGGCAACCCGTGAGCGATGCACAGATCCGGGCCGATGACGGTGGCCTGGTCGTCAGCGGGCCGCTGACCTTCGCCACCGTCTCCGGGCTGGAGGCCCGGGCGTGCGGGCTGATGGCGCACCTGCCGGAGCATGCGCGGGTGGATCTGTCCCGGGCCGGACGCATCGACAGCGCCGGCGTGGCCTTCCTCGTCATCCTCTGGCGCCGGGCGCGGGAGCAGGGCCGCACGCTGGTCTTCGAACCCCTGCCGGACGGGCTCCGGCCGCTGCTGGGGCTGTATGACCTGGAGGCGATCATCACCGACTCCGCGGCCCGATCCGTGGCCTGACCCGGGCGAACGGGCGAGTGCCGCGCGGATTCGTTATCATGGCGCGTTTCGCCGGGCCATGGTCGGTCCGGCGGTGAATCCGGGCACCCCATGGACAAGCTGATCATCACCGGAGGCGGCCGACTCGAGGGTCAGGTCTGGATCTCCGGGGCCAAGAACGCCGTGTTGCCGATCCTGTCCGCCACCCTGCTGGCGGACGGGCCGATGACCATTGGCAACGTCCCGCACCTGCAGGACGTCACCACGACCATGGAGCTGCTCGGGCGCATGGGCGTAAGCCTGACGGTCAACGAGCGCATGCGCATCGAGGTCGACCCGACCACGCTGACCCAGTGTGTGGCGCCGTACGATCTGGTGAAGACCATGCGCGCCTCCATCCTGGTGCTGGGGCCGTTGCTGGCGCGCTTCGGCGAGGCCGAGGTGTCGCTCCCGGGTGGCTGTGCGATCGGCTCGCGGCCGGTGAATCTGCACTTGCGTGGCCTCGAGGCCCTGGGCGCCGAGATCGATGTCGACGGCGGCTACATCCATGCGCGCGCGGATCGCCTGAAGGGCGCGCGGGTGGTGTTCGACCAGGTCACCGTGACCGGGACCGAGAACCTGCTGATGGCCGCGACCCTGGCCGAGGGCGAGACTCTGATCGAGAACGCCGCGCGCGAGCCGGAAGTGATCGATCTGGCGGACTGCCTGACGGCGATGGGGGCGAAGATCCAGGGCGCCGGCACCGACACCATCCGGGTGCAGGGTGTGGAACGCCTGCACGGCTGCGAATACGACGTGATGCCGGACCGGATCGAGACCGGTACGTTCCTGGTCGCGGCGGCCGTGACCCGCGGGCGCGTGCGCTGCCGCAATACCCGTCCCGAGCTACTGGACGCGGTCCTGGCCAAGCTGGTCGAGGCCGGTGCCCGCGTGGATACCGGGCCCGACTGGATCGAACTGGACATGGAAGGCCGCCGGCCGAAGGCGGTGAACCTGCGTACCGCGCCGTTCCCGGCCTTCCCGACCGACATGCAGGCCCAGATGATGGTGCTGAACACGGTCGCCGAGGGCACCGGCTCGGTGGTGGAGACGGTCTTCGAGAACCGCTTCATGCACGCGCTGGAGCTGCAACGCATGGGCGCGCACATCACGATCGAGGGCAATACCGCGATCGTCGAGGGTGTGGAACGGCTGGTCGGCGCGCCGGTGATGGCGACCGACCTGCGGGCCTCGGCCAGCCTGATCATCGCCGGCCTGGTGGCCGAGGGCGAGACCGAGGTGGACCGCATCTACCATATCGACCGCGGCTACGAGTGCATCGAGGAAAAACTGAGCCAGATCGGCGCGACCATCCGTCGCGAGCCGGTCTGATACGCGACTCACACGGAACCGGACGAACGCCTGACCCATGATGGATCCCAACGCCCTGACCATCGCCCTGTCCAAGGGCCGTATCCTCAAGGACACCCTGCCGCTGCTGGCCAGCGCCGGGATTGAACTGCTGGAGGATCCGGACAAGACGCGCAAGCTGATCCTCGACACCAACCGCGAGGACGTGAAGATCGTGGTGGTGCGCGCGACCGACGTGCCGACCTATGTGCAGCACGGGGCGGCATCCATTGGCGTGGCCGGCAAGGATGTCCTGATGGAGCACGGGGCCGCGGGGCTGTACGAGCCGCTGGACCTGCACATCGCCCAGTGCCGCCTGATGCTGGCGGGGCGCCCGGGCCAGCAGCCGGACCCGCAGCAGCGCCTGCGCATCGCCACCAAGTTCGTGAACATCACGCAGAACTATTTCGCCCAGCAGGGCCGCCAGGTGGAGATCATCAAGCTCTACGGCTCGATGGAACTGGCGCCGCTGGTCGGTCTGGCCGACTACATCGTGGACCTGGTCGATACCGGGAACACCCTCAAGGCCAATGGCCTGGAGCCGCTGGAGCTGATTACCCCTATCAGTTCCCGGTTGATCGTGAACCAGGCAGCCATGAAGATGCGACATAGAACCATTCAAAATCTCATCGAGGGCCTGCGGGAGGCCGTCACGCCCGCGACGACGTAACCGAGAACACCATGACCGCCGATACCGACGACCTCCGAATCCGCGAAATCCAGGAGGTGTCCGCCCCGGACACCGTCCGCGAGGAGCTGCCGATCACCGATGCGGCCGCCGACACCGTGTTCGAGGCACGCCAGGCCTGCCATCGCATCCTGCACGGCGAGGACGATCGCCTGCAGGTGATCGTCGGCCCCTGCTCGATCCACGACGTGGATGCCGCGCTGGACTATGCCGATCACCTGAAGACCCTGCGCGAGGAACTCTCCGATGCCCTGCACATCGTGATGCGGGTGTACTTCGAGAAGCCGCGCACCACGGTCGGCTGGAAGGGCCTGATCAACGACCCGGACCTGGACGGCAGCTTCCACATCAACAAGGGCCTGCGCGTGGCGCGCGGGCTGCTGCGCGATCTGGCGGTCAAGGGCATGCCGGCGGCTACCGAATACCTCGACCTGATCAGCCCGCAGTACATCGCGGACCTGGT
The DNA here is from genome assembly GCF_000377465.1 of Thioalkalivibrio sp. ALE30. Lineage (NCBI taxonomy): Bacteria > Pseudomonadati > Pseudomonadota > Gammaproteobacteria > Chromatiales > Ectothiorhodospiraceae > Thioalkalivibrio > Thioalkalivibrio sp. ALE30. The sequence continues at coordinate 35,390 of NZ_KB898174.1, read as the reverse complement.
CGCCTGGGGCGCGATCGGCGCACGCACTACCGAGAGCCAGGTGCACCGCGAACTGGCCTCCGGCCTGTCCTGCCCGGTGGGCTTCAAGAACTCCACCGACGGCAGCCTGCGGGTGGCGATCGACGCGATCCGCTCGGCCTCGCGCCCGCACCACTTCCTGTCGGTGACCAAGGCCGGTCGCTCGGCGATCTTTTCCACCACCGGCAACGACGACTGTCACATCATCCTGCGCGGCGGCAAGCAGCCGAACTACGATGCCGCGAGCATCGAACAGGCATGCAAGGAGCTGCGCATGGCCGAGCTGCCGGAGATGGTGATGGTCGACTGCAGCCACGCGAACAGCCGCAAGGACCCGCAACAGCAGGTCGAGGTGGCACGGGTGCTGGGCGAACAGATCGCCGGCGGTGACCGACGCATCATGGGTGTGATGCTGGAGAGCCACCTGACCGGCGGCCGCCAGGACATCCTGCCCGGCAAGCCGCTGAAATACGGCCAGAGCATTACCGATGCCTGCATGGGCTGGGACGACAGCGAGGCCACCCTGCGCCTGCTGGCCGAGGCCGTGCGGGCCCGCCGCAAGACGCCCGTGCCTGCCTGACAAGACGTCCGTGCCCGTCTGAACCGAGGAATACGCCATGCCCTCCATTGCCCGACTCGATACCCAGCAGCCCGATTTCGACCAGGCCCTGGAGCACCTGCTGTCCTGGGAGTCCGTTGCCGACACCGGCGTACGCGATGCGGTGGACGAGATCCTGGGGGCCGTGCGCGCCGAGGGTGACGCGGCCGTGCTGCGCTACACCGCCAAATTCGATCGCCTCGATCGCCCTGCGGTCGCGGACCTGGAGATCCCGCACGAGCGCCTGCAGGCCGCGCTGGAGTCGATCCCGCCGGAGCAGCGCGCGGCATTGGAGACCGCCGCCGCGCGCATCCGCCAGTACGCCGAACACCAGAAGATGCAGGACTGGGACTTCACCGACGAAGACGGCACGGTCCTCGGTCAGCGCGTGACCGCGCTGGATTCCGTCGGCCTGTATGTGCCCGGTGGCAAGGCGGCCTACCCGTCCTCCGTGCTGATGAACGCGGTCCCGGCGAAGGTCGCCGGCGTCGAGCTGCTGGTGATGGTCGTGCCCGCCCCGGGCGGCGAACTGAATGATCTGGTGCTGGCCGCGGCCGCCGTGGCCGGGGTGGACCGCGTGTTCACCGTGGGCGGCGCCCAGGCGGTGGCGGCCCTGGCCTATGGCACCGATACCATCCCGGCGGTGGACAAGATCGTCGGCCCCGGCAACATCTTCGTGGCCGCGGCCAAGCGCGAGGTGTTCGGCACGGTCGGCATCGACATGATCGCCGGACCGTCGGAGATCCTGGTGGTCTGCGACGGCGAGACCGACCCGGACTGGATCGCGGCCGACCTGTTCTCGCAGGCCGAGCATGACGAACAGGCCCAGTCCATCCTGCTGTCCTGGGATGCGGCCTTCCTCGACCGCGTCGCGGAGGCCATGGACCGCCTGCTGGCCGAGATGCCGCGCGCCGAGATCATTCGCACCAGCCTCGACAAGCGCGGGGCGCTGGTGAAGGTACGCGACTCGGCCGAGGCCGTTGCCGTTGCCAACCGCATCGCCCCGGAACACCTGGAGCTGTCCGTGGCCGATCCGCAGGCGATGCTGGACGCCGGCCTGCGTCACGCCGGCGCGATCTTCATGGGCCGCTACACCTCCGAGGCCCTGGGCGACTACTGCGCCGGGCCCAACCACGTGTTGCCGACCTCGCGTACCGCGCGCTTCTCCTCGCCGCTGGGGGTGTACGACTTCCAGAAGCGCTCCAGCATCATCCACTGCTCGGCCGCGGGCGCGGCGAAGCTCGGCACGACCGCCGCCGCGCTGGCGCACGGCGAGGGCCTGACCGCGCACGCGCGATCCGCCGAACTGCGCACTCGATGACCGCCCGTGCGACCCGGACTCCGGACGCCCTGATGCGCCCGGAGGTGCTGGCGCAGCCGGCTTACCAGGTGGCCGACGCCACCGGCCTGATCAAGCTGGACGCGATGGAAAACCCGCATCCCTGGCCGGGGGAGCTGGAAGACGCCTGGCTGGCGGCCCTGCGTGATCCGCAACTGAACCGCTATCCCGACGCGCAGGCGCAGGGTCTGGCTGCACAGGTGCGCGCTGCCCACGGGGTGCCGGAAGCGGCCGGGCTGATGTTCGGCAATGGCTCCGACGAACTGATTCAGATCCTGATCACGGCGATCGCCGGCTCCGGCCGACCGGTGCTGGCCCCGGAGCCGACCTTCGTGATGTACGGGGTGCTGGCCCGTGCGCTGGGTGTGCCGTTCGTCGGCGTGCCCCTGAACGCGGACTTCACCCTGGATCTCGCGGCGATGCGCAAGGCGATGGCCGAGCACAACCCGGCCGTGGTGTTCCTCGCCTATCCCAACAATCCCACCGGGACGCTCGACGACGCCGCGACCGTGGAGACGATCGTCGACGAGAACCCGGGCGTCACCGTGGTCGACGAGGCCTACGCCCCGTTCGCTGCGCACAGCTTCCTCGCGCGCGTTGGCGAGGATGACGGGCTGATGGTGATGCGCACGGTCTCCAAGCTGGGCCTCGCCGGCGCACGGCTCGGCTATCTGGCCGGAACCCCGGCCTGGGTCGACGCGCTGGACCGCCTGCGCCTGCCGTACAACATCAACACCCTGACCCAGCGCTCCGTGGCCTTCGCCCTGGAGCACCGCGAGGCGCTGGATGCCCAGGCCCGAGGCATCATCGAGGAACGCGACCGCCTGAGCGAGCGCCTGACTGCGACGACGGGCGTCGAGCAGGTCTTTCCCAGCCAGGCCAACTTCATCCTGTTCCGGGTACGCGCCGGGGCGGGGCATGCGACCTTCGCCGCCCTGCGCGACGCCGGGATCCTGATCAAGGACGTCGGCCGCGCGCACCCCCTGCTCGCCGACTGCCTGCGCGTAACCGTCGGCCGGCCCGACGAGAACGACGCGTTCCTCGCCGCCCTAGGGCAGGTCCTCTCCACCTGACGACTTCCGGGTTGCACCACCATGGGCAGGGGCTTCGCCTGCGAGCAGGCTCCTACTGGCTGGGGGCATGTGAACGCCGCGCTGCGACGAATTTCGCCCAATCCTCCACAACCCGAAAGCCCTTCTTCCAACCTCCCCGTCTTCCTGCAGACCACAAACCGAACTTCTCCGTGGCCTCTGTGCGCTCTGTGGTGAAAAGCCCTTCCTGGCCCTTTCCCTGCAAGGTGGGTTAGCGGCGTCCGGCGGGCGGTTCCAGGCGCAGGCCGCGGACCTCGCCCATGGCACCGCCGGCGCGCAGGGCGGCGGCGAACGGGGACTGGCGGGCGGGTTCGCCGTTGATGCTCTCGATGGTGATGCCGCGGCGCTTCGGCAGCCAGGCGCTGCTGGCGAGCTGACGAATCGCCTCGGTGACGAGTGCCGCGTGGGCCTCGCCGGTGTCGATGCCGGGGATGGTCTCCCAGACGAACAGTTGGCGACCGGAGGCGGCCAGGTACAGCAGCGGCTGGCCGCCGGCCAGGGCTACCAGCGCCCCGGCGACCCGGCGCAGGCGGCCCTCGGCCGCTTCCGGCGGCTGCGGCCAGGGCAGGAGCTGGCCCCAGGGGCTGGCCGGGTCGACGCTTGCCAGCCACTGCGGTTCGGGGGTGTCGTCGGCCGCTCGTTCCAGGGCGCGCAGGCGGTCCACCGCGCCAGCGCGGGCGAACTGCGCGCCAGTCAGGCCCTCCACGAAGTGGCCGCGGCGCAGCTTGCCGGTGTCCCCCATCGCGCGGTAGACGGGATACACGCGCCCGAAGCCGCCCGGCAGGCCCTCGGCGCGGGCCATATCGCGGCTGACCACACCGTAGCGGGCCAGCAGGTTCTCGGCCTGTTCGCGGGCGCGCTCGGTCAGCGACACGCCGGGGTCGATCAGCTCGGCGACCCGTGACCAGCGCCCGCCGGCCAGACCCTGTCCCGGGCGTCGCCGGCCGCGCGCGGAGGTCCTGCGCTGGCCCAGGCTGCGCAGCGGCGCGAAGGTGTCATTGGTGATCTGCCCGGCCCAGACCAGGTCCCAGATCGCGGTTTCGATCGCGTCCTGGCGGGCATCCGGCTGTGCGCTGCGGGCCGCGCGTTCCAGCTCCAGGTAGAAGCAGGCGCCGCGCCGGTCCAGGGCCTCCAGGATCGCCTGCGCCAGCGGGTCGTCGTTGGTGGGGGTATCCGTGGCATCGGCCTCCGGCTCCAGCAGCACCATTGCCTGTTCGCGGCGCAGGAAGCGGATGCGCCCGTCGCGCTGGCCCAGCGCACCACTGCCCACCCATACGAACTCCCCGGAGGCGGTGATGCGGTCGAGCGCATCCAGCGAGAAGTCGCGCACCCGCATCGGCAGTACGTGGGCGGTCCAGGCGGACCAGGGCAGGGCGATGCCCTCCAGTTGCGTCAGCGTGTCGCGCAGGGCGCCGGCCCCGCGGCCGGGCTCGGTCAGGCCTTGCCAGGCGGGCAGGAAGCGGCCCAGCGCACGGGCATCGACCGCGGCCGCCTCGTCGCGCAGCCGCGCCAGGGTGCGGCGTTTCAGTCGCCGCAGGATGTCCAGTTCGCACCAGTCCTCGCCGGTGCCCTGCGGGCGGATCTCGCCGCGCAGCAGCACGCCGGCACGTTCCAGGCTCTCGAGCGCCGGCAGCAGGGCGCCCGGCGCGAGGCCATAGCGAGCGCCCAGGTCCTCGTTGCGGAACGGTCCGTGGGTACGGGCGTAGCGGCGCAGCAGCTGTTCCAGCGGGCGCTGCGGCGGTTCCAGGAAGGCGGCGGGCAGGCCGGGCGGGGGCACCACGCCCAGGGCATCGCGGTACAGCGCGGCGTCCTCGGAGGCGATCCAGCGCGGCGCGCCGGCGATGCGTACCTCCACCGCGCGCAGGGATCGGGTGAGCTGTTCCAGCCACGGCCCCGGCGCCTCGGCGCAGGCGGCCGCGACCTCGTCCGGGGTCAGGTCCCCGCGCCGGCGCAGCAGGTCGTGCAGCGCGTCGGCGTCTTGCACCCGGGTCGCCTCGGTGGCGTGCGCCAGCTCGGCCTCCAGCTCGGCCAGGGCCTCGGGGTCGATCAGCTCGCGCAGCTCGGCCTGGCCCAGCAGTTCGGCCAGCATGCCGCGGTCCAGCGTCAGCGCCTGGGCCTTGCGCTCGGCCATCGGCGCGTCCTGCTCGTAGATGTAGGCCGCGACGTAGGCGAACACCAGGCTGCGGGCGAACGGCGAGGCCTGCGGCGTCTCCACCTCGTGTACGCGGATGCGGCGTTCCTGCACCCCGCGCAGGATCTGGCGCAGGGCGTCCAGGTCGAACACGTCGGCCAGCACCTGGCGGTAGGTCTCCAGCACCACCGGGAAGCTCGCGTACTCGCGCACCGAGGCCAGCAGCTGCTGCGACTTCAGCCGCTGCGCCCACAGCGGGGTGCGCTGGCCGGGGCGGTTGCGTACCAGCAGCAGGGCGCGCGCCGCGTTTTCGCGAAAGGCGCTGGCGAACAGGGTGGAGTTGCCCAGCTCGCGGGTGACCGCCTCCTCCAGTTCCTCCGGGTCGGGGAACAAGGCGTCCAGCTCGGGCAGGTCCTCGCTGTCGGCCAGGCGCAGCACGATGCCGTCGTCGGTGTACATCACCTGCACCTCGAAGCCGGAGCGGCTAGTCAGCGCGCCCTGCAGGGCCAGCGCCCAGGGGGCGTGCACGCGCGCGCCGAATGGCGTCAGGATGCAGACGCGCCAGTCGCCAACCTCGTCGCGGAAGCGTTCGACCACGATGCGCTGGTCGGAGGGCAGCTGTCCGGTGGCCTCGCGCTGCTCGTCGATGTAGTCGCTGAGGGTCTCCACCGCCGCCTCCGACAGTGGCGCGTGTTCCCGGAGCCAGGCCGCGCGCTCGGCGCGGCCCATGCGTGCCAGCCGCTCGGTGGCGGCGCCGATGGCCTGGCCGAGCTGGATCGGGCGGCCGGGGCCGTCGCCATGCCAGAACGGGAGCTTGCCGACCTCGCCGGGGGCGGGGGAGACGAGCACGCGGTCACGGGTGATCGCCTCCACGTGCCAGGTGCTGGCACCCAGGGTCACGTTCTCGCCGGTCTTCAGCTCGAACACCATCTCCTCGTCCAGTTCGCCGATGCGCGGCCCGCCCTCGCCGACATGCACGCCGTACAGCCCGCGGTCGGGGATGGTCCCGGCGTTCAGGCGCGCGGCCAGTGCCGCCCCCCGGCGCGGGGTCAGCTCGTCGCGGGCGCGGTCCCAGGCGAGCCAGGGGCGCAGGTCGGCGAAGTCGGTGCTCGGGTAGTGGCCGGAGAGCATGTCCAGCGTGGCCTCGAGCAGTGGCCGCGACAGCTCGCGCCAGGGCGCGGCGCGGCGGACCAGCGCGTACAGCTCGTCCACCGTGCGCGGGCGTTCGCAGACCATCGCGACGATCTGCTGGGCGAGTACGTCCAGCGGGTTGTGCGGGGCGTGGATCGGTTCCAGCGCGCCGGCCTGCATGCGCTCGCCGATCACCGCGCATTCGAGCAGGTCGCCGCGAAAGCGCGGCAGCAGCAGCGAGCGCGAGACCTGGCCCACGCCGTGCCCGGCACGCCCGGCGCGCTGCAGCCCGCGCGCGACCGCGCCGGGGGATTCGACCATGATCACCAGGTCCACCGCGCCCATGTCGATGCCGAGCTCCAGCGAACTGGTCGCGACGATGCCGCGCAGGCGCCCGGTCTTCAGACGGCCCTCGATCTCGGCGCGGCGCTCGTGGGACACGCTGCCGTGGTGAGCGGCGACCAGGTCCTCCACCGGTTCGGCATCCTCCGGCTGTTGTTCGCGCCAGGCCTCGTTGATGCGCTGCACCAGACGCTCGCACAGCCCGCGACTGTTGACGAACACGATGGTGGATCGGTGCTCGAGGATCGCGGCCAGCAGGCGCGGCTCCAGGCGTACGGCGCGGTCGCCGCCAGCGGTGGGGAGCTGCCCGGTGCCCTGGCCGTACACCGCGCCGAGGATGGAGCCGGACGGGATTGGGCTGGTCGCCTCCGTGGCCTCGACGGTGGCGGGTGCGTGCTCGGCGGGCGGCTCCTCGGGGGCGAGGATCTCCAGGTCCAGACGCGGGGGCTCGGCGGCGTCGATCACCTCCACCTCGCGGTCGCCGCCAAGGAAGCCGCGCGCCACCTCCACCGGGTGCACGGTGGCGGACAGCCCGATGCGCTGCGGGTCCTCCCCGCAGCGTTCGGCCAGGCGTTCCAGCGACAGGGCGAGATGCGCGCCGCGCTTGTTGCCGGCCAGCGCATGCACCTCGTCGATGATCACCGTGTGGATGGACTCGAGGTTCTCCGCGGCCTTTGAGCCCAGCAGCAGGTACAGCGACTCGGGGGTGGTCACCAGGATGTCGCCGGGTTCGCGGGCCTGGGCGCGACGCTCGGCCTGCGGGGTGTCGCCGGTGCGGATGTGTACCACCGGCTCGCTTGCGCTCTCGCCTACGGTCTGGCCCAGACGCGCGGCGGTCTGCGCGATGCCGGTCAGCGGGGCGCGCAGGTTGCGTTCGATGTCGGTGGCCAGCGCCTTCAGCGGCGAGATGTACAGCACCGAGTAGCCGTGACGGGCATCCGGTGCGGGCTCGCCGGTCAGGCGGTCAATGGCGCTGAGGAACGCGGCGAGGGTCTTGCCGCTGCCGGTGGGGGCGATCAGCAGGCAGTGGTGGCCGGCCCGGATCGCGGGCCAGCCGCGCGACTGGATCGCGGTCGCCTGCCCGAAGGCCTCGCCGAACCAGGTATCGGTCGCGGGGCGAAAGGGCGTGACCGGCATCGAGGGGAAACGCCGGTGGGCGGGTCAGGCGTGGCCGACGGTGGTGTCGGTGGTGGCGTGGAAGTAGTCGCTGTCGCGCGCCAGTTCGTCGATCAGCTCGTGCAGCATGGCCAGACGGCTCTCGGCGTCCGCGAACGGGGCGCAGTCCTTGCACAACGGATCGCCGCAGGGCTGGCGGCTGTACAGCCAGAAGTGCACGGCACCGGCCAGCAGGCCGTCGGCGACGTCGCCGGTCTCGGCGGCCTGGCCGTCGTCGGCGAGCCGGTTGGCCAGCTCGATCAGGTTCTGGGCAGCGTTGTTGTAGGTCTGGTCGGCGGTGTCGTTCATGGGATCTCGAGATCGGTTTTCGGCTAGCCGCGATCTTTCGACCGCGAACAAACCCAGCAGTTTACCGCGTCTGGCCGATATTCCGAAGAAACAGGGGAATATGGCGCTCCTCGGGGGAGAGTCCGCCGTGGGCGCCAATGAAGAACGGGCCCTCGTCGTCGGCCGGCGGGTCCACCAGATAGGCGTCCTCGGCGGGCAGCAGGAGGTAGTCGCCGGCGCGCGCCCGCAGCTCGGGGTGCTCCCGGTCATGCCCCGGGGGCAGGCCCAGTGTGCCGGGGCTCAGCCAGTCGGCCGCGGGAATGACGGACACGTCCGCGCCGAAGGCCGCGTCCAGGGCCGTCAGGAAGTCCGTGTCGCGTCCTTCGCGCACGTGGGCGATGGCCGCGCGCGGCTCGCCGGTCAGGCGGTGGCGCAGGCAGGCCTGCACCGCCGGGTGCTCGCGCAGGTCCAGGCGTTGCTCCATCGTGCGCATGCCGTGGTCGGCGGTGGTCAGAAAGATGCTCTCGGGGCGCTGGATCTGCGCGCAGGTTGCGGTGTAGGCCAGGTCCAGCTGCTTCAGGTGGCGCTCCACCTCCGGGCTCTCCGGGCCGTATTGGTGTCCCAGGTGGTCGAGCTCCGACCAGTAGACGTAGGTGAAATGCGGCCCCGGCGTCGCGTTCACATGCGCGGCCACCCGTGCCGGCAGCTCGGACAGGTCCTCGAAGCCGATGAACGCGGCGGAGCCGTTCATCATGCGGTTGTACGGCGTGCCGCCGATCCAGTCCGGGCCGATCATGGTGGTGTGGCAGCCGAGCCGGTCGACCAGGCGGTCCGGTTGTACGCGGCCGGTCAGCTCGCGGTAGCCGAGCGTGGCCGGGCGGTCCTCGGTGTCGCGCTCCTGGCCCATCAGCACCGTCAGCGTGCGCTCGGCGGACGGCAGGCGGGTGTGCCAGCCGAGCAGGCCGTGCTGTGCGGGCGTGCGCCCGGTCAGGATGCTGGTAATCGCGGTGGCCGTGGTGCTGGGGAACACGGTCTCGAGGTCCGTCACGTAGTCCGCGCCCAGCAGCGGCGTGTGGCGGCGATAGCGGGTGGCGAAGCCGTCGATCAGCCACAGCACGATGTGGCGGTCCGGCCCCAGGTGTTCAGATACGCCCGCCAGCGGCGGGTGGCTGGCCGCCGGGTTCAGGCTGGCCTCGATCTGGCCGAGCAGGTCCATCAGCCCGGGCGCTTCCAGCCGGGCGCGCAGGACGTCATCCACGGCCGAGTTGGCCGCGGGGGTGTCCGCTATTGGCAAGGGATCAGGCCTTGCCGCCGTCGCCACCCATGCAGGGTGGGGAGTCGGCGACCTTGCCGGCACGCTCGAACCACTGGTCCGGGTCCAGCGTGTGCAGCGCCAGGGCATGGATGCCCCCGGCCAGCTCGTCGGCCAGGGCCTGATTCACCAGCCGGTGCCGCGCGATCAGCTTCTGATCACGAAAGGCCTCGGACACCACCGTCACTTTGAAATGCGACTCCGAACCCGGCGGCACGTTGTGCATGTGGCTCTCGTTCACCACCTCCAGATGCTCGGGCGCAAAGCGCTCCTCCAGCTTCCGGGTAATGGTCTCCTGCATGCTCATCGACGACTCCAGTGCTTCGATTGACGGGACATCGCACTCAGTGTGCCGTGTCGTACCCGCATGTCCAGATCCTTGGCCAGCCGCATGGCTGCCGCTGTCTGGGGGGCAGTCATCAGCCTTCCCGTGTGCGTTCCTTCCAGTAATCCGGGTGGCGGTGCAGGTGCATGACCGCGAGAATCAGGATGCCCCGTCCTCTTCTGCGTAGAGAACCCCATACGGAAACCGCTTCACGAATGAGCGCCGCACTTCGCCCTCCAGAACGGTCCAGGCACGCGGGTAGGCGATGGCGCGTTGCACCGCTGCAAACACTTCAACTGCAAAATCGTTCCCGAGGCGGGGCTCGATTTCTTCGTAGTACTGAACGGCCTCGGTGAGTTCTTGCTCCGCTTCCGGGTGAAAGCGAAAACTCATCGTTCAAACCGGCTCCATATCCTCTCGAAGACCTGTTCGCCCGGAATCGCTTCGACTGTGCCCGAGCGGATCTCTTCCAGGCGCTTCCGCGAGACCTCCGCCCATTTGCGGTCCACGCCCGCATCGGGCGGGTTCAGGCTGCGCAGGAGGGAATCGACCACCAGAGCGCGCTCTTCCACGGGCAGGGACTCGGCTTCGTCAATAAGGTCTTTGATCTTCATGTCACCATCTTCCTGGTATCGCTGGGGGCGATGACCGGCGCAAGCGGAATTCTCATACTGGCATCTTGCGGCCGGTAGTGCGAGATGGCGGTTTGGTGGTTACATCCGGGAGGGGCTATGCGGCAGACGCTGGCGTTTGATGTGTACGGGACGCTGATCGATACCCAGGGGGTTACGGCGACGCTCGAAGGGTGGATTGGCGAGCGGGCACCGGTGCTGGCACGTGCCTGGCGCGAGAAGCAGCTGGAGTACACCTTCCGGCGCGGGCTGATGGGGGCGTACGCGGATTTCGATACCTGCACTGAGCAGGCGCTGCGGTACTGCTGCGAGGCACTGGGTATCGCGCTCGAAGCGGAGCAGGAGGCGGAGTTGTTGCGGTGCTACCGAGAGCTCCCGGCCTTCGCCGATGCAGGGTCGGCCCTGGACGAGCTGCGCGCGGACGGACACCGCCTGTTTGCGTTCTCCAACGGGACGGCTGAGACGGTCAGCGGGCTGTTGCGGAACGCCGGCCTGGAGGATCGCTTCGAGGATCTCGTCAGCGTGGACGAGATCGGCTGCTTCAAGCCGGACCCGCGCGTGTACCGGCATTTCCTGCAGAGGGCGAATGTGCTGCCCCAGCAGGCATGGCTGGTTTCAGGCAACCCCTTCGACGTGATCGGTGCGCAGGCTGCGGCCATGCGTACGGTCTGGCTCGACCGGGCGCGGCAGCGGCTGTTCGACCCCTGGGGTGGGGAGCCCACGGCCACCATCGGCAGCCTGGACGAACTGGCCAGGGCACTGCGTTAGCCGGGGTCTTGCCGTCGGCAAATATTCCTGCTGGAGCGGGCTATTGGCGCCCGGTGGTTGCGCTACGATGGAGATCGGTCCGCCGCCGGGAGAGGAGCGTGAGCCAGCAGGTCAAGCAACGGGTCGCGCCCGCCGCAGAATCGCCCTTGATCCGTCCGGCCACGGTGGAGGATCTGGAGGCGCTAGTCGCGCTGGAAGATGCGGCGTTCGAGATCGATCGCATCTCGCGGCGGCAATTTCGCTACCTGCTCACGCGTGGGCATGCGGTCACGCTGGTGGCGGAGGATGCCGGCGGGGAGGGCTTGCTCGGCTACGTGATGCTGCTGTTCAGCCGCGGTACGTCGCTGGCGCGGCTGTACTCGATTGCGGTCAGCGCGCGGGCGCGCGGCCAGGGGCTGGGACGGCGTCTGGTGGAGGCGGCGGAAGACGCGGCGCGCCAGCACGGGCGGACCGATCTGCGCTTGGAGGTGCGGCGCGACAATGCGGCCAGCCTGGCCCTGTTCCGCGGGCTCGGCTATCGCGACTTCGGCACCATCGACGACTACTACGAGGACCACATGGATGCGCTGCGGCTGCAGAAGTCGCTGGCGATCGGCCCCGATCCGGCGCTGGTACGCGCGCCCTACTATGCGCAGACGCTGGAGTTCACCTGCGGCCCGGCCGCGCTGATGATGGCGATGCGCACGGTGGACCCGGCGCTGAAGCTGGACCGGCGCTTGGAGCTGCGCCTGTGGCGCGACGCCACCACGATTTTTATGACCTCGGGCCACGGCGGCTGCGGGCCGTACGGGCTCGCGCTGGCCGCGGCCCATCGCGGGTTCGAGGTGGAACTGCTGGTGCGCGATCGCGGCGTGGCGTTCGCGGATTCCGTGCGCAGCGCGGAGAAGAAGGAGGTGATGCAGCTGGTGCAGGAGGACATGGTCGAGGAGCTGGAACAGCTGGGGGTGCCGGTGGTGCACGGTCCGGTGAACGTATCCCAGCTGGAGGCGCGCTTTGCCGAGGGCGGGGTGCCGGTGGTGCTGATCAGCAGCGTGCGGCTGTATGCCGAGCGCTTCCCGCACTGGGTCACGGTGACGGGCTTCGACGAGCGCTTTGTCTACGTGCATGACCCGTTCGTGGACGTGGAGCAAGGGGGGCGCGCGGTGGACTCGGTGAACATGCCGATCGCGCGTGCGGACTTCGAGCGCATGGCGCGCTACGGCCGCGCGGGGCTGCAGGCGGCGGTGATCGTCGGCCCGCGCCGTACGGCGGAGGGCGCGCATGCCTGAGCACCGCATCCTGGTCGAGCGCCGGGCGGACTGGAAGTCGCACTTCCCCGACCTTCCGGTCATGGCTATTGACGACTACCTGCGTGGCCCCGCTGCCGACGACCCGGCCAACCTGCGTGTGATCAACCTGTGCCGCAGCCAGCGTTACCTGTCCGCCGGGTACTACGGCTCGCTGCTGGCGGAGGCGCGCGGGCACCGGGTGATCCCCAGCGTACGCACCCTGCAGGACCTGTCGCGCAAGTCCATCTACAGCCTGGATACCGAGGAACTGGACGAGCGCGTGGCACGCGTTCTGGGCCGCAGCCGCCAGGGCGCGCAGCCCGAGCGCCTGGAGCTGACCGTGCTGTTCGGCCAGTGCGACGAGCCGGCGCTGCAGGAGATCGCCGGCCAGCTGTTCGCCCTGTTCCCCGCGCCGATGTTCCGGGTGGAGTTCCGGCTGCAGGGACGCTGGCAGATCCACGCCCTTCGCTCGTTCGCGCTGAACGCGCTGGAACCCGAGCAGGAGCCGGCCTTCTTCGCCGCGCTGGAGCGCTACCTCTCCAAACCCTGGCGCCGCCGCCGCGGGGCACGCAGCGCGCGCTACGAGCTGGCCATCCTGCACAACCCGGACGAGGCGATGGCCCCGTCCACGCCGGCCACGCTCAAGCGCTTCGCCCGCGCCGGGCAGGAACAGGGGATGGATGTCGAGCTGATCCAGGCGCGCGATCTGCCACGACTGGCGGAGTTCGACGCCCTGTTCATCCGCGAGACCACCGCCATCGACCACTACACCTATCGCTTCGCGCGCAAGGCCGAGGCCGAGGGCATGGTGGTAATCGACGATGCCGACTCCATCCTGCGCTGCACCAACAAGGTCTATCTGGCTGAGCGCCTGGCCGCCCATCGCGTGCCGACGCCAAAGACCGTGATCCTCACCCGCGAGACCATCCTGCGCGCGGAGGAACAGATCGGCTATCCCGTGGTGCTCAAGATCCCGGACGGCAGCTTCTCGCGCGGGGTGTTCAAGGCGAACGACCGCGCCGAGCTGGAATCCATCGCCCGACGCCTCTTGAAGGAGAGCGATCTGATCCTCGCCCAGGAGTTTGTCTACACCGAGTTCGACTGGCGCATCGGCGTGCTCAACCGCCAGCCGCTGTATGCCTCGCAGTACCTGATGTCGCGCAAGCACTGGCAGATCGTCAATCACGACGCCAAGGGTGGCCCGCGCGAGGGCGGCTTCCGCACCCTGGCACTGGCGGACGTGCCCGCCGCCGTGGTCAAGACGGCCGTGAAGGCCGCCAACCTGATCGGCGACGGCCTCTATGGCGTCGATCTCAAGCAGACCCCGCGCGGCGTGATGGTCATCGAGGTCAACGACAACCCCAACCTCGACGCCGGCATCGAGGACAAGGTCCTCGGCGAGACCCTCTACACCACCCTGATGCAGGACTTCGTCCGCCGCCTCGACGCCGCCCGCCGCCACCGCGCCGCACCCTGATTGGAACGGGGTCTGCCCGTCGCCACGTCGCAGGATGCGATGAGCGAAGCGAATCGCATCGGGGGATGCACCGAGCGGGGAGTGGTGCGTTTCGCTGCGCTCAACGGCACCCTACGGTTGCAGGATGTTGCCTACCTGTGTCGGGCGGCGGTCAGGCTACGGCCTCGGGTGGTTCCTGCAGCGGGTCGTGGAGTTCGAGGTCGACCATCAACTCGTTGGCCAGGGCCTCCAGGTCGTCCTGCAGCGTGTGCAGGTCCAGGCCTTCCGGCACGCCCAGGCGGGCCTTTGCGCGGAACATCGGCTCGCCGGTCATCGAGCCCGGCTCGCAGGCCGTCTCCAGCGTCTCGACACTCACGCCGTGGCGCGAGAGTACGGCGGTGATGTCCTGCACGATCCCCGGTCGGTCGTGCCCGATCAGGTCCAGCACCACCGGATGCCGCGCCGCCGGGGGCAGCTCGCTGCCGCGCTGGATATGCACCTGCAGCGAGTCGCCTGCCAGCCCGCGCAGCGCGGCCTCCAGCGCGTCGGCATTCTCGGTATCCACCTCCAGCAGTACCACTCCGGCAAACTGTCCGGCCAGTTGCGTCATCCGGCTTTCCAGCCAGTTGCCGCCCGCCGACCGAGCCCGCGCCGCCACCGCGCTCACCAGCCCCGGCCGGTCCGGCCCGATCACCGTCAGAATCACCGAAGTCTTCATACGCACTTCCTCACACGAATCGCTATCGGACCAACCATCCTGCGCGCCCTTGCAGGCCATGACAATGCGCTGGATGTTGCTCACTGCGCCACCGCTCGAGGAACGGCACCATCGCTGCTCTCAGGCGTCGGCGGTTTCGGGCAGGCTGTAGAAGGCGCGGGCGGTGGCGGTGGTGTGGGCGGCGAGGTCTTCCGGGGTCTCGTCGCGCAGCTGGGCCACGTATTCGCCAATGTGGGGGAGGAAGGCGGGTTCGTTGCGCCGGCCGTTGCCGATCTTCTTGCCGCTGCCCTTGGGCAGGGTGCGTGGCAGCAGGTAGGGCGCGTCGGTCTCGATCATCAGGCGGCCGCGCGGGATGCGCGGGACCAGCGGGTGCAGGTGGGTGCCGCGGCGTTCGTCGCAGACCCAGCCGGTGATGCCGATGTGGCAGTCGAGGTCGAGGTATTCGGCCAGGGCGTCGGCCTCGCCGGTGAAGCAGTGCACCACGGCGGCCGGCAGCTTGTCGCGCCAGCGGCGCAGGATCTGGGCGAAGTCGTGGTGGGCGTCGCGCTCGTGCAGGAACACCGGCAGGCCGAGATCCGCGGCCAGCTCCAGCTGGGCCTCGAAGGCGATGCGCTGCTGCGGGCGCGGCGAGTGGTCGCGGTTGTAGTCCAGCCCCATCTCGCCCATGGCGACGACGTTGGCGTCCGCGCGGGCGAGGTCACTGAACCGCGCGGCGATCGCGTCGGTCCACTGTCTGGCCAGGTGCGGGTGTACGCCCAGGGTGGCGCGGCAGCAGTCCGGGTACTGGTCGGCGATCTCCAGGCACTTCTCGCTCTGGTGGGCGTCGGCGCCGGTGATCAGCATCCAGGAGACGCCGGCCTCGCGGGCGCGCTCGAGGACCTCGGAGCGTTCCTTGTTGAAGGATTCGTGGGTGAGGTTGAAGCAGATATCGATCCATTCCATGCGCGGTATGCTAACGGATTGGACGCGCAGCGCCAGATCCCCGGCGCCGTCATTGCGAGGCGCCGAAGGCGGTGAAGCAATCTCCTGCGGCTGGCAGTGCGGTGGATTCGAGGGCCCCGGTGGTTTCGGGCCGGGAGATTACTCGCTGCGCTCGCCCTGCGGGCCGGCCTGCGGCCGTTCAACGCGCTTCGCGCTTTTGTGCTTCGTCGCTGCGCTCCTCGCAATGACGGTGGTGGTCTCACATCATCGCGAGGAGCCCGGGCGTTGCAATGACGGCGCTGGCGTCCGGGTTTGGCGCCGGGACCGTTGCGCCGTGTTAAACCTTTTGCAGTGATTTTGATTTTGAACTGGAGTTTGGAATGCGTGATGCGAGTCCCCAGGCGGTTTATCTGAGCGATTACCAGCCGCCGGCGTTTGTGGTGGAGAGCCTGGAGCTGGACTTTGACCTGGCCGCGGCGACCACCGAGGTGACCACGCGCATGGCGGTGCGGCGCAACCCGCAGGCGGCGGAGCCGAATGGGGCGCTGCGGCTGTACGGCGATGGTGTGGAGCTGGTGTCGCTGACCGTGGATGGTGCGGAGCCGGGCGAGGGCCTGCTCGAGCAGGATGCCGAGGGCCTGCTGCTGCACGGCCTGCCGGAGGCGGCGCGACTGGAGATCGTCAGCCGCTGCCACCCGGAGCAGAACACCGCGCTGGAAGGCCTGTACGCCTCCAGCGGCAACCTGTGCACCCAGTGCGAGCCGGAGGGCTTTCGCCGCATCACCTTCTTCCCCGACCGCCCGGATGTGCTGACCACCTACCGCGTGCGCCTGGAGGCGGACCGGGCGCAGTACCCAGTGCTGCTGGCGAACGGCAACCGCGTGGAGGCCGGCGAGCTGGATGGCGGGCGCCACTACGCGGTGTGGGAGGACCCGTTCCCCAAGCCGTCGTACCTGTTTGCGCTGGTCGCCGGGGATCTCGCCTGCCAGCGCGACACCTTCACCACCATGTCCGGGCGCGAGGTCGCGCTGGAACTGTATGTCGAGGCGCACAACGCGGATCGCTGCGACCACGCGCTGGCGTCGCTGAAGCGCGCGATGCGCTATGACGAGGAGGCCTTCGGCCGCGAATACGACCTGGACGTGTACATGATCGTCGCGGTGGACGACTTCAACATGGGGGCGATGGAGAACAAGGGGCTGAACCTGTTCAACGCCAAGTACGTGCTCGCCAGCCCCGACACCGCCACCGACAGTGACTTTGTCGCCATCGAGTCGGTGATCGCCCACGAGTATTTCCATAACTGGTCGGGCAACCGCGTGACCTGCCGCGACTGGTTCCAGCTGTCACTCAAGGAAGGGCTCACGGTCTTCCGCGACCAGGAATTCACCACCGACTGCACCCTGTTCGGCGTCAAGCGCATCGACGATGTCGCCATGCTGCGCGCCTTCCAGTTCCCGGAGGACGCCGGACCGCTGGCGCACCCGGTGCGCCCGGACCACTACGCCGAGATCAACAACTTCTACACCCTGACCGTCTACGAGAAGGGCGCCGAGCTGATCCGCATGCTGCGCACCCTGATCGGGCGCGAGGCCTTCCGCCGCGGGCTGGACCTATACTTCGAGCGCTTCGACGGTCAGGCCGTGACGACGGACGACTTTGTCGCGGTGATGGCCGAGGCCAGCGGGCGCGATCTCGCCCGTTTCAAGCGCTGGTATACTCAGGCCGGCACGCCGCATGTGACCGCAGGCACCGCGTTCGACGGCCCCGGCGGACCGGCCCGTATCACACTCGCGCAGGAGACCCCGCCGACCCCGGGCCAGGCGCACAAGGAGCCGGTGGTGATCCCGGTGCGCATGGCCTTTCTCGATGCCGACGGCCAGCGCATCCGCGCGCGCCGGGACGGCGACGAAGCCGCGCGCGACGAATGGGTGCTGGAGCTGGACGCCGCCGAGCACACCTTCTGCTTCGAGGACCTGTCCGCCGAGGTGGCCGCGATCTCCTGGCTACGCGGCTTCTCCGCCCCGGTGATCCTGAACGCCAACCAGGGCGTGGACGAACTGGCGCACCTGCTGGCGCATGACGATGATGCCTTCGCCCGCTGGGAGGCCGCGCAGACCCTGTTCCGTCGCGCCATCCGTGCGCGCATCGAGCACGACGCCGCCGACTCCGCGCTGGAGGCCGCCATCGAGCACGCCCTGCACGCCCTGATCGAGGATCCGGCGATCGAGCCGGTGCTGCTGGCGACCATCCTGCAGCTGCCGCCCACGCGCGAGCTGGCCGAGTTGTTCGAGCGCGTCGATCCGGTGCGCCTGCGCATGGAGCGCGACGACCTGGAGAAGCGCCTCTATGCCCCGCTGACCGGCGCGATGCAGCAGATCCAGCCGAAGCTGGACGACGTGGACAATGGTGCCTTCACCGCCGAGGCGATGGGCCTGCGCCAGCTGCGCAACCGTCTGCTGGCGCTGCGTGTGGCGGCCCGCGACCAGGCCGCGGTGCCCGAGGCCCTGGCGCAGTACCAGAAGGCGCGCAGCATGACCATGCGCATGGGTGCGCTGAACGCGGTGAACGAACTGGATCACGAGGCCCGCGAGGTGCTGCTGACGGACTTCGAGCAGCGCTACCGCGACGACCCGCTGGTGCTGGACAAGTACTTCGGTCTGCAGGCCGGCAGCCAGGTCCCCGGAGGCTTCGAGCGCCTGGAGGCGCTGCTGGAGCACCCCGGGTTCCGCTGGACCAACCCGAACCGGGTGCGTGCGGTGCTGGGGCCGTTCATGGCCCGCAACGAACGCCACTTCCACCAGGAAGACGGCGAGGGCTATCGCCGCATGGGCGGCTTTGTCGAGAAGCTGGACGCGATGAACCCGCAGACCGCCGCGCGCCTGGCCCAGCCGCTGACCCGCTGGCAGAAGGTGGACAGCGTTCGCGGCGAACAGATGCGGGCGGAACTCGAACGCCTCGCCGCGCTCGAATTGTCGCGCGACCTGCGCGACGTGATCGAGCGCGCGCTCGCGTAGGAGGCCAGCCCCCTGGCCGATGGGGTGCAGGAACGGCTCCGATTGCCCCGGGGGCTGGCGCCAACAGGGCCAGCCCCGGATTTGTAGGAGGCGAGCCTCTCGCCGATGGGGCGCTGGTCTGGTCCCAATCGGCCAGGGGGCTGGCCTCCTACAGGGATGGCGCCCAAGGGTGTGGGGTGTGGTATGTTGACCGCCGATTGCTGGGCCGAGATGGCCCCAAACGAGGTTTGGCCGACGTGAAAAGGGTCTTCCACCGACTGCTGTGCTGGATGCTGGTGCTGGCGATTGCCGGCCTGCCGGCGCTCGCGGCGGTTGCGAGTGTGGAAGACGGGCACGCCGGGCATGCGATGCACGGGGCCCAGTCGCAGGGCGACAAGGCGGCGGATCACGCGGACCATGATCATTCGCATGATCACGCGCACGGCGACCACCATGATCACCATGCGCAGGACGGTCCCGCCGATACTCGGCATGGCGGCGACCACGCCCATGAAGCATCCGATTCCTCTGACGCCAGCGGGGTGATCGTGCACGCGGATTGCCTGGATGGCGCCTGTCTGGCGAGTTGCTCGGCCTGCAGCCACTGCCAGGGCATGCCGTCCATCACCGGCATGCACCTGCTGACCCCGGTCACGCAGGCCATGCGCCTGTATTCTTTCCAGAGCGGTCCGCCTGCGGCCGCGTTGTACCGCCCCCCCATCCTCTCCTGATCTGACTGTACCGGCGCGAGCGCCGGGGCTGTCCGCTTATCCGGTTTCCACCCGGTGCTGGCGGATGGCAAGGCCGTGTCGCGCGTTCGCGCGGGATGCGGAATCGAAGTCCGATCAAGGAGATTTTCACGATGCGAGCAACCCGATTGCTGCTCCCCGTCGTGTCGGTGCTGTTCCTCGCCGGCTGCGCGGTCACCGCGCCCGAGCTGGATCGCTCCGACCTGGCGGAGGACATCTCGGTGCAGGGGATCGACCTGCCCGAGTCGGAGATGCCCCGCCCCTCTGGCGAGCTGACGCTCGAGGAGGCCATTCATCAGGCCCTGTGGCGCAACCCGCGCATGCAGCAGGCCTACGCCAAGCTGGATCTGACGGCCGCCGATGTGGTCGAAGCCGCCCAGTTTTCCAACCCCACCCTGTCGCTGTCGGTGATGCGCCCCAAGGGCGGTGGCGGCAACGAGACGGGGGTCGGCCTGGCCTGGGGGATTTCCGGCCTGCTGATGCGCAGTGCGCGTCAGGACATTGCTGAATCCCACTGGGAGTCCACACGTCTGCAGCTGGCCGAAGGCATGGTGGCCCTGGCCTCGGACACCGAGCGTGCCTGGTATGACGCGGTGGCCGCGCGCCAGCGGGCGCAGGTGCAGGCGCTGGAGACCCGCGCCGCGGATCTCGGCTCGCTGCTGGGCGAGCGCTTCTATGACGCCGGCAACATCCCCGACCTGAAGCGGGCACAGCTGCGCATCCGTGCGGCCGAGGCCCGGCTGAAGCTCGAGGATGCGCGGCAGCGCGAGCGCGAAACCCGTCTGCGCCTGGCCCACCTGATGGGGCTGCCCGGCCAGGTGGATGGCTGGGAGGTCCCCGGCAAGCTGCCGTTGCCGCTGGCCGGTGTGGACGATCGCGATGCCCTGGTCGCGCAGGCCCTGGAGCAGCGTCTGGACCTGCGGGCCCTGGATCATGCCCTGGAGGGGCTGACCGAGGGTGTGGCCCTGGTGCGCCGCTATCGCTGGCTGGGCGACATCGAGCCCGGTATCGAGTTCGAGCGCGAGACGGACGGCACCCGCCTGTGGGGCGGAGGTATCTCCTTCACCCTGCCGATCTTCAACCAGAACCAGGCCGGCATCGCCCGCGCCGAGGCGCGGCTGGAGGACGGCGAGGCCCGCCGGGCCCGGCTGGAGCAGGCGGTCACCGCCGATGTGCACCAGCACTTCGTCCGCCTGGCCCATCACCGCGACAAGTTCGGCACCAAGCGCTACGAACTGCTGCCGGCCCGGGAGATCGAGCTGGAGCGCGTGCAGGAGCGCGTGAACTTCATGTTCGACGATGTCTTCGACCTGCTCGTGACCAAGCAGGAAGAGCTGGCCGACTGGCAGCGCGCGGTGGCCGCACTGGGCGAGTACTGGCGGGCCCGGGTCGACCTGGCCTTCACCGTGGCCGGCGAGCTGCCGGGCGGGGCGCCGGGTGACGAGGGCTATCTCGAAACCGACGCGCTCGAACATGACCCGTCCGCGATGGATCACGGAGACCATGGCGGTCACGGCGGTCACGGCGGTCACGGCGGTCACGGCGGTCACGGGGGCCACGGGGACCACGGGGACCACGGGGACCACGGGGACCACGGGGAGCACGGGGATCACGGGGATCACGGGGATCACGGGGATCACGGGGATCACGGGGATCACGGAGATCACGGAGATCACGGAGATCATGACCATGGCGACCACGGTGACCACGGCAACGACGGTCACGGAGGGCATCACTGATGAAACGGCGTAACTTCCTGCTGGCCGCCGGCGCGGCAATGCTGCCGGCAACCACCCTGACCCGGGTGATGGCCGAAACGGGTCACGAGCACCACAACGAGGGCGATGCGACGCCCGGCGAACGCACCGAACAGGGCTACATGCCGGTGCATACGCCGAACGGCTGGACCCTGCCGTACGAAATGAACAACGGCGTGAAGGAGTTCCACCTGGTCGCCGAGGAGATCGAGCACGAGTTCGCGCCCGGTTCGGTGGCCAAGTGCTGGGGCTACAACGGCACCACCCCGGGGCCGACCATCGAGGCGGTGGAGGGCGACAAGGTTCGCATCTACGTGACCAACCGCCTGCCGGAGTACACCTCGGTGCACTGGCACGGCATCCATCTGCCTTCGGGCATGGACGGGGTGAAGGGCGTGACCCAGCCGCCGATCCACCCGGGGGAGACCTTCGTCTACGAGTTCGAGCTGAACCAGCACGGGACGCACATGTACCACCCGCATGCCGACGAGATGGTGCAGATGGCGATGGGGATGATGGGGATGTTCATCATCCACCCGAAGGACGGCGAGATCGAGCCGGTGGACCGCGACTACGCGATCCTGCTGCACAACTGGGGGCTGCACCCGGGCACGCGCACGCCGGACCCGTCGATCATGGTCGACTTCGATCTGTGGTCGATGAACTCCAAGGTCTTCCCGGCCATCGACTCGCTGGTGGCGAAGACCGGCGAGCGGGTGCGCATCCGCATGGGCAACCTGTCGATGTGGAACCACCCGATGCATGTGCACGGGGTGTCGTTCGAGGTGACCGGCTCCGATGGCGGTCGCTGGCCGCGCGCGCAGTGGCGCAAGGAGACGACCGAGATCGTTGCGGTCGGCCAGACCCGCGATATCGAGTTCGTGGCGCCACCGGGTGACTGGGCGTTCCATTGCCACATGTCCCACCACACCATGAACCCGATGGGTCACGGCATCGCCAACACCCTGGGCGTGGACCAGTCCGGTCTGGAGGAGGAGATCCGCACATTGCTGCCCGGCTACATGGCCATGGGCGAACACGGCATGGCGGATCACCAGGACCATACCGATGGTGGCCACATGCGCGGGCCGGAGAACACCCTGGCCATGGGCATGGGCCAGGGGCCGTTCGGCAACATCGGCATGGGCGGCATGTTCACCCTGATCAAGGTGCGTGACGACCTGGAGCCCGGGGACTTCCGCGATCCCGGCTGGTACTGGCACCCGGATGGGGAGGTCGCCCGCCGCGTGAGCAGTGATCCGGATTTCGGCAATCCGGTGCGCCGCGGCAAGGTCGCGGGTGCGGATTCCGACGGGCTCCCGACCCCCAGCCGCGATGCGCATGGCGGGCATGGAGGCCATGGCGGCCACGGGGGGCATGGAGGACATAACGGCCACGGAGGCCACAACCACTGAGCTTCCTCCGGCGCGGGCGCCGGGACCGCCGCAAGGCGGCCCCCGGTGGCCTGTGGCCGGCGGACTCTGACACGACACGACTGCACTTGAACAACTTGAGGACTACATGATGACGATTGGTAACCGCAATATCCTGCGTTCCGCCCTTGCGGCCCTGCTGCTGGCCTTCGCCAGCCCCCTGCTGGCCCACGAGGGCGAAATGGGACAGGTCCCGGAGGATGGCTCCACGGTGCAGGGCACCCCGGAGGAGATCGGGATTCACTTCGATGGCGCGATGCGCATCACCCAGTTCGACGTGATCGGCCCGCAAGGCCGCGTGTCTCTGGAGAACGAGCCGGGCAGTGATCCGACCGAGGAGTACCATGTGCGCCCGGCCGGCGACCTGGAACCGGGTCGTTACGAGGTGCGCTGGCGCGGTCTGGCCCGCGACGGCCACATGATGTCCGGGAGCTTCCGCTTCACGGTGGAGAACTAGGCCGTGGCCTGGCTGTCTGCGCTGTCCGATGTGGATGCCTGGACGGTCGCCATGATGCTGGTGGCGGCCGGGTTCTATGCCGGTTCCTTGCTGGCGGCCGGGGCGGTGCTGTTCCGCCTGGCGTTTCCGGATCTGCCTGATCCGGATCGCCGGGCGGCCAGCCGCATGGGGGCGGTCGCGGCCTGGGTCGCGATCGTGCTGGCCCTGGTCCAGTGGCCGCTGCAGGCTGGATTCCTCGGGGGTGGCAATGGTGCGGCTGCCTTCGACCCCATGCTGCTCGGCATGGTGTTCGAGGGGGCGCAGGGAACCCGGCTGGTCCTGGCCGTGAGCGGTTTGTTGCTGGTGCAGGCGATCCTGCTGGATGCCCGGCGGCTGCCGGGGCTGGGCTACGGTCTCAGCCTTGCCGGCGTATTGCTGGTGATGCTCGCCTTCGTGCAGGTCGGGCACACGGTGGACGAGCCGCGCGTCCTGCTGGGAGGGCTGCTGGTGCTGCATCTGCTGACTGCGGCCTTCTGGATCGGTTCGTTGTGGCCGCTGTATCGCCTGGCGGGGCACCCGCCGGCGGGTCGTGATGCCGCGCGCATCCTGGCGCGCTTTGGCCAGGTGGCGGTGTTCGGGGTCGGGCTGCTGGTGCTGGCCGGTGTGGTGCTGGCGGCCTTGCTGCTGGGCGGTGTCACGCCATTGCTCACCACGGGCTATGGGCAGTTCCTGATCGGCAAGGTCCTGATCGTCGGATTGCTCCTGCTGCTGGCCGCCGCGAACAAGTGGCGGCTGGTGCCGGCGTTCGAGCGCGGCGAACCCGGGGCCCCCGGGCGGCTGCGCCGCAGTATCGCGCTGGAGGGCGGTCTGGTCGGGTCGATCCTGCTGCTGACCGCGGTACTGACCACGGTCAGTTCGCCGGCCGGTGGATAGGCGACGCGGGCGCTAGCGGTTCGGCGTCAGATGGGTCGCTGGGCGACCGTGGCGGCGAGTTCGACGTCCTCGCCCTCGCGCTGGACACGGATGTCCAGGGTCGCGCCGGGCGAGGTGCGGGCGATCACGTTGAGCGCTTCTCGCGGGGTGTTCACGCTGCTGCCGTCCAGGTGGGTGATGATGTCCCCCGGTCGGATTCCAGCTTCTTCCGCAGGCCCCTCGCGCAGGATGCCGGCGACCAGCACGCCGCGCGGCGTGTCCAGGCCGAAGGATTCGGCCAGTTCGCGGTTCATCGCCTGGACCTCGATCCCCAGCCAGCCGCGGGCGACATAGCCCTGTTCGATGATCTCGGTCATCACGCTGCGCGCCAGATCCACCGGGATCGCGAAGCCGATGCCGTGGGAGCCGCCGGAGCGCGAGAAGATCGCGGTGTTGATGCCGACGACCTCGCCGCGCGCATTGATCAGCGCGCCGCCGGAATTGCCCGGATTGATCGCCGCGTCGGTCTGGATGAAGTCCTCGAAGGTGTTGATCCCGAGCTGGTTGCGCCCGGTGGCGGAGACGATCCCCTGGGTCACCGTCTGGCCGACGCCGAAGGGGTTGCCGATGGCGAGCACGACGTCGCCCACCCGCAGGTCGCTGGAGTGCCCCACCGTGGCCACACCGAGCCCCGGCGCGCGCACGCGCAGCACGGCGAGGTCGGTATCCGGATCGATGCCGATGATCTCGGCGGGGTGGGCCTCGCCGCCGGGGAGCATGATGGCAATGGCATCAGCCTCCTCGATCACGTGGTGATTGGTGAGGATGTGCCCCTGTTCGGTCATGATGACCCCGGAACCGAGGCTGGACTGCTCCTGTTCACCCGGCGGAAGGGGCTGGCCGAAGAATTCATGCAGGCCGAGGCCGGAGGGCCGGTCGATGGTGCGCGAGGTCATGATGTTGACGACCGCGGGTGCGGCGCGGCGTACGCCGTCGGCGTAGCTGGCCGGCGCACCCGTGGCGCCCGGGGCCGGCACGGGTTCGGCGACCTGCAGATCGGCGCCGGATTCGTCGCGGCCGAGGATCTCGGGGAAGAACACCGCGATCACCACGGCCAGGGCAATGCCGGTCAGCGCGGCTTGCAGCAGAAAGCGAGAGAAATTCACCATATGTCGAATATACCGAATCAGCGTTCAACAGGGGATCCCGCCGTGGTCAATCGCGATGAACTGATGCAGGCACTGAATGCGGAGCTCGAGCCGGAGCGTTTCCGCGATTACTGCCCGAATGGTCTGCAGGTGGAGGGGCGCCGCGAGATCCGTCGGATCGTCAGCGGGGTGACCGCCTCCCTGGCGCTGGTGGAGGCGGCGGTGGAGGCCGGGGCCGACCTGATCCTGGTGCACCACGGGTACTTCTGGAAGGGCGAACCGCAGGAGGTGACCGGCATGAAGCGCGAGCGCATGCGCCTGCTGCTGGCGCATGACATCAACCTGGTCGCCTACCACCTGCCGCTGGATGCCCACCCTGTGCTTGGCAACAACACCCAGTTGGCCGGGCGCCTGGGATTCGCGATCGACGGTGTGCTGCGCGAGGACGGCGTCGGCCAGGTGGGGAGCCCGGCGCGGGTGATGTCGGCGCCCGACATGCAGGCGCATATCAGCAACGTGCTGGGGCGCGAGGCGCTGTGCGTGGAGGCCGGTGACCATCCCATCCGCCGCATCGCCTGGTGTACCGGCGGGGCCCAGTCCCTGCTTACCGAGGCCGCGGCACAGGGAGTGGATGCCTACATCAGTGGCGAGATCTCCGAGCAGACCACCCACGAGGCGCGCGAGCTGGGGGTGCACTACTTCGCTGCCGGACATCATGCGACCGAGCGCTACGGGGCCCCGGCCCTGGGCCAGTGGTGCGCGGAGCGCTTCGGTCTCGAACACCAGTTTATCGAGATCGACAATCCCGCCTGAGCGGGGGTGATCCCGCCCGCACGCGACTGCGTGCGAGATTGCAGTGCAGCCTGTTCGCTTTGGGGGCGTGCCGGACACCCCGTCCGCGCCCGTCTGTAATCAGTTGGTTATGTAGGTTTTCGACGCGCGTGACCAAGCGCAATGCTCGGTCTTAAGGCAGTAATCTACTTGACCTTATTAGCGTGTTCGGGAATTCTATCGGATTTTACAGCCCGCCCAGATGGGTATTCGCGCGTGCGGCCAAGGCCCCTCGCGTTCAGGCTGCGCCTTGGTTGCGTGGCTGCGGGAATACGATTTCAACACGTTGTTTGGAGAGACAAACATGGCAAACCAAGGCGTAAACCGAGGCCGGCGCCGGTTCCTCGTCGCCGCGACATCTGTCGTAGGCGGAGCCGGGGTCGCCGCTGTCGCGGCCCCGTTCCTGGCGTCCTTGCAGCCCAGCGCGCGCGCTCAGGCGGCCGGGGCCCCTGTCGAGTTCGACGTGTCCGCTGTCGAGCCGGGCCAGCGTGTCAGCGTCGAATGGCGCGGCCAGCCCATCTGGGTCGTGCGACGCACCGAAGAGATGATCGCCGGTTTGTCCGAGGTGACCGACCGTCTGCGTGATCCGGAGTCCGAGGTCGAGAGCCAGCAGCCGGAATACGCGCAGAACGAGCACCGTTCGCGCAATCCCGAGTTCCTGGTCGTGATCGGCATCTGCACCCATCTGGGCTGCTCGCCCACCTACCGCCCGGAGATCGGCGACCCCGAGATGGGTTCCGACTGGCAGGGTGGCTGGCTGTGCGGCTGCCACGGCTCCCGCTTCGACCTGGCCGGCCGCGTGTATCGCAACATGCCGGCGGCGACCAACCTGGTGATCCCGCGCCACATGTACCGCACGGACACCTTGCTTGTCATTGGTGAAGACGAAGACGGGGAGGCGATCTAAATGGCCAGCAATCCTGATACCAAGATCCAGGGCGGTCTGCTGGGCTGGGTCGATGCCCGCTTCCCGCTCTCCCAGATGTGGAACGAGCATCTGGCGCAGTACTACGCGCCGAAGAACTTCAACTTCTGGTATTTCTTCGGCTCCCTGGCGCTGCTGGTGCTGGTCATCCAGATCGTCTCCGGCATCTTCCTGACCATGTTCTACAAGCCCGATGCGGAACTCGCGTTCGCGTCGGTCGAGTACATCATGCGCGACGTGGAGTGGGGCTGGCTGATCCGCTACATGCATTCCACCGGCGCCTCGATGTTCTTCGTGGTCGTCTATCTGCACATGTTCCGGGCGCTGCTGTACGGCTCCTACAAGAAGCCGCGCGAGCTGATCTGGATCTTCGGTGTGCTGATCTACCTGGTGCTGATGGCCGAGGCCTTCGCCGGCTACCTGCTGCCGTGGGGCCAGATGTCCTACTGGGGCGCGCAGGTGATCGTGAACCTGTTCCAGACCATCCCGTATATCGGGCCGGATCTGGTGACCTGGATTCGCGGTGACTTCCTGCTCTCCGATGCCACGCTGAACCGCTTCTTTGCGCTGCACGTGATTGCCCTGCCGCTGGTGCTGATCATGCTGGTGGCCGCGCACATCATTGCGCTGCACGAAGTGGGCTCCAACAACCCGGACGGCATCAACATCAAGGAAAACAAGGACGAGAACGGCATCCCGAAGGATGGCATCCCGTTCCACCCGTACTACTCCGTGAAGGATCTGGTCGGTGTCGGCGTGTTCCTGATGGTCTTTGCCGTGATCATGTTCTTCTTCCCGACCGGTGGCGGCCTGTTCCTGAAGCCGGACAACATGATCCCGGCCGACCCGCTGGTCACCCCGGATCTCATCCCGCCGGTGTGGTACTTCACCTCGATGTATTCGGTGCTGCGATCCGTGCCGGATCCGTTCCTCGGCGTGGTCGCGATGGGCCTTGCGGTGGTGATGCTGTTCTTCATCCCGTGGCTGGATCGCAATCCGGTACTGTCGATGCGCTACCGCTCGTTCGCGGCCAAGTTCAACCTGGCGGTGTTCGTGGTGGCCTTCGTGATCCTCGGCTGGCTGGGTCTGCAGCAGGCCACCACGGAAGTGAGCGAGATGAGCCTGCGCTTCTCCACGGTCTACTTCGCGTTCTTCTTCCTGCTGTGGTTCCTCAGCAAGGAACGCTCCGCGGTCTTCAGCCTGATCGCATTCGCCGTGGTGGTGGGCATCTACACGATCTACGACATCCTGCGTTTCGATCCGAGTGACGCGAGTCTGATCATGTGGTCCTGGCTGATTCCGACCGTGTATCTGTTCGTGACCATGGTGGCCCCCGCCTTCGCGCGTGGCCTGGGCCGTGACCGTGCCGTTCCGGAAAGGGTGACTTCGTAATGAAAACGCTGATTGCAACTACGTTCCTGGCCGCTGCGGCCCTGTTCACCGTCCCGGCCGCCTCGGCGGCCGGGTACGACGGTGACCTGGAGAAGGCCAATATTGACGTGACCAATGAGGCCTCGCTGCAGCGCGGTGCCAACCTGTTCATGAACTACTGCATGGGTTGCCACTCCACGGAGTACATGCGCTACAACCGCGTCGCGCGGGATATCGGGCTGACCGAGCAGCACATGGAAGAGAACTTCATCTTCATTACCGACGAAGCCGGTGATCCGGTCGGTGTGGGTTCGCTGATGAAGAACGCCATGAGCGACGACTACGGCGAAGAGGCCTTCGGCGTGGTCCCGCCCGACCTGACCATGACCACCCGCATCCATGGCGAGGACTGGGTCTACACCTTCCTGAAGAGCTTCTATGTGGATGAGTCGCGTCCGCTGGGCGCGAACAATACCGTGTTCAGCAACGTCGGCATGCCGCACGTGCTGTGGGAGCTCCAGGGCTGGCAGGAGAAGGTTGTCGACGAGGACGGCAACGAGCGTCTCGAGTTGGTGCGCTCCGGTAGCATGACGCCCAGCGAATACGACCGCGCCGTGCGCGACATCGTCACCTACCTCTCCTACATGGGCGAGCCGATGCAGCTGGACCGCCAGCGGATCGGCCTGTACGTCCTGATTTTCCTCGGGATCTTCACGATCCTGGCCTACTTCTTGAAAAAGGAGTACTGGAAAGACGTACACTAGGCGGCCTGAACCGTCGCCGGCGCACTGATCAAGGATGATCGCGCGCCGGTGTTATTGACCGTCTGCCCGGCGTGGCCTCGTGCCTGGCCGGGCTAGGGAGAAAGCCATGGCGCTGGTCGCCAACCGTCGTTCCGTTATGACCCTGTTTTCTGCTCACGACTGTGTGCGCTGCCACCGGGTGCGCATCATCCTTGCGGAGAAGGACATCGCCGTGGATGTCGTGAATCTCGGGCCGGACGAGCTGCCCGAGGATCTCTCCGATCTGAATCCGTACAACGAGGTCCCGACCCTGGTGGATCGCGATCTGGCCCTGTACGGGACGCATGTCATCACCGAATACCTGGACGAGCGTTTTCCGCATCCGCCGTTGATGCCGGTGGATCCGGTTTCGCGGGCGGCCGCGCGGCTGGCGCTTTATCGCGTGGAACGCGACTGGTACGAGGGGCTGGACGCGGTCTACAAGGCCTCCGGCTCGGGGTTGACCAAGGCGCGCAAGATCCTGCGCGAGAGCCTGGTGAGCTCGGCGGAGATCTTCGAACTCAAGCCGTACTTCCTGAGTGACGAGTTCTCCATCGTTGACTGTGCCATCGCGCCCGTGATGTGGCGGCTTCCGGCGGTCGGTATCGACCTGGCCTCGCTGCCGCAGGCGATCCAGGAATACGCCGACCGTGTGTGCAAGCGCGAGTCTTTCCAGGTGAGTCTGACCGAGGCCGAGCGCGAGCTGCGCCTGTGACTTCGTCGCGCCCCTATCTGCTCCGTGCGCTGTGGGAGTGGGTCACGGATAACGGCTTCACGCCGCATATCCTGGTCGACGCCACGGTCGAGGGCGTGGTCGTGCCCGAGGCCTTTGTGGATCAGGGCAAGATCACCCTGAACGTTGGTCCCTCCGCGGTACAGGCCCTGAATATCGGGGACGACGCCGTGGCCTTCTCGGCCCGCTTCGCCGGCAACCCGATGGATGTGTTTGTGCCGATGCCGGCGGTCCTGGCGGTCTACGCCCGCGAGAACGGGCAGGGCATGATGTTCGGCAGTGAGCCGGGGCCCGGCCCCGAGGACGATGGTCCGGGTACGCCGCCGGATGGGTCCGGTGATGGCGGGGGTGGAGAGGATGCCCCGGCGCCCAGGCGCAAGGGGCCGTCGCTAAAGGTCGTCAAGTAGTGCGCAGGGCCCCGTATGGGGCCCGTTTCTTTTCCGGGGATGTGTGCCGGACGAAGGGGGCGTAGCCTCAGGCCGGGCCGGGTGCCTTGCCGGGGTTGAGGATGTTGTCGGGATCGAACTCGCGCTTGATGCCCGCCATCAGCCCCAGTGCCACCGGGTCCAGCTCACGCGCCACATAGGGCCGCTTGACCAGCCCGATGCCGTGTTCGCCGGACAGGGTGCCGCCGAGCGCGAGGACCAGCGTAAAGACCCCGTCCAGGCACCGTTCGGCCGCCGCCAGCTCCTGCGGATCGTCCGGGTTGACCAGCAGGTTCACGTGGATGTTGCCGTTGCCGGCATGGCCGAAATTCACGATCTTGATCGCATGCTCCGTGGCCAGGCGGTCCAGGCCCGCGATCAGCTCGGGGATGCGCGAGACCGGCACGACCACGTCCTCGTTGATCTTCTTCGGCGCCACCGTCCGCAGCGCCGGGGACAGGGCCTTGCGTACGGCCCACAGGGCCTGTGCCGCCTCGGGGGTGTCGGCGCTGTGGGTCTCGAGGCAACCGGGGCCCTCGGCCGCGGTGCGCACGCCGGCGGTGGTGGCGTCGATACCGGCCTCGGTGCCATCCGTTTCGATCATCAGGATGGCGCCGGCGCCCGCGGGCAGGGGGCAGTCCGGATCATAGTCGCGAATCATGGCAATGGCGGAGTGGTCCATGAATTCCAGCGCCGAGGGGACTTCCGCTCGGGCCATCAGGCGCGAGACGGCGCGGGCAGCGTCGCCGACATTGCGATATACCGCCTGGATCAGGCGGGTCGCCTCCGGCCTGGGGGTGAGGCGCAGCGTGGCCTCCGTGATCACGGCCAGCGTGCCCTCGGAGCCGATCAGCAGCCGGGTGAGGTCGTAACCCACGACACCCTTGGTGGTGTGGACCCCGGTGCGAAAGGCCTCTCCGGTGCCGGCCACGCCGGCGAGGCCCAGGGTGTTGTCCCGCGGGGTGCCGTACTTCACCGCATGCGGCCCCGCGGAGTTGTACGCCAGGTTGCCGCCCAGGGTGCAGTAGGCGCTGCTGGTCGGATCCGGTGGCCAGAAAAAGCCGTGGCGTCCCGCGGCCTGCTGGATCTCGCCGTTGGTGACGCCGGGTTCCGCGATCAGCCAGCGATTGTCCGGGTCCACCTCGAGGATGCGGTTCATGTGCTCGAAGGACACCACCAGCCCCCCGTGGTCCGGCACCGCGGCGCCCGTGGTGCCCGTCCCGCGCCCCCGGCAGGTGAGTGCAACGCCCAGCCGCCGGCACAGCCGTACCAGCTCGCGCACGGTATCCGCGTCGCGCGGGAAGGCCACCGCGTCCGGGACCGCGTGGAGCTTCGAGTTGTCCGCGCCATACGTCCAGCAGTCCGCCGGATCGAGCAACCGGTCGCCGGGTGCCAGCAGTTGTTCCAGTTCGCGGGCCAGTGGAGTCATGGGGTGGGCTTAATCGGTGGGTGCCTGGATGGCGTCCTGCAGCCAGTCGATCCGGTCGCGACCATCCAGAGTCATGACATCGAAACGCACCGGCCCGTTCCAGGCACGCTCCTGTAAATAGGCCTCGGCGACCCGTAGCAGGCGCGCCTGCTTGCGCCGGTCGATGCTCTCCGCGCCGCCCCCGAACCCGGGGTGGCTGCGTTTGCGTACCTCCACCAGCACGAGCGTGTCACCCTCCTGGGCGACGAGGTCGAGCTCGCCATACGGGCGGCGGACGTTGCGAGCCCGGATCTCCAGGCCGCGGGTCTCGAGGTAGGCGGCGGCCCGGTCCTCGGCGGCCTGTCCCGAGACGCCCGGGCGAAACACTCAGGAGCCTCCGGCGGGGAGGTCGATGCGCCGGGGTTCGCCGCGCTCGAAGCGCGCCCAGGCCGGCTCCCGCACCCATTCATGATTGAACGGGTTCAGGCCCCAGGTCCCGGTGGCGCCGACCAGCTGGTGATGCGGGGCGCTGCGCACCGCTTCCTGGCGCAGGCTCAGGCGCAGCGCGTCCATCCCCAGGGCGACAAAGCGAGGCAGTGCCTCGTCGCCGGCGTCTGCCTCTTCGTCAAGCGGGTGGACTCGGTCGAACAGGCGCGGCGCGTCGGGAAACACGATTCCGTTCAAGTCGGCATCGCGATTGGCATCCGGACGGCCCGAATAGACATGGGCGGTCGCCATCATCGGCAGGTGGCTCGCGCGGTGAAAGTGCACGTGCGGCACGATACGCCGCACCTGCGGGGCCGACCCGGCGATGAACAGATGGTCCACATCGGCACGTACCTGCGGGTCCGCCTCCAGTTCCAGTCCGGTCCGGCGCGCCACCTCGCGAATGCGGGATTCGCTTTGCGGGATCCCCAGGGCATTGCCAATGGTGGCGTTCAGTTCGCCCGCAGTGGGCTGGACCCGGATCACGTCGCGCGGGCGTCGATCGTCCTCGGCGAGCGTCGCCTGGTAGGCGCTCGCCACGCGATCGCCGAAGGCCCCCTCCGGCAGGATCACAAGCGGATGCAGCCAGCCGGCGCGCGCGGCGCGATCGGCCACGGCCCGGGCGTCCTCTTCCGGGTTCAGAGCCAGCGTGGTCATCGCTTCGTGGGCAATGGTGCCGGCCCGGTTCAGCAGCACGGATGGAACGGCCTGATCGCTGGTTGCGACCTGCTGAACCGATTCGCGCCGCAGTGGGCCGATGATGCGCGCGACGCCCGATTCCACGCCGCGCCGGTAGAGCGCGGCCGCGGCATCCGGCTCCCCGCGAGTGTCGCGAACGATCAGGCGCCCGTTGCTGGCCCCCTCTGCGTAGTAGGCGCGGGTGATGCCGTCCAGGACCGCATTGCCGAGTTCGCCGAGATCGCCCGACAGGGGCAGGAGCACCAGAGTGTCGCCCGGTGCGTCCGGTGTCAGGGGATGGGACGCCAGCAGCTCCGGCAGCAGGCTGTTGGCCGGGTGCGAGGGATGGCGTTCCCGCCACTGGCCCGCGGCCTGGCGTGCCGCGTCCTGCGTGTCGGCGCCGCGCAGCAACCGGAACAGGCTGACCCAGGCATCGCCATCCGGCGGGTGGTTGCCGATCACTCGTTCGCGCTGGGCCGGGCGCAGGGCCGCGAGCAGACCCCACAGGCGCTGCTGGTTCTCGCTGTGCAGATCCGGCTCCATGATCAGGAGCCCATCCAGGCGCAGGCGGGCGTCCAGGGCCTGATACCATTGGCCTTCGTGTTCCAGCAGCCGGGCGTGGAGCGACAGGCCTTCACGATAGACCTCCGGTGAACGCGTCGGATCGTCCGGATCGTCCGCTCCGAGACGCTCTCGGGCCAGGTCCCAGTCGCGCTGGGCCGCCGCCAGGCGCGCGCCCAGCAGGCGGCCGGCCTGGGAGTCCCGTTCGGCGTCGGGCAGCTCGGCCCAGAGGGTGTCGGCCCGCTCCAGCTGATCCGGCGTCGCCGGGTCCAGTGCCAGGACGGCTTCGATCGCACCCCGGATGGTCTCCGGTTCCGGGCGCGAACGCGCCTCGCTCAGCAGCAGGCTGGCGCGGACCTCCGGCGGGAGTTCGGCCAGGTCCGCGCGGGGTTCGGGTTCCGGGGCCGGCTCCGGGTCCGGGCGCGGCGTGGCGCACCCGACCACAATGGCCGAGGCCAGCAGCAACAGGGCAAGGCGGGACAGGGGCCGGGCGTGTCCTGCGCGATGAAGGGGTCGGGGCACGATGGTGGTCACGAGGTTTCCCTGGCGAATGAGGAGTCAGTATTGAAAGCGCATCAGGCCGTGTCAACGAACTGGGGCACGTTGTGGGTCGTGGCCACGCCGATTGGTAATCTCGGCGACATGAGCCCGCGTGCGGGCGAGATCCTGGCCCGGGTGCAGCGCATTGCCGCGGAGGATACGCGACACAGCGCCGGACTGCTGGCCCACCTGGGTGTGCATACGCCGCTGGTCAGCCTGCACGAGCACAACGAGGCCGAGCGAATCCCGGCGCTGCTCGAGGCATTGCAGGCGGGGGAGTCGGTGGCCCTGGTCTCGGATGCGGGCACGCCGCTGGTGTCCGATCCCGGCTTCCGTCTGGTGCGCGCGGCGCGGGAGGTGGGCGCGCCGGTGCGGGCCGTTCCGGGCCCCAGCGCCCCGCTGGCGGCGCTGGCCGTGGCGGGGTTGCCATCCGACCGGTTCTGTTTCGAGGGCTTTCTGCCGCACGCGGCCGGGGCGCGTCGGCGGCAGCTGGAGGTGCTGCTGGCCCAGCCGGTTACGACGATCGTGTTCGAGTCGTCTCATCGTATCCGGGCTGCGGCCGGGGACCTTGCCGGACTGGCGCCCGAGCGCGAGGTATTCCTGGCGCGCGAGCTGACCAAGCAGTTCGAGGAGCACTACCGGGGCGTCGCTGCGGACCTCCCGGCCTGGCTGGATGCGGATGCCAACCGCACCCGCGGCGAGTTTGTCCTGATCCTGGGGGCGGCGCCGGCCCCGGAAACCGGCGGCGAGGCCGACGAGCCGCTGGCGGCCGAACACGAGCGCCTGCTCGCCGCGCTACTGCAGGAGCTCCCCCTCAAGCGTGCCGCGCGCCTGCTCTCCGATGCCACCGACCTGCCACGCAACCGCGTCTACGCCCGCGCCCTGGCCCTCAAGGACGCCCAAAGCTAAGGCTTGGTTTTCACCACGAAGCACACGAAGGCACGAAGAAGGGCAAGGTCAAGGGCGCTTCACAGGAAGTCGCGAAGGTTTGAAGGGCTTCACAGGAAGTCGCGAAGGTTTGAAGGAATGAATGCGGGTTGAACCCACTGGGCTCGGACGGTGTAGCAATGAGTGTCCGGCCAATCCTGCCAGCAGTAACGCCCTTCTATCCTTCCAGCCTTCCTGTCATTGCTTTTGACCTTGCCCTTCTTCGTGCCTTCGTGTGCTTCGTGGTGAACAAAAGGGGGGCGTCGGCGGCCAGGCCCCTGAAAAGCCTTGCGTTCCGGGGCGGGGCGGCGTACAAGGAGCGCGGGAGTCGGCCGGGCAGTCGCTGCATCCTCGGATGTGGAGGAAAGTCCGGGCTCCACAGGGCAGGACGCCAGGTAACACCTGGGCGGCGCGAGCCGACGGAAAGTGCCGCAGAAAATACACCGCCGATGGCCTTCGGGCACAGGTAAGGGTGAAATGGTGCGGTAAGAGCGCACCGCGCGACTGGTAACAGTTCGTGGCAGGGTAAACCCCGTCCGGAGCAAGGCCAAATAGGGGTGCATGGTGTGGCCCGCATCGCACCCGGGTAGGCTGCACGAGGCGTCCGGTGACGGACGTCCCAGATGAATGACTGTCCACGACAGAACCCGGCTTATGGCCGGCTCCCACTTTAGTTTTTAGCCTCTGGATCAGCATCTTACGGACTCTTTGAAGGAGTCGAAAGGTGTTGGTACACAGTTTGGTACAAAGCGGTCACCCCTACGTTACCCCCAGGGGACGTGTCTTCTGGTTTCGCTTC